>NZ_JAIGNI010000045.1 GCF_026130175.1 Lyngbya sp. CCAP 1446/10 | reverse complement strand
GGCCTCATCAACAATCAAATCAGCGACATCAAACCACTAGCATCCTTGACTAACCTGACGGAGCTCAACCTTCAAAAAAATCAAATCGGGGACATCAAACCGCTAGCATCCTTGACTAACCTGACTGTACTTGACCTCGACAGCAATCAGATCGGGGACATCAAACCGCTAGCATCCTTGACTAACCTGACTGTACTCGACCTCGACAGCAATCAGATCGGGGACATCAAACCGCTAGCATCCTTGACTAACCTGACTGTACTCTTCCTCAGCGACAATCGAATCAGCGATATCAAACCGCTAGCATCCTTGACTAACCTGACTGTACTCTTCCTCAGCGGAAATCAGATCGGGGACATCAAACCGCTAGCATCCTTGACTAACCTGACTATGCTCTTTTTCAACGGAAATCGAATCAGCGATATCAAACCGCTAGCATCCTTGACTAATCTGACGGAGCTCTTCCTCTACAACAATCGAATCGGCGATATCAAACCGCTAGCATCCTTGACTAACCTGACTGAACTCGACCTCAGCGACAATCGAATCGGCGATATCAAACCGCTAGCATCCTTGACTAACCTGACTGAACTCGACCTCAGCGACAATCAAATCGGCGATATCAAACCGCTAGCATCCTTGACTAACCTGACTAAACTCGACCTCAGCAGAAATCCGATCGCACCCAAGACTTGTCCTCTTTCGCCAGACTCTATCTGTAAGTGGGAACCACCAAACACTTAGGCGATTTGTTACAATCGAGATACCCAGAAATCTCAAATACAATTGTTTACTTATCATGCCCACTGTTAAAATTGAAGCCCAAATCTCAGCCTTAGATTTACTTCAAGCCGTTCAGCAATTAAGTCAACATGAATTAGAGCAATTTATCGAGCAAGTCCTTCAATTACGTGCTAAAAGTATTGCTCCTAGTTTGCCAACACAAGAGTCTGAATTATTGCTAAAAATTAATCAAGGTTTGCCTGAAGAATTGCAACATTTATATCAAGCATTAATTGACAAGCGCGATCGAGAAACTTTAACAGAATCAGAGTATCAACAACTCTTAGAATCAACTGAGCAAGTAGAAAAATATCAAGCTCAACGCTTAGAATATTTAACTCAGTTAGCTCAAACACGTCAAGTTTCTCTTGCCAATTTAATTACACAAATGGGGCTCAAACCAATTAATAATGACTGATAGCAAACTTACTCTTCAACTCAAACAAGAAGTTAGATCAAGAGCAAAAAATTGCTGTGAATATTGCTATTCTCAGGAAAAATTTGCTACCCACAGTTTTTCTATCGAGCATATTCAACCTTTAAGTAAAGGTGGTGACAGCAAGCTTGATAATTTAGCATTATCCTGTCAAGGATGTAACAACTATAAATATAACAAAACTGAAGGTAAAGATCCCATGACTGGATCTACGGTCGATATTTATCATCCCCGACAACAAAATTGGCAAGAACATTTGAGTTGGAATCAAGATTATACTCTAATTATTGGTTTGACAACCATAGGAAGGGTTACTGTTGAAATTTTACGCTTAAATCGAGCAGGTTTAGTTAATCTACGACGTATTCTCTATGCAATGGGAGAACATCCTCCTGTATGAACTTGTCAGTCATTTATGCCATCCCAGAGTTCAGAAATAGGATGAACTTTGCCTTCTTTAACTTGCTGCATGGAGTTGCGGAGGCTGGCTAGTATGAGTTCGGCAGGTTCGTCATCGGGATCTGCTGGCCGGGTGACGATATGGCGGCTAATTAATAGTTGGTAGAAGTCGTCCACTGAAACTTTAGCGAGTTGAGCGGCTTTATCTAAACTGAGGCTGTGTTGTTGATAAAGTACGATCGCGAGTTCGAGTCGCACATCGGCTTCAGTCAGGGGCAGATTGTCGGGAAGGTCGATCGTAATTTGCATGATTTAAGGTACTTTTTAATTTCTAGTTTATCTTTAAGTTTCACAATTTGACAATCCTACCAGAGCGCAATTATTAGCTAAATCTGCCAAATCTTGCCAAGTGTGAAAGGAAAAGTAGCGTTTGTTTGCTGCCTGATTCCATTCACCCTTTGGAACACTCCTCTCATGGCCGATCTGGCGGTTAAAGTGGCGCTACTGGATCGCGTTCAACCTCCTCGCGAGGAGCCGTTTTCCCGTCCAAATTTGTGTCATCATGGGGCGGATTTTGCGGGCGATCGCGTTTCGTAAAGCGATCGCGAGCCGAGACAACCACCACATACAGCACCGGCACCATAAACAAACTCAAGAACGTAGAAACAACCATCCCGCCCGCGATCGCATTCCCCAGCGATCGGCGACTTGCCGCCCCCGCACCTTCCGGGTTAATTAGGGGAGCAATCCCCAAAATAAATGATAAAGAAGTCATCAAAATCGGTCGCAAACGCTCTTGAGCCGCCTCAACTGCCGCCTTAGCAATTGGATATCCCCGCTCCCGCAACTGATTAGCAAACTCCACGATTAAAATCGCGTTTTTACTAGCCAACCCAATCAACATCACCAAACCAATCTGGCAATAAACATCATTCGCCAAACCCCGCAACGACTGAGCTAAAAGTGCACCTAAAATCGCCAGAGGAACCGCCAGCAAAATAATGAAAGGATCGACATAATTCTCGTACTGAGCCGCCAAAACCAAGAACACAAAAACCAGCCCCAAACCAAAAATAATCGGCGCTTGACCCCCAGACTCAATTTCTTCTAAAGAACTCCCCGACCATTCATACCCAAAACCCGACGGCAAAACTTGAGCCGACACCTTTTCCATCGATTTTAGCGCCTGTCCAGAACTCGATCCCGGAGCCGGAGAGCCACTAATTTCAATTGACCTATATAAATTGTAGTGGTTAACAGTTTGCGCTCCCACCACCGGAGTTATCTTCACCAAATTGCTCAAAGAAATCATTTCATTCTTTCCAGAGCGGACATACAACTTACTAATATCTTCAGGGTTATCACGAAACTGTTTATCCGCCTGAACATACACCCGATAATTGCGCTGCTGTAGATTAAAATCATTCACATACTGAGAGCCCAGAGCCGTTTGTAACGTACTGAAAACATCATTAATGGGAATATCTAGAGCCTTAGCTCGATTGCGGTCAACTTCCACAATTAACTGAGGCGTATTCGCAGCAAACGTACTAAATACCGCTTGCAATCCCGGCGTCTGATTCGCCTGCTTTAAAATTCCACCCATCGCCTCAACCAGAGAATCTAAACCGCTGTTACCTTTGCGGTCTTGCAATTGAAATTGGAAACCTCCAAATTGACCTAAACCTTGAATAGCCGGCGGATTCACAGGGAAAATTCTAGCTTCTGGAATCGCGAAAAACTTACCCCGCAATTGACCAATAATCGCCTGTACAGTTTGCTCTTCTCCGTGACGTTCTTTCCAGGGTTTAAGGGTAGTAAATATAATCCCCTGATTGGAACTGTTACCACTAAAACCAAAGCCACCTACAGAAAAAGTCCCCACAACTTCAGGAACTTTGAGGATTTCTTTTTCAACTTCGTCCATCACCTGCTGAGTGTATTGCAGCGAAACGCCTTGAGGCCCTTGAATAATTGTCAGAAAATAGCCCTGGTCTTCCTCTGGGATAAATGCAGTCGGTACTGATAAATAAAGCCAAGCTGTGAATCCCAGAGAAGCAATAAACAACAGGGTGACAACGGTTTTAAATCGTGTTAAGAATATTAAGGAATCTCTATATTTCTTTTGCATCCAATCCAGAAAAATATTAATCCGGTTAAACACCCAACCCAACGGGCCGCCAAACTTCTTACCTGGGCGCAGTAATATAGCGGCAAGTGAGGGAGTAAGAGTAACCGCCATAAAGGTAGAAAGCAGAACGGAAAAAGCAATTGTTAAGGCAAATTGTTTATAGAGTGCTCCCGTTGTCCCAGGGAAAAATGCCACGGGTACAAACACGGCCATCAATACTAAGGAAGTGGCAATTACAGCACTAAAAAGTTCCCGCATTGACTCGGAAGCTGCTTGGCGGGCATTCATACCTTGGCGGACTAGGCGGTCAATATTTTCGACTACGATGATCGCGTCATCAACCACTAAACCTGTTGCTAAGGTAAGACCAAATAGAGACAAACTGTTAATCGTAAAGCCGAATGCTTTGATAAAGGCAAATGTCCCAATCAAGGAAATGGGAATTGTGATGGTGGGAATAATCGTAGTGCGCCAATCTTGCAGGAAAACAAAAATTACTATTACCACTAGCAAGACTGCTTCAAACAGAGTTTTGATTACTTCTGCCATTGACTCTTGGACAAATTGAGTCGTATCTAGTGCGGTTCTATGTATCACCCCTGGAGGGAAGTTTTTAGCTAATCTTGCCATTTCTGTTTTGACGGAATTGGCAACATTTAGAGCATTACTTCCGGGCAATTGGTAAATTCCTAAACCCACCGCGTCCTTACCTCGAAATCGCAGAAAAGAGTTATAATTTTCTGCTCCTAATTCGGCTCTACCAACATCTTTTAACTTAACTAAAGTTCCATTTGTTTCGTTTTTAATAACAATTTCTTCAAATTCTGTGGGGCTTTTGAGACGGCTTTCTGCACTTAAATCAATCTGATACATTTGCCCTTCTGGGGCGGGTTCTTGACCAATTCTTCCTACACCAACTTGCAAGTTTTGTTCGTTAATTGCTCTTGTTACATCTTGCATTGTTAGATTACGAGCCGCTAATTTATTGGGGTCGATCCACAGGCGCATAGCATAGCGTCTTTCCCCAAAAATTCGCACGTCGCCCACGCCTTTTACTCTTTTTAAAGTATCTGCTAAATAGAGGTCGGCGTAGTTGCTTAAAAATATGGTGTCGTATTCTTTGTTTTCGGTGAATAATCCTATAGCCAGCAGCAGGCTGTTAGATTGTTTTGTAACTGTAACTCCTGTGCGTTGTACGGCATCTGGCAGTTGTGGTTGAGCGACTGCAACTCGATTTTGCACATCGACGGCGGCGATATCTTTGTCGCGGGAACTATCAAAGGTGGCTGTAATGGTGCTAGTTCCACTGTTGGTGCTACTGGAAGTTAGATATTTCAGTCCTTCAATGCCGTTGATTTGCCTTTCTAGGATGTTTGTTACCGCATTTTCGACAACTTCAGCATTGGCACCGCTATAGTTGGCTGTGACGTTGATTTGGGTGGGGCTAATGTCGGGGAAGCGCTCGATCGGCAATGTGGGAATGCTGATTGCGCCTACCAAAACAATAATTAAGGCGCATACGCTAGCAAAGACTGGTCGTTTAATAAAGAAATCTGCAAACATTATTTGGGTAATTGGTAATTGGTAATTGGTAATTGGTAATTGGTAATTGGTAATTGGTAAGTAGGTGGGTACAAATAAACATTAAATGGGTCGGGCGGGTTTTGCCTTCATCTTCGGGCTGATCTCATATATCCTACGCTAAACCCGCCCCTACGAGCGATCGGAATTTAAGGATTAAAGGATGAACAGGATTAATTTTAGTCATCTTCAATTCAATCCTATTAATCTTCAAAATTCTGTAAATCCTGATGCAGAAATTAATTTTTCCCTCCCACTGGTAATTTTTCCCCTTCCCCAACAGCTTGCTCTTGAGCAGTAACTGGAGCGCCGTCAGTCAAGTTGAGAATGCCTGCGACAATCACTTTTTCTCCGGCTTGCAAACCTTCAATAACTTGATAATTATTTCCCTGAATGGTTCCCAATTTCACTGGCTTTTGCCGCGCGATTAAAGGTGGCATTCCAGGTTTTGGCTGTTCCGGTTTTTGAGCTGTGAAGACAAACGTTTGCCCGCCCAAGCGAGTGACTGCGATGACGGGAACTAAAATTCCCGGCTTTTCTTGCCAAATGACTTTGGCTTTGACAAATTGCAGGTTGAGCAGTTCGCCGCTGGGATTGGGAAAGGTGGCTTTAGCTAAGATTGTTTGGGAATTGGCGCTGACGTTTGGGGAGATGAAACTGATTTGACCGCTCGCGATCGCCTTGCCTTGATTATCCAGCATTTCTACGGGCAGCCCCAAGCGTAATTGAGGCTGACGCTCTAAAGGAATTGATAACCGCAAGTCGAGCAATTTGTTCTCTGTCAAAGTGGCGATCGGGTCACCTGTTTTCAAGTAATCACCCACTTTCACAGGTATGTCGCCGATGACTCCGGCGAAGGGCGCGGTGACAGCAGTTTCTTGCAGTTGTATTTCAAAGCCGCGCACTTGGGCTTGAGCTTGGGCAACTTGCGCTTCGGCTTGATCTATCTGCTCTTGGCGAGTGCCGTTGGCTAACTGGGCTAATTTGCTCTTGGCTTGTGCGACTTCGGCTTCGGCTTTGGCTATTTCTTCTGGGCGCGCACCGTTTTGCAATTGCCGCAAGGCTTGCTGCTGCTGTTGCAAGGCTGCTGTGCGCTGCTGGATCTGGGTTTGCCTGTTTTTTTGGCGCTGATCCAACCGCCTTTGAGCTTCTCGGAGGTTGGCTTGGGCGCTGGTTTGTTTTTGGATGTATTGCTGGAGGGTGTTTTGTGACTCTGCGCCTTCTTTTGCCAATGCTTGATATCTGGCCAACTGCTGGCTGGCTAACTGTGCTTCGGCTTTGCTTGCCTCTATTTGGGCTCTGGCTTGGGCGATGTCTTCTAACAGAGTTCCGCTTTGGGCATCGGCTAGGTTGGCTTGGGCTTGGGCGACGCGGGCTTGGCCTTGGCCAACTTCTTCTGGGCGATTGCCCGATCGCAGTTGAGCTAGGTTGGCTTGGGCTTGGGCTACCTGGGCTTGAGCTTGGGCGATTTCTTCTGGCCTGGTTCCGGCTTGCAATTCGGCTAAGCGTGATCGAGCGGCGAGCAGGCTGGCTTGGGATTGTCTTAATTGAGCTTGGGCGCTGTCGCTTTTGATCCGGGCGATGGCTTGTCCTGTTTCGATCGAGTCCCCGGATTTGACAAAAATCTGCGTGACTAGCCCTTCTGTTTGGGGTTTGATTTGTACAGAACGCTTGGCTTCTAGGCTGCTGACAAATTCCGAAGCATCTTGGACTGAGCTGGTTTTAACGGCTGCCAGCTTGACTGGTATGCCTTTGGGTTGATTTGCTGCTGCCTGTGGTGGGCGATTATGGCTAGATTGCCATGAGTACAAGCCGTAACCTGCGCCTGCTGTGCCGATCGCGAGCGCGGCAATTAGGGGCCAGCGCGATCGCGGTTTAGCAACAGGGAGGGGGCGATCGTCAACAATTTCAAAATCCTGCGGTTGATAGCTGTCTGCATCGATTGGGTGCAGTTCCGGTGTAGTAGATTTTTGGTCTTCAGTTTCAACGACGGATTCAGGGGATTTAGGATAACTCATTATCAACACCACTAATTTTTTTTATCAGAAAGAATTGGTTTAAAGCCCCTCTCTTGTAGGGAGAAATTAAAAGAAGACTATTCATTACTCCAATCCTCTTGCTTCCAGGTAGAGGTAGCTGTCAACTGTCAACTGTCAACTGTCAACTGTCAACTGACTTACCTAGAGTTTGGCGGCATCTTTGCTCCACCTAGCTTAGGGAATAAGGACAAGCCATCTTAAACAGAATGGAATAAGGACAAGTCGTCTTTTTAATCGGGGGATGTGCTTGGCTTTAGTCCGATCGCAGTTAGCCAAGCCGGGCCGCGATTATTTTTAGGAAAGTTGTTTGTTATCTCTCAAAAGTTATGATGTGCCACTGAGATTAGACATCCTCCTTATGACTCACTTGAGTGGGTGAGTGGGAGGGATTTTCTCACTTGAGTCGCCGGATTCAGGGGAGGTTGGGGAGTCAGTCACGCACAAGCCGAGATCGCGCGTTGTTCTTGGGCTAGTTGCTCTGTCAACCACTCGATTTCTAACTGGAGGGTAGCCGTACACCTTTCCCAGGATGCTGCTTGATACGAGTCAACGGGATTGTCATGTTCAGTTTGTTGGCCCTCTAGGTCGTCTTGGCGCAGGTAGCAAACTCTCAAGCGGTGTTCGAGCAACTTGATTCTTTCTGGGCTTTCTAAGTCACCAAAAAAGAAAAATTTGATTTGGAAGCGCGATCGACTGTTGACCCAGCTTTCTTGATGGTGTTCGAGCATTTTTTGTCGCCAGAGATCGCGCCCTTGGGCTGTAATGCCGTAGATTTTGCGCGGATTGCCGCCGTCTCCGGCGACTTCGGAAACTACCGAAATCTCGCCTCGCTCTTCCAACCGCTTCAGCAGCGGGTAAATCGCTCCGTAGTTGACGCTGATGCAACTGCTCATAAATAGCTCCAGTTGTTGCTTTAGCCGATAGCCGTGCAGGGGTTCCCGCTGTAGCAGACCAAGGGCTGATAATTCAAGCATTTATATCACTTTGATATTATAGTCTGGACTGTACAACTCTACCTGATTGAATGGCGATCGGCAAATAGCTAGTTTCACAAAAATTTGAGAGTTAAATACACATTTTATAAAGTTTGTCAATATCCTGAAGATGTATTGTTTGATAGTCAAGAGAGGGCGATCGCTCGATCGACTAGCAAGGGGTTTGTGGGCGATCGGTGCGATCGCGTGACATTTTAGTAAAAAACCCGGTTTTGCGTCGGCGCTGAGCAAAATTGAGGATTTAGATTATATTGAGTTCTACATATAGAGGTTCTGCCTAAGTCCTGTAATTGTTGCCGTTTAATCTTACAATCTGGATTTAACTATATTGCAAAAATCGACAAAATCACGAAAAGTAGTCAATTGCCCTGGCTTCTCTTCAATTCTTTTCAATAGCTGTTCCAAATAAAATGGCTTTAGCACATCTCCAGGTCTTTTTTTAGAATATGTGGTGTTTTTAGCTTCAAATAACACTTTCAAATAAGCTCCATGAAACTGAGCATGGGTATTAAAATCTAAATATTTTCCCATTTTTTCAGGACAGTCAACTGAAACATTATAATATTTAGTATAATCTAATAAAAGTTTGGTTTTAGGATGTATTAACTTTTGAGAATGTGTTGCATAAATATTGCGATTGCCCAGCAGCCAAGTTTCCAAGCAGCGATTCTGAACAATTAGCACAAGTTCTGCATTTTTTAATTCTAGTTTTTCCTGATTGAAAAAATCATAAATTTCTGCGTGTCGTTCCGCAACAGTATTTTCCTCGGCATCAAGGCATACTACAAAATAGTTGTATTTTCCGCTTAAATTGATTTCCTCAATCGAAGGAGGAATGAAATCATATAATGATGGATATCCTTCGCCACTAATCAGGTAATAATTTTTGTCTTTCACCTCATCGTAACTCTGAACTTGTGTGAATTCAGGCAATAGATGACTTAACCAAGCTGGATAAACTTTTCTCTCCGATTGCATCCCTTCGACTAAAAAATATAGATTCATTCAACAAAGATTCCTTCGCTATATTCTTCAAGATTAATCAGTTGCGTAAACGCCTGATGCCTAGATTTTCCCAAGTTCAAATCTTTCGCATCCTTGACGGTGACAACGCCTCCTGTGCGGGTTACTATTTTCCAGTATTCCATGCTGATATTATTGATAATGTACGGGTGATGACTGGTGAGGATAAATTGAATATTTCTATTTTCCATGAGCAAATCGGTAACAAAATCGATACAGTTAATCCCTAAAGCATTTTCAAATTCATCTATCAGAATTACAGTTCCTTCTGGCGACAAGTAGATTTCGCTAATCAGAATTAGCGTTTTCAGCATTCCAGAGGAAATGTTATTTTGAGAAATCCAATTATTGACACCTTTTTCTCTGATTTTCACGGGATAACCTGAAAATGATAGACTATCATTTTCTTTTACTGCTTCTATTTTAACATCTTCAACTTGAGGAAATACCTCTCTAAATATGCGTTTAATGTTATCAAACACATCTGGATAATCGGTGGCTATTAAAGCCATTTTTAGAAGTATTGGTAAATTACTTCCTTTAATACTATCCAATGAAATGTTAATTTTTAATGAAACTTTACTTGATGTAAATATTGACATTAACCTGTGATGTATCGCTAATCCTCCATTGAAAGAGCTATAGTTATCACTGTAAATAACTTTATTAAAACCCTGCTGAACAGGGAAGATATCTTCTTCTTGATTTAAAATTTGCACTGCGCTTTGAAACGGTGATAATTTTGGCGTTGTCTTTCCTTTAAACTTGATTTCGGTAGAGTTTCTTTCGATAATTGTATCCCCATTTCTAGATAAATGCTCGCGAAGAATCCTAAAGTTACTGGCTTCGTCTTCCTCATCTGGAATTAGGACAGGAACTTTTTTTGTTTCAAACTCGCCTTGCCATTGGTACTCCACATCGTTGATTGTCGAAAATGTGATATCCCACGCTAAACCGTTTGACGAAGCACCATTCGCTATCTCTTTTAAACGCAAAATTCCTTTAAGTATTTGAGTTTTGCCAACCCCAGATACCCCAACTAGCAATGCAAGATTAGAAAAATAGATGGGTTCAAAACGCCACTCTAATACATGATCCCAAAAAGCTACTTGTTTAATTCTCATTTCCCCTTCCTATCTATCAATAATCTGCGTCCATCAGCGTTTATCCGCTGACATCTGCGGTTAAAAACTAACATAATTTTGCCGCCACCAAGCGCGGACAAACTTAATCTCATCAAACGTATAACGTTCTTGCAAAAACTCATAAATTGCTCTCAATCTTTCATCTCCAATAACTTCAATTGCGTTGACGATAGCCTGCTGGCTTTCCGATTCCACCAACAAATTTATATCAACTTCCCGGCCCATATCCATCAATTCTACCAAATGCCCAGAAATAGTATTAGGACTCATCCCCCGCGCATTTGCTATGGCTTGAACTGTCAAACCTTTTCGGTATAATTCCCAGGTTTGCATCTGGGAATAAGATGGAGAATTTGCTAGATTAACGACATCAGGAGATACAGGGCTAGTTGGCAATCCTTGTTCTTTGCAAAAAGTACGAATTGCTTCTAAGAAAACTTTGCCGTACTTATCGCGCTTGTTGCTGCCAACGCCGTAAACTTCCTCGAATTCGGTGAGAGTTTGCGGACGTTTTTCTGCCATGTCTCGCAAGCTTCTATCAGCAAAAACTACGTAAGGTGGCACAAATTGTTCGTCGGCAATTTGTTTGCGGAGACTTCGTAATATGGAAAATAAGCCTTCTACTTCTACGGCTAAAGACCGCACTCTTCCCTGTACTTCCCGCGGCGCTTCGATGGCGATTTCAACTGTGCGCTGGCGTTTCATGATTTCCCAACTTTTTTCGTTGAGTTTCAAAATGGGAAAGCCGTCTGTTTTTTCGTCTAAGAAGCCTTGATTTATCAGCGAACGACTTAACCTTTTCCACTCGTCTGGACTTCTATCTTTGCCAATGCCGTAAGTAGAAAGTTGGTTGTGCTGGTATTGCAATATTTTTTGATTTTTTGAGCCGCGTAGCACGTCAATAATATGATTCATGCCGAATTTTTCTTGGCATCTGGCGATGCAGGAAAGAAATTTCATGGCTTCAAGTGTCCAGTCTTCTACTGGTTTTTTGTTGCAACAGTTGTCGCAATTTCCGCAATTTCCGGGAAATGAATCGCCGAAATAACTTAACTGGACTGTGCGGCGGCAATCGCTGGATTCTGCATAGTTGATTACTCGCCGTAATTGTTGGCGGGCTATTCTTTGTTCTTGTTCGTCGGGTTTTTGTTCGATGATGTATTCGATGGTTTTGACATCGCCGAATCCGAAAAATAAGGTGCAGTGAGATGGTTCGTTGTCTCTGCCGGCGCGACCTGATTCTTGATAGTATCCTTCTAGGTTTTTGGGTAAGTCGTGGTGAATTACAAATCGCACGTCTGGTTTGTTGATTCCCATGCCGAAGGCGACTGTTGCTACCATTACTTGTACGTCGTCGCGGATGAATCGGGTTTGATTCGTCGATCGATCTACATCGTTCATTCCGGCATGGTATGGTAGGGCTTGGATGCCGCTTTGCTGCAATTTGTAGGCAACTTCGTCAACTTTTTTGCGGCTGAGACAGTAAATGATTCCTGAACCGCCTTTTTTTTGGATGATTTGCACAACTTCGGCAAAACTGTGCTTGGTTTTGGGGCGGACTTCGTAGTATAAATTTGGCCGGTTGAAGCTGGCGACGTGGATGTAGGGATTTCGCAGGGTTAACTGCTGGATGATGTCTTGGCGGACGCGCTCGGTGGCGGTGGCGGTTAGTCCCATAATTGGTATGTCGGGATATCGATCGCGCACTCGCTCCATTTGTCTGTATTCTGGTCGAAAGTCGTGTCCCCATTCCGAAACGCAGTGGGCTTCGTCGATCGCAAATGCCGAAATTCCTAACTTAGAAGCTACTATATCTAAAAACGGTAAAAATCTCTCACCCAGTAAGCGTTCGGGCGCAACGTACAGCAGTTTAATTTTACCTTCGAGAATTGCTGTTTCGCGCGATCGGGTTTCCATCGCGCTCAAAGTGCTGTTGAGAAAAGTCGCCCCAATGCCATTATCCTGCAAAGCTTCCACCTGGTCTTGCATTAGAGCAATCAGCGGCGAAACCACCACCGTCAATCCCGGTTTCAACAGCGCCGGTAATTGAAAGCACAAAGACTTGCCACCGCCAGTCGGCATGACAATCATCATATCCCGTTGTTGTAAAGCAGCTTCGACAATTTCCCGCTGCCCCGGGCGGAAAGAGTCATAGCCAAAGAAATGTTTGAGGGATTGTTCGAGGGATGAGGGCGCGAGAGATGTTGGCGGATTCGACCCTGACATTTGCAGTAGTTGGTTGTTGACTTCTACCCTATTCTAGGTCTTTTGAGCACAAATACAGTTACAATATTTGAGAATCTCAATTTAAGCAGAGAAACCGATGCCGAAAGCAATTTGGAATGGTGCCGTTTTGGCCGAGAGCGACAAGTGCGAAATGGTAGACAATAACTATTATTTCCCGGCGGATGCAATCAACCGCGAGTATTTCAAGGACAGCAGCACTCACACTACTTGCGGTTGGAAAGGTGTTGCTAGTTATTACAGTGTTGAAGTTGGCGGACAAGTTAATAAGGATGCTGCTTGGTACTATCCTACTCCAAAAGATGCTGCTAAAAATATTGCAGGATATATTGCTTTTTGGAAAGGAGTTAAGGTAGAGGCTTAGGTTTTGTCCGCAGGTTTGTTGTTTGCGATTCTGACAGATCATCGTGGAAAATAGAGGACACAACAATGTTCATTTGTGTCCAATTTAGCTGCGAACGTACTCATAAACTTCTGTTTACCGCCGAGGCCAGATCCCCCCTAGCCCCCCTTAAGAATGGGGGGACAAGAGTATTCTCAAAGTCCCCCTTTTTAAGGGGGATTTAGGGGGATCTAGACTTGGATACTAACCAGAGATACAAAGGTTTGAGGCAATTGTTGACATGAATGAACATTGTTGTGTCCCTACAGTTTATCGCAATAGCCTACAAATTTTAATCTTGTTCCCAAGCAGCGGCGGCTTCCCATCCCAAACCGCGACGAACCACAATCGGCTCGCTTTCTGTCAAATCAAGAATGGTAGAAACTTGATATCCCGGATCGGAATCATCATCGACAATGATATCTACTAACTTTAAAAAAGAGTCAAATAATTCAGCTTTGCCAAAGCTTTCTTCTTGTTCAGACGGCACGGGTGCTGCACCTTCATCATCAGTGGTAATATGAGCAGATGTGGAAATAATCGGATTGCCCAAAGCTTCCACAAGTGTAAAACAAAGTGGGTGGTCGGGAACGCGAATACCGGTGGTTTTGCGTTTTGGACTCATTACCAATTTGGGCACTAACTTGGTAGCTGGTAGCACAAATGTGTAGGGCCCGGGGATTAACCGCTTGATAATTCTGTATGCTTGATCGCTGACGGCAGCATATTCGGTGATATTTGACAATGAGGAACACAGGAATGTTAAAGGCTTATCATTGGATAGTTGCTTGATCCGCCTGACTCGTTCTACGGCAGACTTGGAGTTTAGATCGCAGCCGATCGCGTAAACTGTATCTGTGGGATAAAGCATCACTGCCCCATCTTTGAGAGCTTTTGCAATCTTCTCGATTCTGTCTTTTTGGGGTGCAACTGGATGCAGTCCGTAAATAATTGCCATGTTAAGATTTTGTAGGCTAAGTGGGCGATCGAGAAATGTGCTAAAACAATCAATGTTGAAAATTAATTGCTAATAATGAATAAAATAGCGTATTTTGACTGTCCAACCGGCATTGCTGGCGATATGTGTATCGGATCTCTCCTCCACGCTGGTGTTCCTTTAGACTACCTAATTGACAAACTAAATTTACTAGGCATTTCGACTGAGTACCAATTGCGGGAGGAATTAGTCCACCGCAATACTCAACAAGCAACTAAATTTTATGTCGATTTAGCAGCCGATTTGCCTTTAAAGTCAAACAATCCGGCTGCTGACTCCGCCCTCGATCCCTCGGAAACGGAATCCCCGACTTTCGACAATCGGCACCACCACCACCACCATCATCACGGGGAAGAACATTCTCACAGTCACGGCGAAGAAAAGGCAGAAATTAGCCACACTCATCATCGCAACTTGCCAGAAATTGAGCAAATTATTGTCTCTGCAAAGTTGCCTCCGCGGGTGGAAGCGTGGAGTTTGGAGATATTTCGCAAATTAGCAGATGCAGAAGGTTCTGTGCATGGTATTCCAGCAAATGAGGTTCATTTTCATGAGGTGGGGGCTACGGATGCACTTGTTGATATTGTCGGTACTTGTTTGGGTTTGGATTGGTTGGATATTGATGAGTTTTACTTTTCGCCGATGCCGACTGGTGGGGGTACGGTGAAGGCTGCACATGGTAGGTTGGCGGTGCCCACGCCTGCGGTGATGCGGTTGTGGGAAACTCACCGAGTGCCTGTTTATAGCAATGGGATCGATCGCGAATTGTGCACTCCTACGGGTACTGCGATCGCTTGTACTCTCGCCTCTGCTTTTGGCCCGCCGCCGCTGATGCAGGTTCTGACTATTGGTTTGGGTGCAGGTTCTCGTAATCTGGCAATTCCTAATATTTTGCGCCTCTGGATTGGTAGGAAGGAAGAAGGAAGAGGGAAGAAGGAAGAAGGAAGAGGGAAGAAGGAAGAAGGAAGAGAGGAGAATTCAACTAATGATCAATTAGCCATTACCAATTTGCAAGAAACAGTCTGTGTTTTGGAAACGCAAATTGATGATTTGAGTCCGCAGGCGATCGGCTATGTTTTTGATGCTTTGTTTGCGGCCGGATCTCTGGATGTTTTTACTACGCCTATTGTGATGAAAAAATCGCGGTTGGGTGTGCTGTTAACTGTGATTTGTCATCCCGAATTTCAGGATGCTTGCGAAGCTGTGATGTTTCGGGAGACTACTACTTTGGGTATTAGGCGATCGACTCAACAACGAACTATTTTACATCGAGAATTCGAGACTGTTCAAACTGAATACGGCGAAGTACAAATAAAAGTTGCGAAGTCTGGAGAAACGATTGTTAATGTGCAGCCGGAATATGAAGATTGTGCGGAAATTGCCCGACTTAAAAATGTTAGTTGGCGCGAGGTTCATCGGTTGGCGCTGCAAAGTTGGTACGATCGCACTTAATACACTATTCTGAAGAACAGGCAAGATGCCTGTTCCACAAAAAATTAATTTTCTTGTGGGGTGGGCATCCTGCCCGCCAATGAAGGCTAAATCCAGAAGAAGCGGCGGTTGAAACCGCGTCTATACAGACAAAACCTGCCTCCGCAGGTTGAAGATTAAAGTCGTCGGCGCGTGTCTAAAATTTGTTGTTGCAATTCCTCGAAAGCGGGCATTTTTGAGTTATCATTTTTCTCAAATATCGCCTTTATTTGGTCGATTAGCTCGATCGCCAGCGGTACGCCAAGCTGCAATTGTTCCAAGACATCCCGCTGAGCAAAAACGGTTTCCGGTGTTCCTTCTAGAATCAATTTTCCGCGATCCATCACAAACACCCAATCAGCCCAGCGGTAGATGAAATCGAGGTCGTGACTTGCTAAAAGGATGGTAGTTCCGGCTGCGTGGATTTGTTGCAGCAAACCGATGAGTTGTTTGGTGTGGCGCGGATCGAGATAGGCGGTAGGTTCGTCTAACAGCAGGAGTTTGGGTTTGAGAATCATGATATCTGCGATGGAAACGCGCTTTTTTTGTCCTAAACTGAGGTTATGGATTGGTTCGCGGGCGAGTTCGCTTAAGTTGAATTGCTCGATCGCCTTTTCCACTTTTTCAGCAATATCAGATTCCGGCAATCCTAGATTGTACAATCCGTAGGAGATATCTTCTTCTACTGTGGAAGCGACTAATTGATGTTCGGGATTTTGAAAGACGAGTCCGATTTGTTGGCGCAGTTGCGTGAGATATTTGCGATCGTAGCGGAAGGGTTCGCCTTCCCAGCTAATCATGCCATGTTGCGGTTGGTACAAGCCATTTGCTAGCAGAAACAAGGTGGTTTTGCCGCAGCCGTTTTGACCGATGAGTCCGCAGCGCTTCCCAGCGGGGATTTTGAGGCTTAAATCTTGAATTGCTACTCGCGAACCGCAGGGATATGAGTAGGAAGTGCGATCGAATTCGAGAATTGATTGAGACATATAGCCTTTCTCAGAAAGATGAGGTACAACTGGGCATAGGGCATAGGGCATAGGGCATAGGGCATAGGGCATAGGGCATAGGGCATACCTCACTTTTTTGAGAACCGCTATATATTGATAATTAGATAAGACGGCGGTTGAAACCGCGTCTAGACAAAGCAAGTCTGCCTCCGCGGACTGAAGAAGATAACGTAATTTTAAGGGCTTTTCTTCAACCCGCGGAGGCGGGTTTTGTCTGTATAGACGCGGTTTCAACCGCCGATTCTTCTATTAACCGCGTTTATCTTTTTCTATCAACTGCCAAAGTTGAATCTCATAACAAAGATGCTGTTCAAAAAGTTGACTCGCCTCCAATCCTTCAACCACCAATTTTTTAAACCAGCGACGAAATATCCAACGCAGGAATTTATGAATTGGCGGAACTGCGATCGAAATTAAATCCGCAACATAAATCATTGTGTTCAGTCCATACCTGCGGAAAGTATCGACATATAGGTCAATTGTTGGTAAAATATGAGTGGAAATATCCTCAGCTTTTACTAAATTAAACCCCGCTTGCATTAATGCAGTTTCCAGCTCTTTGACAACATGACAATTAGAAAACATTCCTTCTGTATAATTAGGATTAGATCGCATCATATCCGCAAGCAGTACGTAGCCTCCAGGATTGAGTACAGTCGCCGCACCTTTAGCTATATCGACAGCAGACATATATTGGCTACTTTCGCTAAAGAGAACCAAATCGTAGGAGTGGGTGGCTTGGAAGTCTTCAAATTTGGTGAGGTGGAAGATGGCGCGATCGCCTGTACACTTGAGAAAGCGCTGTTGTTGGAACGGATCGGGCGCGAGTCCTTCCACTGCAAAAGCGCGATCGAGCAAATAAGCCGCATTTCCACCAATCCCGCATCCTACATCCAGCACAGTCTTGACTTCTTTGGGGATAAAATCTAACAATTTATCTGTGTAAGCTTGCTGAGCGTTGCGCAGGCGTGCGATCGTGAGTTCATCAGCAGGAACCGGCAGAGTCTTCCAATAGCCGTAATGAAGATAGGGCGAATCTGTCAGCCCCAAATAGTAATTCAGCGCTGCATTTTGGTAGCGAGTTACTTTGGAAATAGAAATTGATGTTTGCTTCGACATGGAGAGAATCGGGTAAATTTTAAGATTTCCGGGAGGGTTGAAATTCTTCCCAGCGCTTGCATATATGTTAATAGCACTGAATGGCAGAAATTTCCAACTTTTGCCACAAAATCCAAAATTCCCTTGTCATTCGCGATCGACAAACCGACAACAACAGCAGATTAATTCTAAAAATACTGAACTAACCATCATCTATACCTCGCAGATGAAAACAACAGGTAAACAAATCGGCGGGCATCCTGACTCGGAGATTTAACTATCCTAGTATCATCTCATTACAGTTGCGGGACAGCGCCGGATTTTCACCGAACTTTCCCCCTTGCGTCTGATGGCTGTTCTCCATCAGAGCCGATCGATCTGCCGAGATATTAGCACTATTTTAGATATTTCACAAAATACTGATTCTGTTGGGCGATCGCCCATTTACCACATTTTTCATAATTCTTTCATTTTTAGGGGTTCTGTGATAAATTCAAAAAATGAAAAGATTATGAAAATCAGCGATCGTCGATCGGGCTGTCTGCCGTAATCTGTGGCAAATTTAGCTAGCATTTTGAAATATATGCCCAAAAATCCTCAAATTTTCACTCCATCTCGCCCTTTCCCCCTATCCCTCCTCTCCTCTCCCGTTTGGAAACAGTATCAGATAATTGGGTTGGGGCTGCTGCTGGGAGTGTGCGTCAGCGGGTGCAACACTCAGACGACGGTTGAGCCTCCAACCAATCAAAATCGAGCTTCTAGCCCAACCGCCACCGATTCGACCCGAAAAGACAAAAAAGTTATTCTCACCACCTTCACGGTGCTAGCAGACATGGCGGAGAACGTCGCCGGTGACAAGGCAACTGTTCAATCCATTACCAAGCCAGGGGCGGAAATTCACGGCTATGAAGTCACTCCCAGCGACTTAACACGAGGGCAAAAAGCCGATTTAATTTTAGACAATGGCTTGAGCTTAGAACGCTGGGCAACTCGATTTTATAACAGTTTTCCCAAGGTTCCTCACATTACTTTGAGCGAGGGAGTCCAACCCGTTAATATTGCTGGCGATGCCTATCAAGGTAAACCAAATCCCCATGCTTGGATGTCGCCCAAAAATGCTTTGATTTATGTTGATAATATTCGCAAGGCTTTAGGAAATATCGATCCGGCTAATGCTGCAACCTATGACGCAAATGCCGCCAAATACAGTGAACAAATTCGGGCGATCGACGAAAAACTCAAACAAGCTATTTCAGCCATTCCCCCGGACAAACGCTACATAGTAAGTTGTGAAGGCGCTTTTTCTTACCTTGCCAACGATTACGGTTTGAAAGAAGTTTATATTTGGCCTGTCAACGCCGAACAGCAATCCACACCGAAACAAGTCGAACGGGTGATTAATACAGTCAAAGCAAACCAAATACCTGCTGTATTCTGCGAGAGTACCGTCAGCAACCAAGGACAGCTTCAGGTAGCCAAGGAAACAGGCGCAAAATTTGCCGGGGTGTTTTATGTCGATTCCCTCTCTCCAGCGGAAGGCCCAGCATCAACCTATCTTAAGTTACTTGAATACAATGTCAATACTTTGATAAAAGGGTTACAGGATAGTTGACAGTTGACAGTTGACAGTTGACAGTTGACAGTTGACAGCGCAGCTAAAAAAATGACGGTTGATGGTTGACGGCGAGGCTGAACAAACGGGGATTTAAACCTGGTTTATAACACCGCGTGCAAGTTCTGTAGGTAATTCATAATATGGAGAAAATTAGATGGATGAAATCAGTATCGATATTGAAAATGTCACTGTTGCTTATCACGGTAAAGTAGCCTTGCACAGCGCCTCGCTGCAACTCAAAGCAGGGACAATTTGCGGTTTGGTGGGGATGAATGGTGCGGGCAAATCCACGTTGTTTAAAGCCATTATGGGGTTTGTGAAACCAAACACTGGACGAGTTTTAATTAATGGGTTGCCCATTCGTCAAGTACAAAAACGCAATTTGGTTGCCTATGTGCCTCAGTCGGAAGAGGTAGATTGGAATTTTCCGGTGAATGTTCGCGATGTGGTGATGATGGGGCGCTATGGGTACATGAATCTGTTGCGGATTCCTAGATCGATCGACAAACAAGTGGTGCGAGAAAGCTTGGAAAGGGTGGAAATGTGGCAAATGCGCGATCGGCAAATCGGAGAGTTATCCGGCGGACAAAAGAAACGTACCTTTTTTGCGCGGGCGCTGGCGCAACAGGCAACGGTTTTGCTGCTGGATGAACCCTTCGCCGGAGTTGATATCAAAACTGAGAAAATGATGATTGATTTGTTGATGGATCTGCGTCAAACAGGACATACAATTCTCGTTTCTACCCATGATTTAGAGTCTATTACTACTTTTTGCGACCAAGTAGTGTTAATTAATCGCAGCATTCTGGCCTATGGGAATACTTCTGATGTGTTTACAGAGGAAAATCTTTCGCTAACTTTTGGCGGTTCCGTTGGCGATTTTTCGTCTGCCAAAAGTCGGTCAACCTGAGATATTGCAGCAATGTCAACAAAGGGTTATTGGGTGGGTTTGCACGTTTAATACCCGATCGCGAACCCGCCCCTATAGGATTATTGATTGTGGTGTCCGATCTCAGTTAACTAAAGTCGATTTGGAGAAAAAATAATGGATTTAATTCAGTGGTTTGCCGCACCGTTGCAGCATGAATTTATGCTAAAAGCGATTTTAATCAGCGCTTTAGTCGGGCTTGTTTGTTCGGCGCTTTCGTGCTACATGACTTTGAAAGGATGGGCATTGATGGGTGACGCGGTTTCCCATGCGGTGATGCCGGGGGTTGTGATTGCTTATGTGCTGAATATTCCTTTGGCGGTGGGGGCGTTTGTGTTTGGTGTGGGCTCCGTAATTGCGATCGGCTTTATCAAAGCGAAAACTCGCATCAAAGAAGACACGGTAATCGGTTTAGTGTTTACTGGATTTTTTGCCTTTGGTTTGGTGTTAATTTCTAAAGTCAGAAGTTCGATTGACTTGACGCATATCTTATTTGGCAATGTCTTAGGCATTTCTGATTCAGATATTGTTCAAACTGTAATTATTAGTGTCATAACCTTAGTGACGCTGGCAGTTTTACGCAAAGATTTAATTTTGTTTTGTTTTGATTCTACTCACGCGCGATCGATCGGTTTAAATATCACCTTTCTTTATTACGTTTTGCTGTCTTTGCTATCACTGACAGCAGTAGCCGGACTTCAGACAGTCGGCATTATTTTAGTAGTAGCAATGTTAGTAACTCCGGGAGCAACCGCCTATTTATTGAGCGATAATTTTGACCAGATGATGCTAATTGCGATGGCTTCGGGCGTATTTTCTAGCGTCATGGGAACTTATATCAGCTATCACATTGATGGTTCGACGGGCGGATGTATTGTTGTGCTGCAAACGCTGCTGTTTGTGTTGGCGATGGTTTTTGCCCCGAAATATGGTTTGTTGGTGAGAACTAGGGAATCAGGGGCGATCGATTAGCAAATAAATAAGGTATGCTTTTTTTGACAAGATTTACGGACTCCCGAAAAAGAAACCAGGTTTTTTAGTTAATCTGTCGGTGACAACGAAGGATTTTTGTGAAAAAACCCGGTTTCTGGCCACCCGTGCGTAAGTCCTATTTGAACCTCAAATCTCAAATCTCAAATCTCAACTTTTGAGCTTTCTCAAGAAATCTGCAAGCAAAGCTTTGTTCTGAAAAGTTGCTCGAATTGTATCCTTGTTATTGTAATCAACAATAACTTCAAACCTTTCAAAATCACCACTTGAACGATCGATGTCAAGTGTGTCTAGCTCTATTAGTGCATCATCAATGCTCTTAAACTCGTATTTTGTACCAAAAAGCGGGATAAGAATTATTTTGGCAATGTAACGCTCAAGGCTATTTTTCAGCGTATCCATAAATTTATCAACCTCTTGTTTTGAAGCTTTGAGCAAAGCCTCTGCAAGCTTTTTTCTATCTGAACTACTGAGAACAGCTAACTGTTTTGAAGCTGTAGTATAGGCTTGGTCTGGGGTCTTTTCATCAAATGCAATATCCAAATGAATTGCTTTAAATGCCGCTACCACATCTTGATAAGGGATATAAATAATGGCAAATCCATTATTTATAAGTTGATTCAAAGCTGGTTTTGTGAATTCTCCAGCCAATACCGCACCATAAAAGGGCGCTGACAAATTATGAAGCTCAATGATAGGTAGTATAGCGCCTTGGATTTCTTGAGCTTTATTTTTTGAGTGTTTTGTATATCTACGCCATGCACACTCGATAAATGCAACAGGTGTACCAAGCTGATGATCATTACCATCGATTTCAATTACAAAATCTAGATCGTGTTTGTTCTTATATTTGTCCTCCCAAGTAACTTTTTGACCACTTCTAGCTGGACGAGTCCGCTGCCAATCGAGGTAATATTTTTTGGTTTGTACAAACTGTTGTAGCCTGGGTTTGAGAATATCGTTAAGTACGATATCTTCAATAAGTTTGCCTAGTTCCTGCCCAAATTTGTGTGATGAGGATGCCGCCATAAATTCACCTTCTACCCTAACCTTCTATCCAAAGTCTTCCTTCATGTAGTGGAACACTATGTTTTCTATTTTTCCACTTGATATTTCGCTGTCTAATATGCTCAAAAGACCAGGAATTAAATCCTGCTGAAATAGCCAGTTTTCCCAGCCATTGCTCAACGGGAACATACACTCCATAGGGAGCAGAATCTCCGATTACAACGCAAATTTTGGCATCTGATGTCGCAACTCGGCGAAGCGCATTGAATACAAATCCCATATCTGTAAAATAAGCAGCAATCATTGTGTGATATGCCTTATTGCCACTCTTGGTTCCGCGAATCGTTTCTATTTCTTGACAAATAGGGAGCAACTCATCTCGAATGGGAGAAATAATCGATTCAGCCATCAAAGTATCCAAGCTAAGTCGTTCTTTGGAAACGTGCTGTGAACTTGAACGGATTAGAAATTTACGAACTGTCTCATGTAAGTCACTCCAAGAATTCACCTCGCCCCAGAATGTCATTTCAAGACGTGTAGCATCTGCATAGTCATAGTTGTTTGCATAAGGGGGAGAAGTAATCACTAAATCAATTGAATTATCGGGAATACTTGTTAAATGTCTGGCATCTTCTTTAATAAAAATGGCTTGACTGGATCTACTAACAAATTGCATTTGATACATATCTTCTTGCATCATAGCAACCTGATTTTCTAAGGCAATGAATGGTTCACAAGTCTTAGCTTTGCGTTTGTTAGGGAGAATATATTGCCACTGTGCAGTACCTACATGACTTGATGGACGTAGAATTGCACAAATGGCGAGAAAAATGATAGACTGCAATTCTTCAGATAGAGAAGGTGCTATTTCAAGATAAGCTTGTTTAATTTTGAAAAGGTCTACTAAAGCTTCATTTGTGTAGCATTTAGTTAGCAATACTGGAATGTTGTCTGGAATTTCTTGCTGAAGACTTACAGCCAAAGATTTAATTTCATTAACGGCTGCCAAAAATTCATGAATCTGTACACTCCATGCAAATTTTCCTTGGGCTAGCCTATAAACGAAAGGATGCGCTTCAATACCGTAAGAATTTATCCCAAGCTTATCTGCTGCGACACAAACAGTACCAGATCCTGCAAAGGGATCGAGGATAGTTTGAGGTTTTAACTCTGTAATAACTTTTTCTACCCAAGCTGCTGAGAATCCCGCAGAATAGCGAAACCACCGATGGATAGGCAATTTCATATTGTCGGTAAAGGTTCCTGCCCTCTCCTCAATCGTCTTTGATTGAGTATTTTGGATGGATTCAGGTATTGAATTGAAAAGATGAAGTTGAACCGGCTTATTCATTGAAATTCATGAGTCTAATACTCTCGTAGATAACTACTATATCTTACCGCGATCGCACTGTTCGCCTATTCACTAAACTCAATATTTTCATACAAATCTCCCACCGAAAATTCCACAGAAATAGAAGTTAATGAAACTAGATCGCCCGCGCAGCTATATTCTGAAAAAATCCACTTATTCGCTTCAGTTTTAGAATATTGCTGCACTTGTAGCCGATATTGGTCGATTAATAAATACTCCTGAAAACTCGGAATACTGCGATAAGCCGCAAACTTTTCATCGCGATCATAAGCTTTGGTACTTTTAGAAAGCACTTCCGCAATCAGCACAGGATTAGTAATTGTGTCCGTCCGTCCAGATTGCAATTCGATCGGGCGTGGTACTGCCATCACATCAGGGTAAGTATAGTTGTTAAACTGCGGAACCCAAAGCCGTTGATCTGATGCAAAAATACTGTAAGGTTTACCCTTGAGACTTACTCTCAATACAGAATTTAAGATGCTCGTAATTTCGCTATGATTTGGTGTGCCACCAGCTATCAGAATTATCTCCCCATTGATAAATTCATGTCGCTCTTCAGAATTGATTTCCAATTCTAGATATTCCTCAGCCTGGTAGGTTTTCGTTTGAACTTGCGCGATCATACACAACTCTCTCCTTTAATCGACTGATTCCAGTTTATCATATTCTTCTATGAGGACTGTCAAGGAAACATCAGCTAATTTTGACGACGGTTTTAGTAATATTTGAGTATTCATAAGAATAAATTCAACTAACAATTATGCCCTTAATTATAACGGGCTTGCTCGCTCTTTAGGGCGATCGCACTTCCACACCTAGAAACCGGGTTTTTACCAATTCTATGGGCTACAACCAAGGATTTTCGTGAAAAAACCCGGTTTCTGGCCACCCGTGCGTCCAAGATCGGGACGATCGCACGCGCGATCGCCCTCCTCACACAAACTACGAATCGCGATCGAGCTTCAGCACAGCCATAAAAGCCTCCTGCGGCACATCCACAGTACCAACAGACTTCATCCGCTTCTTACCCTTCGCCTGCTTTTGCAGCAACTTCTTCTTCCGCGAAATATCACCACCGTAACACTTTGCCAACACATCCTTCCGCAAAGCCGGAATATGTTCCGAAGCAATCACTTTCGCGCCAATAGTCGCTTGAATCGGCACCTTAAACTGATGGCGAGGAATCAACTCCTTGAGTTTCTCCGTCAAGCCCCGGCCAACATTGTAAGCCTTATCCCGGTGTACGATCATCGCCAAAGCATCAACCGGATCGCCATTAATTAAAATGTCCAATTTCACCAACGGATTTTCGCGATAACCGATCAGGTGATACTCCATACTCGCATAACCGCGCGATCGCGATTTCATCTGATCGAAAAAGTCCGTCACCACCTCCGCCAAAGGCAACTCATAAACCAGCGTAGTCCGCCCCTGACTCAGATACTTCATATCCATAAAAATGCCCCGCCGATTTTGAGACAATTCCATCAGCGCGCCCACATAACTTTCCGGCGACAGCATTTCTACCCGCACATAAGGTTCCTCAATCTTCTCCCGATACTGAGGATCTGGCAAGTGACTCGGATTGTCAATTGTTAACACTTCTCCCTTAATTGTTGTGACTTGATAAACCACAGAAGGAGCCGTAACAATCAAATCCAAATTGTATTCTCTCTCAAGTCTTTCTTGCACAATTTCCATGTGCAGCAAACCCAAGAAACCGCAGCGGAAACCAAATCCCATTGCGCTCGAAGTTTCCGGTTCGTAGGAAAGCGCCGCATCGTTGAGTTCCAGTTTTTCTAGAGCTTCCCGCAAGTCTGGAAATTGGTCAGCATCGATCGGGAACAAGCCACAAAAAACCATCGGTTTAGCCTCTGTATAACCCGGCCAAGGCTCAGATGCAGGCTTTTTGACCAAAGTAATCGTATCGCCGACGCGAGCATCAGCTACCGCCTTAATTGCCGCGCCCAGATAACCAACTTCCCCCGCGTGCAGTTCATCTACTTGCACTTGCGTCGGTGAAAGGATGCCCAATTCATCGATGACATATTCCTTCCCCGAAACCATCAACAACACCCGATCGCCCTTTTTGACACTTCCGTCCATCACCCGGAAGTACACAATTACCCCACGGTAAGCATCATAATAACTATCAAAAATTAGCGCCCTTAGCGGTTTATCAACAGTATCCTGCGGCGGCGGCACCAATTCGACGATCGCCTCCAAAATCTCATCAATACCAATTCCTTCCTTAGCAGAAGCCTCAATCGCCCCGCTACAGTCCAGACCGATAATCTCTTCAATTTCCCCTTTAACCCGTTCCGGTTCCGCCCCCGGTAGGTCAATTTTATTTAGAACCGGAATAATTTCCAAATTATTTCCCAAGGCAAGGTAGACATTTGCCAAGGTTTGTGCTTCCACGCCTTGAGATGCGTCTACCACCAGCAGCGCCCCTTCGCAAGCGGCCAGCGATCGCGAAACCTCGTAGGAGAAGTCAACGTGTCCGGGAGTGTCGATCAGGTTCAGCACGTAATCCTGACCGTCCTTGGCAGTGTAATTCATCCGAGCCGCTTGCAGCTTGATCGTAATGCCACGTTCACGTTCGATATCCATATTGTCTAAAAACTGCTCCTTCATCTCCCGTGCTTGGACAGTCCCAGTTTGCTGCAACAGGCGATCGGCCAAGGTGGATTTTCCGTGGTCGATGTGAGCAATAATCGAAAAATTACGAATGCGAGATACAGGAACGTTTGTCATAAAACCTATCGGCAAAAGATTGACTTTTGTTGTATTATAAAACTTCATTCAATCTACAGTCATTTATAGTCATTTAGAGACTTAGATCCAATTTAATTTTTTATCGGCGGTGGGTTGACAGATCCATTATATTTATGCTATGTTCATCAACCACACTTCAGTCAAAACGCCCTGCTGAGAAAAAAAATTGATCTCTGTGATTGTACAAAAAGCTGTTGAACGGTTGGGAATATCGCCGATCGCCAACATTCGCCCTCAAACCTCCAGTCCAGTCAGGTTATTCTATAAAAGGCGATCGTCAACTTAAAAATATTACTGAGAAGTTGCTGGCGCTTGACAATAAGCAAATAATTTGGTCAAATAACGGAAGCGGGACGGTAAGGATCTAAAAAGTATAGGTTTTGATCCGCTGTGCATCTCTACCAGGGATCGGGCATCACTTCCTTCACAACAAAAAAGCGTAAATTCCTAGAAGGAATTGAAACTTAAGAATTAAAACTAGGACTTTTTAACTATGAGCGAGTCAAGGATACCATCCCACAGTTCGTCAGAAAAAGTGGAACTATCTATCCATATAGATTCTGAACTGCTAGACCAAATTAAGCACCTGACGAATGACCCCAGCAAAGTCATTGAAACAGCAATCAAGCAGTGGCTCAGAGGCGAGCGCCGCGAAGACGATCAGGCTATGAGCTTGCGTCGCAACCCTCCAGTCCCGCCCCGTGGCGAGTGGAACGACTGAGGTTCTGTCCTCTCTCGCCCGATACAGCGCGTGCAAATCTGCTGGGTGCAAATCTGCTGGGTGTGAAATTCGCCCGCGCGAACTCTGGCTGCGATCTCCGGCAGATTTCAGGGCGAAATACAGGTTGTTCGGAGCAATCTGGGGCAAACTCACAACCTGGGAACTTTTCTCTTGTGACGGCAAAAAAACGCCAGCCAGTCCCCGACTTGAGTTACCCGCAGCCTAAAATTTTGGTGGAATTTTCAAACTAGATCGTTAATCAGTGCAGACTACTAATTCCTAAATCTTAATTTGTATTTTTTGATTCCCCAAAATAGCTGACAATAAATAGTTGTGAGTTTTGAGTTGAGTTCTGAATTAAATAATTAATATTGTTTGAGTTCATTAATAACTCAAAACTCAATGGTATCAGTCTAAAATAGTTGTGAAGTGTGAGTGTTGAGCTGTGAATTATCAATTAAAAAGCCAACAACTTTTTAATTAATTAATATAGCAACCGCGCCAGACGGTGAGGAAGTTCTTAATTGCTGAAACATAAACGGTCAATTCCTTCTATCCGTGACATCCGTTAAATCCGTTAAAAAATCCGTTGCCGAACTTCCTCCTATCCGTTAAATCCCGTACATTGCTCGTTGCCGAACTTTCTTCTGCCATAACTCACAACTTAACCGTCGAAGCCCAAAACAATTTTGAGTATTGATTTTTGCATTTAAATTTCAAAACTCAAAAATCTGAACTACTTTCATCCCCAACTCTGATGGACTCTAACACCGATTTCCGGCGATCGAGCCTCGCCTCTACAGCATTTTTTCAAGAGTTAGGGGCAGAATTAGTATTTACCCAAGACGCAAGGGGTCGATATCTATCTTTTTACTGGGAAAAAGCCGATCAGTACAACCTCATAGCAGACCAAATTGTCGATCGCCCCCTCAGCGAAACCCTACAACCCATCGCCCCTGTACCTTATCTAGATCGCCTGCGCAGGGTGCTAGAAACCCTCGTCCCGCAAAGGTTCAGCTATCCATTTTGCCACGCCGGACAATATTTTCTGTTAGATTTGACAGTCACTCCCGCGATCGACTCCAACGGCAAAGCTACAAAAGTCTTAGTTATGGGAAGACTGCTGTCTGACAAACCCACAGACAGGCCACCAGATTCCGCAGAATTCATGCTCTATCGAGCTGTGCCATCCCCCTCCGACGCGCGCCAACAAATGCTGCTTCCCGCAAGCCGCAACCGCAGTCGATCGCTCCCTCCCTACTCAAAAATCGATCGCACAATCATCTCCCAAATTGCTCAAAACCTGCACAGAACCCTCGATCTAGAGACAATTTGGCAACAAACAGCTAACAGTTTGGGTCAAGTCTTGAACGCGAGCCGCTGCATCATCTGTTCCTCCAAAAAAGACAGCGAAAACCTCGAATATTCCGACTTTCTTCCCTCAGAAAATCCCCAAAATTATCCAGTCCCAACAGCCGAATTACAACAATCAATTACCAGCGATCGATCGCCCCCGCTGTCTGCCGATCAAATCGAAAATCTCCAATCCAAAACCTTTAAAATAGTAGCTGAGTACCGCCAAGAATCTTACTCTTCGATGCTGGGACTAGAACTGCGCGCAGCCGAACAGGCGGGATGGATTCAAACTTTAGCCACCTTAAAACCCGTAGCAGTCGATTACGCATCCCCCATTGTCGATCGCTTCGATCGCCATTCCGTGCTCGTAGCAGCTACCTCCTATGAAGGCCAACCCAATGCCCTCATCTGCTTGCACCGCTGCGGCAGTTCCCCAAAATGGAGTCCAGTCGAACTCGAATTTGCCCGCGAATTAGTCGCCCAAGTCGGCAGCGCGATCGCCCACGCTACACTTTACCAAGAATTAGAACAAGCCCGCGCCGAAGCCGTAGCTCTTTCCCAACTGAAAAGTCAATTTCTTGCCAATACTTCCCACGAACTCCGCACCCCCCTCAACGGCATTCTCGGCTTCCTGAAACTGGTGATGGATGGCATGGCAGATGACCCCGAAGAAGCGCACCAATTTATCACAGAAGCTTATCAATCGGCATTACACTTGTTCAATGTGATTAACGATATTTTGGATATCGCTAAAATCGAAGCTGGCAAAATGGAGTTAGATCTCGCTCCAGTCAAACTAGGCGAACTGTTGCAGCAAGTAGAGAATTTTACAATGGTTCAAGTGCAGCAAAAGCGATTGCAATTTCAAATCCAAACATCTACCGCCGAGGACGAGATTATTTTGTACGCCAACTACCAACGCCTGCTTCAGGTAATCTTGAACCTCACTGGAAACGCGATTAAATTTACCAAGGAAGGGGGAATTCGCATCAGTGCCGAAGTTATTCAGAAAAAAGTGACTGTTAACAACCAGGAGTTCCCCGGAATCGTGAAAATCCGAGTCGCTGATACTGGCATTGGGGTTTCTCTGGACAAGCAATATAAATTATTTGAGTCGTTTTTTCAGGTGGACGGCGATCGTACCAGGCAATATGGCGGCACCGGTTTGGGATTGGCTATTTCTCAAAAGCTGGTAGAAGCAATGGGCGGTACAGTAAATTTTTACAGTATGGGGGAAGGACTCGGATCAACTGTTACTTTTACCGTCCCGCTTTATCAAGAACCGCTCTTTAAAAATTAATCATCGGTAATCTGGACGTTGCAAGAAGAAGAAGCAAGAAGCAACAAGGGAGTTAGCTGCTATCAGGAGCAAGGAGGAATCTGGGCACCAGTAAAGATTTAAGTCCCGTATTCAAAAAGTCGAATATTTACCGTGCAGACAAGTCTTCTGCCTGGAAAATATGACACTTGCATCTATATATTCCTTAACAGTTGACAGTTAACAGTTGACAGTTGACAGCGAAGTTTTCAGGCAGGGGATTTAAGCCCCAGCCTAAAAACAATCCACCTAAAGGTGGGGGCTTAAATCCCCTGTGCTTTGGTTAATAAATTCGGTGGCTGGTTACTCAATTATTTTTAGGTAATGAGGGTTTTGTGCAGCACAGCATACCAACTACCAAACGTAGCATCTGGTATACTTATCCTATAGCGGTTCTCAAAAAAGTGAGGTAGGCTCTATGCCCTATGCCCTATGCCCCATGCCCTATGCCCGAAGCGTACCTGATCTTTCTGAGAAAGGCTATATGATGTGCGATCGAATTAACCCCATCAAATAGGTTATTTTATCGGAAATGATATTTGCCAGCATAAGATGGCAGTTTCGCACTTTTAATGTTTTTAACTTGTGCTTGACGAAATTACCGATCGCCCTATTTTTTCTTGGTTGGTGGAGGGCTGACATAGCGCGCCCAAAAAGGTTCTTCCATATTTTTCACTGCTGCTAGTTTTTGGCGTTCCTCCTGTATGCGCTGGCGTTCTGAAAGGTTAGAAAATATGTTGATACTGCCGAAAATCTCGCCAACCGCATCTTGCACGGGTGCAGCCCAAACCCAAATATCGATCGAACTACCGTCCTTTTTCAACAAAGACACTTCCAAACCGCTTTCCGCTTTTCCATTACCCGCAGACTTCAGCAGCGCGTAAAAATCTTGCTTTTGCCCTTCAGGAATATTCGGCAATGGTTGCCCTAAAACCTCAGCCGCAGTCCAGCCAAAAAGTTGTTCGGCGGCGCGGTTCCAGACAAGAGTACGGCCGTCATTGCTGGTACAATTAATCGCTAGTGGCGCTGATCCAATTTGTGCTTGCAAAACTCCGCCCGCGAGTTGCAGTTTCAATTCTACTTGCTTGCGATCGGTAATTTCCTGACAAGCACCCCACAAACGAACAACCCGCCCTTCAGTTTTGTCCCACACCGCTTGCCAGCAGTCCCGCACCCAGCGCACACCACCATTTTTGTTAACAATGCGATACTCATTGACCCCCATACTTCTAGAAATACAGCCTTCTAATTGTTTAATTAACATTTCCCTGTCATCAGGGTGAACGATATTTGAACTCCACCAGCCCGACGCAATTAATTCTTCAGGAAGATGACCACTCACGCGCGCCAAAGCTTCCGTTACCCACTCACAAACAAAGTTACCGTTGGGAAGTGCCTGAAAAGAATAGGCAAAATCCGAAGTAATTTGTGACATAATTTTGTAGTGCCGTTGCGAATCTTGGATGGCAATTTCTGCTTGCTTGCGTTCCCCAATTTCGCGATAATTAATCAAAATTCCCTGCACACTAGAATCGTAAAGCAAATTGTTGCCGATCGCCTCCATGTACCTCCAAGAACCGTCAGCGTGGCGTTTCCGATATTCGATCGGCCCCGCAATTCCTGGCTTTTCTAGCAACTTGCCAAAATATGCCTGCCAAGTCAGCAAATCGTCTGGATGAATCAACTCGCCATGAAACTTGCCAATTCTCTCTTCGGGCTTGTAACCAAAAATTCGCTCTAGGGCTCCGCTGTGGTATCGGACTCGCCCGTCGGAGGCGATAATACTAATTAGATCAGGAGAACTACGCAGTATAGTTTGCAGTTTTGCTTCACTTTTAGTTAATGCTTGATTGTGCCGGCGCTGCTGACTGATTTCTTTGTCCAATTTCTCCTGTAGCTGTCTGATTTGCGCTCTTTGCTGCGCGATTGTGCGTTCCAAAAGTCGATTTAAATTTTCTGCCTCAACTAACTTTGCTGCATTATTAGTCACGCTTTCAAACTGGGGAATGGTTGCCATTTCCTGCAAAGAATTTGACAGATTTTCCACGGTTTTTATTAAAATCGCCTGTTGCGGAGTTGGCAAATGGTTAACTTGTTCCTGCAACGTTTCTAAGTATTTGTAAAGTGTTTCTAGCATTTTATTAATTAGGGAACCGAATAGTTGCCACAGGTGGAAAATCTTAAAAGCGGACAGAATTTTTTTTTAAGATAACCCATAACTAAGACTGCTGTCAGGCGATCGAATGTGATTTTAATCCCACCTTCGGCACCCTCAACTGTCACAATCGGTTTTTACTTACTTTTATTGATATATTAAGTTATAAATTATACTTATACTATACATTTTAAATGATAAATATTTTAGCAAAGGCATAATTTATCACTTGAAAAATCGATTTTTCCGAATAATTATACCGTGTGACACCCTAAATGCGGAAGGCTGTCCTGATTTTGTGGTGATAAGAAAACCGCATATCCTTACTCCGAGGGCATCATAGAATCACAAACAGTTGTGCTTGATACCGTATACATCATAAACCCAGGAGAGCCATGCGCGGAATGTGATTTTAATTACTAGCCATATTATGACTTTATTTTTCAAATTATAGCAACCGAGACAGAAAGTAAATTTTTGTTGCGCTAAGATCAACATCGCAGCAGCAGCCTCAAGAAGTGCTCGTGCCAGAGTCGGGAACCCGCCTATGCACTGAATGTGGGGGCAGCCAGCGGTTAAGCTAAACTAGATGGGTGTCAACACAAAGAGGAATTTATGTCAGAGCAAGCCAACGGTCGCGATTTGTTTCGCGCTGCTTACGAACACCGTTATACCTGGGATGCCAACTTTCCCGGTTACAGCGCCGATATTGAACTCAAACAAGGCAACGAAGTATATACGGGTCATGTTTCCATCAAACCAGACATGACAGTGGAAGTCAGCGGGATTGCAGATGAGGAAGTAAAGCAGAGCGTTTACACCCAAATGCGGGATATTGTGACTCACCGCAAGCGCTCCACCTTTGAAAAATCCCACGGCAAAAATAGCTTCACCCTGGGCGAGAAGGACAGCACCGACGCTGTGGATATTTTAGTGCAAGGCGACTCAATGGGCTCGAATTATAAAATCCGAGGTCTGTCAATTTGTCAAGTCAGCCGGGTGATGGGCCGCATGGCTTTCGTCATTGACACGCACAAAAGCTTAGAGACTCCTGAAGGTTCTTTGGCCAGCCATTACGATGCCGTTTTCCGCAACCCCGAAACCAACGAAATCACTAGAGAACTGGAATTTGAAGATACTTTTGACAAGATAGGCGACTATTATGTCATGACTAAGCAAGTAGTGCGATCGAAAGAAAAAGGTCAAGAAACGACAACCGAGTTTAACTACTCCAACGTCAAAATGCTAGAACCAGCAGTAGTCTAGGGTTACAGGTAAGGTGCGCAGTGCGCACCCTACATGAATCGAAGTTGTGCGTCAGTCCTGCTGGATTTAGCAGCAAGTAACGGTACGATCGAACTAAGTCAATTGTACGAATAATTTTTGAGGTAAAATATGACGACACTAGCACTAACCAGAGATAACGTCGAAACAGTTCTCGATGAAATGCGCCCCTACCTGATATCCGACGGCGGCAACGTGGAACTCGTAGAAATCGACGGCCCAGTCGTACACCTGAGACTGCAAGGAGCTTGCGGTTCTTGCCCAAGTTCCACAATGACTCTGAGAATGGGCATTGAACGTCGCCTGCGCGAGGCCATCCCAGAAATTTCTGAAGTCGAACAGGTAATGTAATTAGTCAGTTGACAGTTGACAGTTGACAGTTGACAGTTGACAGTTGACAGTTGACAGTTGACAGTTGACAGTTGACAGTTGACGGCTGACTGTTGACTGTTAACAATTACTAATTACTAATTCCCGAAGATAGCGGTTCTCAAAAAAGTGAGGAGAGCCTCATGCCCTATGCCCTATGCTCTATGCCCTATGCCGGATAGTACCTCATCTTTCTGAAAAAGGCTATATCAATCACTAATTATCAATTACCAGTTACCAATTATCAATTCCCTAATATCAATCACAAATTACCAATTACCAATTACCAATTACCAAAATCAATGTCTCATCCCCTTTACGTAGCCTTCATTTGGCACCAACACCAACCGCTCTACAAATCCAGAGTATTAGCTAGCGCAGGAGCATCCGAGTATCGACTGCCTTGGGTGCGCTTGCACGGAGTTAAAGACTACTTGGATTTAGTGCTGCTTCTGGCAAAATATCCCAAACTGCATCAAACCGTAAACCTGGTTCCTTCCTTGATTTTGCAGATAGAAGACTGTATCGCAGACCAAGCGTTAGACCCTTACTTGGCGGTAACTCTCAAGCCAGCAGAAACTTTAAACATCGAAGAACAAGAGTTTATTTTAGAACACTTCTTTGATGCCAATTACCACACCCTGATTCAGCCACATCCCCGGTACGCTCAACTCTACACTCAGCGACAAGAAAAAGGCATTCAGTGGTGCTTGGCAAACTGGAAAGTGCAGGATTTTGCCGACTTGCTGGCGTGGCACAATTTAGCTTGGATTGACCCAATGTTTTGGGATGACCCGGAGATTGCAGGGTGGCTGAAACAAGGACAAAATTTCAATCTGGCAGACCGAAAAAATATCTATTCAAAACAAAAAGAAATCCTCGCCAGAATCATTCCACAGCACCGTAAAATGCAAGCTGAGGGACAGTTGGAAGTCTCCACAACCCCCTACACTCACCCGATTTTACCGCTACTTGCTGATACCAATGGCGGCCGCATAGCGATTCCTAACATGACGCTGCCAGAACACAGGTTCCAGTGGGCGGAAGATATTCCCAGACATTTGAGAAAATCTTGGGATATGTATCAAGATAGGTTCCATTGCGAACCGCGGGGTTTGTGGCCGTCGGAACAGGCAGTTAGCCCGGAAATTTTGCCCTATATTGCTAAACAAGGCTTTAAATGGATAGTCTCGGATGAGGCAGTATTGGGGTGGACAATTAAACACTTTTTTAACCGGGATGGGGCGGGGAATGTTTGCGAACCAGAATTGTTGTATCGCCCTTATCGTTTAGAAACTCCTGATGGCGATTTGGCGATCGTATTTCGAGACCACAGATTGTCTGATTTGATTGGTTTTACCTATGGTTCTATGGAACCGGAAAAAGCAGCATCGGATTTGGTGGGACATTTAGAGGCGATCGGCAGAACTCTCAAACACCGACAACCCGACGGCCAAACAGCTTTAGAAAATCCGTGGTTGGTGACGATCGCCCTAGACGGCGAAAATTGCTGGGAATTCTATCCCCAAGACGGCAAACCGTTCTTAGAATCACTCTATCAAACTCTCAGCGACAATCCAGATATCAAATTAGTCACAGTCTCGGAATTTCTCGACAAATTCCCGGCCACCGAAACCATACCCGCCGCCCAACTACACACCGGTTCCTGGGTTGACGGTTCCCTGACAACTTGGATCGGCGATCCCGCAAAAAATCGCGCTTGGGACTTGTTAGGGGCGGCGAGACAGGTATTGGCAAACCATCCAGAAGCCACAGAAGAGAGCAATCCAGAAGCTTGGGAAGCGCTGTTCGCGGCGGAAGGTTCCGACTGGTTCTGGTGGTTTGGCGAGGGCCACACGTCGAATCAAGATGCTATGTTCGATCGGCTATTTCGCGAACACGTAGCTGCAATCTACGAAGCTCTGGGCGAGCCTGTACCCCTGGAAGTGTGGCGGGAAGTAGAGGTGCACGAGGTTCAAGGTGACCACCAGCCGCTGAGCTTTATTCACCCGATTATCGACGGTATCGGCAACGAACAGGATTGGGACAAAGCCGGCCGGATTGAAGTTGGGGGAGCAAGGGGCACGATGCACCGGAGTTCGGCAATTCAGCGGCTTTGGTACGGGGTTGATCACTTGAATTTTTACCTTCGCGCCGACTTCAAGACTGGGGTGCGGCCGGGTATTGATTGCCCGCCGGAGTTAAATTTGTTGTGGTTTTATCCCGATCGCACAATGCACAATAGTCTGATGCCACTGTCTGGTTTGCCCGACGAAGCACCGCTAAACTATCGATTCCACCATCATTTAGAGATTAATTTGCTGACGAAATCGATTTGGTTTCAGGAAGCAGGAGAGGGCGATGAGTGGCATTCCCGCATCAGCCGCGCCCAAGTGGGATTGGATAAATGTTTGGAGGTAGCAGTGCCCTGGGCGGATTTGAATATTACGCCGGACTGGCAAATGAGGCTGATTGCGGTTTTATCGGAAGGGGAGCGTTACTCTACCTGTATGCCGGAAGATGCTTTGATTGCGATCGGAATGCCTTAAAGTGTCAGTTGACAGTTGACAGTTGTCAGTTGTCAGTAGTGCGAACTTAAGAGATCGCGAACGTTATTAGTTATCATCGGGTTTGCGTTTGCACGGGCATTATAATTTTCGCCGGTTCGTAGTGAGGACTTCAGTCCTCATTACAAACCCGATAGTGAGTAAATTTATTGGAAATCAGATCATTAGTCATTGGGAAATTATCAAGCTAATGAGCCGCATTTTGCTATTGGTCGATCGCCTCGAACAACATTTGCCGATCGCACACCTCAACACCGAGCATGAGGTGATCGTACTCGATCGCACTTCCGAACCAAGCTCCGAATTTTCGATTGCCAAAATCGCTTTTGACTTGTGCATTATCGACGAGGCAAATTTCGATCGCATTGGGCCGGTGGTAGAAGCATTAAAAGCTGCCACCGAGCCGATATTTTTACCGTTTTTGCTCCTGAGAAAATCCCAAATATCGGCTGTTTCTGAACCACCGTTTTCTCTAACAGCAAAACAACTCCAAGGCAAAATTGACGATTTAATCACAACTCCCGTAGATGCCACCCAACTGCACTTACGGGCAGAAAATTTGTTGGCGCGCAGGCGATTGTCCCTAGAAATCCATAGACTTCAGGAAGTAATTAAAGAACGCACTTTTACCGAAAGTTTGTTAATCGATTCGCTGCAAACGGCAAACGAAAACCTGCAACAGGAAATCCCTAAGCGGGCCCAGGTTGAAGCTGCACTGCGATCAAACTCCTACCTCGATTTGCTGATGAATGCCATGCCAGATATTGTCTGCTTTAAAGATGGCGAGGGCAGGTGGCAGGAGGCAAATCAAGCGATATTGGAATTGTTTGAGCTATCAGCAGATGAATACCGCGGACTCACAGATTCTCAGCTAGGAGAACTCAGCAGTTTTTACCGGGAGGCTCTACAGGGGTGCGAGGTGAGCGATGGAGAAGCGTGGGCAAAAGGTAAGCTTTTTAGAACAGAAGAAGTGGTTCTGCGATCGAATGGTACTGTAAAAATCTATGATGTGATTAAAGTACCGGTATTTTACCCCGACGGCAGACGCAAAAGTATCGTGATTTTGGGTCGCGACATTACCGAATACAAACAAGCACAAGACGAACTCGTGCGCTTAGCGTCCATTGTCGAGTCTTCCGATGACGGTATCATAGGAAAAACCATCGCCGGGACGATTCAAAGCTGGAACGCCGGGGCAGAGAATATTTACGGCTACTGTGCGCAGGAAATTAAAGGAAAGTCGATCGAGATTTTAGCAATTCCCGAACGCCCCAAGGAAATTCCCCAAATTCTGGAAAATATTCGGGCTGGAACCACCATTGACCATTACGAAACCGTACACTTGCGCAAAGACGGCCAACAGATAGATGTGTCCCTAACGATTTCTCCGATTAAAGACGCGACAGGAACACTAACGGGCATTTCGACAATCGCTCGCGACATCAGCGACCGTAAGCGCATCGAAAAAGCGCTCGAACAACTCCGCCACCAAACAGAAATGATTTTGTTCTCCGCAGGAGAAGGAATTTGCGGGTTGAACAAACAAGGAAAAGTAACTTTTGTGAATCCGGCGGCGGTAAGAATGACCGGCTGCGAATCTAAGGAATTGATCGATCGACCACTTTATGAAAGCTTACACCGTTCACAGGCAGAATGCTCGCGGGCGATCGAGCAAATCTCATCTTTAACAGACATCAATTCCGCATCTCAACTTCCCCCAGACAGCGCCGCACCTGCGATGGGCCAACTGTCGAACCCAGTAAGTTCTCAAATTTTAGCCACCTTGGCAGACGGAGAGGCGCGGCGCGTCACCGATGAGGTTTTTTGGCGGCGAGATGGCAGCAGTTTTCCGGTTGAGTACGTTGTCGCTCCGATGCGAGAACAAGGCGAAATTATTGGCGCTGTGGTGACTTTTAAAGATATCACCGATCGGCTGGCGATCGATCGCATGAAAGATGAATTCATCTCCGTTGTCAGCCACGAACTGCGGACGCCCATGACCTCGATTCACGGCGCTCTCGGCCTGCTCAACAGTGGCATCCTTGAGGCTTACCCCCAGAAAGCCAAGCGGATGCTGGAAATTGCTGTCACTAATACTGGCCGCTTGGTGCGATTGATCAACGACATCCTGGATTTAGAGCGCATGGATTCTAATTACAGCACTGCAATCAAACAAACTTGCAATGTCGCTGAGCTGATGTTGCAGGCGGCAGAAGAGATGCAGGGCATGGCTCAGCAGGCGGGAGTTACTCTGGAGGTTCGGCCTGTGGGAGCGCAATTACTGGCTATTCCCGATCGGCTAATTCAGACCTTGACAAATCTGCTCAGTAATGCTATCAAATTTTCGCCTCCGGGTGCTACGATTTGGCTAAGCGGGGAGTTGACGCACGAGCGAGATTTGGCAGAAAGATCTGGGTTGAAGTCAGTGTCGTCTCCTGAATCTACCGGCATCAATCCGCACGTAGCAATGAGTTCGGAAATCCTGATTACTGTGAAAGACCAAGGGCGGGGCATTCCGGCGGACAAGCTAGAGATGGTGTTTGAACGCTTCCAACAGGTTGATGCTTCTGATTCTCGCCAAAAGGAAGGTACTGGTTTGGGGCTGGCTATTTGTCGCAGTATCGTGCAGCAGCACGGAGGCCGGATTTGGGTGGAGAGCGTTTTGGGGGAGGGCAGCACTTTTTTCTTAAGTCTGCCAGTGATTAGGGAAGGGCTGGCGAGTGAAAGTTAATTTCTACCCATGTTTAGCCAGAGTTAGTCATTTTGTGCAGATTCTTGGCTGAAGTCATCGACAAACAATCTCAGCCTTTTCTGCCATCATGGACGGGCAAAAATTGCGATTTGAAGTCGAAAAGCGGATTTTTGGGGACTCGGTTGTATAGCAACGCCCAAGGCGGTTACGACGTTCTTAATTGCTGAAACCCTTGCGGTTGATTGCTGCTCTCGCGACGATAACTAAAGCCTTCCTTCTTCCCTCTTCCTTCTTCCCTCTTCCTTCTTCCTTCTTCCTTCGGAAGCCTTCTGCTATACAGTTTTGAAAATTTACTGTAAAGTTCGATCGGGTAAAACAGTTGGCTTTACAAAATATTCACATTTAGCCTCTAGTCTGTGATCAGTTCTGATTGTTAAAAAAAATGTTAATTTTGACTGCCAAGCGCATCTTGGTGATTGATGATGCGGAAGATATTCGGGAAGTGGCTCAAGTCAGTCTTGAGGTGGTGGGTGGCTGGGAAGTCCTGACCGCGAGTTCTGGCCGCGAGGGTGTGGCTAAGGCTCTTGCTGAACAGCCTGATGCTATTCTCTTGGACGTGATGATGCCCGACCAAGATGGGCCTACTACTTTTAAACAGTTACAAGCTAATCATGCTACCCAGCATATTCCGGTAATTTTACTGACGGCTAAGGCTCTCGCTAGCGACAGGCGGATGTTCGCGGATTTGGGGGTGGTGAGTGTGATTGCTAAGCCTTTTGAACCGATGTCTTTGGCTACTCAGGTGGCTGAAGCTTTGGGCTGGGATCAAGCATAGGTCGTTAGCGCAGCCCTCGAAGAGGATCGTACACCTTGAATTCTATAATCAAAAAAAAATAAATTCTGCCTGCTCGGTTTTTATGCTGAATATAATTGGGCAGGATGATATTTTCTTTTGTAACAACTTGCCGATCTTCATCAGTTCTTCAGGTTTGGGCTTTAATTTAAGCATAGTGTCAGGGATCGATCCTGACTGTTGGCAGACACCTTGGGACAAGACGATTATGCCTTCAGCTTACATTTTGCTACTGATAGTTTCTCTGGCAGCAGTCTGGATTTACTGGCAAACCTCTCAAGATATTTTTGTTCTGGTTGGTTTGGCTGGACTGGGTTGCTTTGTTTGGGGTTTCTCTTTAGCCCCTTGGATTGTTCAGCTTCTGATTATGGTGTTGCTTTTTGGCGTGCAAAAGTGCTACTTGCGAGATGCTCAAAGTTTTGAGTGAAAAGAGATTTTTTTTGTCATGTCTGAATTTTAGATGCCCCGGCATTCGTCAATCCCTGTAATGAATTCGTTATCGATCCATATCTTAAAGAAGGTTTAAAATACCATGAATAGTTGCCCTTGTTGCTCATCTACACTGCTCCGACACGCTCGCCACAATCGCGTTTATTGGTTCTGTTCGCGCTGCTGGCAGGAAATGCCGGATCTGTCGGAGATGATTTTAGGTAATAGCCTGCGGACTCACAAACGGGATGGTTTGGTGAAGGTTCCGGCTTTGATTCCTCAAGTCAGGATTTTAAATTCAGTAGGAATTGCTTAGGAAAGCTGGAGTTAGTCTCGATATAAATATTGAGACGGAAAAGATTTTTGATTGTGCCATCGGTTTGAGTTTTTAATAAAAAGGCAAAAGCCCCTTCACTATCAATGAAGGGGGCTTATTGGTGAGCGATCGCACTTGTAAGGGGGTCGATCGCCTACCACATATTACAGCTATTGTATGGAGTTAAGCTGATTACATCAAACCGATTTGAGAGAGAATGCCTTGACCGGTGAGGAACTCGGTAGCTAAGCCAATAACGAAGCCCAGCATTGCCAAACGGCCGTTCCAGGTTTCAGCGAACTCGGTGAAGCCTACTTTTGCGTCTTTGTTTTCCATGACCAGAAACCTCGTTTAATTTCAACCTTATGTAACTAAACTTAACATAACAACAGAAACATTGCAACATATTTTTACATTTATTTTTCAAATGCTGGCGATAAGTGGGATGAATCTATGGGTCGAGGGGCTTGTGGTCGAGGGGCTTGTGGGCGAGAAACCGGGTTTCTTGCGTGATTTCTCGTGACTCATCGCCAAAACTCGTAGAAACCCGGTTTCTGAGGGTGCGTAACTGGCGATCGCACGGGGGGCGAAAATCTCAAGATCGGGAAGGGCGACAAACCCGGTTTCTTTTGCCGGATCGCATAAGTCCGGTTCATAAAATTAAAGCTCAAAAAATAAATCAGATTACCTCTTGACATCTGAGAATTAACGTGCAACCATCAAAGAATAGCTGAGATAAACACCCTCATTCAAAAGCAAAGAGTGTTGGTTAAGTCGTCTCAGCGGTAGGATGCGTAAATTTCGGGCAAGGATACTAAAAACCCGTTGATATAGACATTTAAGTTAATGTCGTTTCAACTGGATAAAGGAATTCAATTGGCACGATATTTGTTTAAATGTCTGTATCAACGGGTTTTTACTACCGTTGCCCGAAATTTACGCATCCTATCGCTGAGACGCTAACCAAGCAAGGACAAACTAAATTCATAGTTTGTTGTTAGAGGAATATGTTCAATGGGAAATTTCTTTTTTGAGCGAACCCAAAAACAATGCTTCGTGCTAGATGGGTAATTTATTGATGCTGTCTGCTCACCCTTTTTTAGGAATGATCCAATGACAGACAATCATCGAACAACAAGCCAACAAAAAAGCCAGTCTCAGCGAGTTGCTATGCTTTGGGATGGTCAGAACGTCTACTTAAAGCAAAAGGAAGCTGAATTATTGGTCGATTTTGCCAAATCAAAAGGGCGTTTAGATTGCCAAAATTTTTACTATAACTCGCAGTACGAAAATCAAGTTAACGACAAAAATCGGGCAGAAAAGCTTGGTTTTAAAGGCATTGATGTCCCCGATGGTAAAAATAGTGCAGATAAACAATTGGTGTTTGACTGTATTAAACGAGTTGCAATTAAGCCTTCTCCTGACATAGTTATCTTAGTCTCAGGAGATCGGGACTTTGCAGGTTTAATCGCCGTTTTGATGGCTTTGGGTAAAACAGTTATCGTTTTTGCACGGCGCGAAAGTAAAACAGTCATCGTTTTTGCACGGCGCGAAAGTGCAAGGAAAAAACTGATTAAGCTCGTTGGTGAGGATAACTTTCATTATGTAGACGAATTGTCTAGTTTGTGTGCAGGATGGAAACCCAACTTAAAAATCAGAAACAGTTATCAATAGAAGCAGATAAATTATCTGCTTGAAGCAACACAGCCCGCCAGGGAATTAATTCCCTGGCTAATAGCGAAAGTCGGTTGAAACCGACTGAAAACAACTTAAAAAATATAATCTTCAGTCCTCTTTAGAGGACTTTAGCTATTAGCCAGGGGTTTAAACCCCTGGCGGACTAACGGCAAAAACGCGAAATATATGTTAAAATTAACCCCGCCGCCGATAGCAAAAATCCAGTTTATTTGATAAACTAGATTCTCCAAGCCAACCGCTATCTGCGGCTCCTTCATGTCCGCCAACATAACAACACGAAACTTCAAAATCAATCACAATTATCCAACTCCCATGCTATTAACTAACCAAACACAAGAACTCCAAATAATCATTCCCCAATTCAACAATGAAAAACTGCTGCGCCAAGCACTAACTCACCGTTCCTACGTCAACGAAAACCCCACATTCCGCGAAGCAGACAACGAACGCTTAGAATTTCTCGGCGATGCTTTGCTGACATTTCTCAGCGGCGAATATCTCTATCAGCGTCACCCAGAAATGGGAGAAGATCAAATGACTCGCCGCCGTTCTGCATTAGTAGATGAAAAACAATTAGCCAGATTTGCTACTGAAATCAGTTTAGACTTAAAAATGCGACTCGGCAAAGGAGCTTATCGAGAAGGTGGAATTACTAATCCAAATTTGCTCAGCAGTACCTTTGAAGCATTCATTGGCGCTTACTATCTGGACACGGAAGATATGGACAAAGTTCGCGAGTTTGTGTGGCAAATGTTTGATTCTGTTCCCGAAAATGTTGTGGAAACGCGATCGACTGTAGACTCGAAAAACCGCTTTCAGGAGTGGGTACAAGCCAACGGTGACACGACTCCGCCCAAATACGTCACAGTCCAAGAAGGAGGTACGCCCCACCAGCCCCAATTTCTCGCTAAAGTTTATGTCGCAGACAAATCTTACGGAGAAGGTAAAGGTAAAAGCAAAAAAGATGCTGAAAAAAATGCCGCCGAAGATGCGCTAGCAAAGCTGAAAAAACGCGGACTGATCTAAACTAGAAAATATCGCTAAAAACTACTAGCTTTTTTGCCAGATGACACAAAAAAAACTGCCTCCCCGACTCTGGGGACAAATAAACTCGCCCAATCAAGGAGATAGAAAAACCCCAAATACTGCCTAAAGCGACTCTTTTTTTGTCAGAGTAGAAGCTCTTTTCGCTATGCGAATTAAAGCTCTAGGCGACATATCTTTATCGACAGTGATGCGAGAAATGCGGTAGTTATTTTTCAGTCGGTTTACTCTGAATAAATGGTCATCGTACAAAAAGCCTGTTAAATGATATTTAGGCAAAAGCTTTTCCACTTCCCTGTCTGATGCGCCGTAGGGATAGGCGATGTGAGCGCCAATAACTTTATTTTTGTCCAAATCTCCCATACATTTTCTCAATTCAGACTTAGATTTAGCAATTTCAAATTCTAATTCTTTTCCGCTAATCTGAGTAAAATTTTTGTGAGTAAAACCGTGAGACTGAACGTCATAAAAACCTTTTTGATATCCGTCTCTTAAATCGTTGCAAGTAGTGTGGGCTATAAAATTTTTGCCCATATTCACACCTAAAAAGTGAGGATTTACAAATAACACAAATTTGCCTTGTTTGTTGTGAACTACTGAAAGTTTTTCTAAGATGGGAAGTGCATTTTCATGAACGCCTTTATACCCGTCATCAAAGGATATCATAATCGGTTTTTGACCCAATCTTTGAGCTGGTATTGGCTGGGACTTGTCGATAAAGTATACGTACAAGTCTTGAGATGATAATAACCAATAGTTTTCTTTCATTATATATTCTAAAAATACTGACAAATCTTGTTTGCTGTAGTCTATGGAAAAAGCAAGCCGCTTCGGTGGCAATTGGGCGGGATTTTGAGTGTCTACAATGTCGTGAAAGCCGATTAAAGGGATTTTGATGAAATTAGATTCTACTGTCCAGCCAGAAACACCTATACTGATAGCAAATATCAGCAATAAGTAAATCAGTTTGGCTTTGTGTAGGAGCCGAAACAGAAAACTTCTCAAAAATTTTATGTTTTCTAGCAATTGATCGAGCCTCATACTTTTTTTACCAATTTGTGTGCTTTTCATCTCTACCATTAATAGATGCAAATTCAGCTAACTTGACATTTTTTTGATATTTATTTGGAATTTAGGTAGAGTGTGCGGTGCAGTAGCCCGATCGCCCAAACTGATTCCCAGAACCCACAATGCGCTATAATCGGGGCTGGCGCGAGTGTTACGGCTGTCATCGAGGGTTGCAATGGCAGAAATCCGTTGACGAGTACCCAAGTGTCGATCGTACTTTTGGAAATATCAGAGCAATTGATGTCTACTCAAAACCCGACTACCCTGACTGTTGAAGCGGCACAGCAAATCCTCAAAGATTTTACTTGTCTGGATATGCAATCTGTAGCATCGCCGCTGGAAAAACAGGCGCTGCGTGAAGCGATTTTGCTGGTAGCAAGTTTGTCGGATTACCAAATGCTGGGAGTTTGCGCTACTTCGACGGATGAGGGCTTTTCAGCTTTAGCAACTTATTTGAAGGCTTTGGGATATCAAGCTGTTTTAGATCCAAGTGCTTTTGCTTCATTTACTGGTTCGGTTTATATTAAGTTTAATACTTTGAAGGGTTCGTATTATGTTGATGGCTATCCGGGAACTTATCGGGGCGTGTTAGTATCGTGCCAATTTTCCTCGGAAGATGGAGTTAGCGGGACTTACGGTCATTTACCTCTTGATTTATTTGTTGATTAATTGGGAAGAAGGAAGAAGGAAGAAGGAAGAAGGAAGAAGGAAGAAGGAAGAAGGAAGAAGGAAGAAGGAAGAAGGAAGAAGGAAGAAGGAAGAAGGAAGAATGCGAATTTAGATTATGTCATTGCGAGGAACGAAGCAATCTCTCTTACCCTGGGATTGCTTCGTTCCTCGCAATGACACGTTTTCGGGTGCGTCAGGAAATATGCGATCGCCTAAATCGACAATAACGCCTGACGCACCCTACAAAGAAAGAGATTAACCTTTACCAATGATTAATTGTGGCTCAGGTTCTGGTGATGTTTCTTCTGGTGAAATGCCGAGAATTTCGCTGTACAAGTTGACGTATTTCTGGGCAGAAAGATCCCAGCTAAAGTTTTCTCTCATGCCGCGTTGTTGCAGTTCTTTCCACTTATCTTTGTAGCGGAAACCTTCCCATGTTCGGATCATACAGGTGAACAAGTCGAGGGGCTCGTAGCGATCGAAACAGTAACCGGTACCGGTATTATTAATTGGGTCGTTGTGGGAAACGGTATCGACTAAACCGCCTGTACGACGCACCATTGGGACGCAGCCGTAGCGGAGGGCGAGCATTTGGCTGATGCCGCAGGGCTCGAAACGGCTGGGCATCAGGAAGGTGTCGCAGCCTGCGTAAATGCGCCGGGAGAGGGCGTCGTTGTAGAGTAATTGGGTGGACATCCGACCGGGATAGCGGGCGGTCATTTGCCACAGTTGGGTTTCGTAGTAGCGATCGCCCGTTCCGAGTACAATAAACTGAGCGTCGGTATAGGCCATGAAGCGATCGAGCATTTGAATGATCAAATCCAACCCCTTCTGTTCTACCAGCCGCGTCACCATGCCGATTAAAAAGGCATTTTTATTCACTTCCAAACCGACTTCTTCTTGCAGCGCAATTTTGTTAGCTGGGCGCTTTTCTAGCGTATCAACACTAAATTGTTGGTGGAGGTACTTGTCAGTTGCTGGGTTGTAAGATTCTGTATCAATTCCGTTCAAAATTCCCGAAACCTTGCCGCCTAGAAAAGATAGCAAACCTTCCAAAGTTTCCCCGTAAGCTGGGGTTTTGATTTGTTCGGCGTAAGTGGGTGAAACTGTATTTACGCGATCGGCAAACTGTACTGCCGCAGCCATTGTATTGTGACCTTGCATATACCAGGGGCACCAAGTCATCTGATCCAAACGCCAGCGCCACGGCCCTTGATAAGCTAAATTGTGAATAGTAAAAACTGTGCTGATATCGGGGTCTTGCTTCATCCAAACAGGTATCATCCCCGTATGCCAGTCGTGACAGTGCATAATTTGTGGTTTCCAGTGATTCCAGGCAAATTCAGCAGCAGCATTGGCAAAGAAAGTGAACCTCCAATCTTCATCTACGCCGCCGTAAACGCGGCGCGGCAAGAAAGATGGATGTTGCAATAAGTATAAAGGTACATCGGTTCCCGCCAAAACACTTTCAAAGACGGAGAAGCTTTGGAACATGGCCGCCCCCTGGAAAACGGGTTTTTTGGGAACGTCCATTTTGTCGGGGACGAAGCCGTAGTAGGGCATGAAGATGCGGACATCGTGACCCATGCGGCGCAGAAATTTAGGCAAAGCGCCGACGACATCGCCCATACCGCCTACTTTGGCTAGGGGTGCTGCTTCGGCGGATACAAATAAAATGCGCATTATTTTTTTGTGTTCCTTGAGATACTTAGTCTAGATTAAGTTTAAATGGCGATCGGCACAATAGACCTCTTGCAAAAAAAATCTATGCTATAATAGACCTCGGTAGTGCCATGAAGGAAAGGATAGAGTAAACTTAAGCTACTATTAGAGAGAAGTGTTTGCCATTAGTGATATGACAGTAGAAATTAATTCTTGCCCCAATTGTGGCTCAGAAAAAATTAGTCGTAACGGTCAGACTCGGCATGGTAAACAAAACTACAAATGTCGAGAATGTGGTCGTCAATTTGTTCAGAATCCCGCGTGGAAACCTATTACGAAAGAACAACAGGAGTTAATGCAGCGGATGCTACTTGAACGTATTTCTCAGGCCGGGATTGCCCGGGTATTACAAGTGTCAGAAGATACAGTACAGCGCTACGTAAATGCCCAAGCTCTTGTTATTGAGAAGCAAGTTGAGGTGAGTGCCAAGCCAAAAAAGCGCCTGCATGTTCAGATGGATGAGCTATGGTCGTTTGTTGATAATAAAGGAAATGAGCAATGGGTATGGCTTGCATTGGATGCCGAGACTAGGGAAATTGTTGGTGTACATATTGGGGATCGTAGTGCGGTATCAACTCAGGCGTTATGGAATTCAATGCCACCAGTTTACCGTCAATGTGCAGTAATTTATACTGATCATTGGAGTGCTTATGATTCTGTATTGTAAGCGTAAACGTCATTATAGTGTAGACAAAGATAGTGGTTTTACTAGCTATATCGAGCGCTTTAACTGCACTATTCGACAACGAGTATCTCGGTTAGTAAGAAAGAGCTTAGCCTTCTCTAAAAAATTAGAAAATCATATTGCTGCTATTTGGCGCTTTGTGCATCATTATAATGCTAATTTACAACTCTAGATGCCTGTTTTAATTTGAATCCGGTTTTATTCTCCGATCCTTTCCTTCAGGGCACTACCTAGACCTCTTGCAAAAAAAATCTATGCTATAATAGAAAGTTTTCAATTTAATCCCCTAGAGCTAACTCATAATTATAAATTGCTGATAACAAATTACAACGCTTTGCATAACGGCGGCGACGATTCCGATAACGACTCGACAAGATTTTAAAAATTTTTAGACTCCGGTTAACGTGTTCAATAACAATTCTTTCTTG
>NZ_JAIGNI010000044.1 GCF_026130175.1 Lyngbya sp. CCAP 1446/10 | reverse complement strand
CAGTAGGGGCGCTTTGATTTCGCCTTTGAAGGTTCGTATTTGGACTCTTCAAGAATCCCCTCGCCTTTAGGCATGGGGAGTATCAAGTTAGAAATAGTATAAAGTGTAGAATGATCGCAGATCGATCGCCCTTGATGACAAAAAGCGATCACCCGCATTCAACTACAAGAATGACTGTATTTTAGCAGAGTCAAGTTCTCTTCCGATCAGCACCAGCTTGGTTTGACGGAGCTCGGAAGGTTGCCAAGGGCGATCGTAAAAATATTCTATACGATCGCCCACACCTTGCAACACCATCCGCATCGGCTTGTTAGGAACCGCCACAAATCCCTTAATCCGATAGATTTCCTCTTGCTGCATCAGCGATTGCAGTTTTTTCACTAAAGCTTCAGGTTCAAAGGCGCGATCGGCAATAAAGAAAGTCGAGTTAATATCATCATCATGCTCATGTTCCTCTTCCGTGTCGTGGTGACTTGGGCGGGACTCCAAATCATCCTCAACCGCCGCATTAAATCCCAATAGCACATCGGGGTTAATTTCGCCACCTTTGCAAGGAACAATTTTCACACTCGGACGCAATTCTTGCTGCAACCAGGTTTGAACTTTCTGTTGAGTTTCTTCATTTACGCGATCGACCTTCGTCAACAGTACCATATCAGCACAGGCCAATTGATCTTCAAACAATTCCTCGATCGGAGTTTCGTGATCCAAACTAGAATCAGCCTGCCGCTGCGCCATCAAAGCATCAATATCACCGACAAAATTACCGCTAGCAATAGCTTCGCAATCAACAACAGCAACCACACCATCGACAGTAGCGCCCGTGCGAATTTCCGGCCAGCGAAAAGCTTGAATCAAAGGCTTAGGAAGTGCCAAACCAGAAGTTTCAATTAAGATACAATCAATTTGGTCTTTGCGCTTCAACAATTCCTGCATAGTCGGCAAGAATTCCTCTTGAACAGTGCAGCAAAGACAACCATTTGTGAGTTCAACAATATTACTGTTGACACTTTCTTCATCGTCACAAACTTGGCAATCGCGCAGCAGTTCTCCGTCAATCCCAATTTCGCCAAATTCGTTAACTAGAACAGCAATACGGCGGCCTTGATTATTTTGCAATAAATGGCGAATTAAGGTAGTTTTGCCACTACCGAGAAAACCAGTAATCACTGTAACAGGAATCTTGTGCATTATTTTTTTTGTTAGGTTTAAATGTAGGTTACAGTACGGATTGTATTGGTGTCAAATTAAGACTAAACTCCTCTGATAAATTTCGCTTTTCCCAGAATCTATATCCCCTCGTATCCCCTTAAGAAGTCTACGGTGTACACACAAGTCGAGTTGGAAATTAAACTGACGGAAAGTCATGGAAATTTATTTTTTAAATCCTTGATTTTCCATTAATTATTATCAACAAGCCAAAACAGTTGATCACAACCTGGACGATCTAAAAACCTGGCATTTAGAGGCTTATGTCTTGCTAAACAAGGCTTTTAGAAATTGTGTGTACAGGGTAGCCTGGTTGTAGGGAGCTAGGGGGATCTTGCTTCGGCTACAAACAAGATTTATCAAGGGTTTTAGGCTTGACTTGACACTAATACTCTAAAACCAGCTACCACTATCATTATAGAGCTTTAAATTCCCTATTTCCGCCACCTGTCAAATTGGTCTTCGGAACAGCCATTAATAAATTGATTGTTCACCCAACCGTCAAGGATTGTAAAAGTTTCATTAGGAACAGTTCCAGAAGTTTTGGCCGCAATTTTCACCCAATTACCTTGTCTGCTGACAGCCCGAACTCCGTCTCCTCTTTTGAGTTTCGCTACAACTGGGTAGTTATTGCCGGGGCCTTTGCGAATGTTAACAGTGCCGCCTTCACCTGTAATAAAAGAGCATTGAGTTTGCTTTTTTAAAGCTTCTACTTTTTGGGGGGAAAGACTTTGCTCTTTACCGAAAACTGGAAAACTGTAAAGTGAAAAACTTAAACTTGCAAATACGGCTGCAATGAAAAAGGCTTTTGATTGAGAAAAACTTAGCATTGATTTAATCTCCTGGGATTGGAAGGACTGAAGTGCTGATTGCTAACTAACTTTTTGGGAAGGACTGAAGTCCGAACGATCGAACTGTTATTTGACGGAGGCAAACCATTCGGTAATGCCTTGGGCAATGGCAGAAGCTAACTTTTTCTGTTCTGTCGGATTCACAATCCATTCAAACTCTTCGGGATTGATCATAAATCCCAATTCCATTAAAACAGATGGAGTGACGGCAGGACGAGTCATGGCTAGATTGTTCCAGAATACACCATAGCTCGGACGGTTCAACTTGGCAACTAAATAATTGTGCAAAAACATTCCCAAACTGTGGGCTTGCGGGTGAAACCAGAATGCGCCGACACCTTTAGTATTAATCGCATCGCCGTTATCGGGCAAGGCATTGTAGTGGATCGAAATTGCGATCGCAGGTTCTTCTTTTTGAATCATTTCCACCCTCGGCGGCAAATCCAAATCGACATCTTCCACCCGTGTCATTACCACATTCGCGCCCCGATTTACCAATTCCTCTCGCACCAATTTAGACACAATTAAAGCCACTGTTTTCTCGCGATAGCCGGTGGGGCCCACACCACCCGAATCCTCCGGGCCGCCGTGTCCCGCATCGATGAGAATCTTGATTCCTGACAACGATTTTTCTGGCGTATTCGGCACCGCGCTGCTTGGATTTCCCGGCGGGTGTTTTAAAGACAACACTAAAGTTGTGCCATCGTATCTCAACTTATAACCCCACTGCTGGGCAGATTTGAGATTGAAAGTATATTGTACTTGCAACGGCGAGATTTGTTGCCACGCTAAACGTGAAATTACTGGGTCATCGTCTAGGCGAATAATGTCAGTTTGAGCGGTGGTATTATACAGTGTTAAAGTGAAAGTCCGTTCTCCTTCTTGTACGGTGACTGGGACTGGTATTTCTAAGGGAAATAAGACCTCTGTCCAACCGGAAACTTGACGCGATCTGGCGCTGCGAATAATCGATCGCACAGGCACGGCATCCTTGACAATTCGCACTTCCGATGCTTTAATCCAAGCGCCGTAATCGAGGCGAATCCATTCTCCCTCGCGCCCGATAACTGTTGCTCGCGTTCCCTTGGGCAGCGGTGTCATCCGAGAAAAATCGGTGCTTGCCCCGGTTCTGGCGACGCCAGGATCGGCTGTTACTTCGGCTATTTCTAAGTCAGTCGGAGAGAGAATAGAAATCTTGCCAGTACCTGGTTGGCTGATAGTTTTATCGTTCATTGTTAGTTCAAATAATGGCACTCCTAAATCGACTTTTTTCTGCGATGAGACGGAGTTTTCAGGAGTTTTAGCACAGCCTTGATACTGTTCGATGCCAGTTTTTGCAATCGGGGAATTTTCACCTAAGAGTACAGATTTGTTGTCGGGGAGTTCGACTTGCGATCGCGCTTTTAGAGGAATAGTAACATCGGCTAATTTTACCGCGACTTGAGTATTCGCCGGAGCGATCGCCCCAAAGCAGATATATTCCCCCGGTAAACTCGCCACATCGACTTTCGGCGTCAGGGAATTTTTAGCAAAAGCCAATCCGGCGGGGACTTCTGGTTGATTTGACTCCCGCGTCACCTTAATTTGAACTTGCTGATTGTCGTAACGCAAGGTAAAGACGTTTTCGCCTAATTGCAGGGGAAAAGTCGGGGCGAAATGACCGGCTGCGGTGCGCGCAATTTGGCTACCATTTACCGATACTTGTCCGGTTGGGGGGGCTGTACCGATGAGAAAAATGCGATCGGCTATTGTTTTGTGGTTGGCGGGAGGATAGGCGACGGACAAAGGTTGAGCGGCCACAGCTACAGAGGCGATCGCCATTATCATCCCAAACACGACTAATCCTAAAAATTTTCTCATGCTAAATCGCAACTAATTGAGAGTCTGTTGGTTATTTATACTAGAACTTGCGTTCAGAAACCGGGTTTCTGAGGATTGGCCGTAAGTCTTATTTACTATACAGGCTCCAGTTTATCACGTTTAGAGTTCCAATTGGGCGATCGGCGACATATAACAACCCCGCCCGACGTTTAGGACGTTCTTAATACCCCAAACCCATGCTGTCGATTGCTTCTTCCTTCTTCCTTCTTCCTTCTTCCTTCTTCCTTCTTCCTTCTTCCTTCTTCCTTCTTCCTTCTTCCTTCCTTCTTCCTTCTTCCTTCTTCCTTCTTCCTTCTGCTATAAATTCTTGCGTCAAACGATTAAGTTTTAATTAATTCCGAAGTCGTTCTCCACAGTTGATCCAAGCGATTCGCCGGCATCGTCAAATACAAAACATCCCCCGAACTCAGACAACAATTGAACAAATCCCAGCCGTGAATAGTTTGACAATTAGTTTCCACATAAAGAGGCACAAAATCTGCTGATTTAGCAGCATCTTGAATGCGGTGGCCACAGAAAGGATGTTTTGGTGTAATCAATGTGGCCAAGGAAACCCACAGACTTTCAGAAGTCATTCCGTTGCCCAAAATTCTGCCTCCAATCGCCGCCGCCGCAAAAGCAGGAGCCGCTAACTCCGTCGGGTTTAAAACTCCTTCAAACTCAAAAACCTGCTGCACCATCAGAGCAAAATGCGAGTCTTGATTGCGGACAATCACCGATAGTTTCGGTGCTAATCCTTTAGCAGTTAAGGCAATTTCTAGATTAGACATATCGCTGCTAGTAACTGCCAAAAGTGCAGCAGCTTGCTTAACGTTAGCAGCTTCCAAAGTTGCAGACAAACTGGCACTTCCTTGAATTACTGGAATTTGCATTGAGCGAGCTGTGTTCAGAAAGCGGCTGTTCGGATCTTGCTCGATTACCACAATATCATAACCGTTATTGTGCAGTTCTTTAGCAATTTGGATGCCGAGTCCTCCGAGTCCGCAAATAATGTAATGATGGCGCTGCGGAACTCGCGCTATATCCCAATATTCGCTAAAGCGAGTTCCCAATACATAATCGTTGAGCAGGGCGTAGCAGATGCCGATGATGCCCGCTCCAACTAACATCATCATCACCGTAAATAATTTAATATTTTGTGGAGCTTGTTCCGCAACTTTTTCATAGCCTCCGGCCCCAGTAATCATCCCTACCGAAAAATATAGAGAATCGACAATCGAGATATTTTCATCAACACAAATATAAGTAGAAGTAGCTATTCCAATCATAGCCAGCAGAGTCAGTACCACAATTACCGCTTGGCTGTGCTGCTGAAATCGGCGCAGGCTAGTTAGGGTTTTAAAGAATTTTTGAATTAAAGTTTTTTGGGGGCTGCGGAGAGTCGGCTCAGTTGCTACAATTAGCCGATCGCCCTTTTGACACTGCTGGCCCGCCAGCACCGCCGATACTAAATCAGTTTTGTTAGCAGCCGGGAGGTAATAAATCAACATTCGCGATCGATCGTTCCACAAATCGCTGAGTTGTCGATCGAGCCAGGGATGATCTTCATCGATATACTCTTCGTGAATCGGCCAAGTGCGATCGAACAAACTCAACTGTCCGATCGCCCGATTTCCGAGAGCAGCAAAAGCAAAAACCGGAGCCGCCAAAGCTGAAACGCTCATGGAAGTGTGATCGGGCAAAGTGTGATCAATTCTGTCGCCCAAGCTAGTATTGAACAATCTGTTAATGATCCGAATTTGAGGATTGAGAATCCTCGCCTGCATCAAAACTGCCAAATTCACAGCATCGTCATTACCTGCAATTACTAAAGTGTGGGCTTTTTGAATGCCAGCCGCCAACAAGGTAGAAGCTGCTTGCAAATTGCCGACAACCACCTCAGAAGTTTCGCTGCGAATTGGGCGATCGCTAATACCAACCACAATCGCCCCTTGCTGTCTTAACAAACAAAAAATCTTGTGTCCCGTGTGGCCCAAGCCGCAAACAATGATTCGAGGTTTCATAAAAAATATTTGCCAGCCGATGGCAAAGCTGTCCGCTGTAGTTTTACCTACCATTGTTGACGGTGACGGCTTTGCAGAATGTAGCTAAAAACACTATCTAGGATGTTTGTGATGCACTCTCGAAGTTTTGCAACAAGAACGCGGCAGTTTTGAAACAAGGACACGGCAATACCCTGTCCCTACAGCTTATGAGGTGCAATTAACCTAATTTAATCAAAAACAGCCAGCAGAATCCTAACAGGTAGGGAAACGGCACTGCCGTGTCCTGATAATTACGACTCCCTACATTAAATCAACTCAAAAAACCACACAGTCATCTTTTCAATATCTGCCGCCGCCGACTGAAGAAAAAAGGGGATATTAAAGCCAGATTTGGTATGATCAAATAATTCCATAAATTCACAGGCAAGATTCCTGTGCCACTGATAGACACAAAATATGATCAAATAATTCCATAAATTCACAGGCAAGATTCCTGTGCCACTGATAGACACAAAATATGATCAAATAATTCCATAAATTCACAGGCAAGATGCCTGTGCCACTGATAGACACAAAATATGATCAAATAATTCCATAAATTCACAGGCAAGATGCCTGTGCCACTCATAGACACAAAATATGATCAACTTCTTTTATTTCTCTTCCTTCGCGCCTTCGCGGTTCGTCAAATATGTCTTATTGAAGTAACAACAGATTAAAATAATTAAACCAATCCAAACACAGCCATATATAAAACCGTGAATCGAGTTACTCCCGCAATAGTTATCTTAGGTCAAAACAGCCTGCCGATCGCCAAAACAATCTCCGCAGTCTTCCCCGGTTCCCAGATTTACGGTTTAGTCGATCGCACATCCGACACAGACATCAACTTTAGCAACTTCGGCGAAACACTGCGGGAATTATTCGCAACAGAAACCCCAATCATCGCCATCTGCGCCGCCGGCATCATCATCCGCACCCTCGCCCCGCTGCTGTCAAACAAACGCGCCGAACCCCCAGTCTTAGCCGTCGCCGAAGATGGAAGCGCCGTTGTACCATTGCTGGGAGGTTTGCACGGAGTCAACGACTTAGCGAGAGAAATTGCAGCAGCCCTCGGCGTACAGCCCGCCATCACCACGACGGGAGATATCCGGTTTCGCACGGCGCTGCTGAGTCCTCCCCAAGGCTATTATTTGGCGAATCCAGAGGACGCGAAGACTTTTATTTCAAATTTGCTCGCCGGGGCGAAAGTAAAGCTAGAAGGGGCTGCCAACTGGCTTTCTGAGAGCAATTTGCCGTTAGCGCAGCCCGCCCCTACGGGGGCTGCGCCAACGGAGAGGATCGCCCCCGAAGCCAAATTAACCATCTGCGTCACCGAAAAAGCAATTGTACCCACAACAGATTGTTTGGTTTACCACCCGCAAATTATCACGTTTGCACTCACAAATCTATCGAATATTGAGCCGGAAATAGCAGTTTCATTGGTGCAGAAAGTCTTAAAAAATGCAGGTTTAGCCGCCGCTTCAATTGCTGGATTTTTTGCCTTAAAAAATGAGATGGGAAATCCGACTCTTGAGGCAATTAGCCAATTTTTCAAAGTCCCAGTCCGCTTTTTCAATCTTTCGGAACTTGTGGAATTCGACTCGGCTAAATTAACAGAACACAATCCCGATTTGGATCTCACAGCCGCCAAAATTGCCCTGAGTGCAGCAGGCGCAAACAGTCAATTAATCGGGTACGATCGCACAAACGCCTTTAGTTGCGCGATCGCCCTGGCTGCAAAACCGATTGATGTAAGCGCGATCGGCATTAGTCGTGGCAAACTGGCGATCGTTGGTACCGGGCCCGGAGGCGCGCCTTGGATGTCCCCGGAAGTTAAGCAAATTTTGCGCGAAGCCACCGATTGGGTGGGTTACAAGTTCTATCTAGACTTAGCCGGAACACGGAGAGAAGGACAAAACAGGCACGATTCCGACAACCGCGAAGAGATCGATCGCGCCCGTTTTGCCCTAGATTTAGCTGCATCCGGCAAATCTGTAGCCGTGGTTTCGTCGGGAGATCCGGGGATTTTTGCGATGGCTGCGGCGGTGTTTGAGGCGATCGACTCTGACGGCAAACCCGAATGGCAAGGCATCGATCTGAGAGTAGCACCGGGGATTTCTGCGATGCAGGCGGCCGCTGCTGCGATCGGAGCACCGCTGGGCCACGATTTTTGTGTGATTTCGCTTTCGGATATTCTCAAGCCTTGGGAGGTCATTGAACAGCGGATTTCGGCGGCTGCAAAGGCGGATTTAGTTATGGCATTTTACAATCCAATCTCGAAACAGCGGATTTGGCAATTGGGAAGGGCGATCGAGATTTTGTTGCAAACTCGTGATGCTAAAACCCCAGTTGTATTGGGGCGAAACCTCGGCCGTCCGGGCCAATCCGTGCGCGTTTGTACGTTGGGCGAATTCCAGCCGGAAGATGCGGATATGAGAACTTTAGTAATTGTTGGTTCGAGTCAAACTCGAATTATTCCGCGTAAATATGGAGATGTTTGGGTGTACACGCCGCGCAGGTACGATTTAAGTTTGTAGTGAGAAATTCAGTCCTCAAAAAGTTTCGCCATTGTTTCATAGCTAATTTATGGATAAACATCCCTTGTAGGATAGTCTCTTTTTTACTTCGCACATTCTGAATTCGATGCTTTTCTCAGGTAGATGAGAAGTTCAAAAAGTTCGCATTGCTTTTGCTCAATCAGTATTAAAAACATCCTGCAAGTTACGATAACCGCTAATAACTCGCAAAATCTCAATACCATCACCAACTATTTGGTAAAAAATGATGTATGTATCCCATCAATGGTATACCACGTAAATTGGGAGCAAATTGTGCATAGGAACGCCCCAAATATGAATAGTCGGCTAGATACTGACATTTTTTACCAAATGTTTCTACAAAGCGATCGCCCGAATCTACACTTTGCGCCAAAAAGTAATCAGAAATTTCAGATAAATCTCGACTAGCCTCGATTGTAATTAGCAAGCGATTCATACTATTACTTGTCTGGCTTTTTTCACCTTATCTCTAAGTTGAGCTAATACATCATCTGCCTTGAGCAACTCACCGCGTTGCGCCTGTTCTCGTGCTATATTTATTTTATTCCGAGTTTCTTCAACCCAAGCTAAATAGTTTGGGTTGTCGCTGCTATCGGATAAAGTAAGGTCATCGATCAATAACAGCAAGGCTGTGTTAATTGCTTCTTCAATGGAGGAATATTGACCGTGCTTTACTAAAGCTTCCAGCACTTGGGTTTGATCTGGATTCAAGGTGATTTGCATTGTTACCTCTGATGGTGCAAGGCTTGGACAATACTTTTACTGTATCTCATTTTATAAAAAAGCGATACGGTTGACGCCATGCTTCGCACCGATTATTATATTCAATTACAGTCTCTCGTCGCCGAATCATTAAATTTTACCAACTTTTGTGTGATGGGCTTCCCGCGCGTCCTCCACCTGCAAACTAGACATAAAACAGCTTAATTCACTGATGACATTCTCACCTTTACCAGAAAATCATTAAGAGCAATCTTTGCATCAGGATTTGACGGTAAGTGACTTGTAAAACTTGCTTCTTCTAATACATTAATTAGCCGATCGCGCTCCTGGTGATAAAATGCAATATCGGCATCTTCCAGTACCGACATTTCCGCACCAGCCAGCTTGCGAGCAATCAAATCGGGAATATACGGCAACTGGAACTTCTGATTGAGTTTAACCAAATTCGCCTCAACTTCCCCAGTTTGCATCAAATGAATCCCCGCCAGCAACACCCGATAAACGTACAGCAGCGGCTTAACTCGACGCGGGCTTTCTTTCTCAAAAAATCTCCATTGAGTTCGTGCAAAACCGAGATAGTGGTGGCTGTGGTGCTTGGTAATGCAGTTCGAGGCGAGATCCTTTAACTCTTCATGTTCCTTGCTAGTATAAACTACGAGCGGCGAATATAGTTGTTCCAACACATAGCCGTTGCGCTTCAACAGCAACTCCAGAAACTTCTTAATATCGTGAGTGACTAAATCGAGTTCCATTTTCTCCCGAACTTCCGAAACTTCAATTGTTTCGTCTCCCGAAATCAGTCCAATTACTTTGGGTAACGGTAAGATATGTACTCCCCGCAAGTCGAAGTCAGAATCTGGGGAAGGAAAGCCGTACAAGTGCGAGCCGCTGACAGTCGCAAACAGCAGCGGGTAAGGTCGATCGGAGATAATCTTGACTAACTCGGAGATGTATTCTACCATAATTTTCTATGTTATATAATGTCAAGTCAATGGCTAAGGTTCGTAGTGCGGACTTCAGTCCGCTCCCGGATTGCGGACTGAAGTCCGCACTACGAACTATTCGATCGCACTTTGACGCGATTTAATCAAAAACAGATTAGCCTGCTCGTAATTAGGACGTTCCGGTAACTTAGTATCAGCAAAAGCGCGATCGAACTCTGCGTGCAAGCTCAACCGCCAGCGATTCACCTCATCCCAGGATATTTCTTGATTGCGGATAGCCAAAAGTTGCGATCGAAAATCCTGCACCCGCACCGGCACAAACCCCTCCTTAAGTACCGTAATTCCTGACAGCAGCAACCGAATCAAGTGCATCGCGTGCTTCCAGCGAATTTCCCCAGTATTGCGAATGTCTTGCTCCATCTTTTTAAACTGCGACAAAACGTAACTATTGTAAGTTTGATAAACCAATTGCGAAAGAAAGATTTCGCGAATTTCCAGCAATTCTGCTGCGACAGGAGAAAGCTTTTCTACTAAAGGAGTGTACAAACATTCGAGCACATTGGGATTAGCTTTGAGCGCCAAAACCAGAAACTTTTGCAGTTCCCAATAGCATTCTTGATTTTCCTGATTTTCCAATTGTTCTGGAATGTCATAAAGTGACCAATGAAGAATTGCCGGCGGCTGGTAAATCCCGCGCCTATCTGTATCGGATTGCTCGTTATCCAAACCGTAAGCTCTCGAACCAACAATGCAGCGGTAAATCACAGAATCATAGAGGTTGTATTCGGCCAGAAAATCTCCTCCTGACTCCAATCCTTCGCTTTGAAACTGTTTGCGAATGCTGAATTCGTGTCGCCGCAGACTAACTTGTGTTGCGTCTGGGAGTTTGACTAAATAGGCGTGGGAATTGTCTGTAGGCGATTTGACAATGGCACCTACTGCGCCTTGTTTCCAAGATTTGTCTCCACCGGGGTTTTTGACCTCAATTTTGGTGACAATTTGGGTTCCGGCGGGCACGATTAGGTTGAAATTTTGAGGAAGATTGGGATTTGTCATGAGGAAACCTCCTGCGGAGACACGAGCTATATTCTTATTGTAGTATATTTGTAGTGGAAAATGGGTGTTTTGGGCGATCGGGGATTTGGCCTTGTTGAAAATTGTCTAATTATCAAGGAGGAATACCGCCAACGAGTTGAGGCGAAGGTGTCGGAGATTGTGGAGACTCACCAGACAATTGCAGCAATTCGCAACGGGCAAGCGGTGACGGACTTGCAATGGGTGGCGTTAGATCGTACACTGAGACAAGAGTTGGGTGGGGGGGAACGTGCAGTTGTCGGAGTCGAATATTCGCAAGGCGTTTAATCTGAAGGTGAATAGTTTATTATCGTTTCTGCCAGAGTTGTTCGAGATTGGGGGATTGCCGGATTATCAAGATGTGGTAAGGCGGAATTTTGAGGAGTTTATTGCCCAGCAGCAGTTTAATGCGAATCAGATTCGGTTTTTACGGGCGGTGCAGAATGTGTTTTTGAAGAATCGGCGGTTGGAAGTGGCGGATTTGTATGAGGAACCGTTGGACAGGTTTGGGGAGGATGCTGTTGAGCGGTGGTTTAGTGAAGAGGAGGTGGATGAGTTAATTGAGTTTGCGGAACGGTTAGCAGCTTAGAGTTTTATTTTAATTTAGAATTGCCATGTCTTCTTTTTTTACCTCTGGACCTGCTGAAGATGATTTATATAAGAGTCTTAGAGACGGACTCACTTTTTCGGAAGACGAAAAAATTATTCAATCTATGTTTTTTAAGGATAAGGATGACAAGAGAAATATTGAGGATATGTGGTCTTTGTATGAGCCTTATGCAGATAATGATTTTTTGCAAGAAGTAAGAAAAGATTTTCATCCCCACTTTTGGGAAATGTACTTAGGGTTTTCTTTGATTAAACAAGGAATATCATTAGTTCAATATGATAAGCGTAAAGGGGGACCAGATTTACTGATTTTGAGTGAAAATGAAAAATTGAAGGTATGGTTGGAAGCTGTAGCCCCAACAGCAGGTACGAGTGCTGATGCAGTTCCTGAAATCGAGTCTGGAGATGTTCCCGATGAGCAAATCAAACTACGTTACTGTTCTGTGATAGATAAAAAGTATGAAAAATACAAGGAATATACTAAGAAAAAAATTATTTTAGAAGATGATTGCTATGTTATTGCTGTGAATGGTGGTGCAATCCCATCGGCAAGCAAAGAGATAGATATTCCTAGAATAGTTCGTTGTGTTCTTCCCTTTGGAAATGAAGTTATAGAAATAAATATCGACTCCTTAGAAGTATTAGATGTACATCATCAATATCAAGACGCATCCTATAAAAAATCAGGTAGCCCTGTGTCAACAAATATATTTTCAAATTCTCATTATGACGGAATCAGTGCTATCTTATTTTCCAATGTAAAAGCAGTAAATTATCCAAATTACCCTGAAAACGATTTTGTATTGATACATAATCCGGTAGCCAAAAATCCGTTGCCTAGAGGATTTATAGAACTTGGACGAGAATATTGGGTGGAAAACTCAACTCTTAAGCATCGTTCTTGGATTAATCATTAGCAAGGGGATTTAGGAAATCTAAATTTCTTTACAAACAGACTCTAAAAAATGCTCACTGACCCTGAACTCCGATCGCCAGTTGACCCAATCTGGGAGAGATTACGATCGTCGGGACTCTGGAACCCAAAGCAGGATGAGGTTTTTTATCAGCGACGCAGGTTACAATGGAGAGGTTGCTGAAGTTAGAGCATATTATGGGGATAGAAGTGTGGGAGTTGATGAGTTTTATAGATGAAAAATGAAAGTTAGAGAAGTTATTAAAATGTTAGAAGATGATGGTTGGTATTTAGCTAGAACAAAGGGCAGTCATCGTCAATTTAAACACCCAGAAAAGGCTGGGACTGTCACGGTGTCAGGTAATTTAGGCGTTGATATGCCAATTGGTACGCTTAAAAGTGTTTGGCGGCAAGCTCAACTAGAAGAGGAGGAAGATTAATGCGTTATGCTGTTGTAATTGAAAAAGGTGAAACTAGCTACGGTGCTTATGTTCCCGATTTACCTGGATGTGTAGCTGTGGCTGAAAGTTTAGAAGAAGTGAGGAATTTAATTAAAGAGGCGATCGCATTTCATATTGAAGGACTACAAGAGGATGCTTTTCCTATTCCCGAACCTGTCTCTATTTGCGAATATGTTGAAGCTTAAGAAGTTTAGGGCGGTTGAAACCGCGGCTACACAAAATTTCATCCCAGCAGAGGGACTAAGAAATAAGAGGAATCAGAAAATAAATTCGATGGGCAATACTGGATTTGAACCAGTGACCCCTTCCGTGTGAAGGAAGTGCGCTACCACTGTGCTAATTGCCCGTAGATAATTACTGTACCATACTAACTCCAAATTCGCAACTAAAATTTTCCTAAAAATTCAGCCGCTAGTTTCCGAGTGAAACTCGACACAATGCCAAGAATACAGGCATTTGTCGAGTCTGCCATCAATCAACCACCCACCAACCCGCCGCGGGGCCAACAAACCGCACCACAATCCACCAACCCACCAACAGACTAATCCCCATCCAGCTTCCGCGAGATGTCCACCTCACAAAATCTTCGCTTTGGGTTTTCGTGATTGGCAGCCAGGAAACGATGCGCTCTTCATTACCGAATTCATCGCCGATCGAGTCTTTACGACGCTTAGCTTCACCCATAATTTTTGTCTGCTAAATCAGATTTCAATTGTATAACCAACCAAATTATACGCCAACAGGTCATCTCAGGCCTGCGTCAGCCAAGTCGTATCCAAATAATTAATCCTCGCAAACGGACTCAACGCCGCTAAAACCTGCTGCCCGTAACTGCGGTGAATCACCCTACTGTCAAAAATCGCCACAACCCCCTGACGTTCTCGCACCGGCGCGATCGCCCGCTGCAACTCATTCAACGCCGCCGGCAACAAATACAACCGAAACCAATCCCGACGCTGCTCCTTATAATAAGCCACACGCGCCGTCACCAAAGGATTCTCCAAGCTGGGTAGCGGCAAAGTGGCGATCGCCAGCAAATGAGGCGCGCTCAACTCCCCCTGATATTCCCGCCAAAACTCCCACCCAGTCACCAAAATCCCATTCTCCCCCACATCAGTTGTTTCCACCCGCACCCTCGTACCGAACTCAGAAGCCAAAATCGCCGCCAGCCGAGCCTTCAGCGGTACATCACCCACAATCAACACCGTTAAACCCGCCACCGACACACTCATCAACAGCAAAGTCCGAATTTCTTGAATTAAAACTCCCTGAAATTCCGGCGTATTCGGCAGCGGCAGCCAGTTGGGAATGTACAGTTGAATTAATTCGTTTTGTCGATCGGGCGAAAACCTCACACTCGTCAACTCTGGCAATCCCATCATTTGCCGGAAGATCGGAGCCTTCTGTTCCACATCCACCGCCCCCCCAATCAACACCACAGGCACGGCCGCCCAAATTTTGCTCAAAACCTCAGCCACCTGCACCGGCGCGCAGAACAGAGAAAATGACCCGCCCGATCGATGAATTTGCGCCCACCGCAGTCTGCCGTTTGCTTCCCACCGCTGCCGAAAATTCACCCAAGCAGCCGGAATCAGCGGGTTTTGCTCGATCCTTTCAAACAGCCCTTTTAAAATATTTTGCTCTGCCGTTTCCAGCAAATAGCACTCATCAGGCTTAGCCGGATGCTGAAACACAGCCCGCGTTAGCAGCACCCGCGCTTCTCTGATTTCATCCGCCAGCATTGACTGAGATTGCATTAAATCATTCCAGTCAGCCGGTGCCAAACCAGCAGTCAATTGCTGGCGCGTCCAAACTTCCAAATCATCCACACCGTCGATAATTATCGGAATATTGCTGTGAAGTTCCGAATTCCCCCCCAAGCGAGCCGCCAGCCAAGAGTCAGGATCTGCTAGCATCAATCCTCGTCCCGCGGCATTATGGGAGTAAATGTCGATCGGCTTATCAGTTTGCAGCCACTCTTGCAATCGCGGAATTTCCACCACCCGCAAATGTTCCAGCAGCGGTGTCGGCGCCACTAAAATCACAGGTTTCGGCCACATCAAAATCGGCATCAAATAGCTGACTCGATAACGCTGTCGGTAAGCTCCCGCCGGCAGCCCCGTTTGGATCAGAGCGCTCCGCCCCAAGCGCAAAGCCCGCGCCACCAGCCGCGCCATCGTTAAATGGTGGGGCCAGTGCGGCTCGGAGTGCGATCGCAAAAAGCGGAGCAGCGAGTTATGGACATCTACCTCAATCAATCAATTTCACACTTGATATTTCTCAATCAACATAATCAAAACTTGCCAGAAAATCAACTACTTTTTGACGATCGGGCAAACTAAATTTAGTATCCTGATTATTTCCGCCTCGCTGACCAAAATTTTGGTGAGACTGCACGATCAAACTTTCCTGGCCCGAACTAATTAAAATAGTTTGGGTAGGTGACTGAAAAAAATTTGTTTTCTGACCAGCATTTATTGTTGTTTCCAGCATTTTTTTCACATCAGTTAAATTAGCCATTGCTGCATTCAATGCTTTAGATAACTGTACTATCCGTTTTTTTCCCAAATTTTGATTTGCGATACTTTTGCCAACCGCCACCACATTTTTCTGAGTTTCTAAGGCATTCTCAAAAGGAACAATCGCTAAAAAAGCTGCTGGCAATAAATGCTCGTCGCTATCAAATCTAAAAGTCAGAGTTGTCCGGCGGTAGCCAACTTCAATATTGGGAGGACGGCTCATGGCTCCGTAATGCCTAGCTATTTCGCCGTAAGCTGTTGCTAAAGTGTTGTTTGCTGAGTGGTCTAAAAGTGCGTCAACCACAATTCGCACTAACCCCGGCGTATGATTTAAAAACTTTCTCGCTTCAGACGGCGAATTAAATTGTTGAATCGCAGAGCGATCGCCTGCGGGGCTGATGTCAACCCATTGGCAATTAATATCATCTGCGATGATACCAAACCTGGGTACTAAATACATTTTTGCCCCAGTTAAAGTTGCTCCAGTCAAATCTGCGCCCACCCAATCAGCGTTAATCAAATTGGTTTCTGTCAAATCAGCGTGAACCAAACTAGCATTGGCTAAATTAGTATTTCTTAAATCTGCTCCGCTGAGGTTAGCTCCGTTGAATTTAGTATCGATCAGATCTGCGCCGTTGAGGTTAGCTCCGCTCAAATCAGCCCATTTGAGGTTAGCTCCGCTCAAATTGGCACCGCTAAGATTTACCTCCTGCAAAGAAGCTTGTCTCAGATCGGCATTGCTCAAATTGACGCCGTTAAGTTCTGCTTTCATCAAATCCGCGCCCTGTAAGTTAGCTTCTTGAAAGTTAGCTTCTTTTGCTGAAGCACCTCTAAGATTTGCACCTGAAAGATTAGCACCGCTGAGGTTAGCTTGCGTCAGTTTTACCTCTCTTAAATCTGCTTCATTCAGGTTAGCGCCGCTGAAGTTAGTTTGGCTGAGTTCGCAGCGGACTAATTCGCATCTAATCAGGGATGCTCCGATTAATTGAGCTGCGGTTAAATCTGCTCTCACTAAGTTTGCTACGTTGAGACTAGCCCCGTTTAAGATTGCCCGCGAGAGATTGGTGCTACTGAGTCTAGCCACATTCAGGTTAGCATCGCTCAAGTCAGCGTCGCTCAAGTTAGCGCCGCTGATGTTGGTGACAAATAAGCTAGCCTTTCTTAAAATTGATTGGCTGAGGTTGATGCGGCTGAGATTAGCTTCATTCAGGTTGATTCCCGTGAAATCTCGATCGCCTTCTGTGTATCTTTTGACAATTTCAAATCGTTTGAGAAGTTCTTCAGCTTCCATTATTTTTACCTGACTGAAAGAGCGATCGACTAACTTTTATGTGGCATAAATATAAAATATATTTAATGGATTTTTCAATACTATTTACTCACCGAGCTGATAAAAGCTTTTGACAAACTCAACCACCGTATTTAGCGGCGGGGTTGTGAATCTTTGGGCTTTAATTGCCGGCCCGATCGAGGTTTTGTTGACTCCAGGCAAATTGGTCAAGTTTCTGCCAAAGTCTGGGTGATAGTGAACCATCAAAGTTTCGGCGCTGGAGTTGGCCAGTATGGTTTGGGTAGGCGATTGGAAAAAACTCGACATCGGTTCGCGATCGAGGCGAATCGGCTGAATTTTTATTTCCCCTATTTTTCTAATTGTTTTGGTCATAACGACGTTCAATTGCACTACCAAATTTGAGACTCTGACGCCTAGATTATTGCCGTTTTGTGGTTGAATCATCTTGATTAGAGTCATGAGATTTTTTTGAGTAAATGCCGCATCGCTAAAGGGAATAATGGCAACAAAAGCTGTGGAAAATAGTTGCTCGTCCTGCTCTATTCTAAATGATATGATTGTGCGGCGCGAATTAACTTCTATGCTGGGAGGATTGCTCAAACCTGAGTATTGACTGGCAATTTGGCGGTAGGTAGCCGCGAGGACAAAGTTAGCGTCGGGGTCGAGGGGTCGATCGACAATAATTTGTACTGTCGGCGGTGTAGCATTAAAAAACCGTTGAGATTCTTGTGGGGTAAAGCGCTGAATTTGACTGCGATCGCCGTTAGGACTCAGATCCACCCAATCGCAGGTGATATCATCAGCTTTCAGATTAAACCTCGACACCGCGTAAATTTTTGCCCCAGTCAGTGCAGCCCCCGTCAAATCTGCGCCCACCCAATCAGCGTGAGTCAAATTCGCTTGAGTCAAATCCGCGTGTACCAGAGTAGCGTTCAACAGGTTGACATTGCTCAAATTTGCCCCGTACAAGTTAGCCCCGCTCAATCTCGCTTCATCGAGGTCAGCGCCCGTCAGGTTCGCCCCGCTGAGGTCAGCCCACCGGAGATTAGCGCCTCGCAAGTCAGCGCCGCTGAGGTTGGCTTGAGACAGATTAGCTTGTCTAAGTTCGGCATTACAGAGGTTCACTCCTCGTAAGTCTGCCCTGTTGAGATCGGCTCTGTGCAAGTTAGCCCGTTCCAAGTTGGCCGCTGTCAAACAAGCGCCTCTGAGGTGAGCCCCATTGAGGTCGGCTTGCTCTAGATTGGCTTCTCTGAGGGTTGCTTCTCTCAAATCTGCTTCGCTGAGGTTTGCACCGCTCAAATTTGCACCGCTGAGGTCAGCTCTGATCAGTTCGGCTCTGATCAATGTAGCTTCGACGAGTTGGGCTTCGCTGAGGTCGGCTCGAATCAAGTTAGCTACGTTGAGGATAGCGCCGTTGAGGTTGGCTTTGTTGAGATTGGCACCGCTGAGTCTAGCAACATTGAGTTTGGCTTTTCTCATGTTGGCGTTTGACAGATTGGTGCCGCTCATGTTGGTGAGGCTCAAGATTGCCTCGCTGAAATTAGCCCCGCTGAGATCGATCCTGCTGAGATTGGCCTCGCACAGGAGGATGGCAGTAAAGTCTCTTTCTCCTGCGGCATATTTGGCGATGAGTTCTTCGGCGTCCATGCTTTTGAATTTCCCTGATGTGTTAGCTAGAACAAAGCTTTGTTATGCCAACTTTTAAAATAGAATAAGCATTTTTTGTAACTTGATGCAATATGCCTAGACATCTATATTGTGGAAGCCTTTTATAAAATCCAAAATGGTTGTGATATTAGCTTGACCCAATTTTGTGCTTTCGGTTAACTTGCCTGTGCCTGAGTTGTTCGGGTCGTATTTTTTAATCAGGCGCTTGCCGAAGGCTGGGTGGTGATATACGCTGAGTCTTTGGTCGCGGGAATTAATTAAGATCATCTGGGTGGGAATTTGAAAAAAATTGATGCTTTCACCGATTTTTGGAAAAGAACTTGAGATCTTAATTTGGTCTACTTTGCTGATAGCTTGGTTGAGAGCTTTGCTGCATAACTGAACGTGTTTGGATTCTTTGACGTTGAGTTTGCCTGCATCGTGGGATTGAATCATTTTCATCAAAGCTATGAGGTTTTTTTGAGTTGTGGCGCCGTCGTTAAAAGGAATGATGGCAACGTAAGCGGTGGCAAATAATTTATCGTCGCTGTCCATTTTAAAGGCGAGTACGGTGCGCCTGGAGCTGACTTCGATCGTCGGTGGCTGACTTAAACTCGGGTATTGTTGGGAAATTTGATAATAAGTTGCAGCTAGGGCAAAATGAGCGCCTTGGTCTAACGGCGAATCAATCACAATCCTAACTGTGGGCAAGGTTTCGTGAAAAAATTCGTGGGTTCCTCCAGAGTTCAACCAGTAAATTTGGCTGTGGTCGCCGTTGGGGCTCAGATCAACCCATTTGCAGGTCATGCCTTCGGTTTTGATGCCGAGCCGCGAAACTGCATGGAGTTTGGCTCCGGTTAAGGTGGCTCCGGTTAAGTCGGCTCCAACCCAGTCGGCGCGGATCAGATAGGCGTTTGACAGGTCGGCGTGAACTAAACTGGCATTGAGCAAGTTGGCGTGACAGAGGTCGGCTCGGCTGAGGTCGGCGCCGCTCAATTTGGCTTCGCTGAGGTCTGCCCAGCGCAGGTTGCAGCCGCTGAGGATGGCCCAGCGCAAATTGACGCCGCTGAGGTCGGCGCCGCTGAGTATGGCTTGAGTGAGGTTGGCTTGTCGGAGTTCTGTCCCTCGCAAGTCTGCGCCGCTGAGGTCGGCTCGGCTGAGGTCGGCGCCTTGCAGGTTGGCTTGTTCGAGGTTGGCTTCTGTCAAGCACGCACCGCTGAGGTGAGCGCCTCGAAGGTTGGCTCCGCTGAGGTTGGCTCCTCGGAGGGTGGCTTCGGTGAGGGTGGCACCACTGAGGTTGGCTCCGCTGAGGTTGGCTCCGCTGAGTTCGGCTCGAATTAGCTCGGCTCTGATCAGTTTTGCTCCTATGAGTATGGCTTGTTTCAGGTCAACTCGGACTAGGTAGGCGACGTTGAGGTCGGCGTCGGTGAGGTTGGCGCCGCCTAGATGGGCGCCGCTGAGTCTGGCGATGTTGAGTTTGGCACCGGTGAGATTAGTTTTGCTGAGGTTGGCTCCGCTGAGGTTTGCTACACTCAGATTCGCACCCTTGAGGTTTGCTCCACTCAAGTTGACGCCGCTGAGGTTGGCCTCAGTCAGGTTGATTCCGGCAAAGTTTCTTTCTCCGGCGGCATATTTTTTCAGGAGTTCCTCGACTGTCATGGGGGCGGCACCGTATCAAAGTATCCCCATTTTATTGCTAATGAATATCGGTATTGTCGGACTTGGTTTAATTGGTGGCTCGATCGCTCTGGATTTACGATCGCGCGGGTTGAATATTTTGGGGGTTTCGAGCCGCCAGCAGACTTGCGATCGCGCGCAAGAACGCGGTGTGGTCTCTGAAGCCAGCATAAACCTGTCTCTGATGGCAGCAGCCGATTTGGTTTTTATTTGCACGCCGTTAGGAGCGATCGAGTCGATCGTCCAAAAATTAATTCCCCATCTTTCCCCTGATACTATCCTAACGGATGTCGGTTCCGTAAAAACACCCATAGTGCAGGCTGTATCTGATCTGTGGCCGAATTTTGTCGGGGGACACCCGATGGCGGGGACTACTGAAAGCGGGATTGAGGCTGCGGTAAGGGATTTGTTTGTGGGGCGGCCTTACGTGGTGACGCCGACTGCTGAGACTCCAGAGGCGGCGGTGGAGAAGGTTGAGGAAATTGCGCGGTTGTTGGGTGCTAAAGTTTACCGGTGCGGCCCCCAAGAGCACGATCGAGCTGTGGCTTGGATTTCTCATTTGCCGTTGATGGCTAGTGCGACGCTGGTTGCTGCGTGCGATCGAGAGGGCGATCGAGATATTGTGAATTTAGCGCAACATTTGGCGAGTTCGGGTTTTCGGGACACGAGCCGCGTTGGGGGTGGCAACCCTGAGCTCGGAGTGATGGTGGCCAAGTACAATCGAGAGCAATTATTGCGATCGCTCTCTATTTACCGCGACACTCTCGACCAGTTCATCAGCGATATCGAGACCGAAAATTGGCAAGCTCTCGAACAGAAGCTGAAGCTGACTCAACAAGCGAGAGATAATTACAACTTGTGAGCCAAAAATTGCTTAAAACTGTCCCCCGTCTCGATTATGATTTGTGGACGCCTATATATTGAGTTTTAATGTACACTTATTCTCGGCTTAAGCGAGTTTTACTGGGTGAATCTCTCCCCACCAGCGCATCTGTTCACGAAAGGCTGAGCAACGCTACAGGACTGGCTGTTCTTGCTTCCGATGCACTGTCGTCTGTTGCCTACGCGACTCAAGAAACTCTGCTGGTGCTGTTACTAGCCGGGAGCAGCAGTTTGAGTTTATCGCTGCCTATTTCTGGAATTATTGTTTTACTATTGGCGATCGTGGCGCTGTCTTACCGACAGACAATTAAAGCGTATCCCAACGGTGGTGGCGCTTACATTGTGGCGCGAGAAAACTTGGGTACTTATCCCGGTTTGATCGCAGCAGGTTCGCTGATGATTGACTACATCCTCACCGTAACTGTGAGTATTTCGGCTGGCATTGCGGCCTTGACTTCAGCAGTTCCCTCGCTGCTGCCCTATACCGTTGAACTGTGCTTAGTTTGTATTGTCCTGATCATGTTTGCCAATCTCCGGGGACTGCGGGAATCTGGCAAGATATTTATGGTTCCCACCTATGCGTTTATTGTGGGCATTTTTATCTTGATTGGTTGCGGTTTATTCCAACAGGCAACAGGTCATCTTTTGCCGGTTTTAGAAAATATTCCAGCTAAGGAACCTTTGGGATTGTTTCTGATCGCGCGCGCTTTTTCGGCGGGCTGTACTGCCCTGACTGGAGTTGAAGCAATCTCGGACGGGGTGTTGGCTTTTAAACCTCCTGAATGGAAGAATGCGCGCCTGACTTTAACTTATTTGGGGGTAATTCTGGGGGTGATGTTTTTAGGAATTAGTTACTTGGCTCATATTTATCAAGTGATTCCCAGAGAAAATGAAACGCTGCTTTCTTTGTTGGGAAAACAGATTTTTGGTGTCGGTATATTTTATTACTATTTGCAGATCGCAACTCTGTTAATTTTGCTGTTGGCGGCGAATACGAGTTATGCGGATTTTCCACGACTTTGTTATTTTTTGGCGCGGGACGGGTTTTTACCGAGGCAGTTGTCGCTGTTGGGCGATCGGCTAGTTTATTCTAATGGCATTAATCTGCTCAGCTTCTGCGCGGCTTTGTTAATTATCATCTTCCAAGGTGATACCACTGCAATAATTCCGCTGTATGCGGTTGGGGTTTTTACTTCTTTTACTCTGTCGCAATCGGGAATGGTAATTCACTGGTTTAAGGAGCGAGGTAAAGGTTGGCAAGCTAGCGCTGTGATGAACGGTATTGGTGCAGTGGCAACCACGGGAGTTTTGGCTGTAATTGTCGCTACCAAATTCCTTTTGGGAGCTTGGGTTGTGGTAGTAACTATTCCGATCGTAGTTAGTCTATTTTTAGCGATTAACCGACACTATCGCTATGTAGCCGCTCGCTTGAGCATTCAGGGAATAGAACCTATATCTTATCCTCCCAGACCTAAAGTTAAGGTGGTGAAACATCCGGCAGTGGTGTTAGTCGGGCAGTTGCACCGGGGAACTTTCGACGCCCTGGATTATGCTCGTTTAATTGCTGATGAAGTTGTGGCGGTTCATGTGGATATTGGTTTGACCGATCGCGCAAAACTGCAAGCGGCTTGGCAAGATTTGCAATCTGACATTCCTTTGGAAATTCTGGAATCGCCTTATCGTTCTGTTGGTGAGGCTTTAACTCACTTTTTGACTTTGTTTGAAGAACAGCGGCCGGGAGTGTTCTTAACGCTGATTATTCCGGCGTTTGTGACGCGAAATTGGTGGGAGGGACTGCTGCACAATCAAACTGCTTTCTTTTTGAAGGCGGCTTTGTTAGCTAAAAAAAGTCGGGTTGTCACGACGGTTCGATATTATCTTTGACATACTCACCGACCTCTTATGTGCGGTGATTATTGACCGAAAAATTGGGTACAAGCCCCGTCCTTCTAGGACGGCTTTAATTGTATTTCTTGAAAAAGCATAGGGTAAATTCGTCGGAATCCCTGCGAATAAAGAATCCCCATGCCTTTAGGCTGGGGTATGTCAAGCTTCGCTTACTGACGCGACCAAAGCCGTCTTATTCTGTCTCTGCGTCCGTTTTGAATCGAAGCAGCAACGGCGGCGTACAAGCCGATTCAACCGGTGATTGACGTACAAATTGAGGCGCAAATGGTGGGGATAGTCGCTAAAATGAAGCCAGTGTTAACGTTTAAAGAAGACTGGGCGGTTAAAACCGCGTCTACACAAACAAAACCCGCCTCCGCGGGTTAAAGAGCAGGCGGTTGAAATTACGTTGTTTTCTTCAGTCCGCGTCGGCGGACTACCCTCCGGGAAGGCTAACGCCTACGTTTTTCTAGGCGCGGTTTCAACCGTACGTCCTATCTTGTCCAATTATCCCCATCCTCAATTGTCACCAAATCCATCAAAACCTGTCCATCCCCTGAAGCGGCTGCTAAAGTACGGGCGCCGCTACCGCCTGAAAATTTGGCTGGCTAGTATCTGTTCGCTGCTGAATAAATTCTTTGATTTGGCGCCGCCAGCATTAATCGGTATTGCTGTTGATGTGGTGGTGAAACAGCAAGATTCTATCCTCGCTCAGTGGGGCATCAAAGATGTCTTTTGGCAACTGGCAATCATCACTTTTGTGAGCGCGATTGTTTGGGCGTTGGAATCTATTTTTGAATATGCCTATGATTATTTGTGGCGCAATTTGGCTCAGGATATTGAACACGATTTGCGTCTGGAAGCTTACAGCCATTTGCAAGAATTAGAATTAGCTTATTTTGAAGAGCGCAGCACTGGTGGTTTGATTTCTATTCTCAATGATGAGATCAATCAACTCGAACGTTTTTTGGACGACGGCGCTAATGAGGTGATTCAGGTAATTACCACTGTTGTTGTGATTGGGGCGGCTTTTGTTGCTGCCTCTCCTGGTGTTGCTGGGCTGTCAATGCTGCCGATACCTTTTATTGTTTGGGGTTCGCTCGCTTTTCAAAATCGCCTCGCTCCTCTCTATGCTGATGTGCGGGAAAAGGTGAGTTTTTTGAACGGGCAACTGTCGAATAATTTGACTGGAATTACTACTATTAAAAGTTTTACTTCCGAAGAATATGAAACTCAGCGTATAGAAAGCCAAAGCCAAGCTTACCGCCAAAGTAACCAACGGGCGATCGCACTTTCGGCTGCTTTTATTCCGCTGATTCGGATTGTGATTTTTTTGGGGTTTATTGCAACGCTATTTCTGGGCGGCTTGCAGGTGGTAGCAGGCCAGTTGTCGGTGGGTACTTACAGCGTTTTGGTGTTTTTGACTCAGCGCTTGCTGTGGCCTCTGACTCGCTTGGGTGATACTATGGATAGCTACCAGCGGGCAATGGCTTCTACTAATCGGGTGATGAATTTGTTGGATACGCCGATCGCAATTCGCACGGGTGATATTCGGCTGCCGGTGAGTTCGATTAAGGGTGAGCTAGAATTTAAAAATGTTACTTTTTCTTACAATCAAAGAAAACCGATTTTACAGTATTTTTCCCTGACTCTGCAGGCGGGAAAAACTACGGCGATTGTAGGCGCGACTGGTTCGGGAAAAAGTACGCTGGTAAAATTAATTTTGAGGCTGTACGAGGTTCAGTACGGCCAGATTTATCTCGATGGGATAGAATTAACTAATCTGAATTTAAAAGATTTGCGGAGAGCGATCGGATTGGTGAGTCAAGATGTGTTTTTATTTCACGGTACGGTTGCTGAAAATATTGCTTACGGCAGTTTTGAAGCAACTGATCGAGAGATAGTAAATGCTGCTCAAATTGCGGAAGCTGACGAGTTTATCGCACAATTGCCGGACGGTTACAACACTATTGTAGGGGAACGCGGTCAAAAATTGTCGGGGGGACAGCGGCAGCGTATTGCGATTGCGAGGGCTGTTTTGAAGAATCCGCCGATTTTGATTCTGGATGAAGCTACTTCAGCAGTGGATAACGAAACTGAGGCGGCAATTCAGCGATCGCTCGAACGAATTACCAAGAATCGCACTACAATTGCGATCGCCCACCGTCTTTCTACTGTCCGCAATGCCGATTGTATTTTTGTCATGGAACAGGGGCAAGTGGTAGAATCGGGGCAGCACGAACAACTGATCGAACATGACGGAGTTTATGCGTCGCTCTGGCGCGTGCAATCTGGTATAAAATAGAAACGCAGCGCTGTTGGGAATTGGGAATTGGGAATTGGGAATTGGGAATTGGGAATTTGAAACCTAACCGCTAACACCTAACTAATGACTAATGACCAATGACCAATGACCAATGACTGCAAAATATTAGTTTCTACAAGCAAAGAGAAAAAATGTATTTATTTGGTAGCCCTGATTCAGAACAAAAAAAACAAAACAACTGGCGCCGCAAGTTAGATAAATTTGTGGCAGCCAACAAACAAGAATTGGCGGCTTTAGCTTGGGGGCTGTTTCAGGAAAGGGGAGAGGAAAGCGACGATATTTTGGGCATTGATATTGCCGGAACGCCACGCTTCGTGTACTGTAAAAAAGAGGCTGTTGAAGAGTTAAACCGTCAAGTTAAAAGTCATATTCAGGAAATTTTAGGAGTGCTAAACGCTCACAAACCGGAGAAAGAGGTGGCGATTTTGGCGATCGGCGAAGGTGAAATCAAGCTAATTTTGTTTGAAATTGACCCCACACCTCCTGATTGCTTTGAACTCGCAGCAACAGATGTCAATACATTGATCGATCGCCTAGAAAAGCAAATGGCTGAATATATCAAAGGATAGATTATAAGTAAGTAATGGCAAAAAAACATAGTATCTTGTAGGGGCGGGTTTAGCTAAAAATCTCTGATACAAGCGACTAAAGAAGTGCAAAACCCGCCCAACCTATCTCATGTTTATTTGTAACCACTTACTTATCAAAATAACCAGCAATCAAAATAACCGGCGGGCGGCGAATCGTCGGTCAAAATTTCAGCTTTATCTAAATTAGGTATAATTTCAGCTAATTCTGTACCTACTTTGACCTCAAGTGCTCTATCTGTTAAGGAAAACGAAAATTCATGCCCATCTTGCAAATATTTTGCCCTGGAAACAATCTCATTTTTCTCTAAAATAGGGCCGTTAGTCCCAATTAAAACACTATTAATATCCTTCCAAGGGCAGACGCATACCTGAGAGAACACACTTTGAAAAGTCTTCACCTTTTGGGCATAAAACTCATCTCTTTGTAGCAGATTTACTAGCACAACTCCGGCGGTTGACAAGTGTTTTTTGCAAAGTTCATAAAATTCTTTGGTTGCCCGTCGGTGCGAAGAGTAGCCGTTGCCAAAAAACACGTCGGTCATAATTATATCATACCGAATGTTTACGCTTTGCTGTTCTAGGTATTTTCTCCCATCTTGGATTGCGACGGTTAGTCTGTCGTCGAACTGCACTCCAAAACACTGTGTAGCTGCTGAAATTGCGATCGCATCTACATCAGCACATTCTATAATAGTTTCCGGCAAATAGTGGTGCATAACTAACGGAATTCTCCCACCACCAAAACCAGCTATATAGATTCTTTGAGGCTGGTTTTGCCAAACTAAACCCAACATCATCGCCTGGGTATATTCTGAAAGTGACATACTCCTACGCCAACTGAGTACAGTATAGCGTAGGCTTCTGGGCGACTCCAGCTATTGCTTCGGACATTGACTGAGCTTTAAAGACGGGATGACCCACCGCCCTATTTTTTATATTTATCGCGGCGTTATGATCGCGGTCAAGACTACATCCACAATGTGGGCAGTCGTGCCATCTTTCATGCAGCTTTTTTGGTACTTTTTCGCCACAACCAGAACAATTTTGTGAAGTATTATAGGCACTTACTGGGATTGCCAACAAACCAGCATTTACGGCTTTGTTTGTTAGAATCGACAGAAAGCTTGACCACCCAGCGTCCAACACAGATTTAGCTAGTTTTGTACGAGCGAGTCCTTTAACATTCAAATCTTCAACTGCAACAACGTCATATTTTTTCAATAAATTATTGGCAGTTTTAAAATGAAAATCTTTGCGTTTGTCTGTTACTTTTTTGTGACATTTCCCCAGTTGTTTGACTGCTTTTTGCCTGCGGTTGCTGCCTTTTTTACGACGCGAAACTCGCTTTTGAATAGTTCGCAGGCGCTTTTGAGCTTTGCGGTAATGTTGAGGAATTGCCACAGTCTCGTTTTCTGATGTTATTAAGAAATCCTTCAGCCCAACATCAATTCCAACCATCTTTTGAGGATTAAAATCTGGTTTAATTTCAGGCACTGTATAATCTTCTAAACTGAGAGTGACATAGTACCCGTCAGCTTTCTTGGTAATAGAGACGGTTTTGATTTTGAATCCATCAGGTATGGAACGGTGCAAAACAACTTTAACTTTTCCGAACATAGGCAAGTTAATTAAGTTGTTTTGCAAGCAGCCGTCTTTAATTTGAGGATAGGTGAACGTGCGGTAACGACTGCGTTGTTTGAATCTTGGTCTACCGCTGCGTTTTCCATTAGTATCACCTTTGAGGAAACGATCAAACGTTACCTTAACTCGTTTAACTACGTCTTGGAGGACTTGAGAGTAAATCTCGGCATACCAAGGATGGGTCTTTTTGAGTTGAGGTAACGTCTTTTTTTGACTGTAATAATCGGGATTGTCCCGTAGTTCAGGTAAGTGGCAAACTAGGGGACACGCATTAATGGAAGAACAGTTTTCTTCGTACCAGTTGAATCGATCTGCCAACAAATAGTTGTACTGTGCACATAACATTGAGAGCCATCTGTCAATTTCAGTGACTTGCAACTTTGTTGGACGTAATCGATACTGGTAAGAAGTTCTCATTTAAGCGGTGAATGTGTAATTTCAGTCGCGACTTATCAATTAGTATTAATATACTTGAATGCGTTACTTTATGTCAAGTACGCGAATAAATATTTTATTTATACATTCAAAGAAACTTCTGTTAAGTATTAACTTTTATTGCCCAATCTCAACTGGCTACAGAAATGGGTTGAAAAAAGTCGAATAAAATATTTTGTTCGCCTCGTCATCCACCCGTCATCGGTCAAAACATAGTTTTGAATTGGTTGACAGGTGGAATCAGGAGTCTCACCGCGTCTTTCATCCCACACGCTTGTCGAAGCGATTATAGTGTGGGGATTCCCGTCTGTTTAGCTAAATGCAGGGGATTGTTGAGGGAAAACACAGATTGCAATAAATCTGTATGCAAATTCACCTTTTCTACCAAAGAAAACTTAATTTGACTTTGGTCTTTTTTAACTGTAACATAGTGAACTCCCGACTCTTGGCAAAAAATAAGTCCATCCGGCTGTTGTTGCACCCAAGCCAGCCGCTGTTGAATATTCGCTAAATTGATAGCTTGCCAATTTATTTGTTCGTCAATCATCTGATTTTAAATTTTATAGTCCAGGATGCACGAGTGGTCAGAAACCGGGTTTTTCACCCAAATCCTTCGTCGTAGCCGACAGATTCAGCAAAAAACCCGGTTTCTTTGGTTTAACGCGGGTAATCATTAATTTTATTTTCTATATTATTAAAAACTATGAGACAAATTAAGTAGATGATACCCGCTTGTAAGCCACTAATTCCAAACCCGAAATTGAAATTTCCAATCTTTCCCAATCTTGCTTCTCACCTTCCAAATTTTCAAACGCCGCTGAGGTGAGCAAAATCTCTCCCCGTTCCGCCAAATCCTCTCCCAGCTTGGATGCTAGATTAAATTCCGATCCATACATATCCTCTCCTTCCAGCATCAAAACATCGCCGCAGCCAATACCAATGCAGAGGTAAATATCCATCTCCGGTGGCAGTGTCGTGTTGACAGCCCCCGTTTGTTTCAGAGAGTCGATTGCAGCTTCCACTGCTAATTTTACATCGGGAAACACTGCAAAAATATTGTCGGCTTCCTCCTTAACAACAGTACCGCCGCATTCCGAAATTATCGGTTTGACAATTCCGTGCATCCGGTGAATCATTGCCAGAAAATGGATGATTCCGTAGCGGACAGTCGTGCGCGAAAATCCCGACATATCCATTACCAAAATCGTGTGATTTTGGCTGAAAGTTGCATTAATTTCGGCATCAATTTCTGCCATTTTTTCGGGATGTTCGTTTCTTTCTTGCAGCAATTTTTCCAAGTTGGTGCGGTTATTTGTTTTCATTGATTTTAATTAATTAAATTCCCAATCTCGACAGAAAGCTTGAGGGCGACCAGCGGGATGCACTGCACAATTAATGCCGTCTTTCCCGTAATAATAATCGCAGACTTTGCAAGGTTGAGTCTCCTCTAATTTTTTCATCAAAATTGCCCGGATTGTCTGGACTCGATTGCGATATTGGTTGGCATTCGAGTGACTCGGTTCAATTGCCAAAGCTTGCTGAAAAGCTGCTAAACTGGTATCATACAATTTAATGATTTGAGTGCTATATTTTGTCCAAGCATCGGCGCTACTTTGATACAGTTCGATCGTACTTAAGTTTAAAATACCGTATTCCGTCCAAGCGTCCGCTGAAGCTCGATCGAACTTAATATTGGCATTTAGTAACACTTTTTTGATCGTTGACAAAAGTTCCCTCGGCTGCCAAGGTTTGCTAACATACGCTTCGGCGCGATCGATCGCCCTGGAGAACAAAGCTAACTGCTGTCCCTTCCCGGTTAAAAATACGATCGGTATATTCCGAGTTTCGGGATTAGCTTTAATTAAACGGCAAACTCCGTAACCGTCCATGCGGGGCATTACGATATCTAATAATACTAAATCTGGGGAATTTCTTCCAACTTTATCCAGCGCTTCCACACCGTCTGATGCTTGAATTACATTTAATCCGCTGCATCTCAACTGATGTGAAATGCACTCCCGCTGGCTGCGGGAATCTTCCACCACTAAAACTGTACTCATCACTCCCACCCGGTTTCTGATGTAAACTTGTTCGCTGCTTCGAGTTGCCCTGATAAAATTATTTTACCCACATTGGATTATTTTGTTATCACTGGCGAGCTAGATTTACTCAAATTGCAACAAATCTTAAACTGGGAAGTGCAGGCGATATTGATCGCCAAATGCTGGTTGCCAATACGCGGACAATTGTTGAAGGTTTGGGTGGCAAATATTCGGCTTTGGCGTTGCTGATTTACGGTATGAACGGCTAAATATGCAAATCATAAAAACCATTGTCCACAAAGCTTCTGGATTTTTGCCTAATTCTTTTTCATACCCTGATTAAGCAACGCCGAATCTTAAAGATGCAGGCAAATGATTTCGATCGGGACTTACGCATCGAAACCAAAGAAACCGGGTTTTTGCCTAATTTGCTGGCTGGAACGAAGGATTTTGGTAAAAAACCCGGTTTCAAATCGCGCTTGCGTCCAAGATTATTGATGATATTCGATCGCCAGACTTGATTTTAGGGGTTGCATATTTTGAAAAATGTGCTATGGTATGACCTAATCGGTTCTTGTGGAGATCACCCACCAGAGGAAACGGGGAAAGTCCGGTGCGAACCCGGCGCTGTCCCGCAACTGTGATGAAGCGTATAGTCGTTTCTTAGTCAGGATGCCCGCCGATTGTATTGTTCAATTTAATCCATCTGCGAGGTACGGATGTCTTCAGCATTTTGTTTTCAATTCGATTCGATTTTAGAGACGCTGCGCGATCGGCTATTATGCTCCTTAACCCGTGAGAAACCTGTGGTGGAATTGGTTTCTAGGGCGACACAGTGAGTTAAAAAAGTTAGCCTCAACAGCATTATCTAGTTTTAGATGCAAGAAATATTACTGGGCTTTTGCCTGCTGTAATTTCTAACAGCTTTGTTATGGCTATGTTGGAAGTTCAGATAATTTTGTCTTGGATGCGTCACATTGCAATCTGATGGCATTGCTATAGAAAATTCAGCATCGGATACCCTTATTTTCCGACAAATTTTCTATGGAATGTCAAAAACTCAACTGGATAATTCAGAAAATATCAATAGTAAAAATTCAGTCAATTGCGATCGCTCTTTGTACTGATGACTCTATTTATTGATTAACCATACTTAGGAAAAATTATGTCAATTTCAACTGCAACCATTGGATATCCTCGCATTGGTAAAAATCGTGAAGTCAAGAAGGCACTAGAAGCCTTTTGGAGTAACAAATTAAATGCACATAATCTACTGCAAACAGTCAGAAAACTAGAAATAGAAAACTGGCAAACACAGCTAAAATCAGGTATAGATCGCATCGGTGTTGGCGATACTACCCTCTACGATCATGTTCTGGATTGGACAGTTCGCCTGGGGTTAATCCCCGATCGCTTTCAGCATTTATCAGGTTTAGATCGCTACTTTGCAATGGCGCGCGGCAAAGAAGGAATACCGGCGCTAGAAATGACTAAATGGTTCGACACCAACTATCACTACCTGGTACCAGAAATTCCCTCAGAATGGCAGCCTGCCGATTTCAGTGACTTTCTAGAAACAGTTAATCGCGCTCAAACTTTATTAGGCGAAAAAGTAAGACCTATTGTCTTAGGCCCCATTACTTTACTGCGATTGAGTCGGTTTGATATACCCTTAAATGAAGCAGTTTCAAGATTGCTAGAGCGTTATATTGCGTTGCTGAAAGCATTAAAAAACTTGGGTATTTCTGAAGTTCAAATTCACGAACCTGCTTTGGTTATGGGGGATGCTGGCCAATTCAAAGAAGCCTTTGAGTCAACCTATAGTTCCTTCGCTGAAATTAAACTTCCCATCGATTTAGTTACTTACTTTGATGATTTGGGAGATACCTATCCTTGGGTGATGCAGTTACCAGTGGCTGCAATTAGCTTAGATTTCACTCGCGGACGCAATTTGGAATTGCTTAAACAACAGGGATTTCCTGCTGATAAACGATTGGGTGTGGGAATTGTCGATGCTCGTAATATCTGGCAAATTCGTCCAGAAGAAGTGCTACCAGTGCTGCAAGACATTCAGCGAATTACGCCGGATATTGTAATTCAGCCGTCGGCATCATTGCAGTTTGTTCCCTACGATGCCGCACGGGAAACAAAGTTGCCAGAACCTCTCCGCAACGTGTTGAGTTTTGCCGAACAAAAACTGCAAGCTGTGAAGTTTTTGGCACGCAGTTTAGCCGGAGAAGAAACTGGAAGCGATCGCGCTAAAATTAGCGAGGCTTGGACAAGCTTCGAGGAATTTAGCCCTACCAATATTGCCGTACAGGAACGTCTGAAAAGCCTGACTACGAATGACTTTCAACGCAAATTATCCTACGGCTTGCGGCTATCCAAACAGATTTCTCTGCCCATTTTTCCCACTACAACGATCGGCTCGTTTCCTCAAACCCCGGAAGTGCGAAAACTGCGGCTGCGCTACAAAAAGGGTGAATTGAATCAGGAAAACTATCAAACTGCGATCGACGCTCAAATTGCCGAAAGCATTAAAATCCAAGAAGAAATTGGGCTAGATGTGTTAGTGCATGGCGAATTTGAGCGCACCGATATGGTGGAATATTTCGGACAACAGTTGGATGGATTCGCCTTCACTGCAAATGGCTGGGTACAAAGCTATGGCAGCCGTTACGTGCGTCCGCCGATTATTTACGGTGATGTTGTACGCACTAATCCAATGACGGTGCGCGAGTTCAAAGTAGCGCAATCATTGACGCAAAAACCCGTTAAAGGAATGCTAACAGCCCCCGTAACAATTTTAAATTGGTCATATCCGCGCACCGATATTTCCAGACAGGTACAAGCATTTCAAATAGCTCTGGCATTGCGGGATGAAATAGCAGATTTAGAAGCAGCAGGAGCGCAAGTAATTCAAGTAGATGAACCAGCATTGCGCGAAGGCTTACCTCTGAAAGTAGAAAACTGGAATCAATACCTGTCTTGGGCTGTAGATGCGTTTCTTCTGGCTACCGCAAGCGCTCATCCTCAAACTCAAATTCACACGCATATGTGCTACTGCGAATTTGGCGATATCATCAAAGATATTGAACGGTTAGATGCCGATGTAATTTCGATTGAAAATAGCCGCAGCAATAACCAAACGCTGCATGAAATAACCGCCGCAGGTTACACCTATCAAGTGGGTAATGGCGTTTATGATATCCACAGTCCAGTGGTGCCAACGACGGAACAGATTTTGCAACAACTGCGAACTGGCATTGCTAATCTACCAACTGAACAAATTTGGGTAAATCCCGATTGTGGCTTGAAAACACGGCGTTGGGAAGAAGTAATTCCCGCGCTAAAAAATATGGTGGAAGCTGCCAAAATCCTGCGAGAGGAAGTAAATGCGACCGGAAAATAGCGTTTGGCAAGGAAATTTTGGCTACTGGCAACAGGGATTTATTCACACCAATTTGCTGGTTATTGGTTATACAGGATGGAAGGGATTTGAGTCTTTCGGGCGGGGTGTTGTGGTCTGTGATGTGGATACTCAAGTTCTTGGTTATACAATGACTAACCTCGAATCAATTCCTTTTCAAATCCAGTTTATTCCTATGAATTTGATGGGATTTCATCTGCAATCGCTATCCGTTGACTCATCGAATATTCCATCTGTGATAGCAGCAATTGCTAAGTACAATCCAGAGCAAGATATTCTGCTATTGCTGAAATTTGGTTGTCAAACAGAGGTCAATCTATTAAGCAAACTAGCCATTTCTCCTGCCGATTGCTACGAACAAGTCTGTAGGCGCTGGGAGGAATTTCAACCAAGTTTGACACCCTAAAACTTCTGTTCCAAATGCCTAAATCAAATTCAATTCATATTTCGCATAGATGGATAACTTGATACTGAATCTTTAATAGATGATGACATCTAAAACAAATAGCGAAGATTGGCAGCAATTCTTTATTGCAACTAATCTGTTGGTGTTAGGCTATAACGCTTGGGTTGGCTATCTGAATGGTGAACGAGGCGCAGTAATTTGTAGTCTTAATAACCCATTGATGGGAGTTACTGGTGAAACATTCCGATCGCATTTTGTTCCCCGCAGTCGTTTAGCTCCCTTTCTCAATGCTTGGTTATTGGCTCCCGACACCGCCATCCTGCAAAATCACCACATAAACGGTCATATTTTGCAAGCAGCAGATACCTATAACCCTAGCAAAGACATCATTCTGCTGCTGGAATCCGGTCGGGAAGTCACGTTATTTTATCTGCGAAATCTACCGATTTCGCCATTGCAATGTTACGAGCAAATCTGCAAAGGATGGGAAGAATTCCAACCTCAGTCCACCCGTTTGAACGAAGAAAATCTACGATGCAATTGATTCAACACAAAGTTGCGATCGAACCAGTCCCAGAACGGAAGCTAGAGGGTTTTTTACTTTTGGGGTTTCGGTTTGCGATCGGTTTTGCTAGCGGTGCATTGTTTGTCCCAATAGCAATAGTGCGATCGCAAATAGCAAAGCTGCATCTTCCTAAACAGGATTCTCAATCTAAACCATCTGACTAATTCAGGACTGACGCATCAAGACCAAAGAAACCGGGTTTTTTAGCTAATCTGTAGGCTACAACGAATAATTTTCGTCCATCAAACCCGGTTTCTTCCTCAATTTTGGTGGGGATGCGTAAATTATCGCAGAAACCCGGTTTCTTAGATGTGCGCGGGGTGTCAGAAACCAGATTTCTGGCCACCGGCGCGTCCATGACTATATCGATCGCCCTACTGCTAAAATTGAATGTATAATAGTAGCGAAGTAAACCGCTACTCGAAATCATGTCCGTAAACACCGCGCTACCCGCAACCCTAGCTAAAATCGTCCAGCGCTTCCAGCGACACGCCGACCCAAAACAGCGCTACGAACAACTTCTGTGGTATGCTAAGCGACTCCCAGCATTTCCCGAAACCGATAAATTAGCAGAAAACAAAGTTTCTGGCTGCGTATCGCAAGTTTATATTACCGCAAATTTGACTGAAGGAAAAGTTTTGTATCAAGGCGATTCTGACGCTCAGTTAGTCAAAGGATTAGTTGGCTTGCTCGTGGAAGGTTTAAGCGGATTAACCCCTGCTGAAATAGTTAGCATTACCCCAGATTTTATTCAAGATACGGGATTGAATGTGAGCCTGACACCTTCCCGCGCTAACGGATTTTATAACATCTTTCAAATGATGAAAAATAAAGCCGTGGCTTGCGAATTAAGCGCGCAAGCAGAAGCAAATTAATAGGAGAAAAAGCCGTGGGTTTCCGGGATTTTTGGGGATGCACGAAGAGTATGCAGCGGATTTCGCAAATGCGGTTACATCTTTTGTTTAAGATAATTGTATTTGGTCTGATTTGGTTGTCGTTTTCTTTGCCAGTTTATGCTGTCGGAGAGCCGCCAGTTGTCAATTTGCATGAGAGTATTGTTGAAGGTGCGATCGACTTTCACATCCATTCGTCTCCTGATGTAATTCCCCGCAGGTTAGACGATTTTGAGGTAGCTGAGTCAGCCGCGCGATCGCACATGAAAGCAGTTGTCTTAAAAAATCACTATGGCAGCACCGCAGCACGGGCAGTTCTAGTCAATAAAATTGTACCGCAAATCGAAGTTTTCGGGGGAATTGTTCTCAATCATTCCGTAGGCGGGATTAATCCCGACGCTGTAGAAGCAATGCACCGCATCGGCGGCAAATATGGTAAAGTAGTGTGGCTACCAACCGTTGATTCCGAGCATCATTTGCAGGTTTTTGGCAAATCGGGAATCGGCATTAAAGTTGCGGAAAACGGCCAAGTTTTACCGGAAACAGCAGCGGTACTCAAGATTGTAGCTAGAAATAATTTAGTCTTGGAAACCGGGCACATTTCCTCAGAAGAGGTTATGGCTGTTGTCCGGCAAGCCAAACTTCTCAACATTAAAAACATCCTGATTACCCACGCAATGGCAGATGTACCCGGTTTGTCCCTAGAAAATATGCAAACAGCAGCCCAGATGGGAGCGTTTCTAGAATTAGCATTTGTCAACGATTTGATGGGAGAAAATGCCGCTGATGACGGACACAAAAACTGGCATCATGTTTCGATTAATCAGATGGTAACAGCGATCCAACTAATCGGAGCCGAGCATTTTGTTTTGAGTACAGATTTGGGAAGAAAACCCGATCCTTTGCCTGCCGAAGGTTACAAGTTATTTGTAGAAAAGTTAATGGATGAAGGAATTTCTCAGCGCGAAATTGATTTAATGAGCAAAGAAAATCCCGCTCAATTGTTAGGAATTTAGAAGGAGTAATTGGGCATCGAGTATTAGTAATGGGTAGCCACTAACAAATGACTAATAACCAATGACCAATGACTAATGACTAATGACCAATGACTAATGACCAATGACCAATGACCAATGACTCATGACCAATGACTTCTTCTATTCTTGATTGTCTTTACCACGCACATATCCGTTATCTACAATCCGCCAAGCACCGCCAGAATTGCCTGTCAAATCGCAATCATCCACCGTAGCAATGCCATCTCTGTAAACTGCGATCGCCTCACCTTCATTACCATGAATCCGACAGCGGCGCACGATCAACTTTCCTCCCAATCCGACACCGATTCCCAGACTGCCGTTATCATAGATATTGCAATCTTCTACCGTTGCTTTGCCATGATCAGAGATGAAAATTCCGTTCCATATTCCATCGTGAATTTGACAGCGGCGGATTACTGAATTAGCATCGGGGCCACAAATTACCACCACAGAATAGTTGGCAGAAGTGATATCGCTGTCTTCTATGATTAACTCGCCTTTGCGAATATCTACAGCGTAATATTTGCCCGTTGTGATCAGCGTTAAACCTCGCACTAAAGCACTGTCTGTTTGCATTAAAATGCAGTTTGAATCGCTGCTTTCAACAGTGACGCTACCCGCTTCTATGCTGCCGATAATTTCTACCGATTTGTCGATAATTAGACTTTCTTGGTACAAGCCGGGATGCACATAAATTTTCATACCTGAAACAGCATTTTTCAGCGCTTCGTTAATTGTGGTATAATCTCCTTGACCTTGCTGAGAAACCACAAATTCTTGAGTTTTTGAAGCTGCTGATTCTGAGGTTGATTCTGCAATTTCTTGTACTAATTCAAATTTGGGAGATGCTTCGGCTGTTGCAGAAATTTCCGTTGGCTGCAACCTTTCTTGATATACAGTTTCTAACTGATATTCTAACTCGGATACTTGAGATTGCAGTTGAGTTTGATTTTGATTGGCTGTCTCGATTTGATTTTGGAATTCCGATAGTTGAGAATTGAGTTGAGACTCCAATTGCGATCGAGTTTGACGCCCACTTTCTAACTGCTGTTCTAACTCAGATACTTGAGATTGCAGTTGAGTTTGATTTTGATTGGCTGTCTCGATTTGATTTTGGAATTCCGATAGTTGAGAATTGAGTTGAGACTCCAATTGCGATCGAGTTTGACGCCCACTTTCTAACTGCTGTTCTAACTCAGATACTTGAGATTGCAGTTGAGTTTGATTTTGATTGGCTGTCTCGATTTGATTTTGGAATTCCGATAGTTGAGAATTGAGTTGAGACTCCAATTGCGATCGAGTTTGACGCCCACTTTCTAACTGTTGTTCTAACTCAGATACTTGAGATTGCAGTTGAGTTTGATTCTGATTGGCTGTCTCGATTTGATTTTGGAATTCCGATAGTTGAGCCGCAAGTTGTGATTCCAATTCTGAGAGAATTTGAGTCACGCTTTTTAACTGAGTTTCTAACTTGGATATCTGAGATTGCTGTTGATTTTCATTTTGGTTAGCTTGCTCGACTTGAGTTTGGAATTCCGACTGTTGAGCCGCAAGCTGCGATTCCAATCCTGAGCGAATTTGAGTCACACTTTCTAACTGAGTTTCTAACTCAGATATTTGAAATTGCAGTTGATTTTGATGTTTGTTGGCTGTGTCAATTTGAGTTTGGAATTCCGACTGTTGAGCCGCAAGCTGCGATTCCAATTCTGAGCGAATTTGAGTCACGCTTTCTAACTGAATTTCTAATTTGGATATCTGAGATTGCTGTTGATTTTGATTTTGGTTAGCTTGCTCTACTTGAGTTTGGAATTCCGACTGTTGAACCGCAAGCTGCGATTCCAATTCTGAGCGAATTTGAGTCACACTTTCTAACTGAGTTTCTAACTCGGATATTTGAGATTGCAGTTGATTTTGATTTTGGTTGGCTTGCTCGATTTGAGTTTGGAATTCCGAGAGTTGAGCCGCAAGCTGCGATTCCAATTCTGAGCGAATTTGATGCGCGCTTTCTAACTGACTTTCTAACTCGGATATTTGAGATTGCAGTTGATTTTGATTTTGGTTGGCTTGCTCGATTTGAGTTTGGAATTCCGAGAGTTGAGCCGCAAGCTGCGATCGCTCAGTGTCAGCAGTTTCTAATTGAGCTTGCAGTTCCGATAATTTAGACAGAAGTTGGGAGTTATCTCCCTCGCTGGGATTTACTTGAGCCTGCAATTCTGACAACTGAAAAAGCAGTTGTTCTCGCTCTCGAATAACTGTCTCTGATTGACTTTGCAGCTCAGACAATTGAGAGTTTAACTGCATTTTATCTCGATTGGCTGCTTCTAACTGTCTTTCCAGCTCTAATAATTCAGGTTGCGCTTGATTTGGTTGTTGGTGGGCGGTTTCCAATTGAGAGTTGAGTATTTCTCGTTCTTGCTCTGCACTCTCCAGTTGAGCTTGCAAGCCAGAAAATTGAGACTGAAGTTGCTCGCGCTCTTGAATTGAGCGATCGAACTTAATTTGAATTTCCGATAACTGATACTGTAGCTGCGATCTGTTTTGATTAACAGCTTCCAACTGGTTGTCAAATTCCGACAGCAAAGCCTGCAATTGAGAACGTTCTGCATCAACCGTCTCTAATTCTGCTTGCATTTCCAGCATTTGAGTGTTAAATTGCGATCGCTCTTGATGCGCCACCTCTAACTGATATTGAAATTCTGCCACTTGGGCTAACTGCGACTCAGCTTGTTCAGCATTTTCTAGCTGAAACTGCAAATCAGCAATCAGAGAATCAACTTGCGATCGCTCTTCAGCAATTCCTGCCAAAAATTCTTCCAATTGCGATACTTGATTATGTAAAAGATCTTGCTCCCTAGTCACAATTTCTAAGCGACTTTGCAGATCAGACACTTCATAATTTAACTGATTTTCATTCTGTATTTTTTGCCGCAATTCCGAAGTTCTGGCGTCCAACTGAGAGGCTAAATTTGATATAGCCTCCTGCGAACCATGCATCCGCACCAAATTGCGTGAATTTCGCTTTTTCAAAATTAGCCAGCAGATTAATGCACCGCCTGCAAATCCTATTAATAAAAGTAATGCTTCCATTTGTTTATTTAATTGATATAAATTGAGTTACCCTGATGCTTGCCCCAAAAAAGGGACATTCAGAAATTGCTATCTTACTCAAAGCTATCACAACTTGCGCGCTTGTGTTCACTTGCTGCGACAATTCATATTTATTTACAAAAAACCCACAGATAAGGTGCGCAAGGCGCACCCGACAGTGAAATATTTTACCAAAGTCAGATTAACGAAGCAAATCCACAATATGAGAAACAATCCCGATATGTTGAGTCAGCAAATAATCCAATCTATCCGCCAGTAAACTAAAAATTAAATCGTTATAACTCATCCCGTATTCCGCCAAACCCAAAGCAACCAAACTTGTCACATTTTCGCCTGGATGTTTGAGATCCGGTTTCGGATTTGCTTCCAAAACATAAAGTTCTCCATCAGCATCGCTGCGGACATCAATCCGCACCAAACTGTTCAAGCTGAACTCCCAATAGATTTTGCGAGCCAACTCAATTAACTTTTGTTTTAGTTCTGGTTCCTCCGCGCCCATCAACCGCCCGCGATCGGCCGTAATCGCCTTTTTATCCATAGAAGTAAAGATGCGTTCCTCCGATCCGAAAATTCTCTCTACCGTCGAAAAAGCAAAGGGTTTTGTGTTTTTAGTAAAACCACCTTTAGCATGAGTTACATATCCACAAACTGCTACACAAAATTCTCGTCCCGGCAAATATTTTTCAATTAAAGCAGTATTGTGAGTTGCTTGGTGAACTTCGGAAACCGCCTCAGATAAACCATCAATTTTGTCTACAAAATGAACGTGCAGCGAAGCGCGACCCGATACTGGTTTGACCACAAAAGGCCCTTGATACTCGCCAAAAGCAATGGCAAAACGCTCGTGCAAATTAGGCTGCAAAATTCCTTGAGAAGGATGCCAAGTCATAAACGGAGCGGTTAGAATTCCGACTGATTGCAGTTCCCGTTTAAATGCGTGTTTGTTATCTAAAGTTGAACTATTTAAAGGATTGTGACCGATATAGGGCATTCCCAACATTTCTAGCAAGGCGGGAGTATGACAAACAGGATTGTAGCCCTGGACTCCGCCCGTATTTAGCCACACTAAATGGATATTTTGTTGTTTTAGTTGTTCCGGCAAGTTCATGTCGTCAGGCATGACAAAAACCTGCTTAAAACCAATTTCTGTTAATGCTTGGGCAATCTCGCGGGCGACGATTTCGTAGCTTTTCCAAGAACGGGGATTGTGAGTTTTGTAAATCACGGCTCCCTGGCGATCGCAGTTGCCGCCGAACACTACAGCAATCCGCAGTTTGGCAAACAGCTTTTCTAAGTATTGAGGGAGTAAACTAAAGTCGTAATGCCAGGAAGTTTTGCCGATTGATGTTGCTACCATTTAAGTTGTTTCCTTTTTTGTTTTATTTGCGATCGGCATATTTGCTCGATTTGGCTAAATATATTCCAGCCAAAACTACAGAGAAAGCGAACCAATTAAACAAGCTCAAACTTTCGGAAAATAGCATCCAGGCAATAATCGCCGTAATTACTGGTTCTAGCAGCAGAAAAAGGGCGACAAATCCCGATGACAAAGTGCCGAGACTGTGGATGAGAAGTCCTTGGCCAAAAGCTTGGCAAATCACGGCCAAGGCAATTACAGCCAGCCATCCCTCCCAAGAATAAGGGAAAATTCGATCGCCCTCCAGCAAAACCAAGGGCAAAATCAAGATGCTGCCAATCAAACAGCGCCACATCAATATAGTTGTCGCCGGGAACTTGGTTCGCAAATCTTCCGCAATCAGCAGATTTGCTGCATAAAACATTGCGGATAACAAAGCAGCAATGTCCCCGGTAAAATTTTCTCCGGCGATTTGCAAGTCTGTAGTGCCGATCGCGATCGCACCTCCCAACGCCACCACCAATCCCAGCAAAAACCTGCTGTCAAAACGCCGTCCCAACAGCAGCCATCCCCCCAAAGTAGTAAATAAAGGAGTTAAGTTGCGTAGTACAGTTGAATTAGCGACATTAGTTTGAGTTAGCGACCAGGCCCAGAGACCGAGAGAAGCAGAAGAAACCACGCCGACGGCTGTTAATAGCATCACATCCTTCAGAGTGTAGGGCGATCGCACTTCAACCTCATTCCCAGACATTCGGCGACGCACAGCATCCGCACCATTCCACAGTCCAAACACCGCAGTTGCTATCCACAAACGGTTAAAAACCGTAGCATTCGGGCTGATTTCTCGTTCGCTCAACCTGATAAAAATGGCTGCCAGCGACACCGCCAGCAGCGCCGCCGACAGCGAGACGATCGCCCAAATTTTACCTGAACTGTCGTCAGCTAATTCACCGTTGTTTAAATTGTCATGGTTTCCAGAAACAATAGTTTTGTCTTCAGTTATTAACGCAGGTATTAACTGCTCGTCTCCTAATATATTGCGCTGTGCATCAATATTTTGCTCTGCTACTTTCAAGTTTTTTGACATTATTGAAAATTCCCACCAAGGCTGAAAGTATAAATTAGAAGACTGCAAAAACCAGCTCAGGAATTACGCACTCCTTACTCAAGAAACCGGGTTTTTTAGAGAATCTGCGGCCTACAACCAAATTTTTGACAAAAAACCCGGTTTCTGGCGACCCGTGCAGGACTATATTTTTGGTAGTTAACAGCAGCTTATGTTGAAGGTTTAGCAGAAAGTTTTGTCAAAGCTTCCTTGAGCGCCGGTGGCAATTGGCGGATAATCTTGCCTTTTTCCCGATCGACACCAACCAAAGTTACCTGCGCCGTCACGTATAATTCCTGCGTATCGGGCGATCGAATTTCGTAATCCCAAAGCAGCCGCACACCCTCGCCAGCAAGCATCCGCGTTCTGACTGCCACAGATTGACCCATTTGCACAGAGCGGTGGTAGCGCAGCGAAAGCTCCACCACGGGCAATTCCACACCCTGCGCCACCCACTCTGCATACTCGATGCCAAGAGAGCGTAAACTTTCCACCCGCGCTTCCTCCATCCAAGCCAGATAAGTCCCGTGCCAAACTGCGCCGCTGTAGTCAGTATGGTGAGGGTAGACTCGCACCAAATATTCAAACCAGCCCTCAGAATCGATACCGGGTCGATTTTGAATAGCACCAGTCGGTGCGAGTTCTGGTTGAGTTCGATCGTTCTCTAACACGTTACAAATTGTTCCAAAACGCTACATTTCTACAAATCATAAAGCAAACTTCAGGCTTATGCTTAACATTAACCCACTAGAGCAGCAACGCCCTAGTGAGAGCGTCGCACAACAAAACTCAACCGTTTTTACCGCCAAAAACCATGATCGAAAAAATTTTAGTAGCCGTCGCCGGTCGTGGCTTGTGCGAAGAGATGTTTAATATGTTGATGGACATCCCTTCCTTGCAACAAAGCTCTGTCACCGTCTTGCACGTCGTGCCACCCCAAGTAACATCCGATGGCATGGCCGACAAGTTGGAAGAAGGAGGCAAGATTTTAGCACAAGCAGTCCAGTCTTTAAAAATCGACCCCAGCAAAGTCAATCCACGGCTGAAACAGGGAGACCCGAAAACCACAGTTTGCCAAGTCGCAGAAGAAGAACAATCCGACTTAGTAATTATGGGTTCGCGGGGATTCGGACGGCTGCAATCGATTTTGGAAAACTCAGTCAGTCAGTACGTTTTCCAGCTAACATCGAGACCGATGCTGTTAGTAAAAGACGACATCTATGTCAAAAGAATCAGGCGCGTCATGGTGGCGCTCGACAACTCAGAATCTGCCAAACAGTCATTGCAGCTTGCGCTATCTTTCGTCAAAGAAGTCAGTGGCGGGCAGATAATTCTAGTACACGTTACCAAAGATTTGACGGGAAAATACAGCGAAGATGTCACAGCAACTGCTGAAAAAGACTCTGTGTTGGCTCCGGGAGTAGCACTCGCGAAACAACTGGGAATTAGCTACCGCTGCGTGAGTGCCAAAGGCAAGCCCGGTGAAGCAATTTGTCAGATTGCAGACGAGGTGAATGCGGACTTGTTGGTGATCGGTTCCCCGGATCGGCGACCAAACGTTGCTAAAAACTTTCTGGATCTCGATCGACTCCTAGGAAATTCCCTATCAGACTACGTGCGAGTCTACGCCAACTGTCCCGTCTTGCTAGCCCGCACAGTCGCCAGCTAAACTCTCAACCGTGACAGTCAACAAAAAAAGCGCCCCAGCAAAAAGCTGTTGGCGCTTTTTTTTGCAACTAGCAAAGCCAGACAAAAATAGCACCAGTTGCTATTCTTTTCTACCTTGACGGCTAGCGGTTTGAATGTACAGAATGATTAGAAAAACGCTGGGAACCAATACAAACAGAATGGTTGCCACAAACCCTAAATCGTTAACTTCCATGAAGACCCCAGCCTTTATTAAAAAATAGGAAAACACACACAACTAGGATAACACTCAAAGGCAAAAGGAAAACTCGAAGCATCCCAGAGCCAGAGAATGTCTACTTCTTCCTCCCTCTTCCTTCCTCCCATCCGTTACATCCGTTAAATCCGTTACGGATTCCGTTGCCGAACTTCCCTCCCATCCGTTACATCCGTTAAATCCGTTACGGAATCCGTTGCCGAACTTCCCTCTTCGTTCAGAAACCCCAGCTACGGCTTAGTCTTCACACTCACCGGGCCGTTGACGATAGTTTGACAAGCCAATCGATAGTTTTCGGGCTTTTTCTTGAGCTTGCGGTTCTCAAAGTCAGTGCGGGGCGACAGATTTTCACCGCCCTCGACAATTTCCACAATGCAGGTGCCGCATTGACCGATGCCCCCGCAATTCATCATTTTTCCCGAAAACGTGTACAAGTCGATGCGGTTTTCTAGAGCTTTGAACCTCAAATTGGCTCCATCGGCTGCGATGACTTCCTGATTTTCCTTCACAAACTTGATATTAGCCATAGCCGATTCCTTAACGCAGTTGACATGGAGCTCTCTAACCAAATATTAACTAATGTGTCGGACGTTTCATACCCGATGTCTCATCCTTTGCGATTAAAGGTCGATCGCCCCAACCCAACCCTTCGACAAGCTGTCAACTGTCAACTGTCAACTGTCAACTGTCAACTGTCAACTGTCAAGGAGCATCCGAGAGGTTATTAGTCGGAAGATTGCTCACAGCGCGCTGGAGAGACGAAAGCCCCAGGTTGTAGTTGACAATTGCCGACAACCGGTTTCTCTCAGCCCTAGTCAAATCTGTTTCCGCCTGAATCACATCCGTCTGAGTGCCTACGCCAGCTTGAAACCGGAGTCTGGCCAGACGCAAAGCTTCCCTCGACTGTAAAACCCCCGCCTCAGAAGTTTCGATGTTCTCAAAACTCGACTCTAAGCCAAAATACGCTTGTTCCACTTCCCGGCGCACTTGGTTGCGGAGTTGGTCAAATCGACTTTCGGCGATCGAGATATCAGCATCCCGCTGTTTAACCCTCGCCTTCACCGCGCCCCCGTCGAAGAAATTCCAAGTCAGATTCGCTTGCACCGCATACCCGCTCCCCCAACCGCGAGTTGCAAACGGGTCTGAGTTGTCAGTAGTTACCCCCTGGAAGTTGTAGGAACCAGTGACATTAACTTGAGGCAGCCCCCCCGCCCGAATCGATCGCCTCTGCTGCTGGCTGATATTCCTCTGTACTAACTGCTGTTCCAACTCAGGGCGATTCTTAAAAGCCTGCACGATACTCTCTTCCAAAGACAGCCTCCAGGAACCAGCTTGCTCCACCGGGTCAGCCGCCGTCAAGTTCGCCGACTGACTGATATTCAAAATCTCAGCCAGCCTGCGCTGGGCCACCCGCTGATCGCGACGGGCCACTGACAGTTGCTGCACTTCGTTAGCTACATTTGACTGAGCCTGCAACACAGCAAAGCGGGTTCCCACCCCGGCCCGTTCCAAAGCTTCGGCATCCCGCAAACTTTGCTGGGCATTTCTCACAGAAGCTTGGCGGATAGCAACTTGTCCGTCGGAGTTTTGTAGGTTGTAGTAAGTCTCAGCAGTGTCGAAGCGGAGTTGCTCGGCTTGGCGCTCCAAATCCAGTTCCCGGAAGCGCAACTGTTCCCTAGCCGCATTGATATTAGCGGTGCGGCGGCCGAAAATGTCGAGGTCGTAGCTCAACTGCAAAGTGTTGTTGAGACCGATGCTGCCGAAATTTTGGAAATCGGGAGAATTCGTCGGCAGTTGTTGGTTGGCCGGCAAAGTCTCATTGCGGCGCAGCCGAGTCTGCACCCCAATCTGTCCGCTGGCGCTGACTTGGCGGCTCGCGGTCATTTGAAAAGTCAGATCGGGAAATAAAGCAGCCTGCTGTTCCCGCACACCCGATCGAGTTTGTTCGACTTGCTTCTGGGCAATTTGTAAAACTTGGCTGTTGCGGCGGGCCAGATCGATCGCCTGTTGCAAAGTAATTGACTGAGTTTCCTCGATCCTGACATCCTCCGGCTTAGTCGGAAACTGTAGCGGATTCGGGTTGGGTTCCAGGGAAGCCGGGGGCTTGGTGTCTAGAATGCCCTTCGGGGTTAGAGGCGGAAAAGTTTCATTCGGAGTGCCCCGGAGAATTGGTACCGGGGAACTCGGTATCGGAACATTATTGGGGCTACTGGGAACAGGTTGCTGCCGAGTGTTTGTCGGTGTCGGCGTTGGAGACTGCGCCAAATACTCCTGCTGCTGAGGCTGTGATGCCAGCGAGGGCTCGCTTGGGGGAGTTGCTGCGATCTTAACTGCTTCGGGCTGCTGAGACTCAGAGGTTGGGGCGTTAAGGGCGATCGACTGTTCGGGATCTGATGCTGGATTTGTGTTCGAGGTCGATGCTAATTCGAGCTGATTGCCAAGGGCCCAACTGTCCTGAGATTTAGCCGGAGGCTGTGCTGAAGCACTCTGTCCGGCGTTGCTGAAAGTAATTGCAGCGCCCACTCCGACCACCACGATTTGACGAAAAACACGCATAATTTTTTAATTACTTTGCAATTCTAGAGACAATTTTAGATCAAGATTGAGGTCTTAAGTTTCTAGCTTGTAGCCTGAACTCGATAGTTACAAGTCATAATTACCGTACTCATGTTGTTTTTGAATGTTCGATCGACATTTACAATTGAACTTCAGCAGTTGCCAGACCGATCGCCGCCGAGATTAGTTCCTCTACGCCACTCACCGGCAAAATCCGGGTTTTGAGCGAGTTTTCGAGCTGTTCTACGGTCATATCATCGAGAAAACGCGGTTCACCCTGTTTTAGCATCACCGAGGGCAGCAAGATGCCATCTCCCAAGTCTCGCCCCTGCAAAGCTTCGAGCAAATCTTGCCCGGTGAGCAAACCCGTGACAGTGATAGTTTGTCCCCAGTAGCGGCTGGAGAGTGCTGCCATATTGACAGACAAGCCGGGAATCTGGTTTAGTTGTTGTGCGATCGGCTCAAAAGCCTTTTCAACAGCATTTCCCACCACCCAAACCAACCTACGAGGTGGAATAACCGGCAGCGGTTGCAGCTTCGCAAAAGCCGTTTCAAACTGCCCAATAAACTGGCGGATAGAGCCCACACCATTACCAATTTGGGGATAATCCTCATAATCTGCCGCCGACGGCAAATCTAAACCAGCGATTAAAAACCACTCATCAGCCAGCCAAATACAGCGCGATTTTGAACTCTTTTTCTTAGTTTTTCCGCCACCTTTTCCCTGACTCAAAACCCCTTGAATTTTCTGCACTTGCTCGATTACTTCCCGCGCTTTTTGGGCAGTTACAGCAATTAATTCATCTGCCGCAGGGCGAAAGCGAGTTAAACCCACCGGCACCACAGCCACCGATGCCACAGCCGGAATATTTCCGGTATGAAACTTTGCCAAATCTAACAAAGTGCGTTCCAAATGTTCGCCATCATTAATCCCCGGACAAACCACAACTTGAGCATGAATTTGCAAGCGGCGGTCTTGAAACCATTTGATTTGTTCGAGAATCTTCCCAGCCCGAAAATTTTTCAACAAGCGAATTCGCACATCCGGTTCCGTAGCGTGAACGGAAACGTAGAGAGGAGAAAGCCGCATTTGTTCGATTCGGTTCCACTCTTTTTCAGTCAAATTAGTGAGAGTGAGATAGCTGCCATAAAGAAAGCTGAGGCGATAGTCATCATCTTTGAAATAAAGAGTTTCGCGCTTTCCCGAAGGTTGCTGGTCAATAAAGCAAAAAGGGCAGCGGTTGTTACACTGAATTAGTCCGTCGAAGAGGGCGGTTTCAAATTCCACACCCAAGTCTTCGTCATACTCTTTTTCTATTTCTAACTTGTGAGTTTTGCCTTTGGTATCTAAAACTTCTAGTTCGAGAAATTCATCGGCGCACAGAAATTGATAGTCGATTAAGTCGCGGGGTTTTTGGCCGTTAACGGCGACGATGGAGTCTCCGGGTTCAAATCCCATTTCGGCGCAGATGCTGTCGGGGATAACTTTGGTAATTCTGGCTGGTTTGGTTGAGGATTCGCTCATAGGATCGCGCTTGCATTTTCAAGTTTGATAAATTGCTATTCAAAAATTAATTTTATATTTTAATCAAGTCTCAACTCATATCATAATTTATACCATTTGTCAAGCAGACCGCCTAGGAAAAAATAGGTGTTTGTGAAGTGCGATCGACCCACAATCCACAAGCTTTCAAATGATTTATTGTATTTATTAAGTCACATTAAATCTGTATCATTAATTGAATTATGACAATTTTATGGCAGTTAGCGTAAAGGTAAGAATCGCACTTGTCCTTCCCATTCTCCTTCCAGACTGCACTCAGAAATTAGCAAAATTTCCTCAATCGCCAAACCCACTGCAACACGGCGGCTGACTTCAAATAACCCTGGCATCGCCAAACCTGCTTCGATTCTATCGTAGGCAAAGTTGGTCATGGTTGCTACATCATGAGTTAGTACAACCCGCCCTTGCAGCGCAGCCCATTCTAAGACTGTTGGATCGTCTGCTTTTCTGAGTCCTATATCTTGAACGCGGACAATCTCAACATCGGGATTCCGCCGCAAAATACCCCGAACAATTTGATTGTTAAAGTTTTCATCAGCCAATAATCGTAGCATATAAAACTACCCTTTTTGGTTGCGTCTTGCTAATAAGCGATCGCGTATTCCAACTGGGTTAAAACGCCTTTCTGCTTCCTGCTGAACTTCTGCGGCAAGACGTTGACGTTCCATCAGATAAGCGTCAACTTCCGATTGGTGTCGCAAGTAGTAGCCGATCGCAAAATAAATATCCGAAAGTTCAAGAGACGGGTACTGTTCCCGGATTTCTTCTGCTGTGGCTCCTTCTAGAAAAGCTGTAAGGACTGTATCTAAGGTGACTCTGGTTGTGCTAATGCGGATGACACCGTTTGCATCAGCCACAAGCGGAATTGGTTCAGCCGTCGGCACGAGTAGCATTTTGAGATTGAGGGTGGTGTGAATTTTCTATCTTCAGCATAGCCGATCGACACTCCCGGCTCTAATATATTTTTTCTGCACGTCCTCCTGCAATCTGCACATTAAAAGGTATTCCCGATCGCATTGGCTGCCATCCGAGTTGCATTGCTTGCCGTATCCATTGTGCTACATCAGAGGGTTTTACTGGTTTCACTTCTTGCGTGGAAATAATCTGCCATACTTTTACCTCTGGCGGCGCTCCCTCAGCAGGTTTTATCGGGTGCATCTCACTTTGGCGAGTATGCCAAAAAAGGGTTAAAATGAAAAAGCTAGTAAAATTGC
>NZ_JAIGNI010000043.1 GCF_026130175.1 Lyngbya sp. CCAP 1446/10 | reverse complement strand
ATTGCAGCTAAGGGGAAAGATGGGGAGAGGGGGAGATGATTTGATGAGTAGGGAATAGGGAACTTCAATATATCATTTAACTGCACAACAGCTTACTAAAAATTCGATCGCATTTTGAGGTCGATCGCACACACGGCACAATCCATAAACTTGTATCGCAGACAACCGCTTGTTTAAGAATAACCGCAGGGGATAGCCAAGCTGCCGATCAACTAATCAACACTGACACACTATGTCAAGATTAATTAGCGCTATCGCCCAAAACTCCCAATCTCAATCAAGCGTAAACATCCGACGCAGCAAGTTCCAATGAACAATCCCATCTACCCCGGCATAACTCTCAACAACCACTACCGCATAGTCCGCGAATTGGGACACGGAGGCTTCGGGCGCACCTACCTCGCTGAAGATGCCCACCGATTTAACGAACCCTGCGTTTTAAAAGAATTTGCGCCCCAAGTACAAGGAAGTTACGCCTTACAAAAATCCGAGGAACTCTTCGAGCGCGAAGCCGGAGTGCTCTACAAGCTGCAACACAATCAAATCCCGCGCTTCCGCGAACTGTTTCGCGTCAGTATAGTCGATCGAGGCTATCTATTTCTCGTCCAAGACTACGTACCTGGCCAAACCTACCGCTTTCTGCTGGATGCCCGCAAACGTCAGGGTTTGCGGTTTATAGAAGCAGAAATAAATCAACTGCTGATTCAAATTTTACCAGTCCTCGAATACATTCACTCCTTGGGAGTGATTCACCGCGACATCTCCCCCGACAACCTGATTCTGCGCCTATCTGACGGAATGCCCGTACTGATTGACTTCGGCGGAGTCAAAGAAGTCGCCGCCACCGTAGAATCTCTATTTGCTGAAACTGAAGCTAATGCCACTCCCGCCCCCGCGACTCGCATCGGCAAACTCGGCTATGCTCCCGTCGAACAAATGCAAATGGGGATTGTCTATCCGCACAGCGATTTGTACGCTCTCGCGACTACGGTTTTGGTGTTGCTGACGGGGAAGGAACCGCATCAATTGCTCGACAGTCAGACGTTGAATTGGAACTGGCGATCGCACTGTTCTCTATCCCCGAATTTGTCCTTGGTGCTGGATAAAATGCTCGCTCACCAGCCGAGCCAGCGTTACTCCTCGGCTCGCGAGGTTTTGCTCGCTCTCGAAGGTAATCCGCTGTTACAGCCACAGGCACAACCATCCCCACCGCCGGATTTTGGGCTGACGCAGCCACCACCGGATCACACACCTCTCACCGCGCCCATACCCATACCCGCCCCCGCCCCGAAACTGCCGGGAACTCCGGTGCGAGTTGCGATGATTGGCAATCAGCAAAAGATGCCTGCTTGGCAAATGTTTTTGTTCGTAGTGGCAGTGCTTTCAAGTATGGGCGGAGTTGGCTGGTTTGCGGGCAATTATGTGTTAAATCTGCAATCAAAAGTGCAGAAGATTCCCGTGACTCCGGGCCCGAAGCAGCAGCAAGAGGATGCTTTGCGCGATCGCTACTCTCAACTTAAAATAGACGATCGATTTTACAACGGTTACGTCAATCTTGTAGATGAAAATTTCTATGCCAAATACCCAGAATTGAACGGGCGGCTGTTAAAAGAAGGCGACGAGGATCGCCAATGGCGCGAAAAATGGCAGAAAATCGGCGACGACTTGCTCGACAAGCTCGAAAACCTCAGCAGCGACGCTAGAGCGCGGTTGGGCAGTTACGACACCGCCGATATCCAGCGCTGGAAAACGGAGGTTAACAAGCTGAATTTGAGCAGTCGGGCGCTGTACGATTTGGCTGATGCTAAGTTCTTTTATTGGTTTCCACAGCAGTCACGGAATAAAAATATCATCGGTTTGCCGATCGGACAAATTTGGCAAGCAATTACCGCCGACGCCCTCACAGCTTTGCAAGCGGGAGCAACTCTCGAAAGTGTTGAATTTGACCGCCGCTCCAACAGCAAAGCCCTCACGGGCAATCTCAAGCCCGGAGAAGGCAAAGCTTACATAGCCCGGTTCGCCCAAAATCAGATTTTGAGTGTAAATTTGCAAGCTGCGGGCAAATCGACTCTGCTATCAATTTATTCTCCTGGGCGGACAAACAAAGCCAAGGCTCTGCTGGAAGATGCAGAGGAGGTAAGTTGGTCTGGAACTCTGGATGAGGCTGGTTTTTATGAATTTGTGGTGGTTTCTCAGTCATCCGAGGCGATCGCCTACGAATTGAATCTGGCGATCAAATAAGGGCTATTGACGCAGGAAGTGCGATCGGGCGATAATCAAGTAATCCCGATCGGGTAAATTTTCCGGTTTACAAAAAGAATATGCTGAGATTCGCGATCATAGCTTTAGTAACTTTGGGATTAGTATTAGTGACTGCATTTGGTTTATATCCCGCCAGTGCGACAGTCAGCAATCCCGAATTTTATGCTTGGAACTTTGCCTCTGTAGGCAGCAGCGAACTGGTTTGCAAAAAGACAGTTATAGTTCCGCAAAACCTGATCATTCCGTCATCAATGCAGGCTGTCAGGATCAATTCTGCAATTGTAGATGACAAGTTTTGCACAAATTCCACTAAGCCTGTGAATTAATCCAGTGCATCCTACGATGTCCCCTCGAACTATCCAATAAAATTGATTTGATCGTTCGGACTTTAGTCCGTATTCATCATAGGACTAAAGTCAGAACGAGCGAACACTTTTTTAGAGCGAATTGACCGGACATTGTATAGAGCTTGCCGCCATCCGCGCAGTGAAAGTGTTGACGGCATTTTTTATGAGAAACAACCGATAATTTGTCATAAAAATTTATCAAAATAGTCTGGCGCAGCAGTTTTCTCTCCTCGAACTCTTCCCAAATTAGCCACTTCTTTAATGTGACTTAAAAACCGAAGATAAATCATTAGCCAAATGGCTAATAATTTATTGGCTAATTGGCCTAATCAGTAAATCGCTAGTTTGAGTATGCTAGAGTTAGTCAGGTTCTGATATATAGTGCCATCTGTAATCTAAGTATCATGCTCAAAATTTTAGTCATTGAAGACGACGAATTAATCCGGGAAACTCTTGTACAACTCCTGGAATCTCACAGCTACCGGGTCATCGTGGCAGAAAACGGTCGATTTGGTGTGCAGATGGCACTTTCGGAGATCCCCGATTTAATTTTGTGCGACGTGCAGATGCCGGAGATAGACGGTTATGACGTGTTGCGGACTCTGCGGCAAAACTCACTGGCTGCAACAATTCCATTTATTTTCCTCACAGCTCAAAGTGACAAAACCGATTTTCGTCGGGGGATGGAATTGGGGGCCGACGATTACCTGACAAAGCCGTTTACTAAGGCTGAATTGCTGGGGGCCATTTCTTCTCGCGTCTCTAAACGGCAAACAATTACCCAACCGCTGACACTCGCACTTCACCAAGCAGAAGCCAGACTCAAAGATTTAGTTAACGACTCTACCAAGGTTTGTGTCCTTTCTCCCGAAAAATTGGCTCTGGAAGCTCTGCTGCGCCGCGCTTTGGCACAAGGTGAGTTTCAGGTATACTATCAGCCGCAGGTGAATATTGCTACCGGACAAGTTATCGGCGCTGAAGCTTTGGTGCGCTGGCAAAATCCCGATCGAGGTATAATTTCTCCCGCCGAATTTATTCCCTTAGCCGAAGAAACAGGTTTAATTATTCAGATTGGCGAGTGGGTACTGCTTTCAGCTTGCGCTCAAGCCGCTAGTTGGCTGGCGGCGGGGTTTTCGCCCTTTACAATATCAGTAAATTTGTCGGCCCGGCAGTTGTCCGACCCGGAACTCAAGAACCGAATCGTGCAAATATTGGAAACTACAGGCTTGGAGCCTGCTAATTTAGAATTAGAAATGACCGAAAGCGCTTTGGTAGAAAATGCCACAGTCGCAGGCACAACTTTAAACGAACTTAAAGCTCTCGGAATTCGGATTGCCATTGACGACTTCGGCACAGGTTATGCTACTTTAGGATATCTCAAGCAATTTGCTTTTGACGGCTTAAAGATCGATCGTATTTTTGTGCGAAATGCCAACGAAGACGCTCAAAATGCTGCTATTACCACAGCAGTAATTTTACTGGGTCACAGCTTAAATATGACAGTAATTGCTGAAGGAGTGGAAACAGAAGCAGAACTAGCTTTCTTGAAACAGCACAACTGCGACATCATCCAGGGGTATCTGTTCAGCCGCCCCGAACCCGCAACGATATTTGAAAGTATCCTAGTTGCCGACCAGCGTTTGTTCGCGCCGCCCGCTGCTGCTGCAACTGCTCGCGTTATGCCCTTTGTACCCCTGTCCGAACCAGAAAAATCTAAAAACCTTTCCATGTCGAGTCTAGGAATAGTGTAAACGTTAGCAGGATTTGTGTATAATAAAACAAAATTCTGGCTTTTAGCTGCTATTTTCTGCGGAAAAGTTGACGATGCCCCATAAAAAATTGTAACTTTTTTGGATAGGCAAATAAAAAAAGGAAATTTTCCCCAATATTCCTCTACTTCTTCCCATTTTATTCGCTTGACGCCCGTAATTGGACTATTTGAGGAATTGTGCCGTCTTGAAATTGGGAACCTTGATCAAGTTGCAGCAAGTAAACTCATTTAAGTTCCTAGTTTGGGAACCGCAGTTTCAAGAACTGTCAACTGACGAATTGGTGCAAGGCTGTAATGGAAAGAATCTTAGTAGTTGACGACGAAGCAGACTGTCAAACAGTCTTAGCAATGTACCTGGAAAGTCAAGGATACCGCGTTGAATGCGCTACTTCTGGCGCTGAGGCACTCTCGATTTTTGAGAATGCCCCCCCAGATTTAGTAATTTCCGATGTGATGATGCCGGAAATGGACGGGTTTGAGTTTTGTCGCCGCTTGCGCACTACACGTTTGGGACAATTGGTGCCGTTTATATTTTTGTCTGGTCAAGGCGAAATTGAGGCAAAAGTTGAAGGTCATGCGATCGGCGCGGACGATTATCTGGTAAAACCTTTTCATTCTGAAGAAATCTTGGCTAAAGTGAAAGCGCAGTTAGAACGCTCTCACCGCATTCACGCTGAGATTGTCCGACTGTTGCAAACTTCTACCGCCTGGGCGCCGGAACCAAAAGTTGTCGCAGTATTGCCTAACCCTGCACCTTTACCTCTGACACCAGCCGAGGAAAGAGTTTTTTGGGAGGTGATCCAGGGTTATACTAACAAACAAATTAGCGATCGACTATTTATTAGTCCCCGAACTGTCCAAGCTCATTTAGGCAGCATTTTCAGCAAACTACAGTTAGAAAATCGCGCCCAGCTTGTGAAATTCGCCCTAGAAAGGGGATACAAACCACCTCAAACTTAGCTGATATCTCAACAACTTAGGGCGCGCCAGCCTTTAATTACCCGTAATAGAAAACGGTTTGTAGTGAGGACTAAATTCCTCACTACAAACCAATCAGACTGTGGTAGTTCTCTTTGGAAATGATATTATTCCACACTGAAAACACAAGAAGGAAAATTCGTTGTTACACAAACAACCGGCCCCAAATTCGTACCCCGCAAATTTGCACGCTCCAAATCAGCCTGACGCAGGTTATTAACCGCATCGATATTTGTCCCGCTCAATTGAGCTCTAGGAAGCCTGGTATTAGACAGAATAGCACTCTGCAAATTAGTATCGCGCACATCAGCGAAAGACAAATCCGCACCGCTTAAATTAGCGCGACTCAAATTAACCCTAAACAGCAGCGAACGCCGCAAATCAGCATTCGATAAATTAGCTTGTAGCAGATAAGCTTCGCCCAAATTAGCATTAAAAAGTTTAGCACCGCGCAAATCAGCTCTCGTCATATTTGCCCGCCCCAAAAAAGCATTAGACAAATCCGCATTACGCAGATTAGCACTGTCCAAGTCAGCCCCATACATCTCCGAATTAACTAAATTAGCATTCGCCAAATTAGCGCCACTTAAATCTGCTTCTAGCAAATTAGCTTCGTAGAGATTAGCTCCGCTTAAATCAGCTCCTCTTAAATTAGCTCTGTACAAACTCGCCTTAAACAAATCAGCATTTCTCAAATCGCAGCCTTCGCACTCTTTAGTTTCCAGCAATTGCCTAACATGATCTGGATTTTGAGCTGTGACGGGAGCTGCCAGCCCAAACAAAGCTAAACAAGCCGTTACAGTTGCCAAGAGTTTAAGTTTCACAAACAAACCTCACTGCTACTTCAAACAAATTATACTAGCAAACTGTAGACTTTAAACCCATATCCTTCTCTCTTTTCTCTTGCTCTGCGTTCTCTGCGCCCTCTGCGGTAAATCTTCAAAAACATGATTCGCAGCCAACAATTTAGACCTGCTTCCAGCAAGGCGGGCTTTGCCCGCCCTACTTAACTTAATTAAGCTTCATCTAAAGCAGCAACACCAGGCAATTCCTTACCTTCGAGCAGTTCCAAACTAGCACCGCCACCAGTAGAAATGTGGCTCATTTCTGCGCCCAAATTCAACTGTTCCACAGCCGCTACCGAATCACCGCCGCCGATAATTGTGGTAGTACCAGTTTTAGTAATTCCCGCCAAAGAATGAGCAATACCTTCAGTACCCGCAGCAAACTTCTCCATCTCAAACACGCCCATTGGCCCGTTCCAGATTACCGTTTTGCAATCGGCCAAAGCATCTTGGAAAGTTTTCACTGAATCCGGGCCAATGTCCAAACCCATCCAACCGTCGGGAATGTTTTCAACGGAGACAGTTTGAGTGTTAGCATCAGCAGCAAACTTATCAGCAACTATCACATCAGTAGGCAACAGAAAAGTAACTCCCCGTTCCTTTGCTTTAGCTTCCAAAGACTTAGCCAGTTCCAACTTGTCATCTTCCACCAAAGACTTACCCACGTTCAAACCGCGAGCTTTGTAGAACGTGAACACCATGCCGCCTCCCAGCAGCAATTTGTCGCACTTTTCGAGCAGTTTTTCAATGACTCCAATCTTGCTGGAAACCTTAGAACCACCGATGATAGCAGCTAAGGGACGCTGAGGATTGTCGATCGCACTACCGAGATACTGCAACTCCTTCTCCATCAAAAACCCAGCCACAGAAGGACTCAGATACTTAGTAACGCCCTCAGTAGAAGCGTGAGCCCGGTGAGCCGTACCAAAAGCATCATTGACATACAAATCGGCCACAGAAGCTAACTTCTTGGCAAATTCCGGGTCATTTGCTTCTTCTTCAGGATAGAAGCGAACATTTTCGAGCAAAACCACATCGCCATCAGCCATCGCCGCCACTGTAGCAGCCACTTCATCGCCGATGCAGTCGTCAGTTTTTTTGACTTCCTTCCCCAACAATTCCGACAGCCGCTTAGCAACCGGAGTCAAGCGCAACTTCTCCGTCACACCCTTGGGACGCCCGAAGTGACTGCACAAAATGACCTTAGCGCCCTTCGACGCTAAATCCTGAATAGTCGGCAGAGCAGCCCGGATGCGAGTATCATCAGTGATATTGCCGTTGTCGAGCGGCACGTTAAAGTCCGCCCGCACCAATACCCGTTTGCCCGATAAGTCTGATGCTGATAAATTTGCTACAGTTTTTTTTGTCACAGGATTAACCTCCTAATATTTGTGTTTTTGTCTAATTCCGTTGAAATGGCAGCACTCGTCACTTGCACTTGGCGCCTCGGACGCATTCAACCGCGCCCGCACACAAAACGGAAGATGAAACAAACGGCACTGATTTGGCTCAACGTAAACATTTTATCGGAGTCCGTGTCCGGGAAATGCGAACTATGTTCAAGACTGTCTTATTTCCTGTAGATCAAAGCCAAGAAGCCCGCGAAGCCGCGGAAAAGGTTGTCAACATTGTGAAAACCTACGGCTCTCGTTTAGTTATTCTGTCGGTAGTCGAACCCCCAGCCGAGGAGGGCGACACCCAGCCGCCAGAGGTGATGACTTCCCCCGAAGCCGTCGCCAAACTGCTGTCTGAGGCCCAATCGATGTTTTCCCAGCAGGGAATCGAAGCTGAAATCATAGAACGAGAAGGCAAACCCGCTTTCACGATTTGTGATGTGGCTGACGAAATTGGGGCCGAGTTGATTGTGATGGGCTGTCGGGGGATGGGTTTAACCGATGATGGAGCGTCTGACAGCGTTACCAGTCGAGTGATCAATCTGTCTCCTTGTGCAGTTTTGATTGTGCCTTAACAGAAGGAAGAAGGAAGAAGGAAGAGGGAAGAAGGAAGAAGTAAGACAACTCTTTCTTATTGCTTCTTGCATTTTTATTGATCCCTTTTCCATTTTCCTGATTTCTTCCTTCTTCCCTCTGCTTTCTTCTCTCTGCGCTCTCTGCGCCCTCTGTGGTTAGTTCCTTCTTATTTATTCCTTAGATTTATTGTAAAAGTCGCTTTCCAATTAGGAAATTATCTGCATTTATCTGCCTTTCATCTGGGGTTGACTGGCTCGATCAAAGATTTATGTAATAAGTCTCTTCCCTCTTCCCTCTTCCCTCTTCCCTCTTCCTTCTTTCCTCTTCCTTCTTCCTTCATATTATGAAAATTCACTGGTATCCCGGTCACATTGCCAAAGCTGAACGGGCATTAAAAGAACAACTAAAGCGCGTAGATGTGGTGCTCGAAGTCCGAGATGCGCGCATTCCATTGGCTACTTACCACCCCCAAATGCCGAGCTGGGTGGGCGGTAAGCCGCGAGTATTGGTCGTTAACCGTATGGATATGATTACTGGTCGATCGCGCGAGGCGTGGGAAACCTGGTTTGAGTCCCAGGGAGAAACCGCCTATTTTACCAATGCCGAGCACGGGCAAGGAGTACACGATGTTTCCGATGCTGTCCAGGAAGCTGGGGTGCAGCTAAATAAACGCAGGTTCGATCGAGGTATGCTACCCCGTCCAGTCCGCGCCGTAGTAATGGGCTTCCCAAATGTCGGAAAATCTGCTTTAATCAATCGGCTGTTAGGGCGGAGAGTGGTAGACAGTGCCCGCAAAGCTGGAGTAACTAAATCACTCAGATGGATTCGCATTTCTGACGAAATTGAGTTATTAGATGCCCCCGGAATCATCCCCACCCGCATTAACAATCAAGAAAATGCCATAAAATTAGCTATTTGCGAAGATATTGGCGAAGCAGCTTACGACAATCAGGTAGTAGCCGCAGCTATGGTAGATTTGCTCCTAGAGCTTGAGGCTGCTGATGAAACTTTGATGTCAGTATCTGGTTTCAAATCCAGGTATAAATTAGATATAGCATCTAGTAATGGCGAAGATTATTTGCACGAGGTAGCAAAAGACAGGTATAAAGGAGATGTGGAACGAACGGCGCGGCAGATGTTAAACGATTTTAGAACAGGTGTGTTGGGTCAGCTTAATTTGGAGTTGCCGCCTACTTGATCGGACTGGTGGAAGATTTTATCTGATGAATTCAATTCTTATCAAAGTCTTGAAAATTCAACAGCGGTGCTGTGTATGAATGAATTGAATCTGGAACTTCAAATTAATGGAATCATCGAAAAAACCGTGCCTGTCGAGGGCGAGGAATTTATTATCGGTAGATTGCTAAAATGCGATTTACAACTGCCTTTTTCTGACATTTCCCGGCACCACACCCGCTTGTTTAAAATAGCTTCAGGGGATTGGCTAGTTGAGGATATGGGCAGTACCAACGGGACACTACTCAACAACAGTCCCCTCAACCAACCTCACGTAGTCAATCAGGGCGATGTGATTTATTTGGGACACCGGATTAATTTGATTGTCGTTTTACTCGATCGCTCCGACCCCCAACTTCCCGAAATCGGCACCATGCCCGAAGGATTTACCATCCTCGGCAAAGCCAAAGAACTGCAAAAGCAGTGGATAGAACCCGACACAAAAATCGAAAAAAACTACGAACAAGCGATCTCGCGTTTAAAATATTTAGTCGATATTGCCAAGTATTTGAACACCGCTGAATCCATCGAAGCAATTTTCGATCAAGTCCAGCAAATTGTGTTCCGGGACATCAAAAACATTGAACGTTTGGCACTATTAATACACTTCCAAAATAACGGCGAATTGAAAGTAATTAAAACTGCTGCCAGAAACACAGCTAAAAATAAATATATCCCCGCTGACGGCAGTTGGATCGGCCGCACTATTTGCCGCAAAGTATTGGAAGAACAAGTTGCTCTCAAAACTGCGGATGCTCAGTTTGACGAACAGTTTGATGACAATCTGAGTATGATCGATAAAGGAATTCGCACGGCGATAGCTGTTCCTCTCTGGGATGAAAATACAGTTTTTGGAGTGCTTTACGGCGACGCTCAACTGACTTCTAGAGAGTGGCATCAGGGCGGAGATGAAGACTTGAGCTTTTTTTCAGCTTTAGGCAATATCGTCGCTTCCAGCGTGCAGCGGTGGCTGCTGACACAGAAACTCCGCACCGAAGAAACTATGCGGCAAAGATTGGAACGCTATCACTCTCCGGCTGTTGTCCAGCATTTAATGAATACGGGAACTTTAATCAATCACCGCTTGCCGCCTGTGGAACGCGAAATCAGCATTTTGTTTGCAGATATTGTTGGCTTTACTGCGATGTCGGAGCGGTTGAGTCCACCTGAAATTGCCCGGTTGCTCAACAATTTTTTTGAGGAAATGTTGCAAGAAGTTTTTGGCGAAGGAGGAACTTTAGATAAGTTTATTGGAGATTGTATTATGGCATTTTTTGGAGCGCCGGAACCTCAACCGGATCATGCCGATCTGGCTGTGGCCGCTGCTTTGGGAATGCTCAACCGTCTTGACAAACTCAATGCCAATAACAGTTTGAGTGAACCGCTGCAATTGCGGATTTCTATTAACAGTGGCAAGGCGATAATTGGGGATGTCGGCAGTTTTAAAAGAGTTGATTATACTGTGTTGGGTTCGACAATTAATCTGGCCGCTCGGATGGAGGGGATTTGTCTGCCAGGGGAATGTGTGGTGAGCGAAGCTACTTACAAGTTGCTGCGATCGCCCCAAAGTTTTGAGCCGATGGGAGATTTCCGTTTTAAAGGAATTGACAGACCGATTGTGGTTTATAGTACCAACCGAAATCAAAGGTAATTGGTCATTAGTCATTAGTCATTGGTCATTGGTCATTGGTCATTAGTCAACCCTTCTCTTTCGCAAGCTGTCAACTGTTAACTGTCAACTGTCAACTGTCATTGCGACGTTTAAGTCAGAAGGATTTAGCGATCGGTGAGGAATGGAATTTCTCATAAAAATTTGAGAACTAATCAGGAATGTTATTAAATAGGGATTTGCTGACGCTGAGGATTTGAACTTCATCTCCTATGTGTACTATTTGTCCGGCTGCTTGATGTGGCACTCGCGTGTTAACTATCAGCCGACTAAAGTTATTTAAACGCCCTATTTTTACCAAGTCAGGCATAATTTCTTTTTGCTTGGCTGCTAGTACATTTTTGATGTTTGAATAAGCTTCTGTCGCCGCATAATTTCGCGTAGATCGGATACAGGGCTGACCGGGATTAATAGCTTCAAATATTACTGTCCCTATTTTAAACCTGAGAACTTCATTGGCTTCTGGGAAAAGTTGGTCTTCCCAAAAAGCCGGGACATCTCCTATTTCAATATTAGCTCGCAAGCGGTGGCGCATCTCGTTAACGCAAACTCTCGGAAACCAAGATGCTACTTCGGCAATTGTTTCGGTACTGATAATGGTTGGCCCCGGTGTAGCGGTATCGTCGGGAAAGCCTGTCAGCAAGTTTTCAATTAACTTGACGGGGAAACCGAAGTAGCTGCTCAACCAACATTCTATGCCTGGGCGTTCTCTATCTACATGAAAAAAAAATTCTTGTTCGGTGTCTTTAATTTTCAGGCAGGCAATTCTCTGTTTGATGTCAAATGATAAGTGCAGAAAATTGACTCCGCTGTTGCGCTTACTGTTAATCAATTCTCCTGCTTGATCGCAGATTGCCAAAGAGCGATCGCCTTCTAGAGCTCCGCTGGCTAGAATAGTGGCTTGACTGACAGCTATACCGTCAAGGGACTTGACCGGATAGATATGAATGCTGGCGACGTAAGACATTGCGATTCATTGATAAATAATTGTCGTTTTAGATACATTCTAGCATCCCTTGCAGGCAGAAGCATGACTGCTGTTAGCTTTATGAAATAAAAAGGGGCAACTTTTTGAAGTTTACATTTTGCCGTAGCTGCTTGTAAAGAAAAATTAAACAAGTCTGGCTAAGCTTGTGGTATATATTATGCTAAAAAATACAAACAATTGAACCGAGTTGCAGCCAATGACACAAAGCCAAAAAACAGGTATGATTTCGCGACGTAATCTAATGTTGAGGGCTGGTGCAGGGATGCTGGTGGCAAGCATTGCACCTGTGCTTTTACAAGCTCAAGTCGCAAAGGCAGAGGGAATCTCTGACATTACTCCCGACGGTGCTCTCAAAAAATTGATGGAGGGGAATCAACGCTACATTGAGCAAAAACGGACATTTCCCGACCAAACTCGATCGCGAATTGTAGAAGTAGCAGAGGGTCAACATCCGTTTGCAACCATTCTGGCTTGTTCTGACTCGCGGGCTGCTCCCGAAATTATTTTCGACCAAGGATTGGGGGATTTATTTGATATCCGAATAGCTGGAAATTTTCTCGATGATGTGGTTCTCGGGAATATGGAATATGCCGTAATAGAATTAGGCGTTCCGCTATTAGTAATTCTGGGTCACGAACGCTGCGGTGCTGTTAAAGCAGCTTTAGATGGCAAAGCTCTTCCAGGTCACCTTAGCACTTTGGTGGCGGCGATTAAACCGGTAGTTGATTCGACTAAAGGTCAAACAGGTGATGCGTGGGATAACGCAGTCAGAGCCAATGTGAAAATGAATGTAAATAAGTTACAATCCTCGTCGCCTATTTTAGCTGAAGCAGTTAAAGCGGGTAAGCTTAAAGTTGTTGGGGCGCGCTACGATTTGGATAGCGGAAAAGTGGAGATAATTGCTTGATTTTGCTGTAAGTCATTAGTCATTGGGCATTGGGCATTGGGCATTGGGCATTGGGCATTGGGCGAAGCGAAGCGGAGGGATTGGGCATTGGGCATTGGGCATTAGTCATTGGTCATCTTGCCCGATCGCGAAGTCGAAGAGTGGTCATTAGTCAATAAAGTAGATATGCAAGTTTAGATTAAACCCATTTCTTGCAGTCCCCGGCGCAGGCGTTCGGCTTCAAAGGGGCGGCGCTGTTCGTGAAGGGCGATCGCTCTTTTGAATTCTGCTAAACTCTCTGGCATTTTACCAATTTTCAGCAGCGCTACTGCCAAATTTTGATGAGCTTCGGCGTGTTCGGGAGCGAGTTTAATGGCTTGTCGGTAATAGGCGATCGCATCTGCTAAATTTCCGGCTGCTTTCAGCGTCAGTCCCAAATTGTAGTGACCTGCTGCAAAATTGGGGTCAATTTTTAAGGCTGCTTTGTAAGCTTTTTCAGCGGCTGGCAAATCTCCTTCATCTTTGAGCAAATTGCCCAAATTATTGTAAGCACCTAACTTGAGCGCCGGGAAGACATCTGTATTAATTGCGACTTGATAGTGTTCTTTTGCTTTGGCGAATTGCTGTTGCTGGCGGTAAGCAATTCCCAAATGATAGTTGAGTTCGTAAACAATAGAATCATCAATTGTCGCAGCAGTCAAGCCCTTTATTAATAAATTAATTCCCCGCTGAAGTTCCCCGCTTTCTACGTACAGCGCGCCTAATTTGCTACAAGCATAAGCGTCGTTTGGATAATAAGCTATGTAGCGTTCCATTGCTGCTTGAGCTTTTTGGAATTTACCTTTGGCTGCGATCGCATCTTTGTGATAACCAGAGTGGTAAATCGCCACATCGGGGAGAGAAGCTATTTTCCATTGCGGTTCCCGCTGCAAAATCTCAGCCACGCTGTCGTCTACCATTGCGTGGTATGGGCGAGAAAAGCGGAGGTTGGGGCGATTGCGAAACAAGCGCGACACTAGGGAATAGGGAGATTGAGATGCGCCGATTTCTTGGCGGATGAGATTGATTAGCAGCAGTCGATCGCTCTTAATTGCCTGCTTAAGTTGAGGTACAATCTCCGGTACCAGCACCTCATCGGCATCCAACACCAAAATCCAGTCGCCCTGGGCGTACTTGAGAGACTCGTTGCGCGCGGCTGCGAAGTCGTCGCACCATTCAAAGTCATAAACTCTGGCCCCGGATGCTCGGGCAATTTCACGGGTGCGATCGCCCGAACCGGTATCTAGCACCACAATTTCGTCAACAACACCCTTAACGCTGTCCAAAGTCCGCGACAGTGTTGCTTCTTCATTTTTCACGATCGTGCACAGACTTAGATTCATCGGCGGTCAATTTTCCTAGTTTGACAGAAATATTGTAATTTTTTTTACCAGTAAAACACAAAAAGTCCCAGAAAAAATTCTTTTATTTCGCTTCGGCTTCAAGTATAAGTATCTTTCGGCGCGAAAAAAAATGGCTTAACTCTTTTGACTGATTAAAAAGCCTCAAAATCCGACGATTCATCAAAAAATCTACCACTTTTGGTTCCTCCCTACGGTAGAGGAAAGGACGGGATATCTGTTGTTATTCTTAGAACATAAGACAAGGCAGACAAAAGTTAAGCACTCAGGAGAAAGAGAAATGGGAATTATTGCTTGGATCGTTTTAGGACTGATTGCCGGTGCGATCGCCAAAGCCATTTATCCGGGAACTCAAGGCGGTGGCTTCCTGGCAACAACAGGTTTAGGAATTGTGGGTGCGCTAGTGGGAGGTTATCTAGGTCAAGTCTTTGTGGGGACTAGCGCGGGGGCATCCTTCGGAGCATTAACTCTACCCAGCATAGCTTTTGCAGTCATCGGCGCGATCGTGGTACTTTTCATCTGGGGATTGTTGACTCAGCGTGCAGCATAATAAATATTGCCAATTCCCAGTCGATCGACTTTTAGGGTATTCATAAACCCGGTTTCTTGAAGAAACCGGGTTTTTCAGTTTTTCAGTTTTTCAGTTTTTCAGTTTTTCAGTTTTTCAGTTGAAACTCGGCGGTTGAAACCGCGACTACACAAACAAAACCCGGATGGTGCGCGGGTTGAAGATCGGACTCGGCGGTTGAAACCGCGACTACACAAACAAAACCCGGATGGTGCGCGGGTTGAAGAGTAAGGTTAATCAATCCGCAAGTTGAAAGGTAAGCGAACGTAAACTCCTTGCGGGTCGTTCATCGACTTGACAACAGCCAATTCATCCTGCATTTTCTTAACTTCTGCCGTCAGCGGGTCGAGTTTGGTGGCTGGTTTTAACACATGAACGCCGGAAATTCTTTCCAAAATTTGCTCCTCGAAACTGCGGCGTTTTGGATATTCTTCCAACTGCCAATCGTCGCCGAGTTTAGCTTGCTTCGCCGCTTCTCTAACAGCATCTTCTAGCCCGCCAATTTCATCGACTAAACCCAACTGTTTCGCTGCCGTACCAGACCAGACTCTGCCTTGAGCAATTTCTTGCACCTTGTTTTTCGGCAGTTTGCGGGAGTCGGCGACTTTAGTAACAAATCGATCGTAAATGCGATCGACTATTTTCTGAATATTTGCCAATTCTTGAGGATTTTTCGGGCGGGAAACCGTGTTAGTATCGGCAAAACGAGCAGTTTTCACCACATCCCAAGTTATGCCGTTGTTAGCAGCCAATTTTTCGGCATTGAACAGCATTCCAAAAACGCCGATCGAACCAGTAATCGTACTCGCTTCGGCAAAGATTTTGCTAGAACCCATCGAAATCCAATAGCCGCCGGAAGCTGCTAAGTTGCCCATCGACACGATAACTGGCTTTTTTTTGCCCGTCAGCGCGACTTCGCGCCCGATGACTTCCGCCGCCGTCGCGCTGCCTCCGGGGCTGTTAACGCGCAAAACTACTGCTTTTACGTCGTCATCTTCGCGGATTTTCCGCATTTCTTGAGCGATGCGATCGCCTCCTACTTGAGTCGGGCCGCCTTCCCCGTCTACAATCTCTCCTTCAGCGTAAAGTACAGCAATCTGATTTTTCTTGTTAGCGCGAGTTGAGTTTTTATTCTCAGCAATTCTCGCGTAATTTTTCAAACTTATCTGTTTGAAAGATTTATTTTCTGCATCAGTTCCTGTCAGTTTTTTAAGTTCGGTGGCAATTTCGTCAAAGTATACAACTTTATCAACTAACTTGCCTTTGAGAGCTTCATCAGCCATCAAAGTTCCGCCATTATCTGCCACTGCTTGCAGTTGCGGAACGGTCAATTTGCGACTTGGCCCGACAGTTTTTAGGTATTCTCCCCAAATATCTCCGAGCAATTTTTGAGTTTGCTGGCGATTTTCTGGACTCATTTTTTTGAGCAAAAATGGTTCAACGGCTGACTTGTATTTGCCGACGCGAGTCACTTGCACTCCCACGCCGTATTTTTCCAAAGCACCAGTCCAAAACATTGCCTGACTGCTAAAACCGTTGATTTCTACAGATCCGTAAGGATTGACTGCAATTGTATTTGCAACTGAACCGAGGTAATAATCTCGCTCGCTCCAGTCCATTTCGTAAGCAATAATGGGTTTTTTGGCATCTCGAAAGCGCTGTAATGCCGATCGAACTTCTTTGAGATTAGCAAACCCGCTGCTGCTGGCATCCGAACTGCCTTCGAGATACATACCCACGATTTTCGGGTCTTTTTTCGCAGATTCGATCGCATTTAAAACAGTCCGCAGCGTCACAGCATCGCCGGACTCGTCCGAAAGCGCTTCTTGAATCGCCGCGCTAGTGCTGCGACTCGGTTTGCTGTCCGTGATATTTAAAGAAAGGTCTAATACCAATACAGACTTATCTTTAACTTGCGGGCCTGAATCTTTAGATGACGATGCCGCGACAGTAATTAACAGTACCAGTCCTCCCAATCCAACGCCGCCCAGCAGCAACAGTCCGAGGAAGGTTCCGAGCAAACTTGCACAAGTATATTTTAGGAAATCTTTCATTTAGATAGTTGATAGTTGATAGTTGATAATTGACAGTTGATAGTTGACAGTTGACAGTTGATAGTTAGTAATTAGCAGTTGACCGTTGATAATTAACATTTGGTAATTAACATTTGGTGATTGGCCGTTGTTATTTGTTATTTTTGAATCTCTCCCAATAATCAGTAACTACTAACAACTAACGACTGCCCACTGCCCACTGCCCACTGACATCTTTCTATCTTAACCTTTCCAAAACCCCAGAATGTTGTAACTCATCCAAGTTAGCGCAGCCAGTACAGAACATCACGGTAGCGATTTCTGCAATTAAAACCTCAGCTAGCTGGGCTGCGGCTGATTCCGATGCTGCTGCGGCTTGCAGAAACGGCCGCGCCAGTCCCGCAACATCGGCACCCAGGGCGATCGCTTTTGCTGCATCCAAGCCGTTTTGCAAGCCTCCAGAGGCAATCAGGGGAACATCCGGCGCTACGGCGCGGGTGCTGACAATGCACTCGGCTGTGGGTATTCCCCAGTCGGCAAAGGTTGCGCCCAACCTGCGCTGCTTGTCGTCTGTGGCTCGCTGTCCTTCTATTTTCGCCCAAGAAGTGCCTCCGGCGCCGGCAATGTCGATCGCACTTACTCCAGCCGCGAGCAATTTCTGTGCCATTTTTCCAGAAATACCGTTGCCGACTTCTTTCGCAATCACCGGTACTGGTAATTTAGCGCACAATTTGGCAATTTTATCTAACAGTCCTTTAAAGTTAGTATCACCTTCAGTTTGAACGCATTCTTGCAGCGGATTTAAGTGTAAAATAAGGGCATCTGCTTCGAGAATATCAACGATTTTTTGGCATTCTTCCAAACCGTAATTATAGTTTAATTGAACCGCTCCAATATTAGCAAATAGCAGAATATCGGGAGCGCGGCGCCGCACGGCAAATGTAGGAGCTAGTTGAGGGTTTTCGACAGCGCATCGCTGGGAACCGACTCCCATTGCCAGTTTGTATGTTTGAGCGACATCGGCGAGGCGATAGTTGATTGTCTGGGCTAGTTCGGTGCCGCCTGTCATTGACGAAATTAGCAGGGGTACGGCTAGTTTTTTGCCGAGGAATGTGGAGGTTAAATCGATTTGGGTGCGATCGAGTTCTGGCAAACAACAGTGAGCAAAACGGTAGTTTTCTAGTCCGCTGGTAGTTTCGCGAAATTGTACATCTTCTTCGAGGCAGATCCTGAGGTGGTCTGCTTTGCGGGTTTCGGTTTGCGAGGGCGAGGTTAGCGGCAAGTTCACAGTGGTTATTTGGGGAGAAATTTCTGGCGTTGGATCTGACAGGAATCTTATTTTACTATTTTATGATCCTTCTTGCATGAGTTTTTAATTGATAGGTGAACCGCAAATGTCAAGCAGATTAACACGGATTAACACAGATAATTTTTAGATGATTTCGGCGTGAGTGTAAGCAGTCTATTATTATCCTGGAACTGTCATTGGCACGCCATTATCTGAAGGTTTCAATTTCAGCAAAAAAGGCACTGCTTTTTCCACCCACGCTTTGATTGGCGTGTAATTTGCTGCTTCTTCTCCGAAACAAATGTCCAGCATATCGGTGTGAATTATGCCGGGATTTAACGGAATTGCGGCCATCCCTCGCGGGAGTTCTTGGGCTAGCGATCGCGTCAGTCCTTCGATCGCCCATTTGGAAGCGCAATAGGGCGCGACTTCCGGCGAAGTTGACCTTCCCCAACCGGAACTAATGTTGACAATTATGCCACTTTTTCTCGCAATCATTGCCGGGACAAAGTGGCGAATCACATTAGCAGTACCTTTAATATTAACATCTATTAGCTGCGAAAATTCTTCGCTGCTGACTAACCAAAGCGGCGCGGGATTGTTGACTAAAGCTGCATTGTTAATCAGCAAGTCGGGAGTCTGTTTTTTGGCGATAATTTCTGTTGCCCAAGTTTTGACTTGCTCGTCGCTGGCGACATCCAAACAAGTAAAATGGTGGGGTGCACTATATTTTTGGTTGAGTTGTTCAACGGCTTCGGAAGAACGGGCGCATCCGAGAACTGTATGTCCCAATTCTATAAATTTTTCGGTCATGGCGAGACCTAGACCGCGACTGACTCCGGTAATTACAATTAATTTTGTCATAGAGTTGGTGCAATTTTGTGATTAAGTAATACAATACATATTGACTGGTCAGTTGACAAATCGATCGCACGGGGAAAAAGCATGAAAGTAAAAGCAGCAGTTGCTCGCAGTGCCGGCAAACCTTTGACTATTGAGACGGTTGATCTGGATGGGCCGCGGGCTGGTGAGGTGCTGGTGGAAATTAAAGCGACGGGTGTTTGTCACACCGATGCTTACACTCTTTCCGGCGCTGATCCCGAAGGTTTGTTTCCTGCTATCTTAGGCCACGAGGGAGCCGGGATTGTCGCAGATGTTGGAGCGGGAGTAACGAGTGTCAAAAAGGGCGATCGGGTAATTCCACTTTACACTCCCGAATGCCGCAACTGCGAATATTGTTTGAGCGGCAAAACGAATCTCTGTCAAGCAATTCGCCTCACTCAAGGACAAGGAGTGATGCCCGACGGCACGAGCAGGTTTTCAATTGACGGTGAAAAAATTTTCCATTACATGGGAACTTCTACCTTTGCCAATTATACAGTATTGCCAGAAATTGCCGTAGCAAAAATTCGCGATGATGCTCCTTTTGATAAAGTTTGTTTAATCGGCTGCGGCGTCACGACGGGAATCGGTGCTGTCATCAATACGGCGAAAGTTGAACCAGGTTCTAATGTCATAGTTTTCGGATTGGGCGGGATTGGTTTGAATGTAATTCAAGCGGCTCGCATGGTGGGAGCTAACATGATTATCGGCGTAGATTTGAATCCAGACAAGCGAAAAATGGCGGAAAAATTCGGCATGACTCACTTTGTCAATCCCCGCGAAGTCGAAGGCGATTTAGTGCCTTATTTGGTAGACTTAACCAAAGGCGGAGCTGATTACACTTTTGAATGTATCGGCAACATTAATGTGATGCGGCAAGCTTTGGAATGCTGTCACAAAGGTTGGGGAGTCAGCGTGATTATTGGAGTAGCGGGAGCAGGTCAAGAAATTAGTACCCGCCCATTTCAGCTAGTAACTGGTAGGGTTTGGAAAGGCTCGGCTTTTGGCGGGGCGAAGGGCAGAACTGATGTTCCAAAAATTGTTGATTGGTACATGGATGGTAAAATTGATATTGATAGCTTGATAACTCAAGTAATGCCGATCGAGCAAATTAATCAAGCCTTTGATTTGATGCACCAAGGCAAGTCAATTCGCACAGTTTTGACATTTTGAACAAAAATCTTGCTCTCTTCTCTCTTCCTCTGCGCTCTCTGCGCTCTCTGCGGTAAAAAAAATCTAATTCAGAAATGAAAGAGAATTAATATGCTCTCTAAATCCCTCAAACTGGAAAAACAATATAAAAGTTTTGGCGGCAAACTAGGATTTTACAGCCATCAATCCTCAGCCTGCAACAGCGAGATGAAATTCACTGTTTATCAGCCGCCCCAAGCTCAAACTAAACCCGTACCAGTCCTGTATTTTCTATCAGGTTTAACCTGCACGGAAGAGAACTTTATGGCAAAAGCAGGGGCGCAGCAATTTGCGGCAAAATACGGGTTAATGTTAGTTGCACCAGACACTAGCCCGCGCGATACTGGCATTCCTGGGGAGGCCGACAATTGGGATTTGGGAAGTGGCGCGGGTTTTTATGTGGATGCGACAGCCTCACCTTGGAATTCTCATTATCGAATGTACAGTTATGTGGTTGATGAATTGCCAAATTTAATCGCTGAAAATTTCCCAGCGATACGGGAAAAACAGGGAATTTTTGGTCATTCGATGGGCGGACATGGGGCTTTAATTTGTGCGTTAAAAAATGCCGATCGCTATCTTTCAGTTTCCGCGTTTGCGCCTATTTGCGCGCCCGTGCGCTGCCCTTGGGGTCAAAAAATATTCGGACACTACCTTGGGGGCGATCGAGAGAGTTGGAGGGCTTGGGATGCGAGCGAATTAGTTCGGGAAAAGCAATACAACCGCCCGATTCTGATTGACTGTGGCACTGCTGATTCCTATCTTGCTGAGGGGCAATTGTTGCCGGATGTGTTCGCGGATGCTTGTGCAAAAGCGGGACAGCCGCTGACTTTAAGGATGCAGGAAGGTTACGATCACAGCTATTATTTTGTCGCTAGTTTTATGGAGGATCATATTCGCCATCATGCGGCTGCTTTGTGTGAGTAAAACTTGTTTTTAGTTACAAATTAAGTTGTTGCGTATTGAAATTGCATATTCGGGGCAGCGTCGAAGCCCACCCCACAAGAGTTTGATTATTTCTTGATATACGATTTAAAGGCAGAACAGCTTAATTCAGATCGATCGCAAATACCCACTCTTTGTACTTACTATCGCGATTTTCCATAATCCCTGTGATTTTGTGCAAGAGTTTTTCGGTGATGGGTCGGTTTTTGGGCAGTTGATAGTTTTCTATTCGGTTAATTGGGGTGATTTTGGCGGCGGTTCCGCATAGGAAAATCTCGTCTGCAATCAATAGTTCTGATTTGTCAACTGGTCTTTCTATGACTTCAATTCCTAAGTCTTTGGCGATTGTCATCACGCTATCTCTGGTGATTCCTTCGAGAATATCTTGGTCGAAACCTGGAGTAATTAATTTACCGTTTCTGGCGACAAATATGTTCATTCCTGAAGCTTCGCTGACTTTTCCCTGGGTGTTCATCATAATCGCTTCGTCGAAGCCGGATTCTACTGCTTCTGTTTTGGCTAAAGCTGAGGTGATGTAAGCGCCACTAATTTTACCTCTTAAGGGTAAGCTGCGGTCTTCTTGGCGATACCAAGAGCTAATTCTACAGTTGACTCCTTCTTTTGGCAAATAGTCTGAGAGTTCTAATCCATAGACAAAAAAGTCTGTTTCTACGTTGTGCAGTCTGGGGGCTATTCCTAAACTTGATGTGTAGATGAAGGGGCGGATGTAAAATGATTTTTTGGGCTGATTTTTTTTAACAAAATCAGTGATTACTTGTTGGATTTTGTCGGCGGGGAGATCGCAGTGGAGGAAGCTGGCACTTTGACTTAATCTTTGACAGTGGCGGTCTAATCTAAATAGTAAGATGCGATCGGCATTTTCGGGGTCGGGAATTCCTCGCAACCCGCCTAAAACTCCGGTTCCGTAGTGCAGGGCGTGGGTGGCTATGGAAATGTTGGCGTCGGTAAATGGGAGAAATTGGTTTTGAAAGTAGGCAATTGGTAGAAAACTATCCATGATTTAAGCTGGAGATGAGTTTGGCTTTCCGCGAGGAGTCGTGAATTGGGTTATACTACCATAAGTTAGACGATTTTAGATTTTATATTTTAAATTGAGACTGATTGATGACTATCGGGCTTTGGCGCTTGCAGACAGTTGCATTATTTGTTTAAACTGGGATGATTGTTGTGTGGTTGTATCGATCGATAAAATAATATAAATAGCGGTCAGGTTGGGAGATAATTGGATTGTTTTGAGCAAGAGTGCGATCCTGTTTGGGGGCTTCGCTAACGACTGCAAGCAAATATCAACGAAGGGGTAACTGTGGCACGTAAATGTTTCATCATTGAAATGGGGATGGGTATCGACCAGCACGGGCAGGAACCGACTGTAGCGGCGGCTAGGGCTGTACGGAATGCGATCGCCCATAATGCTCTCCTAGGTGTCTGGGAAGTGGCGGGTTTGACTGATCCGAATCAGATGATTGTTGAGGTAAAGGTGGCTGTTCCTTACCCGGAACAAGTGCGTCACGACGAAGTTTTGGCGGCGCTGCCTTTTGGTAGCAAAACTCTGATTGTGGAGCAGGGCGGGATGATTGTACCAGGAAGGGCGATCGCCTCTCTGAATGATAAAAATGATGAAATGTTAATCGCTGTGGCGGCTGTGACTGTTTTTGTGGACGCTGAGGACTAATTTTGTGTTGTTTGAATAAATCAGCCCTGAAGTGCGATCGCCCGTGAGAAAATTATGATTAATTTAGGGAAAGTGGTAGGGTGCGTCAGAGATTTTGCCTCACATAGGGGAGAAAAGGCGAGGTTCTGACGCACCCTACAAATTTAGTGGTAGTCCGATCGCACTTTCACGCGATCGGACGCTGCACGGTATTTCCGAAGCAAGTTGAGCAAACCCAACGCGCCCAAGGTGCCCAGCCAACCGAAGTTATTCGGGCGATCGGGCAAAACCTTGATATAGTAAAGCCAAAGGTATGCCAGAGAGCGGTTCTTCTCTCACAAATTTCCCCAGCGGACATCAACTATGCTGCATCGAATTCTTGCCAAAAGTCGGTATCTAATGATAATTGCTGTACTCGGTTCTTTTGTAGCCTCTGTGACGCTTTTGATCTACGGTGCCCTGGAAACGATCGCTACCATCGGCTACATTATCACTACAGGGCCGATTTCCAGCGAAAACTCTAAAACACTGATTCTGTCCTTTGTCGAAGTTGTAGATTTGTTTCTGCTAGCCACAGTATTTTATATTACGGCACTCGGACTTTACGAACTGTTTATTGACGAGCGCATCAAAGTACCAGACTGGCTAGAAATTCACACCATAGACGACCTCAAAAGCAAACTCACCAGCGTGATCGTCGTCGTATTGAGCGTATTATATCTCGGTCAGGTAGTTAAGTGGAACGGTGCGGATAACATCCTTCCCTTGGGAGCAAGTATCGCTTTAGTAATCGCTTCACTGACGTATTTTTTGAATTCGCAGGTGAAAAAGTCCAAGTCAGATTAAGGCCTGTTTGAGCAGGGAAATTACCCAAATTTTGCTGATAAAGCAAGAGCAAGAAAATGGGACTATCGGCTCACAATAAATTTTATCTAAAACCTGTTAATCACTATAGCAATCCTCGCAGGATTTGTAGGAATGCTCGTTACCAGTTCGAGGGAAAGCAGAACCCACAGGCGAGGAAGAGCGGATCTAGTCGTGTGCTGAGGCTCTTCCTCACTTGCATGGTTTCCTTTCGCTCGAACTGGGAACCACTTATTTAAATTTATGAACGGATTGCTAGAGAATTGCCATCTATCAATAGGATGAATATTATTAATTTTACGATCGCTCGAAAGTAATAATTTTACAATCGCACCAACTCAAACAGGAAGAGATTTTCCATTTTTCGATTTGAGATTGAAGAATTGAGGGATTGAGAACTCGATCGCTCAATACCTCATCTTTGGCTCGAACTGCTATAGATTTTTCATTTTTTGAGTAGAGATTTTAAATGGGAGAATCGAACGAAAGATGAGGGAGAGATATATTCCAATACGGTTCACTTAAGACAGATCCCCCCTAACCCCCCTTCCCAAGGTGGGGACAAGAATGCTCTCAAAGTCCCCCTTCTTAAGGGGGATGCGAGGGGGATCTCCGGGGCATAAATATGTTAAGTGAACCGTATTGAGATATATTTCTCATCTTTAGATAGAACTGCTATCAAAGTTGATTAAATAGCTCTTGCGACAGATGGCTGCACTATTGCTTCTTAGATATTTTTATAATAGTAAACCTTGTTACAGAATTTATGATCACTTCCTCAAATCCACTCAAACAGGTATTCCACTGCCCGGAAGAATCGAATTTTTACTCGCACTGCTTGGAAAGTTTAGTGTTAAATGCCAGCGACCAATTTAGACGTATCGTAGAGTTTGGTTCTGGTGAAGGAAGTCCAGTTATTAAGTCTTTGCTGAGAACAGATTTTAACGGGACAATACAAGGATTTGAGTTAAATAATGTAGCTTGGAAAATTGCTCAATCTAAAATTAAGCAATATCAAATCAGCGAAAAATATACGGTCAACAATTGCTCTTTTTTTGATTCGCTTTTATATCAGTCGGCAGATTGTGTTATCTCAAATCCGCCTTATTTGCCTGCGGTGGATGACAAGATTTATCAGCCGCTGTTGCACGGCGGGACTGATGGTTCGACAATTGCTAAGAAACTTTTATCTTTGGACTGCGATCGAGTTTTGCTGATGGTTTCTAGCTATTCTAATCCTGTGGGTTTGATAGATTATGCCTTGGATCTAGGCTACTCGGTGGCGAATTTTGAGATTGCACCTTTAAATTTTGGCTATTACAGTTCGGAGCCCAAGGTGAAAAGCGCGATCGCCAATCTCCGAAAACAGGGAATGGCTTTTTATTCGGAAAATATCTATCTGCTGGCTGGAGTTTTGTTTCAGAAGCAGCAAAAGTCGCAAAGAGATTTGTCGATCGAGCTAATTCAGTTATTGACTGCTTTTTAATATCTAGCCTGGGTGCGGGTGTGCCACAGACTGACGCACCCGCGCATAGCGGTTAATTTTGTTCTGCGGTTTGGATCGATCGCACTACAGCCAACCCAGCCCGATCGCCGATCGACTTCTCCTGATCGTACCCCAACACCAATTCCCACGCTTCCTGCGGGTATCTGTCAACCAGCGGTAGCGCCACCTCATCCAACATCCAGCGCCCGTGACGTTCATCTTCGCGGATGTGCAATTCCCAATAACCCATCGCGGCTTGCGAGAGGCCCAGACGCTGCGCCGCGGCTAGATAATTGCGGTAAGCGACAGGCCCCGCCACCTCAAAATAGGTGAGTCCGCCGTTGTAGCGCAGAAAATGGCGCTTGCGTTCGGTAAGCAAGAAGTTGTGGTTGATGCTGGCGAGCACTTGCCAAGGCACTAAATCGAAGTAGGCTTCCGGTTCCGTGCTCATCCCGAATTCTGCCAGCATTTGGGCAAAATAGGTCGAGTGTTTGCGGGCTAAGCGACCGCCGCCGTATTCTTCGATCAGCACCCGCGTCAGCGTTGACTGAATTTCGTTGCCAGCACCGCCGATGATCCGAGAAACGCGGCTGGCTTCCACTAAACCGTCGAAGGAGGCGATCGCCAGCAAGTGCTTGTATCCCTCTTCAGTCATCTGTTCCCGCAGGTAGCGATCGATCTCAGTGAGCTCTGGATCGACATCAGCGGCCGCGCGATCGCGCAGGGCTTGCTTGACATCCTCGATGTTTTGCAGCGCTGCAACGTCGATTTGGGCGCTTTCCCATTGCTGCCAGGGTGATTCGATGCGATCGCGCACTCCTCGCAAATAGTGCGATCGCTCGTTGTTGTAGCGGCGCAAATCGTCGTACCAAAACAAGTTGAGGCGGTTGATGCGGTAGAGCACGCGCTGCAAGAAACGGTGCGCGGCTTCGTCGCCCGGTTCCTGTTGGTAAGCTGCTTGAAGTGCATAGGCGATCGCGCTTTCAAAATCGCTGACGAGTAACGGTTTAGCCGCCACTGTCTTGTCTAAATCCTCTACCTCTAGCAAATTGACAAATTGGCGATCGGCTGCTTCATAATTTGGGAGTGCCTGCTGATTTTTGGGAAGACTCGGCGACTCAGAAGTAGAAAGTATCTCTAGGGTGTTTTGCATGGAATCAAATTATGCTAACTCAGATTATTGTGGAGCTTGCCAAAACAGCCAACCTTTGCAGATTGCTGAAGATTTTGGCTACTTGTTTTCAAGATAGCGAATCAGTCAGCCGGATACACCTTTCTATTGATAGATATTTTTGAGTTTCCCTTGTTCTCTGCTTTTCTTTTAACTAACTAATTACTTCTGACAGTCTCTTTTGGCGATCGAATAATTGGCGCTAATACTTCAGAGTCTTGTTTGGCAGGCACAGCTTCCCGCCACGCGGCGATTCCTCCCGATAGAAAAGCTAAATTAAAGCCTATTTTTTGCAATTTTTGGTAAGCTTTAACCGATCGCCCTCCCCGCGCGCAATAAAGTACAATAGTTGGCTGAGTTTGATTAGATTTGACGCTCGATCGAGCAATAGCTTGCACTTGCTTGACACCGAATCCAGCTTCAATGTCAATGAGGGGAACCAGCGGACTTTCACCGATGCGATCTTCTGCGTACTCTTCGGGCGATCGCACGTCAATCAAAATCACAGGTTTCAACTTACCCTGCTGCAATTCGGCAACAGTTATTTTTTGGGAATTCAAACTGGCAATAAAAGTAGGAATATCCATGTGATTAATTAAGGAAACTGCACTCAGAGAACTAACCGCAACTAATATCGCACCAAGCGTTACAGGCAAAGGGCGAAAATAGCGACTCATGCCTTGTTTTAATTGGTTATTTACCATTTTAATGTTTCCGAAAAACGGATAGAGTAATTGTCCGAGATAGCCAACAGGTATGCGATCGGAGACACCATATTTTCGGGGTCTTTTCCCTGCTGGCATATACAGAGTGCCAAATAGTAAATCTAAGAGTGGCAACTGAACCGCAAAGTTTTTGTTGTAAATCTCCGGAATTTTAGTGTGATGCCATTGATGAAATTGCGGGGTAGCCACAAACCATTTTAGCACTCCAAATTTGAGAGTAATATTAGCATGAATCAAAAAGGCGATCGCCGCCGAATAAAGAGCATAAACCACAAAAGTTTCTTTGCTAAATCCCAACCAGACAAGAGGCATAATTTTGCAAATCTGAGTAAAGAGTTGCTCGCAGGGATGCACCCGCACTGCTGCCAACCAGTCCATGTGTTCAATGCTGTGATGGACTGCATGAAATTGCCAAAGCCAGGGTACTTCATGGAGCAGACGGTGAGCGATATAATATGCCATATCTGAAACGATAACTGCTTCTGCAAACTGCAACCAAATAGGTTGAGAAGCTACTTTGCTTTGCAATTCTGAGTTGAGAAAATTCGTCATCAGTGACCAAGTTAGTGTCACAACAATGGCACCAAATCTGCCAATAAAGTGACCTGTAAAAAAATAGGTGACATCGGTTGCCCATCCGAGACGAAATATCTTTTGCTTGTGCAAGGAAAAGATTCTTTCTAGGGGAATGAAGATGCAGGCTAAGATGATGAAGCCTTTGACAATTTCTGGTAACATGAGCTTCTCGGTAATGTCGATATTTACTTAGTCACTTCACTACTACCAGCAGCGCAGACAGGAACATTATTCTGAAGGATAGGATTAGGCAGTTGGATCTTCCCAGGAGAATTTGCTTCACACAGAATGCCTACAGTAGTCTTGTCGTTGTTAGCTGGGGAAACAGGTAGTAAAAATACAGCCCCGACATAACTACGAATATTATTGCTACGGGATACCCCATAACTAAACGCAGCATTTTTGGTAGCTATGGCTGAATAGTTATAATTGGTTGTCTCAGTTTTAATGCCGATAGCCAAAGGATTAATGGAATTAGAAAATGCACCTTTTTCCCCAAAATAAGCTTGTTGGGCGCGGTTAATTGAGCTAACATATTGCTTAGCTTCTGACTGCATAGCTTTATACGGCCTACAACGGGCGAATTCAGGGAGGGCGATCGCAGAAAGGATTGTAATTATCATGAGTATAATAGTGAGTTCTACTAAAGTGAATCCCCCATCGTTTTTTTTGTTGCGAGTAATGTTTGTTTGTGAAAATTTTGCTTGTTTCTTGAGTTGATCGAGTCGAGGATTTATTTTAAGCAACATGATTGTTCTCCAAATGAGTTAGCAGAGTAGTTTCCAAGCAAGTCACAATTAGAGGAGATGCGCGAGCATATTTAGGTTTTAGGTAAATGCCTCATTTGAGTGCGGTGAGGTTTGTAAACCTCGCATATTGTGCCTTGCTTCTACTCTATCTCTATTAAATCACCAGGCTATTTGAGAACATGAGTGAGTTCTCATCGACTTCTCATCGACTTCTCATCGACTTTAGAAATTAGTGGTATTTAATGGTGCGACTGACTATAATTGAAGAAATGATTAGAGGAACGGTAAGTTATGGCTGTGCAGTTGCTCAAAAGACTTTTCACAGTAGAAGAATACCATCAAATGAGTAAAGCTGGGATTCTTTCGGAGGGCGATCGCGTAGAATTGATCGAAGGAGAATTTGTTGAAATGGCCGCTATTGGAACTCGTCATGCTTCCTCTGTGAGGCGCTTAGCCAGACTGTGCAGCCAAATTCCCGAAAATTTGGCTACTTTTGATGTGCAGAACCCCGTCCAGTTGAGCGATCGCACTGAACCGCAACCCGATCTAGTATTGTTACAACCTCGCGCCGATTACTATTCAACCGCCCATCCCCTACCATCGGAAGTTTTGCTGTTAATAGAAGTAGCTGACACTTCAATAGATTATGACAGAGATGTGAAACTTCCTATTTATGCCCGATCGCAAATTCAGGAAGTCTGGATCGTCAATTTACAGGAAAATTGCTTGGAAGTATACCGCCAGCCAACGGTTAACGGTTACAGTGTAATTCTCAGGTTTTGGCGGGGCGACGAAGTTTCGCCGCTGGCATTTCCAGAATTTGTAGTTAGTGTGGATTTGGCGATCGGCTAAATTGGGATTATTTGCATTCTAGGCGATCGCGAAAATACTCCTCATACAAACTGCATCTCGCACTGCAATAATTTCCCTCCAGTTTCACCAACCCCATACTATTTAATTTAAACCCTAATTCTAACTTCAATCTAACCGGATTTGAGACACTCACAACCTCTCTCATCGCCTCGATTAATTCTGGATATTTTTCTAAATTCCACAAATGCCGACGCAAATGATCGCTGTAAATTCCTGCCTCCGTTGTCGCCGATTTAAGCAAATTATTTAAAGTCACATCTTGACAGACAATGCGATACATAGCCAGCCGCACTAAATAGGGATGTCCTCCCACTAACGCCATCAATTCCTCAACTTCTACCGCATTCCAATTCAGTCCGTGTCGCGCTGCTAACTCTTGCACTTGCTGCGAACTAAACTCCGACAATTCGATCGGCAATCCGACATTAAACGGCGATTTGTTCACATCCAGCGGAATATAAACTTCGGTGGAATGTACCACAATTAAACGAAACTTTTTCCAAATATCTCGCCGTTTTGCTTCTTCGTGCAAAGCGCGCAATAACCCAAAAAAGTCATCGGCAATTTCCGGCGATTCAAACAGGCGATCGCTCTCATCCAAGCCTAATGTCAGAGGTGGTGACGATTCCGACAGCAAATACTGTTCAAAGAAAGCTTTACAGCACTGATTGCTGCCAATCAAATCTGCTAATTCCCAGCATTTAGGTAACTGATCCAGCATTCCCAACTCTTGACCGACGCTAGCACAAAACCACTGCAAAAATGTATCTGAATTCGCGAAAACTCTCCTATTTGCTAGCTGAAAACTCAGCGCTACCGTGCGAGAACCTTGCGCTTCTGCATGATGCAAAATCCGCGCCATCAATGAAGTTTTGCCCATCTGTCTGGGTGCTTTGATGCGGATCAGGGCTCCCGGTTGGGCGATCGCCTCGTAACAGCGGGATTCTATCGGAGGGCGATCGACATAAAAGTGAGAAACTAAATCTACTTGTCCTCCCGGCAATTCTGGCGCTGCTGCTGGTATGGGTTGAATTATCGAATTTTTTGTGCTAGGAATTTCGCTCAAATTGACAGCTAATTCATGGTCTGCATTTAAGGATGTGCGACCTTCTTTAACTACGGTTAAAATTTCTGAAATTAACTTTGATGAGTCGGCCGCACACCGCCAATGCCAAGACTGGACTCCTGCTAAATAATGCAATAAATCAAAAGAAAATGGTGCATTTAATTCAATGCAAATTGGTAATATGGCTGGTTTTTTATTAGTGAAACTGTGCAATTCTTGGGCTAGCTGTACTTGTTCTAATATCATTTCGCTAGCGGCATATTCTGCGGATATCGGTAACAGCAAATAATCGCAAAGCTTTAAATATGAGTTATCTTTGCTGCTGTTGTTAACTAAAAAGACTTCGTGGCTAGCAAAAGTCAAAGCTTGGTGCAATTGTTGAATCAGGGTGTGGTTTGGGTTCGATCGCGCGTAAGCGTTGCCCGCCCCTACGGGAGGCTGATCAACGAAGAGGATCGCAATTTTGGCTATTTTGGCTGCGATCGACTGTGTTTCTACCGATTCGCACTGAGTCTCAAAATCGGCTATATCGCGCCATTCCTGGCCCAAGCCGCGACAAATTTCGATGAAATTAGCATAATCCACAGGTTTGCCATTCAGGAAATGACTGACAGTAGATTGGGCTATCCCTAAATCCTCAGCCAAGATTTTCTGACTGGGAAAGCCATTTCTCAGCAGAGACGATTTAACTGTGGGAATGTACTGGAGATGCAGCCTGAGCGATCGAGGCATTGGTTATAACGATCGAGACATTGAAACCATCATAAATGCCTATTGTCCCTAAAGTCGATAAAAAGTCGATGAAAAGTCGATGAATTCTCAAATAAGTCACTCGTCAACTCAAATAGTGGCCTGATTAGATGAGAAATAACAACGTTGGATCGCATCAAAACGAGGTAAAAGCATTGTGTATTCTCTCCTAATTTGTTCGCTAGCATCAGCTACAGATCAACCAGGTTGCGCCATCACACCGCCGATATTGTTGCTGGGAGTTGCGCTAAGTGCGATCGATCTATTCATTCTCACAACTCACCCGCCCAGATAAAATTGCGATCGTAAACATAGAGGAAAAAATACCATGCGTCAACAAAAGTCTAAGTCAAATAGCATTTTACTCCAGGTTTTTAGCGGTTTACTCAAGGTTGGTGGATGCTTATTGCTTGCGTACATTGGATTGATTGCATTTTTCACCCTGTTTGTCATGCCATTATTTTTTTCTTTTGGAATTAGGGATAAGCAAGTTGAGATATTGCTAGGGTTATCTGCAAGTATGGTAACTAATTCTAAGCAGGTGGAAGGCAAACAGTTTGTTGGTTCAATGAACAGAGTCCAGCAAACTTATTTTTACGAAAATAATGCTTTAGCCACTTCTGTTGATGCTTTAGGACTTGGCATTAAAACAGAAACTAACAACTACAAATATTCAACTCATACCACTGAAACAGCAGCATTTAATTATGCAGTTGCCAAGGACAAGACTCTTAAAAATTATGTCGGCGGTGTCTTTCTAGTTCCTGCTCAAAAATTAGATCCAAACGCCCGTCGAGATGAAATGATGACTGTAACCATACTTTGCGAAACTGAAAAGCGCCCTTTCTTTAGAGTTAAACGAACAGATGAGCCGGATGAGCAAGCAGAACCAATTTATCAAAATGGAGAGGTTATTTGCGGTAAAGGCACAACAGAATTGACCAGATAATCTAACTAAGCAATTTCCAGAATATTTCAGCTTGATAACTGATACCATAACCAGGTTTTTCATCTCCTTTATTCTTTAATCGGCGCAGGCCGATTTTGTTTGTGTAGTAGCGGTTTCAACCGCCGATTGTTATGGAATTAAAATGCTGTACCTGTACCGATATCGTTTGTAAGTCCGACAGTCCGACAGGGAATTAATTCCCTGTCTCATAGTGAAAGTCCTCTCAAAGAGGACTGAAGAGCTAATTAAATAAACCTTTTAATCCTCAATTTTAAATCTAAAAACTCCAATCTCAAATCAATAATTACCAATCTCAAATCTCAAATCTCAAATTGATAGTCGGTTTTAACCGACTTTCGCATTGAGGCAGGGGTTTAAACCCCTGCCTCAATGCGCGTTTGACCTTAAATTGACTGCTAAACGTCCCCAAAGTCGATGACAAGTCGATGACAAGTCGATGAATTCTCAAATAACTCACTCACCAACTCAAATAGCGGCCTGATTAGATTAGAAATAACAAGGTTGCATCCCATCACAACGAGGTAAAAGCATTGTGCATTCTATCCTAATTTGGTCGCTGGCGTCAGCCACTAATCAACCAACTTTCGCTTTCACACCGCCGATGTTTTGGTTTGTGCTGGGAGTTGTGCTAAGTGCGATCGATCTATTCATCCAAAAAACTCAGCCCCAAAAATACAGGTTTTACCTGCTGATGATGGGAGTTGCTGCTCTAATTTCATCCTTTATTTTGTGGAGAGGCTCAGTCGCATTTGAGTTTAGTTGGGCCAACGTAATGTATGAAGATTTTGACTGGCAGATATCCTACTGGATGGGGATAGCCCTCGCGCTGAGTATCTGGATTCGACCGATTTTCATTGTTCGCAAAAAGTTTGTGATTCCCGAAGCAACATCAGCAACAACTATCTCAGAAATTTTATCTGGAGAAATCGGAATGGTGATTTATGAAGGTGCTTCCTGGAAAGCTCGCAATGAAGATAACCAAGTAATCGCACCCAGACAAAAAGTTTACGTTTTGCGCCGCGAAGGCAACACGCTGATTGTGATACCTGACAGATTAATTAACATCAACAGCTAAATCCGGGTTTGTTGATTCCTCAATCAATCGGCGATTGAAATCGCTTCTACACAAACAAAGTCCGCCTTCGCGGACTAACAAATCAACTTTCAACTGTCAACTATTTGCCAGGAGATTCACTATGTATCAGTATTTTTTGATGGTGTTGTTTGCAATCACCGGAGTATCTTTAGTCAGCAGCGTGAAAATCGTCCGTCAAGGAGATGAAGCCTTAGTTGAAATTTTCGGAAAGTACGATCGCAAAAAACTCGAACCTGGCTTGACATTTCTGATTCCGTTTGTCGAAACAGTCGCCTATAAACAAACTCTGCGGGAGCAAATGTTAAAACTGCCACCGCAACAATGTGCAACTAGCGATCGGGTTTTTGTCACCCTTGATTTTATTGTTTACTGGCGAATCATTGACTTAGAAAAAGCTTCTTACAAAGTTCAGAATCTCAAAGAAGCCATGTTCAATATGCTGATTCTTTCCATTCGGACTCAGATTGCTAAATTAACCGTCGAGGAACTTCATACAGCTCGTCATCAACTCAATAATACTTTAGTGGAGGAGTTGGATACAACCACCGATCCGTGGGGGGTCAAGTTTACCAGGGTGGAATTGCGCGATTTTGCGATCGGTACTAAAGCGATTAAACCAGAATATTCCGCCAAAAAATAAGCACAAAAGTTGCGATATTAGGAATTAATGTTTCCTCCTTTCATTGTTCCCAGTACCTGCCCATTCCTGACAACAAACACGCGCTTTCCCACATTCCAGCAGGGGTTTAAACCCCTGCCGGACTGTCGGAATATCGGTTTTACTAGAAACACAGAGAGCAAACTACCATGAGTCAACAAAAATTTGAGTTATCTAGCCTTTCACTTTATCGTTATGAATGCTTGTTGTTTTTAATCTACGTCGGAGTAATTGGCGTGCTAGCTAGCCCCTCATTTATTAACGAAGAAATTCTGGAGATACCATCGGAACCAAAACAGTATCTTAGCTCAATGAACAGAGAACAAAAAGCCGATTTCGCTCAAAAAAATACTTTTGCTAATTCTGTTGAAGTATTGGGAACAGGCATTCAAACTGAAACCCCAAATTACAACTATTCAGTTCACGCCAGCAAGCAAGCAGCATTTAATTATGGAGTATCCAAGCACCCAAAAAGTACAAGTTATGTGGGCGGTGTCTTTGTAGTTCCTGCTAAAGAAGTTGAACCAAATGCTGCCAAAGATGAACTCAAGACAATAGCCATATTGTGCAAAGCTGATTATCTCGGTTCAATTTAACCAGCAGAACCCACTTATCAAAATGGTAAAACTGCTTGCGGCAAAGGCACGACAGAAGTAACAGAATAATCGAATTTTAGGGCGGATAATGACAGCCGATCGCGAGTTAGAATCGGCATTTAATTCACTATTTAAGGACTAAAGTCCTTACTACAAACAAAAAGGAGACAATACCATGCGTCAAGAAAATTCTAAGCCAGCTATAATTTCAGTTGATGGTTGTGGATGTTTAGTGCTTTTGATGTGCATTGGAGTAATGGGTGCGATCGCTCTTCCGTCTGTTCTGAGTATGGCAAGTAAGGCTAAGCAGTCGGAAGGCAAACAGTATGTTAGTTCGCTGAACAAAGGTCAGCAAGCTTATTATGCAGAAAAAAATGCTTTTTCCACTTCCATTGAAGCTTTAGGACTTGGACTTAAAACAGAAACCACCAACTACAAATATTCACTTCGTGTGACAAAGCAAGCTGCTTTTAATTATGGAGTATCCAAGCAAAAAAAAGCAAAAAGTTATGTGGGCGGTGTTTTTCTAGTTCCTGCCGCTCCCAATGCTCCTAAAAATGCAATGATAACATCATCCACAATCTTGTGCAAAGCTGATTCTCCCGGTACAATTGAACCAGCGGAACCAACTTATCAAAATGGCAAACTGATGTGTGGTAAAGGCACAACAGAAGTGACAAAATAATCTAACTATAGGCAACATTATGACAGTCGATTATCAATATCAAATCGGCGGCAGTCTCCCGCAAGATGCACCTACTTATGTAGTGCGACAAGCTGATTTAGAACTCTATGAAGCTCTCAAAGCCGGAGAGTTTTGTTATGTTCTCAATTCCCGACAAATGGGCAAATCCAGCTTATTAGTTCAAACGGTACAAAAGCTCTCGGCCGATCGCATTTCTTGTGCTACGATCGACCTTTCGGACATTGGCAGCCAGCAAGTCTCTCTGGATAAGTGGTACGGCGGCGTCGCTTACAAGCTTTTGTGCAGCTTCAACCTATTTAACGCCGTCGAGTTTATGACTTGGTGGCGGGAGAGAGAGTTGATGCCGCCCGTGCAGCGTTTAGGAGAGTTAATTGAGGAGTTGCTGCTGGCAAAAATTGCTCAACCGATTGTCATTTTTATTGATGAAATTGATAGTATTCTCAGTTTCCAAGAACCGCTAGATGATTTTTTTGCGTTAATTAGAGCTTGCTACAACAAACGCGCTCACAAATCAGAATACCGGCGGTTAACTTTTGCTTTGCTGGGAGTAGCTTCGCCGTCTGATTTGATTTCTGATGCAAGTCGCACTCCATTTAATATTGGTTTAGCTATAGAATTGTACGGTTTTAATTTACAGGAAGCTCTGCCTTTAGCTAAGGGATTTGAGGGAAAAGTTGACAATCCTCAAGAGGTTTTGCAAGAGATTTTGGATTGGACGGGAGGGCAACCATTTCTGACTCAAAAGCTTTGCAAAATTATACTTCAAAATATCAAATGCTTAGAAGATGCTTCTACTATTTATGGTGCAATGGAGGAAAGAAGGACTGAAGTCCTTACTACGAACCTGGAGGAAAGAAGGACTGAAGTCCTTACTACGAACCTATTCATTGCTGAGATAGTGCAATCTCAGATTATTGATAATTGGGAATCATCCGATGAACCGGTACACCTTAAAACAATTCGCGATCGCCTTTTGAGAAGTCAGCACCGCGCTAGTAGGTTATTGGGATTGTATCAAAAAATCTTGCAACCCGATCCCCCCCAACCCCCCTTAAGAAGGGGGGAGAAAATGCAAGTCTATCCCCCCCAACCCCCCTTAAGAAGGGGGGAGAAAATGCCAGAATTCCCCTCAGTCAAATTAACCAGGAATGAGGAACTTTCAGAACCCCCCTTGTTAAGGGGGGCAGGGGAGATCGGGGCCGATGATACTCCCGAAGAAACAGAATTGCGGCTGAGCGGATTAGTGGTAAAACGAGGTGGCAAATTAACCGTATCCAACCGCATTTATGCAGCTATATTCAATCAAACCTGGGTAGAAAAAGCACTCGGCGACTTACGCCCCTATGCCGAAGCGCTAACAGCATGGATAGCATCAGATTGTCAAGACGAATCTCGCTTGTTGCGCGGTCAAGCGCTGGAAGAGGCTAGAGAGTGGTCTGCAAATAAGAGCTTGAGCGCGCAAGATTATCAATTTTTAGGTGCTAGTCAAGAAGCGGAATTTGCCCGATTTCGCGATCGCGAAAAACAAACTAAAGCTGAAATGGAGCAACTGCGCCGCGAAAAAAAGTTACTAGAGGAACTAGCAGAAGCACAAAAACAGAAAAGAATTACTCAATATAAGTTATGGCGCGAGTACAACCTCAGATTAGCAACTATTACAGGGGCCGCAGGAATATTAATATCAATCCTGATTGTAGCATTTTGGGTGAAACCGTCAATCGAAGAAAGAAATAACAAAATTCTGACTCTCAGCGTACTATCAGAAACGCTATTTGCTGCTGGCAAAAAAGATGAAGCTTTGCTAGAAAGCATCAGGGCGGCTACTGAAATTAAGCGATCGCTCGGAGTGAGTTCAGAAATTCAGACGCGAGTGGCGATCGCCCTAGAACAAATAGTTTACAGCTTTCGGGAACGCCGCCACTTACAGGGTGAAACCAGTACCCTTGCTTTCGTCAGTTTCAGCCCCGACAGTCAGATACTGGCTACACCTAACGATGACAATACTATCAAACTTTGGCAAACTAATGGAACTTTGCAAGCAACACTGACAGGGCATACAGATAAAATTATAAGTGCAATCTTCAATCCTAGCAGTCAAATAATTGTCTCCGCCAGCGACGACCAAACTGTCAAAATTTGGCAAAACAACGGAAAATTGATGCACAATTTAAAAGGACATAGCGCTAAATTAACCAGCGTTTGTTTGAGTCCAGATGGTAAAATTATTGCTTCAGCAAGTACCGATGGAACTCTTAAGCTATGGCAAATAAACGGTGCAGAATTTTTAACTTTAAAAGTGGAGCGAGGTTGGATAACCAGTGCTAGTTTTAGCCCAGACGGTCAGATACTTGCTGCGGCTGGTACTGATGGCACTGTTAAACTTTGGAGCTTGACAAAGGTTGTGGAACAATTGCAAAAACAGCAGTCAATCGAGGCAAGTAGGGATATCAAATTGCTCCGAACTTTACAGATAGGAAGTGATAAAATTATGAGTGTAACTTTCAGTCCAGACGGAGCAATGCTGGCGGCTGCAAGTGCTGGGGGAACGGCAAGACTTTGGAGCAAAGACGGCACGCCGGTGAGTATTTTGCAACATACAAGTGGATTGACAAATATTAGCTTTAGTCCCGACAGTCAAATGTTGCTATCTGCAAGCACAGACAAAATGGTGAGGTTGTGGAAAATTGATGGCACATTGATCGGAACTTTAAAAGGTAACAAGGATGCTGTTTGGAGTGCGAGTTTTAGTCCTGACGGTAAGGCGATCGCTAGTGCTAGTGCTGACGGTACGGTGATGCTGTGGAATTTTAATCTTGACGATTTGTTGGTGCAGGGTTGCAAGGTTGCCCGCAATTATTTTCAGACAAATCCGATCGCAAATCAAAACAATCGCTACCTCTGCGACGGGATTGGAACTCAGTCAGTCGATTTGAGATTTTAGATTTACTCCACAGATAAATCTGGGAGTTTGAAACTTGGTCTAAGATGTAGCAGCTAATAAATAATAGGTCAGGGCGATCGGTGTATTCAACTCAAGAGCAAAAGTATCAGAATTTGGAAAAAGAGTTAAGGGGCGGCGCGATCGCCCTTGGTGGCGTTTTATGCACGGGTACTCTCTGGTATTGGCAAGTAGAAAAATGGTCTTTGCTGGATGCAGTTTATATGACTGTATTTACTTTAGCAACTGTCGGCTATGGCGAAATTCACCCCCTGGGCAGCCGCGGGCGAATGTTTACCATGTGTTTGATTTTGATGGGTGTGATGGTGATTGGTTATATCGTTAACCGCTTTACAGAAGCGCTGATTCAAGGGTATTTTCAAGAAGGAGCAAGAATTAGGCAGCAGCGGCGTTTGGTAGATTCTTTGATCGGACATTATATTCTCTGCGGTTTTGGGCGCACCGGCCGGCAGATTGCCTTGGAATTTGAAGCAGAAAAAATCCCTTTTGTGGTGGTAGATTTGGCGATACATTCGATCGAGGCTGCCTTGGCGCTGGGGTACAAGGCGGTGCAGGGAGACGCGACGCTGGACGAAATTTTGCTGAATGTGGGGATCGATCGCGCAATTTGTATCGTAGCAGCTTTGCCATCGGATGCTGAGAATTTATACACTGTGCTGTCGGCGAAAACTCTGAATCCGAAGGTAAGGGCGATCGCCCGCGCCACCACAGAAGAAGCTGTAAAGAAGTTGCAGCGTGGCGGCGCCGATGCCGTCGTATCCCCCTACATTACGGGCGGAAAACGCATGGCGGCGGCTGCTTTGCGCCCTCAAGTGATGGATTTTTTAGATGGGGTTCTGACGGGAACCGATAGTTCTTTTTACATGGAAGAATTTCTGGTAGATCCGAATAGTTGTGTTTACGTCGGAGAAACTTTGAGAAATGCCAAATTGCGATCGCAATCCGGGGCCTTAGTTTTAGCAGTGCGGCGGGCTGACGGCCATTTGATTGTGGGGCCAACTGGAGAAACTGCGATCGAAGGAGGAGATATGCTGATTTGTTTGGGTACTGCTGAACAATTGCGAGCCCTGAATCAAATCCTCAGCCCGCTGAGTTCTCGCGTCCCTCGCCCTCCGAAGTAATAGAGCCGAGTTATGTGGGGCTTGTTATGGGGAGTCGCCTTGTCAGAAGATTGAGTGGCAGTTTAAGGGGATGCAGGGCTGTGGGAGGCATGGGTTAAGGTTGCGATCGGAGTGTCCTCATTGTGGGGCGCGGTTTAAGGTGTCGGCCCTTTGGGTGGATGGCCAGTGTCAGCATTGTTTTCTGGAGTTTGGGGAAATGGTGAAGTATCAGAAGTATTTATAATTTCTTTGACTTGGAGAATTTTTTCATAGTCTTCTCGAGTCAGTGGACAATCAATCAAATCTAAAAATTGTTGCTTTGCTAAAAAACACTGTTTCGCCATTTGACCCAAAAGATTATCAGGAATATCTTTCATCTTCTTTGTATGGCTTGTTTTAGTTTTTACTGCTGTTTTTTTGCCGTCTCGGGTAAAGTAAATGAAATAATGATGATCTCCTTCTGACTCTTGAAATCCCTTTTTTAATAATCCAGACTCAACTTTTGATTTCGGGCGTGGCATTCTAGACCTCTTCAATTTGGTTGAGTAACTGCTTTCTTAAATGTTGAGCATCTGAGGCTAGATCCTCAACACTCGCTTTGGCATATTCATCCCACATCATCACAATTTGTTCATTAATTTCATTAATTAAATCATTACGAGTATAAGCAAAAACGTCAATCCCTATGTTAGGTTCTTCAACAACAAATAATTGACTGGTATCTTCATCCATTTTAGGGGTCAGTCTTAGGGGATTTTTGCAAATAAGCTTTCTATCTAACCAGGAAATTTCTCGCAGAATAATGGGAGATAGTTCTACAGGTTCTATTCTGGTAACATCTGTTAGTTTAGTAGGATGACCCTCAGCATCCAAAGTAAACTGACCTGTTACCTGGATTGGCAGGCGACGATTTTTAATCATTGAATCTTCTAACTCTTCCAGGTAAAAACATTCGATTTCCTGATGAGTAGGTGGATACTTTAAAACTACCGTGTGTTTATCAAAGTCAATGCGAATTAGTTCTCCTGTGACTGTCATTACAGTATCTTCAGAGGATTCTTGATTGAGCCAATCATTGATATAAGCGGTAGATTCGTTGGTGAGATTTAATTCAGGTCTATCAGCTAGTGAAAATCCTAAACTCCAATTTTCTCCGGCTTTTGGTAGGATTCTTTTACTTTCTAATAAAGCTCTATTCCTGAGTTTAGAATCGGGGAAAATATCCTGAACTTGGTTAAAGTTTGAATGGATTAAACTGGAAAAAAATTCCTCCAGTTTGTCCATAATTGCTGTATAATTGCCCACGTGACTATTAAAACCTGAGTTCAGCACAACAGGAAGGGTATAGCTTCCAGGTTGAGGAATGCTAGCACGTAAAGCATAACGCTGCTGCATTTCCAAAGGCACTTTAAATCGTTGTTTCACTGTCTCTTTTTCTTCGACAGTAGCGAGTAGGTAAATAATTTGTTGCAATCCACCTAGAACACGCACTAAAATTTCGATGGGGACTTCACAATTCTCCATTTCCTGACCCATCAAGCGGATAGTGGCTTTTGCTTCTGGGGGTTGTGCGAGAGACATTTTTCTATATAGTGGCTTTTATTGTTTCTTAATCTTAACCTAAAAAAGGCTTAAAAGCTAAATTTTTTTTCTGGTATCTCTAGCCTTGTATCTCTGACAAGGCGCACTATTCCAACAGAGGCAATAGCACTCCCAACACAGGCAATAGCACTCTCGTTCTCCCCTGCTAACCTACTTGCCAAATGCTGTATCCGATATAACCATACCGGAATCACAGGCTCACCTGTTTTCAGTCATACGATCGCCCTCGACCTATCAAACTTTACCATTTGGAGCGATCGCACCCTACTTCTTTACTCTCTCACGCGATCGCCCATAAATCACATCCAACCACACCGACACAACAAACTTACCCGTCAAAATCCAGATCCAGCGCCTCGCGGAACAGCTAACCCCCAGAATACCCAAAGGTCGAAATTTTTTAAAGCCGATGGTGGGATTTGAACCCACGACCGTTCGATTACGAATCGAATACTCTACCCCTGAGCTACATCGGCACAAACAACTTTTGACTATAGCATAACTTCGATAAAAAAGCAAGAAGCTGTAGAATTAAATTCAAAACTCCACAACTCCTAACTCAGAACTTGTTAAACAACCAGTTCCCCGTCATTTGAGCCGGCTCTGGCCCCGGAATAAACCAAACCCCGCTGCATATCCAGCGTCAGCATAGTGCCGTCCCGAATTATTCGCATCGCATTCTCCACACCCACCATCACCGGCACGCCCAAGCGCAAACCGATAATCGCAGCGTGAGAAGTCAAACTTTCCTCCTCCGTCACCACACCAGCGGCTTTGCGAATCATCTCCACAAAATCGGCGCTGGTGCGCTCCACTACCAAAATGTCGCCAGCGCGGAAATTCGCCACATCCGTAGCAGTGCGAGCAACCCTGGCCATCCCGCTTACCGAGCCCAAACCGACACCGGTGCCTTTGCCTAAAACCGCTGTCACTACTTCAACTTTGATCAAATCCGTCGATCCGGCAACCCCTTGCAGAGTACCGGCGGTCATCACCACTAAATCTCCGTCGGACAATAATTCTTTTTCTTGGGCGACATTGATCGCAGATTGAAATGTCTGGCCTGTGGAGGGCAAATCTAGCACCAACAGGGGTTTTACTCCCCAGACTAATTGCAGTTGTCGGGCTACGTCTACGTGGGGAGTAATTGCCAAAATTGGAGTTTTTGGTCGAAATTTGGAGACATTGCGGGCTGTAGAGCCGGTTTTGGTCAGCGTCATAATCGCTGCGGCGTTTAACTGTTCGGCGATTTGGCTGACTGCTTGGCTGATGCCGTTGGTGATCGATCGACCAACATCTTCTACATTTCTAATATTGCCCCTAATTCCTTCCCTCTCGATGCGGACGGCAATTCTCGCCATCGTCGCCACCGCTTCGACAGGAAAGTTGCCGACAGCGGTTTCATTGGAGAGCATTACCGCATCAGTTCCGTCCAGAATGGCGTTAGCCACGTCGGAAATCTCGGCGCGGGTAGGACGGGGATTGTTGACCATGCTGTCGAGCATCTGGGTAGCGGTAATTACCGGAATCCCCATGCGGTTGGAAGTCGCAATCAGCCGCTTTTGCAAAATCGGCACGTCTTCGGCGGGTAGTTCCACGCCCAAATCGCCGCGGGCGACCATCACGCCGTTGCAAAGGGCGAGAATTTCTTCCATTTGTTCGATCGCCTCGTGCTTTTCGATCTTAGCAATCACCGGTACTTGCTTACCCGCACTGGCAATCAGTTCTTTAATTTCGAGCATATCCTGGGGATTCCGCACGAAACTCAGGGCTACCCAATCGACACCTTGGTCGAGGCCGAACATTAAATCTTTGCGGTCTTTATCAGTCAGCGCCTTAATTGACAGGTATACTCCCGGAAAATTCACGCCTTTGTTGTTGGAAAGCGGCCCACCAACGACAACGCGGCAGTAGAGTTCTCCCGCGCCACGGTCTACTTTTTCGACGCGCATTTCCACTTTCCCGTCGTCGAGCAGAATCGTGGCTCCCTCTGGGACTTCCGAAGCTAGGGTTTCGTAGGTGACGGAAGAAATGAGCTCTGTGCCGACAACCGGGCGGCTGGTCAAAATGAAAGGATCGCCGTTTTTGACAACTATAGAGCCTGTTTCAAAGCGCCCTAAACGAATTTTTGGGCCTTGGAGATCCTGGAGGATGGCGACCGGCTGGTTGAGTTCAAAGGAGGTTTGCCGGATTAAGCGAATGCTGCGCTGGTGGTCTTCTTCTGTTCCGTGGGAAAAGTTGAGTCGCAAAGTTGTCGCACCAGCTTCTATGAGGTTCCGCAGCACTTGTGGGTTGGATGTGGCTGGGCCAATGGTGGCGACAATTTTAGTTCGGCGTAGGGCTTTTGACGGTTGCATGAATTGAGATGGGGTGGCTGGAGGATTTCTTGTTTAAATTTCGGCTAACGTTTCATCTTTTACTACAAGGAATGACGCTAGTCTCAAGTCTTAAAAATTTTGATAGTGGTCAAAACAGCAGGCATTGACCAATATATACAATATCTGACTTTTTACCGATCGGTAATCTTTTCTTGGCGATCGCCCTTTTTTGAAAATATTTCCGATTCCAGGCTTGACATAAATACAGATATACCCATTTATTTGAGTTGGGCTGCTCTGCCCTTTGACTAATCTAGCATTGGTATGGTTTCCGAGCAGCAATACTTTGCTTGTGGTGCAGGCGCTAGTGTCTTCTGAGCCAACTCAGTTTTTTTACCAAACTTTACTATTTGGAGACTTGATATCTTATACTACGCAAGGGTGAAATATTAAGGAGTGTTAACAAAGATGTCGGAGGCAGGACGGCCACTGACAGTGCCGAAAGAGTTTCTGAGTCCTCCGGGTGACTTGAATCCGACGCTGCTGTTGTTTTTGAGTGCATTAGCGATTATCGCGATTTCCTTTGTGGGTTACTGGTACGGAAACTGGCCAGATTGGTGTTGTTTTTCGCTGAACGTGCTGGCCTTGCATATGGCCGGAACAGTCATTCACGATGCGTCTCACCATTCAGCGCATCGCGATCGCACAATTAACGCTATTTTGGGACATGGTAGCGCGCTGATGTTGGGCTTTGCTTACCCCGTATTTACGCGGGTACATATGCAGCATCACGCCCACGTCAATGACCCAGAAAACGATCCAGACCATTATGTCTCTACTGGCGGGCCTCTGTGGTTGATTGCTGCAAGGTTCTTTTACCACGAGATTTTCTTCTTTAAGCGTAAACTGTGGCGGAAATACGAACTTTGGGAATGGTTTTTTAGCCGCTTGTTTGTAATCGGAGTGGTTTATATCTCAATTCAATACGACCATTTGGGTTACGTGCTGAATTTCTGGTTTTCTCCTGCTTTGGTGGTGGGATTAGCCTTGGGGTTATTTTTTGATTATTTGCCGCACCGTCCGTTTCACGAGCGCGATCGCTGGAAAAATGCCAGAGTATATCCAAGTCCAATTCTGAATATTTTAATTTTGGGGCAGAACTATCACCTGATTCATCATTTGTGGCCTTCAATTCCTTGGTACAATTACCAGCCAGCTTACGAAGCTGTGAAGCCGCTATTAGATGAAAAGGGTTCTCCTCAAAGTCTGGGAATATTGGAAGGTAAAAAGGATTTTTGGAGTTTTATATATGACATCTTTTTAGGGATTAGGCTGCATCACAAGAAGGCTAATGATTGACGAAAAATCCGGTTTCTTTGAGAAGCCGGTTTTTTTGCGAAGGAACAGGGAAGAAGGAAGAAGGAAGAAGGAAGAGGGAAGAATTAAATTTTCGTGACTTTCCTCACAATCTCACAACTGACGCACCTCTGGAATAGATGGTGCGGAGCGAATTAGATTAGGAGTAATGATTGAGAATTAATGTTTCTGACGCACCCTACCGCTTACTATGGCGCAATACGCTATGGATATAAGATCGATCTTATTAATTTTGGCGAGGATCGCGCTTAGGAGGATGCCACCCTGCACTAATCCATAAACGACGAGCTTTGATAATCGCTCTTTCATTATGATATCGATCGTTAAGGTCTAATCGATCGCAAGTCCCCCTACCTGTTGGAGTAATACCGATTATTTCTAAACCATCTACAGACCATATAAAATGATCTAACCATTGCTGTTGACGTGGATTAAATAAAGTTACTTCCTGTTCAGTTGCTGGATCAGTACCAGTAATAAAGTTATAGCGATTATTATTACAGCGATGACAAGCTAAAGCTAAGTTTTCGAGTTCATCACTACCACCAATTGATCGAGGTAAAATATGATCTATCGTAAATAAAGTAGAGCTACTTTCTTCGGCAGAATGGCAATATTCACAAAAAAAACTAGCCCTACTTCTTACTAAATTTCGAGTAGCACGGTTTATGGACATGAGGCTGCTATAACTTTAGCGTTAATTAAGGTAAAAATCCGATCCAGTTCTAGTAGGCTTGCTAGTTCTACAACCTCTTCTGAATTTAAAACATTAGCCTTTTTTCCCTCGGCCAGTTCTTCCAATCTAGCTTGCAGATTTTCGGTAAATTTGAATAAGCAAAGATTTCTGACTTTCTGAATTGATATGTCACTATCAATCCAGTAGGAAGGTTGTACCATAAGTTCAGCTATCATGGTTATTTAATGATTTAATTACTAATTTTAAACACTAATTATACCATAAAATTGACTCAATTTTATTTCTTTTGGGTTAATTTTTATAAAGTTTATAGAGGAGCGTTTGTAGAGAAACGGAAGAGCGTCTGTATCGTTTCCCATTTCTGAAAAGTGGGCTAACTCAGTTAAAAATAAACCCACCGTTGCTGGTGGGTTAACTCTTGAATCAATCAAAAAGTGATTTTCTTATTTTTCTGCGGCAAGCGCGACGGCTAAATTCCAATCGGGGCGCAAATTTTGAGCTCCGCGCAAATAAGGATGATAAATTTCGGTATGTGCCGGCCAATTGATGTGAATTAAAAAACGGATGCAGCGTTCTAAAGAACCCTTAACGTGCATTTGTTGGACATCCAACAAAGGAACATTGCACCAGCGGGGACGTTCGCGGGCGATCGCGGCCGGAAAGACAGCATCCAAATCGCGGGTGACTGAAAACGTAGCACTAATCATTAATTCCGGCTCTAAATTATTTCTTGTTTCTAATTCATCTAACAATTCTCTCACCGATTCTCGAATTGCTTCTACCGAATTCTCGCTGGCAGTTGTTGCCCCGCGAATCGCCCGCACTTGCCATTCCACGCAAATATTCTCCATTTTTTTGTCAGTTGTCAGTTGCTAGTTGTCAGTTGTCAGTTGTTAGTTGTTAGTTGTTAGTTGTTGGTTGTTAGTTGTTAGTTGTTAGTTGTTAGTTGCAATTACCAATTACCAATTACCACTGCCAACTGCCAACTGCCAACTGCCAACTGCCAACTGCCAACTGACTACTGCCAACCGCCAACTGCCAACTGACTATTAAATCACGGGCGATACAGCCACAGCGGTAAACCGCTAGTAGAAAGCTCGAATTCCAGCAAGTTTTTGTAAGCTGAAAGCCCGGATGTATCCAGACTACTCCCCAATACCCGATTTAGGAAAGGTTTGGCTTTTTCTAGCGTGCAGCATTCGGTTTTTTCGGGGTCGAGACCTGCGAGTTCGGCTGTCCAGCGGCGAGCGTCCTCTTCGGTTCCCAGTCGATCGACTAAACCCAATTCTAAGGCTTGCTGACCGCTAAAAATGCGACCGTCGGCAAAGGTTTTGACTTTTTCAACTGGGAGTTTCCGCGCTTCGGCGACGGTTTCGACGAATTGCTGGTATGTGGTGTCGATTAAGTCTTGCAGAATTTGCTGTTCTGGATCGGTCAATTGTCGATCAAATGCCAAGATATCTTTATACGGCCCCGATTTAATCACCTGAAAAGAAACGCCGACTTTTTCTAGCAGCTTTTCTATATTGTTGCCGCGGATAATCACGCCAATGCTGCCGGTAATTGTACCGGGATTGGAAACGATATGGTGAGCTCCCATGCCGATATAGACTCCGCCAGAAGCTGAAATATTGCCGAAACTGGCGACTATTTTGATTTTTTCTTGCAAACGCTTGAGCGCGCTGTAAATTTCCTGGGAATCGCCGACTGTGCCGCCAGGGCTGTCTATCCGCAGCAGCAAGGCGGGAAATTTGCGCTCTTCAACGGTTTTGAGAGCTTCCAGAACTCGTTTGCGCGTTTCTCCGGCAATGGCTCCGGTGACTTCGATGCGGGCGATTTGTTTGCGGTAGCGGGGCTTTAATGGCCAAATCATGGGCAGTTTACAGGCAATGTTACGATTTTTTGTAGCTAACTTATAGTGTGACTCATCTGAAGGAAGAGTTGACAGTTGACAGTTGACAGTTGTCAGAGGGAAGAGGGAAGAGGGAAGAAGGCTACTCGATGAGACTGAAGAAACCGGGTTTTTTGCAGAGATTCAGGGTTTGAAGCGAATATCTGGGTGAAAAAACCCGGTTTCTTGCCGATCGGTCGATCGCACTTAACCCACCTTCGATCTATAATTGTAAAAATTGCTTAACAAATCTACATCATTCCCGTGAGAGCCACTCTCATCAATTATTTGGAGTCCCGCCATGCAGCTAAAAATTACCGATTCTAAACTGCCCTTTGCGCCGCTGTTGCTAATCGCGCCGTTTTTCCTGTGGGGAACCGCGATGGTAGCGATGAAAGGAGTCATGCCGCACACGACACCGCTGTTTGTGGCATTCGTGCGTTTATTACCTGCGGGCGTGTTGGTGTTGCTGGCGGCGGCGCTGATGGGAAAACAGCAACCGCAGGGTTGGAAAGCTTGGCTGTGGATTTCGTTGTTTGCGTTAGTTGACGGTACTTTGTTTCAAGGCTTTTTAGCCGAAGGTTTGGCGAGAACCGGTGCGGGTTTGGGCTCGGTGATGATTGATTCTCAACCGCTAGCAGTGGCGATTTTGTGTTTGTGGCTGTTTCAAGAAAAAATTGGTTTTTGGGGCTGGTTGGGACTAGCAATCGGTGTAGTTGGGATTAGTTTAATTGGGTTGCCGGATGGCTTTATTTTAGGGCTGTTTCATCCTGAAAGCGCGCAGGTTTCTGCGGGTATCGAAAGTGTGTTTGAGGGCGGGGAATGGTTGATGCTGTTGGCGGCTTTGTCGATGGCTGTGGGTACGGTTTTGGTGCGCTGGGTTTGTCGCTATGTTGACCCGATTGTGGCGACGGGCTGGCACATGATTTTAGGCGGTTTGCCGTTGTTGGCGATGTCGGCGGCTACTGAGTCCGAGCAGTTTGTGAATATCGATTTTTCGGGTTGGATGGCTTTAGGTTATTCTACAGTGTTCGGAAGTGCGATCGCCTACGGTTTATTCTTTTATTTTGCTTCAAGTGGCAGTCTGACAAGTTTAAGTTCTCTTACCTTTCTTACCCCAGTTTTTGCTTTGCTGTTCGGCAATTTGTTCTTGGGTGAGGTATTGAATCCGCTGCAATCGATGGGAGTCGGGCTGACGTTGGTAAGTATTTATTTAATCAACCAGCGGGATACTTTGGCGGAGAAGTTGGGAAAAGGGCGGAATGGTGAAGCTAATTCTGAGGAAAAAGTGCAGTTATTAGAGTCGTCTGAGTTGAAGAAAGTTGAATTTCCAGTGCAAGTGCGGGCTACAGAATTGGAGTCGGAAGTTTAGGGTTTTGGGAAATTTATAGCCGTTTTCAGGTAGGGACACGGCACTTCCGTGTCCTGTATTTCAGAGAAATTTATAGCCCTTTTCGGGTAGGGAAACGGCACTGCCGTGTCCATATTTTATTCGATTTATAATTGCTGTGGCAAGAATTCGTTAAGTCTTAAATCATGAGTATTCATGAGGACTTTCACAAGTTGTGTTTCTCCTTCAAAGCTTCCCATCTAGCTTCGTCTGCATCGAAGTCAGGCGGGACAGGCTCAGTATTCTCAAACCAGGCTTGAAATGCCTTCACTCTAGTTTTAAACTTTGTCTGAGGTGTCTCAGGTATCGCACTTTTCGACTCGCTAGCCAGTTTAACAGCATCAGCCACCGGCCAAACGATGATTTCCACATCTCCGGGCGGCATATCCAGTGGCTCGAAAGGTACCAAGTTGCCAGTGGCATCGATTTTACCTCTAAGTTTGTATACTTGCATACTAATCTCCTAATTTTTGTCTCTATTATACGACATAAAAATCTTGATCGTTACCACTCATCCTCTTCAACAATTTGAATATTTCTACCTTGAATCTCTTCTATAAAAGTTTGTAAACTAGGATTATCTTGGTAATGCTTCATCAAAACTTTATGCTTGCCATATTGTTTGGAAATCTCTCGATAATAATCAGGTTTTTTAGCATTCTTGTCAATTGTAAACTTGTGTTTCTTCAAAAGCTGCTCATTTAATTTCTTGAGACATTCTTTGCATTTAGCTTTTTTCTTTTTCTCTGCATAATACAGTGGGAGTAACCAACACTCAAGAGAATGTACAGAAATTGCAAAAATTATCTTCTGTTGATTTGTATTGTAAAAATCCTCACCTATCGCGCCTCTAAATTTCTCAATAACTTTTGCAATCAACTGCTGAGGAGTAAACTCACCATTTTCATCTTGATGAGCGATATTATAATCTTTTGAAACATCAGTATCTATTTGAATAATGATATAGTCAATAAATTGAAATGATTCTCGAAAATCTTTTGACTTGCAATAATCAAAAACTAGAGTCCAACCGCCGTATTGAGATTTATTCTGATTGTCTTTATCTCTTTCTGGTTGCAGTGGTTGGACATCTAGATCAGGACTATTGAAATATCCAGCTAAAATATTCTCAATCACAATCTGATCGGTAAGTCCCTCTGTAATCAATCCAAAACTAATCATCTTAAAAATTCTTAGGAAGTGCGCCGATATAGCCTCTCAAAAATGCCTCTGATAATTTCACAGGTTCTTGTCCCTCCAAAGGTTGAGGTTTGAGAATGCGTTTAGCTTTAGTATAACCTAATTGGTTGCGGGAAATTACAAGCAGCCGCTGTTCGTCATCATCTAAATTCAAACCGTCCAAAACTGCCGGGTTGTGAGTTGTAAAGATGACTTGTTTATCGTGTTTTTTTGCTAGTTCGACTAATTCTTGGATTAACCGGCGGCACAATCTGGGGTTGAGAGAAGCGTCAATGTTATCAATTGCAAAAAAATTAGGTGTGAGTTCGCTGATGAACAAGGTAAAGTAAAAAAGTAAAAACAAAAAGCCTTCATTAGAACTTCTTTGGTCGAAATAACTTAAATCTGCATCTAAGTACCTATCTTGGATTTGGATAGAAGTTTGCATTGCTGCTAAATTTTTAGGAACTTCAAAATCTTTAAACCAATCTATCAATCGGAGCTTTTCTTTGATTTGATTGAGTTTATCTGGGTTATCTGCATTCAAGACATTTATAAGTTTAAATAAGCCTTCGCCATTAATGCCTAATGGTTGAATTTGCCCTTCTTTTTCAAAAGTTCGTAAGGCTGGGTTTTCTGGTGAGTAAATTATAAATTTATTTAAGTGAAATATGGGAATAAATGATTCGGCATCTTTTTTGAAGCTTAAAAATACTTGTTGTGAGTCAGTTTCTTCTAATAGAGATTTTAATTTTTCTACTCCCCCATATTTTTGAACAACCAGGTTAGCAGCCTTCTTGAGAGAGGTTTCATTCTTGCCAAAAAAGGTTTGACTAACCCACTGAGAATAGGGAGAATTATCATTTTTTAAAATACAACTGAATGGTTGTTCCTGATTCCCTTTTAATTCAATGCTGATATCTTTAGTAAGATTATCCTTTTCAAAAGCCGATCGCATAAATCGAGGTTCTGTCACCCGAACCCCCCGTGCAGCTAGGAACTCGTTATCAAGTTTATCACTCGCCGCCGCAGAAGCCAGGGCGATCGCCTCCAAAATATTGCTCTTACCGCAGCCATTTTCCCCAATCAATACGGTGACTCGTCCTAATTCCAGCTTCAGCTTTTGAATAGACTTGTAATTTTGGATTCTGACTTCTCCAATCATAATTCAATCTCATATAATTTGAGTGTACTCATTGTATCTGCGATCGCATGGAGCTCAAAGAACGCCTGCATGGCCACCTAATTCAAATTGTACGCGATCGCAATCCTTACTTGGCATCCGCAGGGCATTTCTATGTCCAGCAATACATCCGCGAACAATTGGGACAGTGGGGAACTGTAGAAATTGACGATTTTGCGGTGCGCGGGCGAATTCATCACAATTTTATTTTGGATTTACCCCCCTCCGAAAAGAGGACGAAGCAGGGGTTGCTGCCGATTATAATAGGCGCTCATTATGATACAGTGCCGGGGACGGCTGGGGCTGATGATAATGCTACGGGTGTTGCTGTTTTGCTGGAACTCGCTAGGGCGATCGCACTTCAACCGCTACAATATCCAGTACAATTAGTTGCCTTCGATATGGAAGAAGCTGGTTGTTGGGGAAGCAAGCATTATACAGCTAAATGCAAGCAACAGAAACAGTCAATTCGGTTGATGATTTCTTTGGAAATGTTGGGTTATTGCGATCGCACTCCCAACTCCCAAAGCTACCCGGCGGGACTAAAATATTTTTATCCGAATATTGGCAATTTTATTGCTTTAATTGGGAACTTGCGGACTGTTCGCGATATGATTACTTTGAGCGGGAATATTCGCAAATCTGGTCAGCCTTGCGAGTGGTTGCCGGTGCCGAATCGAGGTTTAATTGTACCGGATACTCGCCGCAGCGATCACGCTCCTTTTTGGGATAATGGTTATCCGGCTATTATGGTGACGGATACGGCTAATATGCGGAATCCGCATTATCATCAAGCGAGTGATAAGATTGAGACTTTGGATTTGGATTTTCTTGCGGGTGTTTGTCGGGGTTTGGTTGAGGCGATTAAAAACATTAGATAGTAGTTTTATTTAACTTAAAATTATCTGCGTTAATCTGTGTCCATCTGCCTTTCATCTGCGGTTGACTTATCTATCAAAAATTCATGCAAAACATCCATCATAAAAATCTGAATGCTGATTTTCCCGATCGCACTTCCTGGCAATTCTGGATCGATCGCGGCGGTACTTTTACCGATATAGTAGCCCAAAATCCCGATGGTAAGCTCGTAATTCACAAGCTGCTGTCGGAAAATCCCGATCGCTACACCGACGCAGCAGTGCAAGGAATTCGCGATATTTTGGGGATTTCCGCCGACACAGCGATCCCGGCGGGGGAGATTGCAGCGATTAAAATGGGTACGACGGTGGCGACAAATGCTTTGCTGGAACGTAAGGGCGATCGCACTATTCTGCTAATTACCAAAGGTTTCGGCGATGCGCTGAGAATTGGCTATCAAAACCGCCCGAATATCTTTGCCCGTCACGTTATTTTACCAGAAATGCTGTACGATCGCGCGATCGAAGTTGCGGAACGCTACAGCGCCAGAGGTGAGGAGTTAATGGCTGTGAATTTGGATTTTATCCCATCTTTGCAGCAAGCCTACGATGAGGGAATTCGCAGTTGTGCGATCGTCTTTATGCACGGCTACCGCTACTCGGAACACGAAAAACAAGTTGCTCAAATAGCGAAAAAAATTGGCTTTACTCAAATTTCAGTATCTCACGAAGTCAGCCCTTTAATGAAATTAGTTTCGCGGGGAGATACTGCGGTTGTCGATGCTTATTTGTCTCCGATTTTACGCCGTTATGTCGAACAAATAACCAGTCAACTATGCAATCTAAACCCACCCGATTCTGTAGGGGCGGGTTTAGCCAATAATTCACAACAAAAACAGATAA
>NZ_JAIGNI010000042.1 GCF_026130175.1 Lyngbya sp. CCAP 1446/10 | reverse complement strand
GGTATTTATGTAAGTCTTTTAAGATAATTAAATTTTTGTTTGAGTTTTTCACAAACGAACATAAATTTGATTTCCCCAAAATCCATCAATACACCTATACATAGAAAATGATTTAGGATTGCTATACCAACTACCAACTACCAACTGTCAACTGCCAACTGCCAACTGTCAACTGTCAACTGTCAACTACTATAATGACCAATCACCAATCAGCAGAACAACTGCTAGAACTAGCCACCAAAGCAGGTGCCGAAGCTGCTGAGGTATTGGAATCGCAATCGCTCTCGCGGCCGGTCTTTTTTGAAGCAAACCGCCTCAAACAGCTAGAAACAGCCCAAGCAGAAGGCATTGCGCTGCGGCTGTGGCGGGACGGGCGGCCTGGTTTGGCGGTGGCTTACGGGCCCGTGGAACCGCAAATTTTGGTCGATCGCGCGATCGCACTTTCGCAACTCAACGAACCGGAAACCATCGAACTCGGCACCGGTGAGAAAGTTGTTTATCCCGATCGCGGAGTGTCAGTCCCAGCCGAACAGCTAGTAAACTGGGGAAAGGAGGCGATCGCGATCGTCCGCGAAGCCTATCCCGAAAGCCTCTGTACCGCCGAACTCGACTGCGAAATCGAAAGCACCCGCTTACTGAACACACTAGGCTTGGATTCGAGTCACACCGACACCACCCTCAGCGGTTACTTGTCAGCAGAATTAGTGCGTGGCGAAGATTTCCTCAACATTTGGGATGGCGAAACCGAACGCGGCACCCTCGACTTAACCACCAGCGCTAAGCGGGTTTTGCAGCGTTTGGAATGGGCGAAAGAAAATGTAGCCCCAGCCACCGGGCGCGTGCCGGTACTGTTTACAGCCAAAGCCGCTGATTTGCTGTGGGGGACTGTCTGTGCGGCGTTGAATGGCAAACAGGTAGTCGAAGGCGCTTCTCCTTGGAGCGATCGATTGGGCGAACAAGTGACTTCACCCCTTGTCACTCTCTCGCAGCAGCCGGATATCGGGCCCTATAGCTGTCCTTTTGATGACGAAGGCACTCCCACAAGGGCAATCGTCTTTATCAACAGCGGAGTATTACAGCTATTTTATACCGATCGCACCACCGGTCGAGCCTTGGGAAGCGGCACCACCGGCAACGGATTTCGCCCCGGTTTGGGCAGCTATCCCACGCCGAGTTTGTTCAATGTTTTAATTAAAGCAGGAGAGCGATCGTTAATTGATTTAATCGCTCAATTAGACGACGGAATAGTCATCGATCAAATGCTCGGTGGCAGTGCCGGAATTTCCGGCGACTTTTCGATTAACGTCGATCTCGGCTACCGAGTCAAAAAAGGTCAAATAATCGGCAGAATCAAAGACACAATGGTAGCCGGAAACGTCTACAGTGTCCTAAAACAATTAGTAGAATTAGGAGGAGACTCCGAGTGGAACGGTTCTTGCCACACACCATCTGTAATTGTAGAGGGATTGTCCGTCACCGGTAAAAACTAAATTCATCGACCAAACAGGGTAAACAGGGCATCGGGCATTGGTAATTGGTAAATAGTGAGTAGTTAGTAATTAGTGGTTACTTGTTGTAGGACTACAGTTAACAGTAAATCATAACTAAGTTTTTCGACACCGAGTCAACAGTCAACAATCACCTGACGGTGCAACCGGAATTGATATAACAAATGCCCGATGCCCGATGCCCGATGCCCGATGCCCAATTCCCAATTCCCAATTTCCAATTCCCAATTTCCAATTCCCAATTCCCCCATATAATATGCGTATTTGTTTTATCGGCGACTCCTTTGTCAATGGTACGGGCGATCCCAAATATCTTGGTTGGACAGGACGAATTTGCGCAGCCGCCAGCGGGCAAAGACAGGATATTACCTACTATAATTTAGGAGTGCGGGGAGAAACCAGTACCGATATAGAAACTCGATTGTTCAGCGAAATTTCTTGTCGCTTGCCTCACTACTGCGACGGCAGAATAGTATTTTCGTTTGGCGTCAACGACACTTACTTTGAAAACGGAAAACCTCGCGTAGCACTGGAAAAATCTCTGGAAAACCTCCGCTATATTCTGACCTCTGCCAAAGAAAGAGTACCAGTTTTAATGATCGGGCCGCCGCCAGTTGTTGATGTGGAGCGCACAATCAGAATAGCTAATTTATCCCAACACTTCTCCCAAGTTTGCAGCGAATTAAACGTGCCTTATTTAGATATTTGTACCCCCCTGGAAAAATCAGAAATTTGGCTCAAAGAACTTGCCGAAAATGACGGTTCCCATCCCCGCGCCCCTGGTTATACTGAACTGGCTAAAATAGTTCACAATTGGGACGGTTGGAAAGATTGGTTTAAGAATATAAACATATCAGATAAAGAGACGGTAACGCTGTTTAGAGCAGTCGGGAAAAAAGAAATGGAATTAATTAAAGAAAGCGATTTTATGGCATTTCCGCCGCGACTGTCTTTTCAGCCTATTTTTTATCCCGTACTTCACAAAGCTTATGCTATAAAAATTGCGCGAGATTGGAATACCAAAGATGCAGCATCGGGATATTTTGGCTATGTAACCCAGTTTCGAGTTTTGGCTGAATTTTTGAATGAATATCCCGTCCAAACTGTCGGCAATTCGATTCACCAAGAGTATTGGATTCCAGCAGAAGAGTTGGCAGATTTTAATCGCCATATTGTCGGAAAAATTGAGATTTTTGCTGAATATCAACCGTAGAATAGGATAAACATGACTTAGGAATGGGTGATCAAAAAGCGGCGACTTTGGCGAAAGACGGGTTTATAATTTTTAATTTCTGTAATATTATGTCCGGTTGTAGTGGGTTTTGGAGTCCTCGGTTTAATAGCGGACGGTTGTCCGCACTACGAACCTTACGCGCTACGGATTAATCGATCGGACACGATATAAAAATCCGGTTTCTAGACGGAGCGGATCGTTCTCGATACAATAGGAGCAATGACAGATGTTAGATTTTAATCAATTTGAAGTTGTGAGTTTTGATTGCTACGGTACTCCGATTGATTGGGAAAGCGGCATATTGCCAGTCTTGAGACAATTGCTGTCGGGCCGCGAACTCGATTTCAGCGCCCGACCAGATTTAGAAGTGCCGGATTTGAAAACGTTGGTGGAGGCGATCGCCTAAATAACCGCAGATTGATGTCAAAATAGTTGTTTAAAATTATAAAAATGTGGAGATTACTATGAATTGCCAAATATTGACCGGATTGTTGACGGGATTAGTTGTTTCGACTACCACAAGTTTGATAAATTGTCAACCAAGTTATGCGGAAAGTCACAAAATTTTAGGGGAAATTGCGATTAATTCAAATTTGAGATTGTTGGCTTCAGCAAAGGTAGATTTGGGAGTTGAGGTTGCGAGGAAGCTTGTGGCGGCAGAACCCACAGCCGAGGAGTTTTATAATCAGGGTGTGGAGAAGTACAACAAACGAGATTATCAAGGTGCTATAGAGGCTTTCGATCGAGCAATTCAGCTTAATCCTAATTATGTTGATGCCTACGTTAACCGGGGTAATGCCCGCGATGACTCAGGAGACAGACAGGGTGCGATCGCCGATTACGATCGAGCCCTAAAAATTGACCCCAACAATGGCTCAGCCTATTACAACCGGGGTGTTACCCGATCGAGGTTAAGAGACTATGAAGGTGCGATCGCCGATTACAGCGCAGCCCTGAAAATTAACCCCAACAATGGCTCAGCCTACTACCACCGGGGTGTTATCCGAGTGAGGTTAGGAGACAATCAAGGTGCGATCGCCGATTACAGCGAAGCCCTGAAAATTAAGCCCAACGATGCGTTAGCCTACAACGAGCGGGGTTATGCTCGCTATATATTAGGAGACAAGCAGGCTGCTCTCGCCGATTTCAACGAAGCCTTGAAAATTAACCCCAACTATGCGTCTGCTTACACAAACCGGGGTAATGCTCGCGATGACTTAGGAGACAAGCAGGGCGCGATCGCCGATTACGATCAATCTCTAAAAATTGACCCCAATAGTGATAATACCTACTACAATCGGGGTGTTACCCGATCGAGGTTAGGAGACAAGCAGGGTGCGAGCGAAGATTACAGCGAAACCGTGAAAATTAACCCCAACTATGCGTCTGCTTACTACAATCGGGGAGTTATCCGCTATGACTTAGGAGACAAGCCTGGTGCGATACAAGATTTCCAAAAAGCCGCCAACTTGTATCAGCAACAAGGAAACACAGATAGCTACGAAAAAACATTAAACATAATTAGAAGAATCCAATAAATTTCTATAACTCCGGGCGAGTGCCGGTTACGCAAGTTCACAACTTTGATGTTAGAAATATGCGCGCACCCGCCCGACAAACATTATGCTTGTTGCTTGTTTAACCGCCCGCTAGCTAAAGATCGTTCAACTTGTAGCGACTTAATTCTCTTTTCAACAGCAGGGGCGAGTCAAAGTATCCCCCACAGCACAGATGCAGATTATAGTTGAGAACGGCTGCCCGACGGATTTGCCACATAAAATTATCTACTGGCAATCGCGCTGTGCACCATATTCAGGTAAAATTGTCAAGTCTTAAAAAACTACATTTAGGGCGATCGCCTTTATGAAAGTTAAATTAATCTAAATTATTTTGCTCTCTAGAACTTTGGAAATCAAAATTAGAGTGATCAAATAGTAATTTCGCGATTAAATTCGTTGCATTTTCCCAAATCAAGCGATTTCTTGCTAAACTCTAACCGAGCAGGAAATTTGCAGGCAATAAACGCTATTTATGCCGTACATTACTATCCCTAAACAATTTAGGGAACCTTCCAGGGTCATCAAATCTCAACTATTTTTAAGACCGAGACGGCTCGCCATTTTTGAAGCTTGTCTGATTGGCTTAGTTGCCGGAATTGCAGGCGTTTTACTCAAATCAGGAGTCGGATGGCTCGGCAGTTGGCGAGTAGCTAGCTCCACATTAATTCCAGTTTGGATATTACTCCCCAGCGTCGGATTAGTAGGCGGGTTCCTAACAGGTTTGTTGGTAGAACGTTTGGCTCCCGAAACTGCCGGAAGCGGCATTCCTCACGTCAAAGCTGCCCTCGGCGGTGTCAATCTTGCCTTAGATTTACGAGTAGCTGTCGCCAAACTGCTCACCACTATTTTAGCAGTTGGTTCCGGTTTATCTTTAGGAAGACAAGGCCCCACCGTGCAAATAGGAGCATCTTTAGCAGGCTGGATTGGTCACTTAATGCCTACTTCCCCAGACTACCGCAGACAATTGATTGCTTGCGGTGCAGCGGCGGGATTAGCTGCGGGTTTCAATGCTCCCATTGCGGGAGTTTTGTTTGTAGTTGAAGAACTTTTGCAGGATGTTTCGGGATTGACATTAGGGACTGCAATCATCGCTTCATTTATTGGTGCAGTTGTTTCGCAACTTTTGGGCGGCGATAGTTTAAACTTGAACCTACGCGAGTACCCAATAAGTTTTCAAATTTCCGAAATTCCGTTTTACATACTGTTAGGAGTTCTAGCGGGAATTTTCGGAGCTTTGTTTAGCAAAGGGATTGTTGCTAGCTTAAACTTTAACAAACGAACCCTCAAATTGTCCTTGCCAGTGCGAATTGCTCTAGCTGGTATAATCTGCGGTTCAGTAATAGCTTTTTTGCCAGAAACTTTTCGGAACAATACAGGTTTGCGGGAGTTTTTGCTAACTGGTGAAGCCAACGCTATAACGAGTTTAACTGCTTTTGCAGCTCATTTTTTTCTAACAATTATTTCCGCTGCTTCTGGAGCTCCGGGAGGATTATTTTCTCCTTCCTTAGTTATGGGTTCTGCCCTAGGTCAACTTGTGGGGATTTTGCAAGAAAATTCCCTTGGTGTTGGTTTGCCAACAACCTATGCTTTGGCGGGAATGGGAGGTTTTTTTTGCGCGGTTTCGAGGGCTCCGATTACTGCGGTAGTAATTGTGTTTGAAATTACGGCGGATTTCAAATTAGTGCTACCTTTGATGATCTGTTCTGTTGTTGCTTATTTAGTCGCAGAAAAGGTAGACAGCGGCTCGTTGTACAGTCACCTTTTGGAGTTTAACGGCATTCAACTGACGCAGGTAAAAGCTGCCAGCAATACTTTGAGCGACTTGCACGCAAACGACGTTATGCAGCGCCGAGTTGAAACTCTTTCGAGCCTGCTGACTTTGGAGGAAGTGATGCAGGCTTTTTCGCGATCGCACCACCGAGGATTTCCAGTAGTAGACGGCGGTAAATTAGTGGGAATTGTCAGTCAAACCGATTTGGCAAATGCCAGCAATCGCAATTTTTCCGGCAACTCCCTGCTAAAAGAATTTATGACTGTACAGCCAATTACGGTAAAAGCAACCGATACTTTAAGCGAGGTTTTGTACAGGCTCAACAACTACCATCTCAGCCGCTTGCCGGTAGTAGAAGGCCGCCATTTGGTGGGAATTATTACTCGCAGCGACATTATCCGAGTTGAATCCGATCGCCTCAGCGGACAAACAACCCAAGGCCCGCATCCAGAACCATCCTATGTAGTGTATCAAACCAAAGCTCCCCAAGTCGGCAACGGCAGGCTGTTAGTGCCGCTTTCCAACCCGCAAACAGCACCCGCGTTGCTGCGACTAGCGGCGGCCATTGCGCGCGATCGCAATTACGAATTAGAATGCCTGCAAATCATCTTAGTACCGCGCAACAGTTCCCCCTCCGAAAGCGCAGTGCGGACTACAAAAAGCCGTCGCCTCCTGCAACAAGCCGAGCGAATTATTCGCACTTGGAACTTGCCAGTACACACCCAAATACGGGTAGCTCACGACGTGCCTAACGCGATTTTGGAGACGATTAAGGAGCGACATATAGATTTAATTTTGATGGGCTGGCAAGGCGAATTATCCACAACTGGACGCATTTTTGGCGATGTGGTAGATACTGTAATTCGGCAAGCTGGCTGCGAGGTAATTTTGGTGAAGTGGAGTGACAAGTTATTACTCAAAGGTAAGACAGGTGACTGGGGACAAAAGGCACAAGTTAGGGGCGAAGCATTGAGGAAAGAGTCTGCTGATTCGATCGACAACAACCTCCCAGAAAATCCCGAATCCCAAATAGCAGAATCTCCCGCACCATATTCCAACATTCACACCGAGGAATTGGGGTTGCATACGCTGATGGGTTTACAGCGCTGGTTAGTACCAATCCGCGGCAGTTACAAACAAGCCGCGGCTTTGCGATTGCTACCTGCTTTCGTGGCTGCGAGTGCTCTACCGGAGATTAAATTGTGTCAAGTTCACCAGCCTTCAGTTACAGAACCCTCGCGCGACGAATTAAAGCAAGCAGCGGAGTTTATCAAGCGCAGGGTTAGCTGTTCGGTAATCGCGACTACGGTTTGCGCTAAATCGGTTTCTGATGCTTTAATCGATCAGGCTCAGAACGATCAGTGCGATGCGATCGTGTTAGGAGCGAGTCGCGAAGGGCTACTGAAACAGGTAATTCACGGGAACATCCCGGAAGCAGTGGCGCGCGGGTGCGACTGTACAGTTATTTTAGTGCGATCGGCATCCTAGAAAAATCATCATAAGGCAGCTATGCTAAAGAATGACTAATGACTAATGACTAATGACTACTGACTAATGACTACTAACTAATGACTACTGACTAATGACTATGGTTCACTTTAACGTCGGCTTTCAAAACTTTAATTCCTTCGCCGACATCACCCTATCACTGGCGAAAACCTTAGACAAAATCGGGATTCCTATTTCAGTCGAACCCTCAGAAATCGCATCTCACGTCACCCGCAATTCCACAGCCGAAGAAAACCACCTGCTAGCGAAGTGGATGAACACCGCCCCATCAGATTTATTTCAGATCAAGTGGTCTCACTACTGGAAACCTTACTTTCTCAAAGAACTTAACGGACATCTCAACTTAGAATTTTTTGCCATTAATTACGAATTCGCCAGAAACGATGAGAATTATGACTACTGGATTTACGATGCAGTCAATAATTCATCCCACATTTTAGCAGTAAGCGAATATTCTAAAAACGTTTTAATCAAAGCTGGCTGTCCCGCCCAAAAAGTCTCAGTCGTACCTTTAGGTTTCAATCCTTTAATCTCGCAACTGTATTCTCCCAAACCGCACAAAACCCAAAAAAATATAAAATCTATTCTGCACATGACCAATTCTTACGATTTGTATAGATTTGGCACCGACCTCGCCATTCAAGCATTTTATCAAGAGTTTAAAGATGATGCCAACGTAGAGTTAATTATCAAAGATGGCGGCAAAAATCCTGATGTCATAGTGGAACATCTCGTAAATATCGAAAAGCAATTCGGCAAGTTAAAGCCAAAAGTTTACGTAAAACCTAAATTTTTTACCAAAGCAGAACTAGCTGATTTATACTTATCAGCCGATGCTGTTTTAGCTCCCTTTCGCGGCGAAGGTTTTGCGATTAAAATTTTGGAGGCCTTTGCTGCGGGTTTACCCGTCGCCATGACTCTGTACGGAGGCCCGACGGACTACGCCAATACTACTAACTGCTATCCCATTGCTTACGATCTAATTCCCGTCGGAGAGTGTTACGATACTCAGTATCTGAAAATCAGAAATGCTCCTCATTGGGCAGAACCAAATGTTCAGTCTGTTCGCGAGCAATTGCGAAAAATTATTGAAGATCCGATGCGTTTTGAGATAGCTCAAAAAGCTAGAGAGACGGCGGATTTGTTTAATTGGGAAGCTACGGGCAAAAAATTGCTAAGATTGATGCGAGAGTTGTTTTAGGAGCGGAAATATGGGACTCGAACGCAAAATGTTTAGGGGAATGTTTTCACCTAGCGAAGTGGTAAGATTGAAGCAGCCTTGTTTTACTCCTGGGCGATTGTTTGAACCAGGAAATTATAACGCCGCTGATTTACCAGATGTGGCTTTTGATATGGGTTTAGTAGACCATTTGTCGCCAGTCAAAGGCAAGAGTGCAGAAAATCTCAATACCCCGAACGCGCAACCTCAAAACCTTGAGGACTAAACTCCTGTTTGTAGTAAGGACTTTAGTCCTGAAAACTCCCGTTTGTACTAAGGACTTCAGTCCTGAAAACTCCCTTTTGTACTAAGGACTTCAGTCCTGAAAATTTAAATAATCAAAGACTCAAGTCCTGAATGCAAAAAATATCAAGCTAATTTAACGATTTTGTTCAATCTGGGCAATTAACTCTTTCAAAACTTTACTAGCTTGATCGTTTTCAATCTGACAAGTTCCAGCATTCCGGTGCCCGCCGCCGCCATATCTTAACATTAACTCCCCAATATTAGTTTGAGAAGTTTTGTTAAAGATTGATTTGCCAACTGCGAAAACAGTATTTTGTTTTTTCAGTCCCCACAGTGCGTGAATCGATATATTGCACTCCGGGAACAAAGCGTAAAGTACAAAACGATTCCCTGCATAAATCACATCTTCGTTGCGCAAATCCAAAACAACTAAATTACCATAAACTTTGGCGCAGCGCTGTATTTGGTCTTGAAATTTTTCTGATTGCTCGAAGTAGAGGTCTACTCTTTCTTTCACATCAGGAAGCTGCAATATTTGATCGATGGTATGATTTTTGCAGTAATCGATTAACTCCATCATTAACTGATAATTGGAAACCGTAAATTCTTTAAACCTGCCCAACCCGGTGCGGGCGTCCATTAAAAAGTTTAACAGTACCCACTCTTGCGGATGCAAAACCTCTTCTTGGGCAAATTGAGCGGAATCTGATTTGTCAACTGCCGCCATCATCGCCTCGGAAATAGTAGGAAACTTTGCTTTGCTTCCATAATATTTGTAGAGTACCCTAGCTGCTGAAGCTGCATAGGGGTCGATGATGTGGTTGATTTTGATTTTGTCGTGTCTGAGAGTTTCGCTGAAATGGTGATCGAAAGCTAGATGCACTCCCTCAACATAGGGTAAATTGGTGCTAATATCGTTATTTGTTATGTCGATTTTTCCGTCTTGCATATCTTTAGGATGCACGAATTTAATCTCGTCGATCAAATCGAGTTCTTTGAGCAAAACGGCACAGACAAGACCGTCAAAATCGCTGCGGGTGACTAATCTGTATTTTTTAGTGAGTGGCATATGCTTTGGTGATGCGGAGGAACTGATCACCCGCTAATATAACTTATTACCCGATCGCCGAACAATATGAACGCAGACCCTTATGCTTGGATAGAGAAGTCCCTCGACACTGTTCACCGGGCGGATTGGTATCGATCGCCACAATCGATCGAAAGTTGCCCGGGCCCTGCGGTAAAATTAGGAAACCGCCGGCTGATTAACTTTGCCAGCAACGATTATCTCGGCCTGGCGGGGGATGACAGGCTAATTCAAGCGGCTGTGGCTGCAACTCAGGAATTTGGTACGGGCGCGACGGGTTCGAGGTTGCTCAGCGGACACCGCGATTTGCACCGACAGCTAGAACTGGCTATAGCTAATTTAAAACAAACCGAAGACGCTTTAGTATTCAGTTCGGGATATTTAGCGAATTTAGGGGCGATCGCATCAGTTGTCGGCCAGCGCGATTTGATATTATCTGACAAGTACAACCATTCGAGCCTGAAAAATGGAGCCACACTCAGCGGTGCAACCGCGTTAGAGTACAATCACTGCAATCTTGAAGATTTAAAAGCCAAACTAGAGCAAAATCGGGCCAAATACCGCAAGTGTTTAATTATTACCGATAGCGTCTTCAGCATGGATGGGGACTTGTGTCCGCTGCCGCAGTTACTAGGTTTGGGCGAGCAATTTAATTGTATGGTATTAGTAGATGAAGCTCACGCTACAGGAGTTTTCGGTGCTAGCGGTGCCGGTTGCGCCGAACATTTCGGGTGTACGGGATTGCCACTAATCCAAGTTGGCACGCTTAGCAAAGCTTTGGGAAGTTTGGGCGGCTACGTTGCGGGCTCTGCTGCTTTAATTGATTTTCTCCGCAATCGAGCTGCAACTTGGATTTATACTACAGCATTGACGCCTGCTGACACGGCGGCTGCTTTGGAAGCTGTGAGAATTGTCCAGCAAGAACCAGAACGCCGAGTGCGGTTGCAGCAAAATATTGAAACTTTTAAATATGGCGCGATTACCAATCACCAATTACCAATTAGCAATTCCCTCTCTCCAATTTTCAGTCTGCCGTTAAAAGATGCAGCCACAGCTTTAACAGTTAGCAGCCAACTTAAGGAGATGGGTATTTTTGCTGTGGCGATTCGGCCTCCGACTGTCAGCGTGAGTCGAATTCGGATTTCGCTGATGGCAACTCACGAGCTCGCACACCTTCAGCAGTTGGTAGAGGCGCTGGGGCAAGTTTTGAGTTTTCAGTAAATGTAGGGGATTCCCGTCTGTTGAGCTAAATTCTTGCCTGCCCCACATAAGTCTTGAAGCAATGAGTGGAGCGAGAATCTGGCCGACCCCTACTATTTAAATTAGGGAAATTGTCAAGATATCGCTATTGACTTATGGCAAATAGTGTACACTATTTTGGGCGATCGGTCAATCAATGTAAATTTTTTGTAAATTTCGATACTTTTTGAAATTTCGCGCTATATTGAATAAGTAGCGAGTACACCAAATTAAATATAAGGAATGTCCACCATGAACACAAATCGCCAAAACGTCAAAAAAATCGCTGACACCCACCGTGCTAATATTCAAAAGCAACTGACGCACCGCATAGAAGTAGCCAGAGCCAACGGCAACCAAGATTTGATTCGGGTGCTTGAAGATGAAATGAGACAGCTTTAAGTAGCTGCCACTAAAATTGGCCCGTAGTTTGATTTAGAGGTTGCGCGAGAAATGCAGAATTCCCGCAACCGCTACATTTTGATTTTTCACTCCTCTCACTTTAGTTGGTAGAAAAAACCCCGGTTTCTTGAAGAAGCCGGGGTTTTTATTGAGCTTTTGGGTGCTTGTGGCGCGCCTGACTGGGATAAAAACCAATACGGTTTAGTTAAGCCCGGAGATCCCCCCTAACCCCCCTTAAAAAAGGGGGGGACAAGAGTATCCTCAAAGTCCCCCTTGCTTTCGGGGGATTTAGGGGGATCTCCGGGCGATAAATAGCGATAACTGAACCATATTCGGATAAAAACTGTTGAGTTCAAAAATCAAAACTCAACATTTTTTATCTTCCTCCGACTACAACATTTTTAATCCGCAAATGGGGGCCGCCGACGCTGACGGGTAAACCGCTTTGGCCACCTTTGCCGCAGCCGCCGTAGGCATAAACTGAGTCGTTGCCGATCGACTCAATATCCTTTAAAGTCTGAAATACATTGCCACTTAAAGTGACATCACTCACCGGTTCAGCCAATTTGCCGTCGCGAATCATGAAGCCTTCAGCCGCCGCAAAGGTAAACATTTCGCCGTTGGTTTGTCCTCCCAACATCCGCACTGCATACACCCCTTCCTCAATGTCGCCCACCATTTCGTCAAAAGAATGTGCGCCAGATTCGATCGCCGTATTAGTCATCCGCACCAACGGCATAAAAGTAGCACTCAGGGCCCGCGCATTTCCCGTCGGAGCTTCGCCCATTTTGCCCGCAGTCTCGCGATTGTGCATCCTCGCTGCTAAAACTCCATTTTTGATTAAATGCTTGCACTGAGCGGGCACGCCTTCGTCGTCATATTTGAGAGTTCCTGGCAATCCCGGCAGAGTTGCATCGTCAATTACGTTCAATTGTTCGATCGCCACAGGCTTGCCCAAAGTCAACAATTCCTGCATTTTCGGGTTTTCGTAAATGCCGTCTGCTTCCGACAAATGCCCGAAAGCTTCGTGAATAAACACCCCCGACAAATAAGGGTCTAAAATCACCGGATACTGACCGCCTTTGACCGGTTTTGCCTCTAGTTGGCTGACAGCTCGAACCGCCGCACTCTTAACACGATCTTCAATATTTGTCAAGACATCGTAATCCGATCGCGAATGAATCGACTCAAAGCCTTGACGGACGACACCATCTTCATTGCGGGCGATCGCCCCGAAGCGTCCGGTGACATCCAAACGCTCCTGAGCGATCGAAGTACCTTGAGAATTCACAAAATAAGTAATCCCAAATCGATCGCTGTAACCCGCCATTGTCGTCTGAATTCGCGGGTCATAATCTAACAGCAACTGGTTGTAAGATTCGAGCAACTTGCGCTTTTCTGCTAGAGTGATCGATCGCGGATCATGACCCAATTCCACCGCTACATAATCTTGAATCGGCGTGACATCTGCTAGTACAGTTTTTTCGCTGCCAACTAAACGAGACTGCACGACAGCTTCTTCAATCCGAGCTTTTAACTCAGCTAAACCGTTAAAAGTTACAAAACTCCAGCCGCCTTTGTGACAGGCGCGGATGCCGCCGGCGAGACTGAAACTGCGGTTGACAGCATCTAACTGAGGGCCGCGAAAACTAATCGCCGTTGACTCGCTTTTTTCGAGGCGAACTTCTAAATAATCTACTCGATCGCGGTAAGGGGCGATCGCTTCCATCAACTGTTCCTGCATCAAATTGCCCCTATGAAGATTTACGCCCAGCGCTGACAAAAATTATTGCTAACTCCATTTTAACCAATAAATCCCGTCTTTCGGGTGCGCGAGTCCGAACGGGGAGAGGGAGAGTCTGGACTGTTTCATTCTAGAAAAAATCAGGGTTTTGTCTTGTAGGGGTAGTGCCCCCGTGCCTACCCCTCCACTCTTGCCCCAAGCCCGGTATGTCGGAAATTTTGCATCGGCCTAGAAAAATCGAATTAAAATAAATCTATCTAAAGACTTAGAAATATAGCTTAAGTGCCGGCCAATGCAATACTTTAAGATTAAAAAATTTCAAATTTCACCTTATATAGCAGCAATTGTCACATCAGTAGCAATTTTGGTGGGAGTTGGCATTTTAGACCGATCGGAACAACAGCGATTTTTGCAGTACAGCCGCACTAGCACGATCGATCGGCTCAGCACAGTCCGTTCTAAGCTGGAAAGCTCTTTAAATTCCCGGCTGTTTTTGATCCGGGGTTTGGTGGCTGACATTTCCAACAACCCAAACATCACCGAAGCCGAGTTTGCAGCGACGGCGAGAATTCTGCTGGCACAGCAAACCGGTATTCGCAGCATAAGTTTAGTTAAAGGCACGACGATCGCTTACATTTATCCGCGGGAGAGAAATCAAAAGGCGATCGGGCTTGACTTGACGGCGGTACCCGAACAGCGACAAATGGTCGAAGAAGTCATCAACACCAGAAAAACTTTGGTTGCCGGGCCAGTGAAATTATTGGAGGGAGGCGTGGCCTTCGTCAGTCGATCGCCCATTTTTCTCACACCCCCTGGTGCCGAGCCCGAAACAGGAGTTTACTGGGGCTTGGCCAACCTGGTTCTCGACAAAAACTCCCTGTTGGACGAAGCAGGACTCAACGATTCCTCAGCCAAGCTGCAATACGCTGTGCGGGGCAAAGACGGGAGGGGAAAGTCCGGCGACGTGTTTTTCGGCGACAAGTCGATTTTTGAGAACAATCCCGTGGTTCTGGAAGTGACCTTGCCCAACGGTTCCTGGCAGTTGGCAGCAATTCCGGCGGGAGGATGGCAAAAGAATTCGCCGCTGCGGGGGTGGTTGCTGTTTGGCGGCTGCTTGCTGGCTGTTTTCTGCGGGGCGGTGGCCTTTAGCTGGGTCTACGGCACTGCGAAATTGCGCGCGAACGAAGCTAAGTATCGGCAATTGGTGGAGAATGCTAACAGCATTATTGTGCAGTTAGATAGCGAAGGTAAGATTACTTTTTTTAATGAGTTTGCGGAAACTTTTTTTGGGTATTTAGAAGCAGAAATAATTGGCAAAAGTGTGATCGGCACAATTGTAGATTCGGCCGATTTGTCCGAAAATTCTTTAGCCGTAATAATTCGAGACTGTGCTGCCGAGCCGGACAAATACTTCAAACACGAAAATCAAAACATCCGCCGCAATGGCGAAAAAGTCTGGGTAGCCTGGAGAAACCAACCTTTGCTCGATGCCCAAGGGCGATCGATCGGGATCCTGTCGGTAGGTACAGACATTAGCGATCGCAAAAAAGCTGAAATCGCCCTGCAAGCATCTGAATCAGAATTGCTAGCTTTGTTTGCGGCCATGAATGACGTGATTTTGGTGCTGGATATTGAAGGACGCTTCCTGAAAATTGCCCCCACAAATCCCGAACTTTTGTACAAGCCACCGGCCGAAATTATCGGACAAAAAACCCGCGATATATTTGATCCAGAAAAAGCAGAAATGTTTCTGAAGCAAATTCGCCTCGCCCTCGCTACGAATCAAATCAGTAGTTTTGAATATAACCTGCAAATTGGCAGCGAACAAAAGTGGTTTTTCGCTAACATTTCGCCCATGAAAGAAAATACGGTTCTCTTGGTAGCCCGCGACATTACGCAGCGCAAGCAATCTGAAAATTGGTTGAGCGGTCAAAAACAAATTTTAGAAATGATTGCTCAGGGCGCTTCTCTGAGCGATACTTTAAATACATTAATTGAAATTGTCGAACAGCAATCGAGAGATGTCATGGGTTCGGTTTTGCTGTTAGATGAAGACGGTCAACATTTGCTGCACGGAGCGGCGCCGAGTTTGCCGGAAAGTTACAATGCTGCTGTTAATGGTGCAGCCATCGGCCCGGATGTCGGTTCCTGCGGCACTGCTGTCTACCGCCGCGAACAAGTGATCGTTACAGATATTGCTACCGATCCTTTGTGGGAAAATTATCGAGATTTAGCCTTTACTTTTGGACTGAGAGCTTGCTGGTCTAGTCCGATTTTATCGTCGGTCGGCAAAGTTTTAGGGACTTTCGCCATGTATTCCGCCGAACCGCGCGCTCCCCAAAATTTTGAGCTGGAATCGATCGAAACTGTCAGGCATTTAGCAGGAATTGCGATCGAGCGCAAACAAGCAGAAGAAAGTCTCAAACAGCTTAATCAAGAACTAGAAAATAGAGTAGAAAGAAGAACAGCTCAATTGCTCCAAACAGAAGAACGGTGGCAGTTAGCGCTCAAAGGCAATAATGATGGTATTTGGGACTGGAACTTACACACCGGAGAAATATTCCTATCCGATCGCTTTAAGGCAATCACCGGATACGAACAAAGCCCAAATCTCGATTACTTTGACGAATGGAACAGGATGACGCATCCCGACGATTTAGACTTAGTAATGCAGGCTTTCCAAGACCATTTAGACAGAACAACACCCCATTACATCATCGAATACCGCTTGTGGTGCTACAACATCTCCTACAAATGGATACTCTGTCGGGGACAAGCTTTGTGGGACGAATCTGGAAAAGCAGTCCGCATTGTTGGTTCAATTACTGACATTACGGAGCGCAAACAAGCAGAGGAAGCACTGCGTTCAAGCGAGGCAAAATTTCAAAAGCTGTCGGCTAATTTGCCGGGAATGATTTATCAATGTTTGCTGCGTTCAGATGGCTCTGTCAGTTTCCCTTACATGAGTCCTGCTTCCCTAGAAATGTTTGAGTTAGAACCCGAAGCTGTTTTACAAAATGCGGATTTACTAATAGATTTAATTCATCCAGACGACCGCCAAAGTTATGAAGAATCTATTACTATTTCAGCGCAAAATTTGCAACCTTGGCAGTGGGTAGGAAGGCTGGTGCTGCCTTCTGGCAAAATTGGCTGGTTTCAGGTAATTGCGCGTCCTGAAGCTAAAAAAAATGGCGATCTTCTTTGGGACGGCATCACCATTGATGTGACGGATCGCAAGCAAGCTGAATTAGCTTTGCAAGACAGCCAGCAGTTCATTAAAAAAATCGCCGATGCTACTCCCGGTATGTTGTATCTCTACGACTTGGAAGAACAGCGAAATGTCTATGCTAATTCTTCTATTGGCACGATTTTGGGCTATAGCTTTGACGAAATTCAAGCGATGGGTGCGTCACTGATTCCTCAGTTAATGAACCCCGAAGATTTGTCAAAAGTTCTGGAACATCACGCGAGTTTTGCAGGAATTGAGGATGGCAAAGTTCTGGAAATTGAGTACCGGATGCAGGGCGCAGACAATCAATGCTTTTGGCTGCAAAGTAGGGATAGTATTTTTAGCAGGAATTCTGAAGGTCAGCCCAAGGTAATAATTGGATTTTCCCAGGATATTACGACTCGTAAACAAGCAGATGAAGATCTGCGACAAAGCGAGGCGCGAGAAAGATCGAGATCCAGAGAGTTAGAGTCAGCGCTGCTGGAATTGCGCTCTACTCAATCTCAGCTCATTCAAACTGAAAAAATGTCTTCTTTGGGGCAATTAGTTGCAGGCATCGCCCACGAAGTTAATAATCCGGTTAACTTCATTCACGCTAACATTGATTATCTCAAGCAATATACTACACAGTTGATCGATCTGGTGACTCTTTACGAACATGAGTATCCCGAACCTAATCCAAAAATTGTCGATCGCATTCAAGAGATTGATTTGGATTTCATGGCTGAGGATTTAATAAAAATTGTGGGTTCGATGCAGGTAGGAACCGAGCGCATCCGGCAAATTGTCTTGTCCCTCAGAAATTTCTCACGGCTGGACGAATCGGCAATGAAGCCTGTGGATATTCATGCGGGAATTGATAGCACTTTGTTGATTTTGCAGCACCGCTTGAAGAGTCACGACAGCCGCCCGGAAGTTGAAGTAATTAAGGAGTTCGGCAAACTGCCACTGGTGGAGTGCTATGCGAGCCAATTGAATCAGGTGTTTATGAATATTATTGTTAATGGCATTGATGCGATTGAGGAACGCTGTCACAAGTTGTCGGTTTCTGAAGCAGAGAAAAATCCCGGCCGGATTACTATTTGGACTGGTGTAACGCCGCAAAACACTGTGATGGTGGAAATTTCGGATAACGGTACGGGCATTCCCGATGAGATTGTCGATCGCATTTGTAACCCGTTTTTTACGACAAAAGCTGTGGGGAAAGGTACGGGGCTGGGAATGTCGATCGCGCACTCGATTGTGGTAGAAAAGCACAAGGGTAAGATTGAGTGTATTTCCCAAATGGGACAGGGAACGACTTTTAAGATTGAAATTCCGATCGGCAAAAGCTATCAGTAGTAGGGTGCGGAGCTTCGATTTGGGATTTTAGATTGACTCCATAGTGGTAGGGTGCGTCAGCTCATGGCCGAATTTTTAGGTGGGGAGCCAGAAGCGGCGAGCTGACGCACCCTACAAATCAGACTGTCAATTGTCAACTGTCAACTGTCAACTGTCAACTCTTCCTTCTGCTATAGCGACTAAGATAGATTCAAGCTGCTGAGAAAGCGGTGCTGCATCAAACCTTTAACTGTATAAAAATTAACATGATGGGATTAATCCTGGAAGCGCTCGAAGCAATGGGACACAATGTCCGCTGGATGTCTTGGAATTTATTTTTAGGTTTACTACCGCTGGCGCTGAGTTTTTGGCTGTTCCGCAAACCCCGATCGCGCTGGCTGCTGTGGGGTACATGGGTGCTTCTGGGCGCTACTTTTGTGCCCAGTACCCGCCATGTTTTGTCCTATCTGAGGCACATTGTGCAGGATGTGGGCAAAACTTACGTTTTGGGGGCGATCGCCATTACGATCGTGCTGATGGCTGTAGACATCTGGGTACTGCGACAGCGCGGAGTTCGCTCTCTCCGCTGGTGGGGCGGTTTTCTGGCGTTTATCGCATTTTTGCCCAATGCGCCCTACGTTTTAACTGATATTATTCATCTGATCCGCCAGATTCAATATGGGTACTCGGAGTGGACTGTAACTCTGGCTTTAATTCCGCAGTATCTGGCGTTTATGCTGGCGGGATTTGAGGCCTATGTACTGTCGGTGATGGCTTTGGGTTACTATCTGAAGCAACAGGGTTGGGGTAGATTTATTCTGGTAACGGAGATAACTATACACGCACTTTCGGCGATCGGCATTTATTTAGGGCGATTTATCCGCTTCAACACTTGGGACATTCTGACGAATCCCGATGCGTTGGTTAACACCGTCATGAATGATTTGATTGGTAAGCGTCCGGTTGTCGTAATGGCTGCAACATTTGTCGTCATTGCTGTTTTGTATTGGGTGCTCAAGCAAGTTAGTTTGGGGATTAGCCACCGATTTTACTACAATCTATCGTCGTCGGAGGCGATCGGCGACAGCGCGACTGCTTCTGATGCGATCGATTTGAAATTTTAGATTTGCTCCACAACTAACCTACAAACTTTTTGGCTTTCCAGGACTAAAATCGGAAAACAAATATTCCTCTTTCAGTTGACAGTTGACAGTTGACAGTTGACAGCTTGAGGGCGACATCTACGTAGAAGGAAGAGGATTGGAGTAATGAATCGTCTGATTTTAATTTCTCCAGATCAGGGTTCTGGCTTTAAATCAATTCTTTCTGGTAATTAAGATCGTGTCCGGTCAAATAACCGTTATCAGGTTGGTAGCGAGGACTTCAGTCCTCTGATTTTCATGAGGACTAAAGTCCGAACGATCGAACCAATTTAATTGTACTGACCGCGCACATGATATGAAACCCAATTTCTTCGCTCAACTCCCAAATAAATTACTGCGACACTCGGTAATAAAACTTGATATGTTAAAACAGTTGAAGTAGTTTTGTAAACAGCAAAGATGAATCGATTTGACCGTCAGTTGTGGAAGAGATTTATTGCGATCGCTCAGCCTTACTTTTATCCTTTAGAGCCTGGAGGAGGCAAGATTTTTCTGGGATTAGTAGCGCTGTTGTTGATATTTCTCTTCGCTGCTATGTTTTTACTCGTCAGTGCTGTATGTTTGGGCGGGGTCGCTCTTTTTCCCGTTTTTGTCAATAATATTGCTGCTGGGTTAGTTAGTTTGTTGCAAGGAATTATTCAGTCTCCGGCAATGCTTATTATTGCCTTGATGCTAATTATTCCTTTCAGCATTTTTTTATTAGTCAAAGGCAAATTGAGACCGCATTGGCAGTCGTGGGCATTATTGGCTCTATTGCTGTTATTGTCCCTGTCTGTCAGCGGCTTGAATGTAATAATTAGTTACGTCAGCAACTTTTTCAACACAGCACTAGCAAAGAAAGACCAGCTCAATTATTGGAAGTATCTTTTTGTCTATGCAGGGGTTTTTGCAGTCGGCACTCCTATTGTAGTAATTTACGGCTACACCCAAGATAAATTGAGTCTCTACTGGCGGGAATGGATGACAAATAAGTTCCTGGACAAGTATTTTAAGAATCGGGCTTATTATGAAATAAATTCACACAAGGAAATCGACAATCCCGACCAACGAATTTCTGAAGATGTTAAATCGTTTACTCAGACAAGTTTGACATTTATAGTGGCAATCCTGGCTTCAATAGTTAATATTATATCTTTCACAGGTATCCTGTGGTCAATCTCGAAACCACTTTCGATTTTCCTGGTTGTCTATGCTATTTTGGGCACGATCGCCACTCTGATTTTTGGTCAAAGATTAGTGCCTCTGAATTTCGAGCAACTTAAAAAAGAAGCTAATTTGCGCTACGGACTGGTTCACATTCGCGACAATGCTGAATCAATTGCTTTTTATGGGGGGGAAGAGCGAGAATCGATGCAAATAAAGCAGCGGTTCGTGGAAGTATTTCGCAATTTTAATTTGCTAATTGGCTGGCAGCGAAATTTGAATTATTTTACAACTGGATACGGGTATGCTGTGGTGATTATTCCGGCTTTGTTTCTCGCTCCTGCTTATTTTGCCGACAAAACCGATACGATCCAGTTTGGAGACATCACTCAGGCGGCTTTTGCTTTCCGTCAGGTTTTAGCCGCTTTTTCACTGATTGTCAGTCGCATTGAACCGCTTAGTTCTTTTGCAGCTAGCATCAATCGTTTAACTATATTTACAGATACTTTGGAAGCAGAAAGGGCGGTATCTCGTGCAGAAGGAACTACTATAGATGTCGTAGTAGATTCTCAGTTGACGCTGAAACACGTTACTTTAGATACTCCCAAGCATCAAAAGACTTTGATTAGGGATTTGTCCGTAGCGGTGTCGCCGGGAGAAGGACTGTTAATTGTCGGTCAAAGCGGTTCTGGGAAGAGTTCTTTGCTGCGGGCTATTGCGGGTTTGTGGGATTCGGGAACGGGTCGTCTGGCGCGGCCGGAACTGCGAGAAATGCTGTTTTTGCCGCAGCGTCCTTATCTGATTTTGGGCAGTTTGCGATCGCAACTTCTCTATCCCAACACCAGCAGCGAGGTTGATGAGGAACAATTGCGCCAGGTTTTGGCATTAGTAAATTTAGCAGATTTGCCGGACAGATTGGGCGGTTTTAATGAGGCTTTAGATTGGGTCGAGATTTTGTCCCTGGGAGAACAGCAGCGTTTAGCTTTTGCCAGATTGTTGTTGACGAAACCGCGATATGCTATTTTGGATGAGGCGACAAGTGCTTTAGATTTGAAGAATGAGCAAGTTTTATACGAGCAGTTGCAAGCAACTCAAACTACATTTGTGAGTGTCGGCCACCGATTGAGCTTGTTGAAATATCACCAGCAGGTTTTGGAACTTTTGGGCGATGGGAGTTGGCGGCTGCTTTCGAGCGAAAAATACCGCGATAGTACGAAGGTTTTTGGCTGATACAGAGCTGCTTTCAGGAATTGTAAATTGACCCGGTTGTTTGTTCGCGGTGGTGGCGGCGCGGTTGGAGATTTATCGTTGAGTGCTACAGATTAATTGCCGCGCCGACCCCCACCCTAGAATAGGTTCTACTACTTCCTGTCCCCGGATTTGAGGACTGAGCCAGGTTACAGAATATAATAGAATGTATATTTTTAGTACAGGCGAGATTCCTACTTTGACTACTCCGATCCCTCAAAACTTTGTGCAAACGATCGCCAAAGAGCGCGGTGTCACAGATGCCGAGTTAGAGACTCTGTTTATGGCTCTCGATGGTCAATCTACGGCTACCATTGCAACCCAGCTTGGCATTAGCGATATCGCAGTTCGCAAAAGATTAGGCGAAGTTTACAAAAAGTTTCAGATTGCGGGGAACGGCCCTGGAAAGCTCTCGGAATTGAGGCATCAGTTGCTATTTTCATACCACACGGAGCAGGGTTCGATCGATTTTAGTCGAAGTAAAGGATCTCTGTTCAAAATGCCTATCGCCCGCCGACAGGAAGATTGGGGCCAAGCACCGGATGTTGCGGTTTTTTACGGACGGACTGAAGAATTAACTACTTTAAAGCAGTGGATTCTATCGGATAATTGTCGGGTAGTAGCGCTGCTGGGTTTGGCCGGTAGTGGTAAAACAACTCTGTCGGTGCAGTTGGCAAAACAGGTACAGGATGAGTTTGATTTTGTGATTTGGCGATCGCTGCGATCGACTCCAGCACCATCCGACTTCCTCGCTAGCTTAATTCAACTTTTTTCTAACCAACAAAGACCTGATTTACCAGCAGACCTCAACGGCAAAATTTCGCGATTAATCGATTATCTGCGGAAACACCGCTGTCTGCTAATTTTAGACGATTTTGAATCAGTGCTCAAACCCGACGCACTAGCGGGACACTACCGCGAAGGCTGCGAAGGATATCGAGATTTAATTGTGCGGCTCTGTGAGGTCAATCACCATAGCTGTTTTGTCCTAGTTAGTTCCGAAGAACCTACGGAAATGGCTTTGCTGGCGGGAGAAAAAGTCAAGTCTTTAAAACCGGCGATTTCCCAGGAAATAGCCAGGGAAATTTTCCAAGAAAAAGGCTTATCGGCTCAAGATAGAGAATGGGAAATATTGTTAACCCGGTACGGAGGCAATCTGTTAGCATTGAAGATTGTAGCGACAACGATTCACGAGTTTTTTGATGGGAATGTTGGCAAATTTTTGGAAGCGACGGCGTTATTTATTGAAGAACACATCAGCAATTTGCTCGCGCAGCAGTTCGATCGAATGTCGAGTTCAGAACAAGAGATTTCCTATTGGCTGGCTATTGCTGAAGGTCCGATTTCCCTGGCGACTTTGCGAGAACAGATGTTAGTCAATTCGTCGCTTTCCGATTTGCTAAAAAATCTCGATTCTCTGGGTCGTCGCTCGCTGATTGAAAAAATCAGTGAGGGCGGGGAAACTGTTTTTATGCTTCAGCCTTTAATCGTGCAATATGTAAGCGAAAGATTAGTCGAGCAGATTCGAGCAGAGGTTTTGGAGACGGTGAAGACGCAAGGAATAGAAAGAATGCGGCTATTGAAAACTCACAATTTGAGCGCGAGTATTGCTCAACAAAAAGAGATTAAAGAGGCTCGAAGTCGCTCTATTTTAGAATTAGTTAAAAATCGGCTGCAAGTTTTGTTTATGACAACTACAGGCTTTGAAGAACCGCTAAATATTCTGACCAAAGTTGCATCTTTGTTGGAATATAAATCAACCCTGGATGTGGGATATGCTAGGGAAAATCTAGCGCGGATTATTGCAGAAATTCAGCGCTAAGGCAACCGCAAAGATGGTTAGGACGTTGTTAATTGCTTCTTCTCTGTTCCCTCTTGTTACTCGCTCGCGAAGCCGAATGGCCTGCTTCCTTCTACAAAAAAACGATCGCCCTTTCAAAAAAAGCGATCGCCCGATTTTCAACAAAAACAGAATTCAATAAAATTATTTGACAATGCCCAAAACCGAGGCAGATTCAGAGGCAGTAATTTTGCCCAAAGCAGGCGTAGTTGGAGCCTGTGCAATTTTGGGAGCCAAAAATCCCTTCGCATAAATCTGAGGATTTTGTTGAGCGATTTGGATGTAAGATTCGCGGACTTCGGCATTCACCGCCACAGTCTTCGCGTCGTAAACCTGCATCGCCATGTTGGGATAAAAACCAATGCCGACAATCGGTATCAAAAAGCAAAATGCGATCGCCACTTCGCGAGGTTTAGCATCAATAAACGGTGCATCACCAGGCAAAACGCAACTATTACCGAAACAAACCGCTGCATCAAGATTATTTCTCTGATTCAGCAAATTTAGATCTTCGATGTCGCAAGCCGCCAATGTTCCACAGTTGTAAAATAACTGTCGCAGCATCGAGAGCAAATAAATCGGCGTCAAAATCAGTCCCACTGCCGCCAGGAACACAATCACCGCGCGGAAAGAAGTGCTGTACATATCGCTAGTTGCGACGCCCACAAACACTGACAATTCGCTAGCAAAACCGCTCATACCGGGGAGTGCCAAAGAAGCCATCGCGCCTGCTGTAAACAAGGCAAACACTTTCGGCATCACTTTCCCAATCTCGCCCATCTCGTCCATGATCATGGTATGAGTGCGATCGTAAGTCACGCCAGCCAGGAAAAACAATACTGAGGCGATCAAACCGTGGGAAATCATTTGCAGCAGCGCCCCGTTGATTCCCAAATCCGTGAAGGAAGCAATACCCAACAACACGAATCCCATGTGAGAAATCGACGAATTCGCAAGGCGGCGCTTCATGTTCGTTTGGCCGAAGGAATTCAGCGCGCCGTAGATAATATTAACCACGCCGAGCACCGCCATAATCGGTGCAAAGTAAACGTGTGCTTTGGGAAGAAGTTCTAAATTCAGGCGAATCAGTCCGTATCCGCCCATTTTCAGCAACACGCCAGCCAGAATCATCGACACAGGAGAAGATGCTTCACCGTGGGCGTCAGGTAGCCATGTGTGAAAGGGGAAAATCGCCAGTTTTACGCCGAAGGCAATGAACAATCCGCCATAAAGCAGGATTTCTAAACCTAGCGGGTAGTCCTTCAAGCCGAGTTCTACCATGTCGAAGGTAACGTTTCCTCCGCCGTAAAATCCCATTGCTAAGGCAGCTATCAAAATAAAGATGGAAGCGCCGGCGGTGTAAATCAAGAATTTGGTAGCTGCGTAGCGACGGTTTTGTCCGCCCCAAATCGAGATTAGCAAGTACACCGGAATTAGTTCTAATTCCCAAACAATGAACAGCAGCATGATGTCTTGGGCGACGAATACTCCGATTTGTGCCGAATACATCACCAACATGAGGAAGTAGAACAATCGCGGCTTGCGATCGACCTCCCATGCAGCAAAAATAGATAGCGTCGTCACCAATCCCGCCAACAACACCAGCGGAACCGACAGCCCGTCAACCGAAACAGACCAGTTGAGGCCTAAAGAAGGTATCCAGGAATATTTCTCGACGATTTGGAAAGTAGAGATGCTCGGATCGTAGTGCGTCCAAAACACCCAACACATTAATACAAAATCTGTAATGCCTACACCCAGCGCATACCAGCGCACAGTTTTGCCGTCTGTATCGGGCAAAAAAGGGATGGCGAGGGCAGCGATGAGGGGTAGGATGACTATCGCGGTTAGCCAAGGAAATTGATCCGCTATCATGTTAGTGAGAATAAATACTTAGTTGGAAGTTACCTCGATTATAATACTTAAGTTAATAAAAATTTAAGATTTGTAAATATTTTTTTTCTACCAATACCGGGGTTAGTAACTTAATCACAGATTGTGGCAAATGTCAAGAACTTTTTTCAAATTAAATAAAGGTACGTTGTTGCGCTTGGGCGCTCTTTTGGATAACAGGAAAGAGCGCCCAAGCGCAACAATATATTTAAAAATTAACCCCGATCGCTCACGGTTTGGGGCAGGTCTTATTGGGGAAGTCACAGCTATAAATATAGGGTTTCTGCCAGTTTAGAGGAATTTCTAGCAAATCCCTGGTTCCAGTCATTCCCTGTCCCAGAAACAGCATGACAGCGATCGAGTTCAAGATGACATGGACAGTGCGCCAGCGATTCGATCGATCTTTGTAGATGTCTTGAATTATGGCAAGGGAGAAAACCATCAGTAGCGCAGCGGTGATCCCAATGTAGTAGTGAGACCAATACCATTCATCGGTGCGACGATAAACGCCATCTTGAGTGCCAAGAATCACCAAGCCAGCACCAGTCAAAGTCGCAAATATGCCACGCCATAACGCCGGTGTCGATCGATACAACATGACCAAAGAGGCGATCGTCGCAACAAACATCAGCACAATGAAAATGACCTGAAACGAGTTTTTACTCCAAACATCCTTGCTCAAAATATGCTCAAAAATCGGGTAGCCTAGCCCCAACAGCGTCACTCCTACCACAGAGCCTGACAGAATTTTACCTGCTTTGACGTGTTCTGCGCCGACTACAGGAGGAATTTTGCTCTTATCCCCGGATGCAATTTGCTGGCGGCGCTGCATGGTTTGCCAAGCCATATTCAGAACCACGCCCAGCATCGGAAAAACGATCGCTACAGCTACAACGGGATGCAGCAAAGCCATAAAATCTTTAAATTCCATAAAGAACCTTTTTGTTTTTAAAGTCGATCGAACCTCAGATGTTACACCATTCTCAAGAACAGGCAAGATGCCTGTTCCACAAAACAGCAAGTTTGTTGTCGGGTAGGCGTCAGCAGCCACAGACAAGATGCCTGTGGCACCAAACATCAAATTGCTGGCGGGGTGGGCATCCCGCAAGCAGTAAAAAAACTTATTTGCGGTACAAAATGTGACTTTGAGCCAAGTATGACAGTTAAAAAAACAGTTACTGAGTACCCGCGCCCAAGTCCTATTAGAAGTTAGCGAAATAATTCTTTGTTATTCAAAATAGCCGGCCAATTTTTATTTGCTAAAACAATGTGACCGGGAATATCACCCATCCACTGTGCTTGTACTTTCTTGTCGTAGTTGAGATAAAGCTTCCCATCAACAATTTTCCAGGCATCAGGCTGGGTGGCAACAAGATTGCCTTCACTCGCAGCCTGAGCGCAATATCCACCGTATTGAGGAGCATACTTTTCAGGATTTTGAGCAAACATATCGCGGTTTGCTGCACTAGCAAACATCCAAGTTGTTCCGCCCCAATCCTGTTTAAATTGGCTAACTCCCATCACTAATTTACTTTGGGTGAAATAGGCTACGACATCCTGACCATCAAGGGCTACGCCTTTCTCGGTATAATACTTAGGATGAACAGTTGTTGTGCTGCTTTTTCCTGCACAAGGATTGGCTTTACCCGCACAAGGATTAGCTTTACCCGCACAAGGATTGGCTTTACCCGCGCAAGGATTGGCTTTACCCGCGCAAGGATTTTTACCAGCACAAGGATTGGCTTTACCAGCGCAAGGATTGGCTTTACCAGCGCAAGGATTTTTACCAGCGCAAGGATTGGCTTTACCAGCGCAAGGATTGGCTTCTGCAATTTTGGATGAAACGGTTGTAGAGTTTGAGTTTGTTGAAGCTTTGAGATTGGCGTAGCTAACATTAGCTGTTGCCAAACCTAAAATGGTGGCAATGGCGATCGTGGTAATGTATTTTACTTTCATGTGTTTAATTCTAGATAAATTGTTAGTAGTTTCAGGCTAGATATTTGCTTGAAAATTCTTGCTTTCTGGCAAATCTGCTGATCTTTTGTTGTCCTCAAGACTTGAGGTTATTTACATTAACACTCAAGAATATGAGTGCTAGATGAGGAAGAGATGGATGGGAGATAAAACTCTGAATGCTGGATCTGTCCGTTTCTTCAGCAAAAATTCATCTGGGAATTAGGAACGCATCATCTAGTTAGCAGGAATATCTTATAGAGTGGAGATCAACCCCGATCATTGGTGTCAAATTTATGACAGGAAAAGACTGGTTAGTGACGGATGATGGACAGTACCATGTTTGCGAAGCTACTAATCAAATTGAAGATTTGACTCATCCCTACCGACTTTACCGCTTTTTAACTGACTTGGAAGATGTCTTAGAGCAAATTAGTGATGATTCTTTACGACTCCAGGCAATTTGTCCCCTTGTTCGCAGGTTGTTAGATAGTTCCCCCTGGTTTCAAATGTCTCTCCTTGAGCCTGACTCTGAGACTGGCTGGGCGGTACAAACACTTTATGATGAACCGTTTTTTCCTCTGACGGTGCAGTTGGTGGCTTGGGCTCCGGGTACAGTTTCTCCGATTCACAATCATGCGAGTTGGGGAGTGGTGGCGCTACTGGGTGGAGAGGAGAAAAATACTTTGTGGAGGCGATCGCCAATTGCGAAGTTTCCCGATAAAATTCAAACAGTGGGCGATATTTTGCTTGCACCTGGTGACGTTTTGTGCTTGATGCCTGATGCGATTCATCATGTGGAAGCCCTCGGAGATGAACCAACAATTAGTTTTAATCTTTATGGTGAAGCAGATTATGTTCGACGCTTTGAGTTTAACCAGATAAAAGGCACTGCGGAAAACTTTTAAGCGAGCATTCTGATGGATCTTTTTATCTACATTTCTGGACTCACTCATACCAAATAAACCACCTTTGGGGGACGGGCAAGATGCCCATCCCACAATTGCTGCTTTTGATTGCTCTAGTTGGAATTTGTATAATTTTTATACTTAATTACTATCACTAATACTTACAAGAAAAATGAAGCAATTTCCCCGATTTAGATCTGTCCTCAACCATCTCACTGGTAAGCGAATTTCCACTTCTTCACTTCAGTTTCGATTAACACTAGAATTGCTAGTGCTGTCGATTTTAGGACTTAGCAGTGTGGCATTTTGGGCTGGCTGGCAAAGGTCGCAAAATCTAGTTGGTGCCCACAAACAAACGCTGGAATATATTGGAATGCGTTTTCCCGAACAGGTTGAACTTTATAGTGAAATGGGTTCACTAGAAATTGGCTTGACTCGAAGTGTTCATAAAGCTTCTACAGGAGGAATTATGGTGTGGGTGAAGCGAAAGGATGGGATGCTTTTGGTGAATTCACCTGATATGGATATGCAATCTTCTAAAATTACGAAGATGATCTCGTTGACGGAAGTACCTGCTGAGCCGACTTTTGTTCAGGTGGACGATCGCTATTTGGTGATCTGTAGCACGACTCTACGGATTAAAAATGAATTGCTGGGTACGGTATATTTTTCTCAAGATATCACTGATGAGCAACGTCAATTAAATGATGGGATTCGGAGTTTAATTGTTGTCTGTATTGTGGTAATCTTAGTGTTGATGGTGGCGATCGCCAGTCGCATTCGTCATGCTCTTCATCCTTTGGAACAGATGAGTCAGATAGCTAGCACTTTGTCTGCTGATAATTTGCAGGCGGCAAAACTCCAACTGCATCAGGCTCCTGATGAGATTTTAGGACTTGCACAAACTTTTAATGAGATGTTGTTTAGATTGTCTGGTTCCTGGGAGCAACAACGCCAATTTGTTGGTAATGTTTCCCACGAATTACGCACTCCGCTGACGGTTGTTGTTGGTTATTTACAAAGTTTGCTGCGCCGCAGCACTAATTTAAGTGATTATCAGCAGCAAGCACTGGAAACAGCGGTTGGGGAAACTGAACGCACGATTCGGATGTTAGAAGATTTGCTGGATTTGGCACGGGCTGATAGCGGCAACCTGCACTTTCGCTTGCATCCGGTGATGCTGAATACTCTGGTGGCTGAAGTTGCCGAAATGAGTCAAAAAGTGAGCAATCGAAAAATTATTTTAGTACCAACTTATGAGGATGTTGTCGCCTGTGCGGATCAGGATCGCTTGCAACAAGTGTTAATTAACTTAGTTGATAATGCAATTAAGTATTCTGCTCCTGAACAACCAGTTGAGTTAGTCTTAGAAAAGAAGGAACAGCAGGTGATGATTCATGTGGCCGATCGCGGAATTGGGATTTCTCTGCCCCATCAAAACCGGATTTTTGAGCGGTTTTACCGGGTGGATGAGTCTATGACTCGCTCTAGGGACGGTACAGGGCTGGGATTGGCGATCGCCAAAAGCCTGATCGAAGGTATGGATGGACGTATCACGCTCCGTTCTAAACCGGGAGAAGGTAGTATTTTTACTATCACCTTACCTGTCTGGAATCCGCAGCTATGAGCGATCGCATTCTCTTGGTTGAAGATGACCCTAAACTAGCGAAGTTCATCGAATCTGAACTTACTCTAGAAGGCTATCACGTCACCGTCGCCCCCAATGGATTGGATGGATTGATGATAGCCCGCACGGCTGAACCGGATTTATTGATTTTAGATTGGATGCTTCCGGGTATCTCTGGATTGGATATTTGTTTAAGGTTGCGATCGACTGGCGTGCAAGTACCAATAATTATGTTAACAGCAAAAGATGAAGTACCCGATCGCGTAACGGGATTAAATGCTGGCGCTGATGATTATGTGACTAAACCTTTCAGTATCGAAGAACTTCTAGCGAGAGTGAAAGCACGTCTCCGTCGCCTCCAACCAAATGACCCGGATAGCTTAGAATTTGAAGACCTAACTTTAAATTGTTTAACCCGTGAAGTTTATCGAGAAAATCAATTAATTGAACTCACAGCTAAAGAGTTTGATTTGTTGGAATTTCTGCTGCGGAATCCCCGTCAAGTGATTACGCGCGATCGCATCTTAGAAAAAGTCTGGGGTTACGATTTTATGGGCGAGTCAAATATTATTGAAGTGTATATTAGGGCGTTACGGATCAAGTTAGAAGCAAGTAACTCAAAACGCTTGCTGCATACGGTTCGAGGAGTTGGCTACGTGTTGCGAGAGCCAAAGTAATATCTTTTCTCAAACAAATGACCAATTTTGTGTTTTTTAACAGGAAAAATGAGGCTAGTTTACATAATTGTTTGGTCAGTTGCGTCGCTGTGATATTGTCGATTTTTAAACGGAGAATTTTGCTGGCGACGCACCCTACGGCTACGGCTATTGTTGCATAAAAACTCAGTTTATAGTCACCCGTGCGTAAGTCCTAAAGTCAAGAGTTGTTCGGCGAAAGATGCAATTAAAGAGCGATGTGCCAATTGCGATCGCCATTTTTCCGGTATAGCAGATTCGCCGTAAAAAGCCCCCGCCAACTGTCCGTAAACCGCACCAGTTGTATCCGCATCGTCGCCCAAATTCACCGCCAACAAACACCCTTCGGCAAAAGACGAACTGTTATAAAATGCCCAAAGTGCCGCCTCTAATGACTTAACTACGTAACCAGTACCCTTAATTTCAGGAGGTTGTCGCCGTTTAAAAGAACCCGCTGCAATTTCATCAATTTCTGCCACCAGGGGGTGCGCGGCCCAATATTCGGCGATCGGACAATATCTTTCCGAAAGCAACACATCTTTGCTAATTCCATTCACAGCCCCCGCAATTAAAGTACCAAAATAGCGGCAAGCATCCACGCAAGTAGCAGCACCGTGAGTAGTGCGAGAACTTGTTCCCGATTTTTCTATGACTTCTAAAGGATTTGTAGCATAAAACAAAGGTACGGGAGCCAAACGCATAATGGAACCATTGCCAGCAGTCTGAGCATCGGTAAAACCGCAGTAAGGTTTTCTTGTATCTTCAAACTTCCAAAGTGCTTGTTGCACCGTATTGCCAATATCAAAACATTCACCAGTGCTGCTCAAATGTCCGTTTCGCCACCACTTGAGATAAGTTTCTAATTGATGGACTGGATCGAAACCTTGTTTCTCAATCAAACTTTCAGCTAAACAAAGTGCCATTGATGTATCATCAGTCCACTCTCCCGGTTGCAGTCGAAAAGGGCCGCCGCCAACCATATCGTTAATAGGCTCAAATGTTCCGGGGCGATGGAATTCTAAAGTTGTTCCCAAAGCGTCGCCAACTGCTAAACCGAGAAGACTACCGCGATAAAGTTCTATTTGCTGCATAAAGTAGTTAAAAATTAATAATTACAGGACTTAGACAAAAAGTGGTTTGACGCGCTACTTATCCCGCCTTTGGTGCGGAGTACACACCCTACTTTATTCCGATCTTAATTCTATTTCTCTGTGTTCTCTGCGCCCTCTGCGGTTAATTAAAAAAAAATCTTGGTGACAAACGAAATATAATTGCCTTACCTGCGGTTAAAAATAAAAAAACCAGACTTTTCGCCCCAAAAGCTGAGGCAAAAGACTACTCAGGCTAATATTGATGTTAACCTGTCTCTACCCGATATCAAACCGTCCCATGACACCCGATGCCTCCGCCGGAGCTGCTGCTGCCGCCCCTCAATCAACACCCGAAGTCAGCTTAGAGCTGCAAGTCCGACTCAAGACTGAAGATGGACAGCTATTGTTGCTACTTCCCCCAGAAACCAATAACGAAGCCGCAACTGGTACGGCATCGACTTGGACTGAACTTTGGCAACAGCTAAAAGTTAGGCTAAATGCTGGAGAACGCTTTTGGCAGGAAAATGCAGAAGTACAATTGATGGGGAGCGATCGACTTTTAGATATCCGCCAACTGCAAGAAATCGCCGATGCCCTCTCTGAAGTGGAACTGCAACTCAAACGAGTCCACACCAGCCGCCGCCAAACCGCCGTTGCCGCAGCTACTGCCGGCTATTGTGTAGAACAGCAGCCTCCGGTTTCTTCCCTGAATAAATCCACTGCCCAAAAACCGCAATCGCTGGCGGAACCTTTATATTTGCAGATGACAGTGCGATCGGGCGTAGAAATTCGTCATCCAGGGACGATCGTACTTTTGGGAGATGTAAATCCCGGTGGCTCAGTCATCGCCGGAGGCGATATCCTAGTTTGGGGCCGTTTGCGGGGCGTCGTGCACGCTGGTGCCGGCGGCAACACCAACAGCGTGATTATGGCCTTGCAGATGGAACCGATGGTGATTAGGATTGCTAAGTACGTTGCCAGAGGCCCAGAAACCTCACCCGCTCAGTTTTTCCCGGAAGTCGCCTATGTGACGCCTCAGGGGATTCGGATCGGCAGAGCCTCTGATTTTGACAAATCGCAGTTAATCGGCGGTAATGAGTAATAAGTCATCAGTCATTAGTCATTAGTCATTGGTCATTAGTCATTGGTCATTGGTCATTGGTCATTGGTCATTAGTAATACTATTTTTCTTTAAGTCGGCGCTTGATAATTTTGGTCTTGGCGAAATTAGTCAGTCAAGGAAATTTTAAAATTTCAGTGCAAATTTAGAGACAATTCGTAGAACAATGAGAGTTATGAGTTTTGAGTGTTGAGTTGATTCAATGAATAACAGATTGCGGCCCAATTCTCATAAAATAATTGCCAACAAACGACAAATAATAAGATTAATTGCCAATGACCAATGACTAATGACTACTGACTAATGACCAATGACTACTGACTACTGACTACTGACTACTGACCAATGACTACTGACCAATAAATCTAAAATCGCTTATGGCTCGCATTATTGTTGTTACATCAGGGAAAGGCGGAGTGGGAAAAACCACATCCACAGCTAATCTCGGCATGGCTTTAGCTAAGCGGGGGCGCAATGTTGCCGTAATTGATGCCGATTTCGGCCTCAGAAATTTAGACTTGCTGCTGGGCTTAGAAAACCGGATTGTTTACACGGCATTAGAAGTTCTCGCCGGAGAGTGCCGGTTAGAGCAAGCTTTGGTGAAAGATAAGCGGCAGCCGCGTTTGGTGCTGTTGCCGGCTGCTCAAACTCGGATGAAGGATGCCATCAGCGCCCAGCAAATGAAGCAGCTTGTGGGGATGTTGTTACCAAAGTATGACTATATTTTGATCGACTCTCCGGCTGGAATTGAACAGGGTTTTCAAAATGCGATCGCCCCGGCGCAAGAAGGTATCATTGTCACCACTCCAGAAATCGCTGCTGTTCGTGATGCCGATCGAGTCATCGGCCTGCTGGAAGCCAACAACGTCAAGAAAATCCAGCTAATCGTCAACCGGATTCGGCCCGCAATGGTGCTGGCAAATGATATGATGTCGGTGCAAGACGTGCGGGAAATCCTCGCCATTCCGCTGTTAGGCGTTGTTCCCGACGACGAGCGCGTCATCGTTTCCACCAACCGAGGCGAACCATTAGTATTGTCGGAAACAGCCTCTTTAGCTGGAACTGCCTTCGACAATATTGCCCGCCGCTTAGAAGGCGAAAAAGTTGAATTTCTAGATCTCAATCCCCGTCGGGAAAACTTGTTTACTCGACTCCGCAAGTTCTTAAACATTAAAATTATGTGATGTGCTGCAATATTGGCGATCGATCTTGAACAGCAGCCACTGCATCACAAAAAGTAGCCGAAATTTTCCCCAGTGATTTTTTCTATGCCCAACCCTTGACAAACCAGATCTACCCATGCTGTACACACTTCTCGAAAGACTTTTCCCGCACCCCCCTGACAACAGCCGCGACGATGTAAAACGTCGCCTCAAACTGGTTCTAGCCCACGATCGCTCAGAGCTCAGCCCCGAAATGGTTGAGTCGATGCGCCGAGAAATTCTAGAGGTGGTGTCTCGCTATGTGGAAATTGATACTACCGAGTCGGAGTTCTCGCTAGCTAGCGATCAGCGGGCTACAGCATTGATTGCAAATCTCCCGATCCGGCGGGTGAGGCGGGAACATCCACCGGAAAATTTGCCCTATAAATTGCCAGAAAAATTGCCAGAGAATCGACCTGAAAATGTTGCTGAGTATGTACCGGAGTATGTAGTCGAAACTCTCCCCGACACTACGGATTAACCGGGATTGACATTTTTAGATCGGGTAATAAGTTCGATCGGCTCGATCGGCATTTAAACCAAACTATAGCAACCGCCAAGGCTGTTAGGACATAGCATAGAAATAGTCCCAAATCCTGCGGAGCGACAGCTTCGCTGTGCCGATGCCCAAACCGTAAAATGGCGAACTCGGTCAGAAGGTCATCCCAGGGCTGGGGTTGGATGGCATGAAGAAAATCGAAGCCGCTAAAGTTTTTGGAATCAGTCGCAACACCATCGAATTGTGGCGTCGATCTGCCGAAACACGAGACTTCCAAGCTGCCTGCCCTGTGGCAACCCCCGGTAATGATCACAAACTTGGCAAAGTAGCGGCGAGTTTGTCAAACTACACAATCACAATACCCAAGCTGAGATAGCACCACTATCTGAGGCAGGGAATGATTGCTTTGTACTCAAATCTCCAAAAAATAATTAACATTTGTAATCTCTATTGACATCTGTACAGTGAGCTAATATTCTGATTATTTAAGATTTTAAATTATACGCTTCTTTTCAGCAAAGACTTAAAAAACTTTTTAAGTCCGCGCCTCCCTCACCACTTCTAAAATAAAGAGGAAGATTGAATCATGGCAGTATCTCTGACAAAAGGACAACGGGTATCGCTAGAAAAAATTTCACCCGGTCTCTCAGAAGTATTCATAGGACTGGGATGGGACGTTAAAGCTACAGACACGGGTTCTGACTTTGACCTAGACTCAGCATTGTTCCTCCTAGGTGCTAATGACAAATTAATTTCTGACAATCACTTCATTTTTTACAACAATCTCACAAGCCCCGATCCCGATAAATCCGTGCAGCACATGGGAGACAATCTCACCGGGGCCGGCGATGGGGATGATGAAGTTATCAAAATCAACCTCAAAAAAGTTCCTAATGATGTCCAAAAAATTCTTGTAACTGTCACCATCCATGAAGCACAGCAACGCCATCAAAATTTTGGTCAGGTGCACAATGCCTTCGTGCGGATCGTTAATTCCCAAACACAACAAGAAGCTGTTCGCTATGACCTTGTAGAAGATTATTCCGTAGAGACAGCGCTGATCATGGCTGAACTTTACCGGAAAGACGGCGAATGGCGTCTCAATGCAGTGGGCTCCGGTTATCAAGGTGGTTTGCAAGCATTACTCGATCGCTATAGCAGCTAAAAGCTAAAAGGTAAAACACATGGGAATTAACCTACAGAAAGGACAGCGCATCTCGCTTTCCAAAGAAGCGCCAGGGCTAACAAAACTGATCTGCGGATTAGGGTGGGATGTGGCAAAACGCTCAGGTGGGGGTTTGTTTGGGGCTTTTAGCAATGCTCCAGATTATGACCTGGATGCCTCAGCGATCTGTTTAGATAAAAATGACAAAGTGAAGGATATGGCCAATATCATTTATTTTGGCAATCTCTCCCACCGTTCAGGATCTATTACGCATCTAGGTGATAATCTAACAGGGGCTGGAGACGGGGATGACGAGCAAATTCTCGTCGATTTATCTCGGATTCCCTCAGAAATTGTCAAACTGGTTTTTACAGTTAACATTTACGATTGCATTTCGCGCAAGCAAGACTTCGGACAAGTTCAAAATGCGTTTGTGCGTTTGGTTAATCAGTCTAATAATCAAGAACTTGCAAAATATAACCTATCAGGTTCTGAATACAAAGGCATGACGGGGATGCTCATGGCAGAAATCTACAAGCATAATGATGAGTGGAAAATGGCGGCGATCGGTAACGGTGTTAAGGTTAATGGGTTACAGGAACTTGTGAAAGCCTACGCTTAACCACTCGGTCAATATCTAGATGCTTCTTACTTGCTGGAATCAGATACCGAATCAATGTCTCTGTACGATCGCCTAGACTTAACCAAACACAATCGCCAGCTAAAACTCCCGCTTTCTCAACGGATAAACCTAACTAGAACCCCGAAACTCCGCTGTCAAGGCTGTCGTTCCCCTATCCAGCCTCAGTGGGAGTTTTGCCCTTCCTGTGGAGGATTTCTAAGCGATCGGGATAGCGATTTTCGCCGTTGTATTTGGGTAGATGTATCAGGAATGGATGTCGCACCAGAAAGTAGAGAAGCGATCTTTTTCCTGTTGATGGACGCCTTCTCCAAACTCTACGGCGCGTTTAGAAGCATCAAGGTATTTTTGACCTCTGATCCCCCCGATCCCAAAGAGTGGGGCTCAGACTTTACCCATGTTTATATATTCGCGGATAATCAGCCCGTTGACTATCTCGGCGTGGCTAGTTTCAAGTATGGAATGGTGACAGATCGGGCGATTATTCGCATTGACCAAGTATTCTATGCTTCTGACAATGCCAGACTTAATGTCAATCAACAATCTAACTTAATTGCAAATACCATTGCCCATGAAATAGGACATACACTAGGACTCGATCATTCTGCACTTCCGACCGATGTCATGCACAATGGACTTGTTCATACAGTTCATAGCTTAATGCCTCCTTCATTTCATGCAGAGCAAATAAACTCAATGAACAATGCTATTCGCAAATATAAGGCTTTGAAGAATTGATTGGCATGAACCAGAAAATAGTTGAATTTAAAGGTCGAATTCCCCAGGATTAATGCCTACAGCATGGCAAGCTTCTTTGACAATCTTCTTTTCATCGCTGTCAAAATTACCATCTGCACCACCGATGATAATGCCGATTTGGATGACAGCACGACCTTGGTCTAGTTTTTTATTGAGTTTTGATATGGCTTGGATAGCCTCAATTTTACCAAAATCGAAGTCTTGTGATAGCTTCTCACAATAGAATTCAAATTTTTGCTTCAATTCCAACGCTGGAAAAATTTTGAGTGTTTCATTTGAAACTATTAGAGCCGCCGTCTTTTGTCTTTCAGCGGAATTGATAGTGCCATCAGCAGCAGCAATCAATGCACATATTGCCATTGAAGCATCAGCAAACTCATTATTTTTAAATTTGGAAATATTGGTTTGCAAAGAATCGTTAATTTTTGATACGTTCTGCTTGAATTGATCCCAAAAACTCATTTTTTCTCCTGTTTGGTGAACGAGATGTGATGTCCGTGACCGGAGTCAGAGTAATCTAAGCTGCTCTTAACTTGCCAAGCAATTGCCTGACCCTGTAAGACGCTCAAGTTTAGAGATTACACTCCTGTAGTTTATCATGTTTATTGAGATTTTAGATTAATAATAAATTATTTCGGGGTCAATTTGCAGCCGGCTGATAAATATCCGTTGCTACCCGCAGGGAACTAGGGTCATTGAATTATAGCCTTTCTCAAAAAGGTGAGGTACAGGTTTAGATTTTAGATTTTAGATTTTAGATTTTAGATTTTAGATTTTAGATTGGGGGATTCATGGATCGATCAATACCTCATGTTTGTGAGAACTGCTATAGCACATAGAACCACTTCCAGTCTATGTCCTAACCGACGAAAGCGGTTTCTATAAAGCGGACTTCAGTCCGCACTACGAACCAATGGCGAAATATGTCAATCGATCGCTCCACGATTCCTATCGTATCCGCTAGATTACTATAACAAAAACGGTTCGTATTGCGGCTAATCAACCGGATATGAGATATTTTGTGGTTCATTTTCATGCTTCAAAACGCTCTCACCAAAATCACATTGCAGTTACTTTGACGAGAAATCAGGGCTGGAATATTTCCCTGTTTCATCTGTTGCAACAATCCCTCTCGACTCGCACCCAAAATAATCACATCGCTTCCATCCTGCTTGGCATAACTCAATACTGCCGCCGACACAGAATCAGCACATACAGAAGTCGTCAAGATAGAGGCATTCACTTGGGGCTTGAGAAACTCAGCGGCAACTTTCAAGATTTCCTCGGTTGGTTCAAAGTCAGCACGATCGGCTTGGCGCTCCTCAGAAGCATCGTACACATGAAATAATCTGACTTGTGCGGTTTTGCTCATAGAAATCAATCCAGGTAGCAACCGAACTGCTTGCTGGGCATTGGGGCCGCCTGCCATTGGTACTAACCACCGCTCAAAAATTGCTCGATCGGTTAACTTCACCAACACTACTTCACAAATAGCCTGTCGAATCATAGTATCGACAACTCGACTAAAAACCCGCCCCGGTGTTTTAGTGCTGCCTTTCCACCCCATGAAGACGAGATCGATATGTCGCTCTTCGATCGTTTCGAGAATGGCACTTGACAAATCATGCGCCACTAGAATCTGGGTATGGATCGGAACTTGCCACGCTTGACACAGACGGGTTGCCTGCTTTAGTAGCTTTTGACACTCCGCCGTTTTTACTGGAGTTTCTGCAAGCGCCTCATGTCTTGGCACAACAATCACCTGCAAACATTCAATTTCATAGTTGCGATCGCGGGCAATTGCCACTGCCATTTCTAACAGCGTCAGGGATGTTTTTGGATTGCTCAACGGCACGAGGATGCGCCCTTGTCCCGTTTCTGGCGATTTGGTTTGGTGAACGATCCGAGCTCGTTCTACCTTTGGTTGAGCGAGATTTTCGTTGTTGAGATAGGCTGCTTCAACGCGAATAATATCGCTGCGGGTAATAATACCGACCAATCGCCGTCCTTCTACGACTGGTAAGCTATGGAGATTGTGTCGATCGAGCAAATGCAGCACATAAGCAAGCGTATCTTCTGGGTTAATGCGAACAGGCTCTGGTGTCATCAACTCGCTGACAAGATTCTCACCATTCAATCCTCGTGCAGAAAAGTTGGCAATATCCTTTTGAGTTACAATGCCGACAAGCTTGCCGCTTTCTACCACCGGAAACGTGCGGTGGGAAGACACAGAAAATGCCTGTAACGCTTCTTCCAGCCGAATTAGACTAGAAAGCGTTTCTACTTTCGGCTGCATCACATTCAATGCAGTTAAATCTGTCCAAGGATCTTGAGCGCTCGTTTCTTTCGTCAGGTGAATGCCTTTAAAGGCCAGCAAGCGATCGTAAAGCGAACCCTCATCAAGCAATTCTGCAATCAGATAAGAAGTCACAGATACGATCATCAGCGGCAACACTAAATTAAAGTCAGTCGTCATCTCAAACACCAGGATTACCGCAGTAATCGGAGTGCGAGCAACCGCACAGAAAAATGCCGCCATCCCCACCCGTGCATAAGTGGTTGCCAGACTTAAACCCAAAACTTGGTGTTCCGCGACTCCTACGAGGTATCCTAACGCTGCACCGAGTACCATGCTGGGAATCAGCAACCCGCCCGGTGCGCCAGAACCGTAGGTGACGACGATCAGAAAAAAGTGGATGCAAAAGACGATCGCCACGAGTTGCCAGTCTGCATTTCCGGTTAATAGCAATTCTTTGAGTCCGGCATTGTCTCGAAATATATCTGGTAAGGCAGCGAGTGCAATTCCCGTAATCAGCCCAGCAAATCCGATGCGCCAGGGTAAGCTGACACGGAAAAAGCGGCGGTACAACGTCAAACTTGTCAGGATTGAGCGATTGAACAGCACGCCAAGTCCGCCTGCTAGGATTCCTAGCAGCAGGTAAAAGGGAATCTCAGCAGCAGAAAAGCTGGTATTAAAGACAACAAGATGCAGGTCTAAATCGAGATTGTGCGAACCACTGATCCGAGCGACAACTGACCCGATGAACGAAGCCAGGATCGCGGTTCCCAAGGTGATTCCAGACACGTCTTGCAACAGTTCTTCGACCACAAATAAAACACCTGCGATCGGCGCGTTAAAGGCGGCTGCAAGTCCCGCTCCGGCCCCGGCTGCGAGGATCTGACGGCGATGGTCGGGTGAAGTTGGAAACCATCGACTCAGTTGACTCGCTAACGCTGCCCCAATCTGTACTGTCGGGCCTTCTCGTCCGAGGGGTATGCCGGCAGCGAGTATGAGGGTGGCGCTGACCAACTTCACTAGGGCAATTCGTAAATTCAAAGGCATCGGAACGTTGGCGAGTACCGCCTTGACTTCGCTCATGCCACTCCCGCTGGCGGCCGGAGCCAGGCGATCGACTATGAATCCAGACAAGAATCCGCCTAGGGCCCCGATCAAGGGCAGCGCAATATAGGCCGGGATTAAATGCGTTGCCTGCTGCCGCCAGCCGCCGAGCCAACCTACTCCTTGTGCCAACAGTAGCGCAGCCAGTCCTGACACTAGCCCAATCAGGCAGGCTTCAAAAATCGCCAATCGCTTGGGACGCAACAGTTGATGGGAAAAGCGACTCCAGATAAGTTTTCCGATGCGTATCATTTTGCCTTTGGGAAAAGTGCAGACGTTGACGATCCTCCGGTTAAAGCAGCGGTTTGGGGGATGGTGGATTGAGACCCGCAGGCTGCTCGGTGGGCGATCGCCAAAGCTGTTGTGGGTGATGCCTAAACCAGTAGTCTATCGTAATGCCACCCACGAACAACAGCAGCAATAAATATAGTTCTGTTCGCCCAAAAATAAAGTTTGAGCGATCGCCGGAAGAAAAATTTCTCTCTTTGTCATCAAATTCGTCTTTCATATTTCTGTACACAAAACTATAAAAAGGCTCCCATTCTGAGTAAAGCGGCTCCGATCTTCATTCTTAACGATCCTAGCGTTTAAAAGTCTAGGAGACGCTTGCTTGTAACTGAAGTTCTAACGGTCGGTCGGAGCGAATTTCTAAGCCCGGTAAATCGTGTTTTACTAATATTTTTTCGTCTGTTTCAGCAGTGGCGCTCGGCCACAGTACCCAGCGGCTGCCTTGGGAAAGAGTGCTTAAACTGGCAGCGTTTTGAGTCAGCCAAATTATCGACAGTTTCGATCGATTCTCGATCGCCTCTTCCCCAGCATTAACCGCGGCTAAAGTTTCCAAAACTACCCGGTTCCCCGATACGAGTCCGGTTCCGGCAGTCCAAAGTTTGACGTTTAACAGGCGCTTGCTAGCATAGAAGTAAAGAGAAGCTGCTACTGTCACGGCTCGTTCAAATTCCTTTGCTTCCCACATGGCACCGCTGTCGAGAGCAATAATAATTTCTTGACCGCCGGCGGCAACTTCTAACTCTCTCACCCGCAGTTCTCCGTAGCGGGCGCTGGTGCGCCAGTGAATCAGGCGGGTGGGGTCTCCGTGGCGGTAAGGTCTGAGGTTGCGGGTGAGGCCTTCGGTAGCAGTTTGCGATCGACTGCGATTGTACAATTGCGGGCTGTCTTCTTGACCGATGCGATCGATCAAAGGACAAGTGCTCAACGGCAAAACCAGCGGGTAGACAACCGCTACCGCTTTCGCCGGACGGCTGCGGCGGCACCAAAACAACCCTAAAGGCGCAGCCGTTCTCAAGTGCACCTCTTGCCAGCGATAGATACCGCGCTGCTGGGCTTCTATATAGTATGTATCCCTGTATGTACTGTTAGGCTCTATGACTTCGATCGGGCGGACGACCTCTTTTCCCAATACAAACGGCAAGATGTCTACTACTTGCAACAAAGTTTTAGGTTGGCGATCGCGATTTTCGATTTCTAGTTCGATCGTAATTTTATCCCCCGCACTCACTGGTTCGATCGGGCGACGGCGGACTTCCAAGGAACGAAGCGATTTTGCCGGCAAAACCGCCGCTACTACCAACAACGCCAAACTCCCACCGCTTAGTGCGTACAGCCACCCAGCCATTGTATTAGTAGCAGAACCAAAAAAGAAAACCGTCATTCCCGATAGCAGCCAACCCGCGTAGGCGGGAGTAACAGCGCGATTTTCGAGCCAGTCGGCAATTTTTTGAATGATGTTCATACAAGTTAAAACTGTTAATTGCTCGATCGCCCACCAAGCCTAATTGTAAAATATTTTCACCATTTAGCACCGAATTAGCAAGCGAGCGATTAGATTAGAAATCGGGCATTTTTTCGCAATAAATCTACATTGACCCCGCCCAAAAACGGATACCGTGCCACGTACACTCAATCACGGTCGATCCCCAAATTTTAGACTAAGAGTTCCTGCTCCCAGATTAATCTGTGGAGTAAATCTAAAATCTAAAATCTAAAATCTAAAATAGACTGACTGGAGACCAAAAAATGAACCCATTAAACAATCCTACACCTGTTCGACCAGACGCTCAAGCCCGCCGCACACCGCCGCCTCCGCCGCCCTTGGGTGTAACACCCGCCCATCCTGCACCCCCACCGAGTGCGTCCCCCTCGGCCCAGCAGCGTCCTGTTGAGACTCCCGTCAGTACGATCGAACAAATGGTCAGAGATGCCCATAGCGCCGGTGCTTCCGACATTCATGTTCGAGTCGGCCAAGTACCTAGATTTCGGATTCGGGGCGTGATGCAAATAGCAACCAGCCACCCGAAAGTAACACCAGAAATTTTTGAACACTACTTAGCTGAAATTCTCAGCCCCGAACAACGAACACAGTTTACTAATACCAAAGAATTAGATGCAGCAATTTTTTACCCAGGCTTCGTGCGCTGTCGTGTCAATTGTTTTGATTCCCTCAGCGGTGGTGCCATAGTATTGCGGTTGATCAGTTTGGAAATACCGACTATCGATTCCTTGAGGTTGCCAGAAGCTCTCAAAAATATCATTTTGCGATCGCAGGGATTAATATTAGTTACAGGGCCTACCGGTTCGGGAAAATCAACAACAGTAGCTGCGATGATCGACCATCTTAACCAGATGGAACAGAAGCACGTAGTTACAATTGAAGACCCGATCGAATTTATTCACCCTTCCAAAAAATGCTTAGTTAGCCAGCGGGAAGTCGGCTTGCATACCCACGAGTTTCAACAGGCTTTGCGGGCAGTTTTGCGGGAAGACCCCGATGTAATCCTGATCGGAGAAATGCGCGATCGCGTTACCATCAATACAGCCCTGCAAGCAGCTCAAACAGGTCACTTAGTAATTGGAACCCTCCACACTCGCAGCGCCATTAACGCTATCAACCGATTGTTGAACCTCTACCCGCCCGAAGAACAACAGGCGATGCGGATTCAAATTTGCGATTCTTTAGTAGCGGTAGTTGCCCAACTTTTGCTGCCAACTGTTGACAACCGCCGCGTCGCAGTTCACGATATTTTAGTGAATACGCCAGCTATGCAGGAATACTTGATGAAAGGTGCTGATGATGAAGCTTTCCGGTTGATGGAAACTGACACCTACGAAGGAATGCAGATTATCAACCAGGGGCTTTACAAATTAGTGCTTGAAGGCAGAGTGACCATCGAAGAAGCGGCTAAAACTTCTCCCGAAGCCAGCGATTTAGACCGTCGTTTGCGGACAGGAGGCTACGATCCTGCCTCGGCTCGCGAGTTTGAAGGCAGCAAAAAAGAGCGCAGCGTTCGCGCCCGGTAGCAACACACATACAGGGGTAGGCACAGCAGCACTACCCCTGCGATCGGGTAGCAATCTTTTGGGCCGACCGAAATATTTGGCGCTGTTGTGCCTATACTTACTTAAATTAACTATATTTAGTATCAAAAAAAACACTGTATTTAAGTAGTCAAAGGCTAGAAAATCAATTTCAAGTATATTTTTAAGCTTTTTTAACGCCGCCTACTTTACATTAACTTTAAAATTGCGTGAAAAATCGCAGGGAATTGCAAAGAAATAGTAAAGATTAGTCCTGAGTATTGCCAACAGCCAGCAACTTAAGTTTATAGTTGTAGTGATCAATTTTTGACCGATCGCGTTCCGACTTAGCCGATCGCAAAAGTAAGCAGGTTAAAAAAGCGCTTAATAAAACTACAAGTAGGCTTAATACAAGTAATTTACTAGGAGAACCGATTGCCTGCCTTTCCAATTAAGTCGCTTTCAGTCTAAAAACATCCTAAAATCCAGCAGACTTTTAAAGATTCTGTCCCTTGAAAATCTGTTTAAAAACTTTGAATCAGCAACGGTATTTCTAGAATTTACAGGAGCAAAGAACGTCATGAGTGCATTTAACCTCTCAGAAATGTTTAAAGGTGCCAGCAAAGCTGAAATAATCGATCGCATCCAGCAGCTAGTTCCCCCAGGTTCCCCGGAACCGCAAGATCCTGAAATCCTAGCAGTCTTACAAAGTCTCACCGCAAAGCTAATCGCCGCCTATCAAGCCGACGGACAACTAGAAAGCGAACCTTTTAGCGACGTGCGCGATCGCACCGTTCACCTCTACGCCTCCGCAGTCAGCAGCAAAATCAAAGGAAAAACCATTCTCGTAACCGGGGGAGAAGGATGCGTCGGCGGTTTCTTAATCGAAAAACTCCTCGAATTAGGCGCAACTAAAATCATTTCCGTAGACAAAGCCCGATGTCAAAACCCCGAAGAAACTCTCCCGCACTTTAACAAAGAAGGTGCAGTAACTTTCTATGCCGCCGACATTCGCAACTTCGAGGCGCTGAAACACATATTTGACATAGAAAAACCAGACATTGTTTTTCACCTAGCAGCCCAACGCCAACCAGGACTAGCTGAAATCCAAATCCGAGAAACAGTGACAACCAGCCTATTAGGATGCCAACACGTCATCCAACTCTGCGAAGAATACGGCGCAGAACACTGCATCTTCTCTTCCACAGGCAAAACATCTCGATATTTTACAACCGAAGTTTACGCAGCCTCCAAAAAGTTTGCCGAATGGCAATTTGCCAAAGCAGCTCAAGTAGGAGATGTAACTTACGGGATGGTTCGCTTTACTCATATGTTGGAAAATAGCTTGTTCTGCGAGCAAATGTCCAAAAAAGTAGAGCAAAGTAAAACAGTCAACGTTCACGCTCCCCACCGCTATGTAACCGCTCAAAATCTGATCGAAGCCGTACATTTATTACTGAATGCGCTGATTGTTTCCGTTCCCGGAAAACTGAAATTTGTCGCCGTTTCCAATCTCGGATGGCCGACAGAAACCCTGGAAGTCGCTCTTTATAAAATTCTTGAGTCAGGAAACAATCTGCCGATTTATTTTCAAGGACTTTTACCGGGCTACGAAGAACCGTTTTTCCTCGGACAGTTTGACTGGAACAAACCGACAGATATTCACCTCCTAATTAATGTTCTGGAAGATCCTTTTAGAATTGTTGACGATGCTGGCGACATGGTGACTGTAGAATTAGCTCCTTTTTCTTTGCGCGTGTTAGATAAACAAGTGTCGAACCTGGAAAGCTTAATCAGCGATCCAGATTTCCCGGAAGTGCAAATCAAGCACGCTTTAGTCGCAGCGGAAAAAGAAGTGATTGCTTCCTCTTTTGCGTGGAGTTCCCCTCAAGATTTGTTGAAGATTTTGCAGTGGGGCATCAATCCCAAGAAATTGCAAGGTTACGGAACAGAAATTTCTGACTACAGGGAGATTATCGAACTCCTTCTGCAAGGAATGTACGGGCGGCTTAACCAAGAAATCTTGAACAGTGCTGGAGTTACTGCTGATGAATTTGATGACTTAGTTGAGAGTCTTTCTACACTGGATTCTATTCAAGCAGAAGTGGGATATTTGCGATCGATGTCGAGATATCTCAGAGAATTTGTACTCCCCGCACAGTTAACCCAAAAAAAATATGAACCTGTTCCTGTCCGCGAAGCAGCTTAGCTTGAAAAGTTGTAGAGATTGCTTCGTTGTTTTTCATTGATTAACAGCAGAACACCTCGAAACCCGGTATCTCAAAGATACCGGGTTTCTCAAGTAGTTTGAGATTAAATTGATCTACTTAATATTTGTCATAATCGACATTATATGATAGTTTAGATAGCGTTACTCCTTGAGTTGACAAAGGTACAATTTGATTAAATCAACTCAATGACCGCAGCAAATAAAATAAAATTAAGGTACTAGAATTGTGCAAATTAATCAGCTAGCGTTCCTATTTATTGATATTGTACTTTTGACGATCGCCCTAATCCTGCTAATTCCCGTTGCAGTTCTATTCCTAGAATGCAGTGCAGCTTTTTTGTCCAGCCTCCGCCCCACAGCCGAAACTCAAGAACCGCGCCCCAAAGTGGCGGTGTTAATTCCCGCCTACAACGAAGCAGCAGGAATTGGTGCCACCATCTCCACCATATTGCCGCAGCTAACACCTCAAGACCGCCTGTTAGTGATTGCTGACAACTGCACGGATGATACGGCAGAAATCGCCCGTAACTGTGGTGCAAGTGCGATCGAGCGCCACGACACAGAACGCAAGGGGAAGGGATACGCACTGGATTTTGGCTTACAGTCGATCGCCTCAGACCCCCCAGAAGTAGTGATCATGGTTGACGCCGACTGCATCTGTGGGCCAGACGCGATCGAGAAATTAGCCCGGATTGCGATCGCCGAACAAAGGCCAGTCCAAGCCACATATTTAATGGAACAGCCGCCCAATCCTACTCCAAAAGATTCCATTTCTGCCTTAGCATTTCTAGTGAAAAACTTAGTCCGGCCCAGCGGATTAAAACAGTTAGGATTCCCCTCATTGCTAACAGGTACGGGGATGGCTTTTCCCTGGTTAATCATTCGAGATGTTCCTTTAGCCAGTAGCAATATCGTTGAAGATATGCAAATGAGTTTGGATTTGGCGATCGCCGGACATCCAACCGTATTCTGCCCCGAAGCCAGAGTCACAGGGTGTTTGCCGCAGCAACAGCAAGTAGCTAAAACTCAAAGAACCAGATGGGAACACGGACACTTGCAAACCTTACTAACTCAGACTCCCAGGCTAGCGACAGCCTCCGTTGAGCAACAACGTTTTGACTTAATGGCGATCGCCCTTGACTTGTCCATCCCTCCCCTATCGCTTTTAGTCGCTATCTGGCTAGCCGCTTTTGCCGCCTCCATACTAGCAGCAATCATCGGAACATCCCCGATTCCTGCTATCTTGTTAGCAGTACAAGGACTGCTAATTTTAGTTTCAATTGTCAGCGCTTGGGCAAAATTTGGGCGTGCCGATATTTCCGGTGCAACTCTTTTATCCGTACCTTTTTACATCCTTTGGAAAATTCCTTTATATCTGGGTTTTATCCTGAAGCGGCAAACCAAATGGGTGCGAACAGAACGCGATGTTTAGAAACTTTATGGACTGACAACCAAATCAACAGAGTTTTTTTGAGTGCTCAGAAACCGCGTTTTTTAACAAAAATATTTGCTGAGAACCCCATAAGGTTCAGATCAGGTCTCGATTCTTCAAGGTGAAGCTTAACAGTTGACAGTTGACAGTTGACAGTTGACAGCGAAGTTTTTAGGCTGGGGGTTAAATCCCCTGCCTAAAAACAATCCACCTAAAGCTGAGGGCTTAAATCCCCTGTGCTTTGGTCAAAAAGCACTGATGATTCACAATCTGTGAAGTCATACAGATAGAAACAGAAGAATTGATTGCCGACGCAATGTGGTCATTCGTCGCAAAACAACGAAAATTTTTATAGTAGAGGAGTTATATTATTTCCGGTGCCACCGGAAACGATCTAACTTCAGAAATTCACCGTCAAATCGGCAAAGATAACACCCAGAGGCTAGAACGAATTAACCCGATTGTGCGACAACTTTCAGGGCGATGGCATCGGCGACAGCAGAAATTTGCCAAAATTTGGGAACAGATAAAGGTGATGGAGAGGCTGATGGTCAGCTATTTCAACCGCATAGTTCTTTGATGCACGAGCACTGGCTTGATGGGCGATCGACCTATTTACAAAACTTTACCTACAAAAAAAAACAGCCACATCGACCGCACAGCAAAGGTTTCAAGCACAGTCACAAAAAAAACTTGGAAATTTCGCAAAAAAAATCCTAACTCAACCTGATAAATAAGTGTAGGAACAAAGTTGCGGCCGCACTTAACTATGAATGATCAATCCCACCCCTCCGAGGGGGAAGACCAGTTATCCGACGATTCTGATGCTGCTGGGGGCTCAGGAAAATCTGGAAATTGCGATCGAGATTCCGCCCAGCAGCAAATCCTCGAACTCGTCATCGAAGCTTGTAAGCATCCCGTGGGTAGTCTCCGGCGAAGTCGTTTCTTGAATAAACTGATTCGAGAGATTATCAAATCCGGCAAACTCTGGAAAGAAAACACACCTCACTACGAAGAGGCATTGCACAAGACATGGATCTATCTTTCTGGCAATTTATGTGAAGCTACCACAGCAAAACAAGCTTACAATCCCGAAATAAGTCAGATTACCACCTGGTTAAATCCCTATCTCAAAAAGCGGCTGTTAGATTGTCATCTGAAGCAACAACAAGAAAGGGCAAGACACATACAAAATCCAATAGCCTCTTTAGAGGAATTATCAAACCGAGAGGATATCAAATACAATGAAAATCTGAAAGCCAATCCAGATGTCAGTTTCTATTTAGACGAACTTTTAGAATGGATAGAAACCGATCCCAATGACGAATTAAAAAACAGACACGTCAGAGGAAAGCCGCAGATAAATTGCCAAGTTTTATTGCAGCGCAAGTGTTTGTATGGTCAAACTATTCAAGAGATTGCCAAAGAGTTTGGGTGCGCCCCTTCCACCTTATATCAATTGCTCAACAATGACTGTCGCCATCTGCTGCAAAATTTTTCCGAAAATCAAGGATATCAAACTTTCAACATACCAGGAGTGCCGGAACAATGAACTATGAAAACCTTTCAAATCTCGAACCTTTGCCCATGCCAATCACTCAAAGTTCACTACAACTTGCTCGACAATTTGCCGCCCAACAGCGCCACCCGCAAAGACAAGAGCAAGTTTATTTCAATACTTTGGCAGTGCTGGCAGTTCACGATTACCTGCAAATCTTGAATATTGAAACTGATTTGACTGAGTGCGATAGCTGGAATCCCGCAATGCGCTTGTTTACAGATGCGGCAGATTTGTATATCAAAGGATTGGGTAAAATTGAATGCCGTCCCGTTAGAAATCTGCATCAAAATCAAGCAACAGCTAATGACAATTTGTCAGCAAATTCTCCTGTAAATTGCCCAGTTCCCCTGGAAGCTAGGGCTGATCGTATCGGTTATATTGCCGTAGCCATTGATGAAAATGAAAAAGCAGCGAAATTGCTTGGTTTTTCTCCGACTGCGGAAACGGGCGAATTAGTATTGAACGAATTACATTCTCTTGACGATTTTTTAGTAAATCTAGAACGTTTGTTTGACGCTAAAGTTGACCTAAATCAGTGGTTGATGAATGTATTTAATCCTGATTGGCAACCTTTCGAGGCAATATTTAACCCTGAACCATTGGAGGATTCGCCCGGTGCAATCGAAAATCCAATTCCGTCAAAATTGGGTAATTGGTTTAAGAATATTGTTGAAACAGGTTGGCAGAAATTTGACCAAGGTAAGCAAAATTTAGAAGAAACAATTTTTCCTGATCAGCATCCAAATTTTGCATTCCGAAGTAGTGGAAATTCGAGACAAAATTTATCATTATCAGGGGGACAAGCCAGCCTCCAGCATAGATTTCCCGAAGCGGATGTTGCGAGGGCTAGATTGATTGATTTGGGAATGCAGTTGGGTAGGACAACTGTGGCTTTGTTGGTGGCGATCGCCCAACAGAGCGATCGCACTGTCAGAGTTCATGTCCAGTTGCATCCGGCGATCGGACAACGCTACCTCCCACCCCATACTAAACTCTCGTTAATATCCGATACTGGAAAAATTTTACACAAAAGTGAATCAACGGTTCAAGATTTGTGTATTTTGCTGAAAGATTTTGAGGTAGAACCCGAAGAGAGCTTTAGCATCCGAGTAGCAATAGATGATTTGAGCATAACAGAAAATTTTGTGGTATGATTTTGAAAATCACTACACTCGCCTCCAATTTATGAGTAAGAGTATTATATTGGTTTTGGCTTCTGGGACTTTAGGGAACGGTTTTGCTCACGTCACAGCGGAACTCAAAGAATCGGAAAAAACCAGAATTAAATTTTCAGGAAGCTTGCCACCAGCGCCGGAAATTGCGCTACTGCATGACAAATGGAAAATGATATGTAATGCTCTTAAACCTCGGAGCCATGATCCTCGGATCAAGGTAAAATCCACGGGTGTTACAAACATTTCTGAGGATAAACCTGAAGCCGTATATAGGAACTTGCGGGAACACATGAAAAAGTGGCTGGAGTCTGACGAATTTTGTAGAAAAATTGAGTCAAAACTCAGAACGCACATCGGCAATGTATCTGAATGTTTTAAAATATTTTTAGAAATAGACAAGCCTGAAATTTGGGAGTTACCTTGGGATGTGTGGGCATTTCGCGAAGATTACGCCAACTGCGAAATAATTCCCACTTCGTCAGAATATGGCAAGAAAAATCAACATAAAACCACAGCAGACATAGCTCAACCTTCTCAAGGGAGAATTTTATGTATTGCTGGGAATAGCAAGGGAATTGATATTGATAAAGATCAAATAATTATACAAAAAAGTTTGGGCGAGCTTTGCGATTTACAGTTTCTCCAAGAGCCAACTCCTCAAGAATTGCATGATGAGCTTTTTGATGATAAAGGCTGGCAAGTTTTCTTTTTTGCGGGACACAGCAACAGCGACAATAATGCTACTAACGGAGTGCTGTATATCAATCAAAATCCTGATCACAATAGTATTAAAGTAGAAGATTTAAAATCTGGTTTAAAAAGAGCTATTAATAAAGGCTTGCAGTTGCTGATTTTCAACTCTTGTTCGAGCTTGGGAATTGCGACGGATATAGTTGCTGAGGGTTTAGATTTACCGTCGATAATTGTGATGCGCGCGCCGCTACCTGATGTAGTTGCTCAAGATTTTGTGAAGTCTTTATTCACATATTTGGCTGCGGGAGAGCTTTTATTTTTAGCTGTGCGAAAAGCTAAGAATGACTTGCAGAAATGGGATTCTCAATTTCCGGGTGCGAGTGGAATTCCTATGCTGTGTCAGCATCCGACGTTTGAGGAGTTTGTTTTACCGCAGCCGGAAGCCGATCGCCCTGTCGTACCTACAACAGATCCTGTAACTGCCAATCGCCCTCCAAGCTACCCACAATTTACCATTTCCACTAAATTTATGCAGCGTACCAGTATCAGTTTAGCTGGTTTGGCGATCGGCTATCCATTGATCGGGCAGAATCTGGCATCTGCGATCAATACATTTGGGATGGAAAACCACCGTAGTAATCAATTTTTAATCGCGAAAGCTTCATACAATCTAGCTGTATTAATCAATCCTACTAACGGCGAGCCTTACTATAACTTATCCGAACTTTGCAAAGACTTAAGCGATCGCAAATGCGAGCGAGAATCAATGCAAAGTGCAGTCTGGCTGGGAATTCCTGAAGCTCACGCTCAAATATCTAAATCGTTTCTGCGGGAAAATAAACCTGAAGACGCTTTAAAGGCGATCGCACTTTGCTTTCAAAATGCTAAACAGGATGGAGTCAAATCAGCTTGTTTCAAGAATCGCGGCTGGGTGCGCTTGAACCAAAAGCGATACGATTCAGCGGAACCAGATTTAAGACAAGCAATATCTCTCAGCAATAAGACTCCAGAAGCTCATTGCCTTTTAGCGCAGGTACTGGAAGCTAAAGGAAAACCACAAGAAGCACTGACACATTGGGAAGAAACACTGAAATCTGCCAATTCCAGGATACCAGCACAAGATGAATGTATCCAAATGGCAAAGGAACGTTTACCAAAAACAGGAAAAACTAAATGAAAAAACGGACGACTGTTATTATGGGTGCAAGCGCGATCGCATTTACGTTAATTGCGATCGATATTTTGCCTCATCCCCACTTCGGAAGTGACACCAATTTATCCAAAATATCCGCTAACAATCTAATAATTTCCTCAGCAATCGCAGCAACGACAAGAATACCCAACGGACAAATCCTGAATATTAGCGGGGAAGTGCAGCTACAACGTCAAGATGGCAGAAATATTCGCCCGACAGCCGGTACACCGATTTATCCGGGCGACAAACTGCAAACTGCACAAAATGGACAAATTACGATTCAATGTGCAGATTTAGGAATTAAGTCAATTAAATCGGGCGAAAATCAATTAAATAGCTGTTTGTTGGCTAGCGACAAGTCGAAGTCTGAGTGCAATAAAAACTTAATTAGATGTCCCGATCGCGGTGATGATAAAATTGCTTGGAATAACGCGCCAATTCCTTATATAATCAGTCCGAGACGGACGCAATTGCTGGGAAATAAGCCAACTTTGCGCTGGAATCCGGTTGCGGGTGCGACTAGCTATAAGTTGAGCATCCTCGAAAAAAATGCGAAGTTAAATTGGGAAATGACGGTTAAGGGTACTGAGGCGGTGTATCCGGGGGAACCGGTGCTGAAACCGGGTGTTAAGTACCGATTGATTGTGGAGACGAATACGGGGGTTTCTTCGGAAAGTCCGCTGTCAGAGGGAGATTCAGAGTTTAGTTTGTTGGATGAGAAGGAGGTTGAGAGGGTTAAGGAGGCTGTGGGGGCGATCGAGCAACAGGTACAAAATGCAGCGAGTCAGAAATTGGCGATCGCACAGGTTTATCGTAGCGCAAACTTGATTGCCGAAGCAATAGAAATCCTGGAAAGCTTACCAGCAGCGGGAGTTGAGACAGCGCCAATTTACCGGAAGTTGGGAGAAATGTATCAAGGGCGATCGCAACTAATGCCGCAGGCTGAAATATACTATAAAAGGGCGATCGATAAAGCTAAACCAGACGATATCGAAGAGCTAACCGATGCGCGTTACGGTTTAGCACAAGTTTATTCATCCATGCGGAATTATCCCGAAGCGATACAGTATTTGAAGTTAGCAAAAGAGGGATATCAAACTTTAAAAGACTTACTAATGGTGGAAAAGATAGGGAAGCAATTGCAAGATGCCCAAAGGAGGAAAGATAGGCAATAGTATTACTGAATTTGCGATCACCCAGAATTTGTAGGGGCGGGTTCACCGTTGATTTTGTTGCCCATAAACAATCTGAATAAACCCGCCCCCACCCCACCAATCACCCCAAAAAACCGAATTTACGATCGCAAAAACCCAAATTTGTAGGGGCGGGTTCACCGTTGATTCTGTCACCAACAAAGAATCTGAATAAACCCGCCCCTACAAATTTGGGTTTTTGCGATCGTAAATTCGGTTTTTTGGGGTGATTGGTGG
>NZ_JAIGNI010000041.1 GCF_026130175.1 Lyngbya sp. CCAP 1446/10 | reverse complement strand
TCCTTAATCGTTCACTGTTCATTTAGGGAGTGGATAGGTTTTATTTTTCACCCTCATTCTCTCCCGGCGCGGTGGCTCTAGTTCTTCTTTTGCCACCGTTCTCATCTTTAGTTAGTCTAAACTACAGAGATTGAAGATAGAGGGGCTGAAAGAATACTGAAGCATGGATAAAAAGCAACTCTCTGAACGCGACATTTGCACTAAATACATTACTCCTGCCTTAGAAGGTGCGGGATGGGATATCGAAACGCAAGTCCGAGAGGAATTTTCCATCACAAATGGACGCATCATTGTTCGCGGAAAACTGCACACACGCGCCAAGAATAAGCGTGCTGATTAAGTTCTTTTTTACAAGCCTAATATGCCGATCGCTTGTCTAGTAGTATCGTAATTTGGGGAATATTTAGAGGTTTAGACTTAAAATAATCGATATTTAGACTCAACATTTCAATCAAGCCGACATCATCTGATACACTAGCTTTTGTGCAGTGAGTAAAAAATAAATCCAAGCGTATCAACGGCTAGGTGTCTTTTAATACGATTTGTAGATTTGTAGAAACAAAACCCTTTCGACTCAATACTAGCGTTACAGGTATTTTTTACGGCTTGTGAGTCTATAATCATTAATGTAGTCCATTTGGCTTGTTTTTTACCTGCTCACGTACTTGACTATGTAATAGCCTCATCAGCTCTTCTATCACTCCCTGTGTTCGCCACTGCTTGTAATGCCAATATACAGTGGAATAGGGGGGGCAAATCTTTGGGTAGGTCTTGCCAATTGCAGCCATTCTTTAGTTGATAGAAAATTCCATCTAAGATTTCTCTTTTTGTCCAGTTACAAGGTCTAGTTAACTTCTTCCTGGGCAATATGTCATGTAGTATGGGTTCAATTATTTCCCATTCTGAATCCGTTAGACTGTTACAATAAGGCATGGCTGCTGCTGGATAATGCTTTTGCGGTTATCACAACCACGTAAAAGATGTCAAACGGGCTCTATAAGCAGTAATAACGAATTATCTTTCTAAAACGCCGGAATCTTAAACTTCGCCCCACACTTGGGACATTCCGATCGCACTTTTAACCAATCCTGATAGTGACATACTCCTACACCAACTGAGTACAGTATGGTGTAGGCTTCTGGGCGACTCCAGCTATTGCTTCGGACATTGACTGAGCTTTAAGAGCGGGATGACCCACCGCCCTATTTTTTATATTTATCGCAGCATTGTGATCGCGGTCAAGACTACATCCACAATGTAGGCAGTTATGCCATCTTTCATGCAGCTTTTTCGGTACTTTTTCACCACAACCAGAACAATCTTGTGAAGTATTATAGGCACTTACTGGGATTACCAACAGACCAGCATTTACGGCTTTGTTTGTTAGAATCGACAGAAAGCTTGACCACCCAGCGTCCAACACAGATTTAGCTAATTTTGTACGAGCAAGTCCTTTAACATTCAAGTCTTCAACTGCAACAACGTCATATTTTTTCAAGAGATTGTTAGCAGTTTTAAAATGAAAGTCTTTACGCTTGTCCGCTACTTTTTTGTGACATTTTCCCAGTTGTTTCACCGCTTTTTGCCTGCGGTTACTGCCTTTTTTACGTCGAGAGACTCGCTTTTGAATAATTCGCAGGCGCTTTTGAGCTTTGCGGTAATGTTGAGGAATTGCCACAGTCTCGTTTTCTGATGTTGTTAAAAAATCCTTCAGCCCAACATCAATTCCCACAATCTTTTGAGGATTGAAGTCTGGTTTAATATCCGGGACTGTTGAATCTTCTAAACTGAGAGTGACATAGTAACCGTCAGCTTTTTTGGTAATAGAGACGGTTTTGATTTTGAATCCATCAGGTATTGAACGGTGCAAAATAACCTTAACTTTTCCGAACATCCGCAAGTTAATTAAGTTATTTTGTAAGCAGCCGTCTTTAATTTGAGGATAGGTGAACGTGCGGTAACGACTGCGTTGTTTAAATCTTGGTCTACCACTACGCTTTCCATTTGTATCACCTTTTAAAAAACGATCGAACGTTACCTTAACTCGCTTGACTACATCTTGAAGGACTTGAGAATAAATATCGGCATACCAAGGATGAGTTTTTTTGAGTTGAGGTAACGTCTTTTTTTGACTATAATAATCGGGATTATCTCGCAGTTCAGGTAAATAGCAAATTAGCGGACACGCATTAACAGGCGAACGGTTTTCTTCGTACCAGTTAAATCGATCTGCCAACAAATAATTGTACTGTGCACATAACATTGACAACCATCTGTCAATCTCAGTGGCTTGCAACTTTGTTGGACGTAATCGATACTGGTAAGAAGTTTTCATTAAGCGGTGAATGTGTAATTTCAGTCGCGACTTATCAATTAGTATTAATATAGTTGAATGCGTTACTTTATGTCAAGTACGTAAATAAATATTTTATTTGCACACTCAGAGAGACTTCTATTATTAAGTATTAACTTTTATTACCCAATCTCAACTGGCTACAGAAATGGTTAAAAAGGTGTATTGAAAAAAGTCGAATAAAATAATTTGTTCGTCTAAAATAATTTGTTCGTCTCGTCATCCACCCGCCCACCGCTCAAAACATAGTTTTGAATTGGTTGACGGGTGGAATCAGGAGTCTCACCGCGTCTTTCATCCCACACGCTTGTCGAAGCGATTATAGTGTGGGGATTCCCGTCTGCTTAGCTAATGTCGTAAGCGAAGCAGACCGAAGGTATCGCCCCAACATCCCCAAATACCAAATCCGATCGCCCAGTAGGGACACGACACCACGCCGTGTCCTTAATCGTAACCTATCGGCGACAGCCTTCAGCGATCGCCCTTAACACCGCTAGCCGCACTTCAGGATGAGCTTTCTCAAGCCCATTAGCCCGAAAAATCCAGTGTCCGCTGCCCGCGTGCTCGATCGCAATCTTCTGTCCATCCGGCAAAACGATTTGCCACCAATTCAAAACAGTGGCTTTAATCAGTTGGCAATGAATCTCGCTCAATTGAGCCTCCATGAGTTTCAGTTGACGCATGATTGGATTTTGGGCAGATGACTTCATGATTTTTTTCCTTAAATAAATTGGATAGTTTCTCGGCTGGGATTTCAGTTTGCTTATTTTTCAGCTTAATTTCACTTTCTGAGCTTTTCGCTTTTACTTTACCTTCCGAACTTTTCGCCTTCACTTCCCTTGTACCACCTTTAGGCTCAATTTTCACTCCAAAACCTTTAGATTTAACTTTACCTTGAGCAGAAATTGAAGACTGTTCCGCTGCGGGCTTCTTAAACTCCGCGTCCAGTTGGTCTAAAATCTCCTCTTGTTCGGGAGTATGTTCCGCCGGCTGCTCCAAATTTTTGGGGTTGTATTCGTCAACCAGCCTCCCCAGAAATTCCGAAATTGACATTCCCGCAGCCGCTGCTTTTTTTGTTAAAAGGGCGTAGGTGTCGGTTTTGATCCGAATTTGTTTAAGCCGGAGGTTGGGATTATTGTCAACAGTTTCGGCTATAGTTACTGCGGTAATCCTTTCTTTTGGTATGACATCCACAACTTCTTGCCACTTTTCCTGTAAAGCGCAGTCGCCGTATTGGTCGGTTACTGCGTGTTTGAACAAGGGGACAACTTGAGCAACGCAGCTTGGCAAAATCTCAAATCCGGCTTTAATTAAGCGCAGGCAAATGGCAGCAGATTTGATAATTTGGGTGCAGTAAAAATACTGTCTGCCTAATGCTTGTTCGCAGTAACTTTTGAAAGTTTTGAACTTGTCTTTATACAATCGCAGTTTTCGGATCGCGTCCAGCATGATTCCTTGCCGCACGTAGTCGAGGAATCCCCTTTTTATTTCGCCTGTGAGGTAGTCTAAATCGTGAAAGGGAGATTGATTCTGGATTTCTTCTTCAAAGTCTAGCAGCGGGCCTGCAAAGTGAAAGTTGGAGGCGATATCGCCTAGGTAGAAATTTTCGGTAGATGTGGTCACGATCGGGAATGGGTGGAGAAAGGGAACGATAGCACGGAAGTTGGGCGATCGCAAAGTGGAATTTTTGGTCGGGTTCTTTGATACAATTTTGAGTTGGGTTGTGCTGTAGGTCGATCGACCTTTTACATCGCATCACCTCCGGGCGCGTTGAGGGAAAGGAGCTTGAGGTATGCACTCAAGCCCCGAAAATACTAAGGGTATGCAGGTGCACAATTAATAGAAACTACAAATAAGGCAGCTCGCTATAAACCAAAGCGTTTCCACCGTCCGGCTAAATGAGCCGCCTTTCTGTTGTCTCTACTTACACAATCATACTTGTAACTTTCTGGTCTGTCAACAAGTTTGCTTGTAAATTTTCCGTGATATGCCCAGAAATAAACAAACTCAAGAGTCCAAAGATATACCAGCACTGCAAATCTTGCGGGAGGCTGTTGGTTTATCGCAATCGGCCTTAGCAAAACAAATTCCCGACAAAACGGGCGCAAAAACCCTAAGTCAACAAGCAATCAGTAACTGGGAGCGAGGATTAGACGAACCCGAACTGACAATTGCTCAAATGAAAGCCCTTTGCAAAGCTCTCGGAAAAACGCTTAACGATTTACCCAACGATTTAGGGCCACCAAATCCTGAGTGATAACTAAAAAGTCCAAAAGGTCGATCGACCTTTCAACGCTCAATCTGTAATTTTCCCTCTCAGAGCCTTAATCTGCCCCCGCTTGGTTTTGCTGTCGAGACGCTTGCGCTGGGAACTACGAGTCGCTTTGCTCGGTTTGCGCCTTTTCGGGATGACGATCGCATTTTTAATCAACTCTTGCAGCCGTCTCAAAGCCTCCTCCCGGTTTTGTTCCTGGCTGCGGTGCTCCTGAGACTTAATCACAATCACGCCTTCGGAGGTGATGCGTTGGTCACTGATTTGCAATAAACGCTGTTTGTAGCGATCGGGCAATGAGGAAGCGCCGATGTCAAAGCGCAGGTGAATAGCCGTTGCTACCTTATTGACATTTTGCCCGCCCGCACCTTGGGAGCGAATGGCGCTAATCTCGATTTCGCGATCGGGAATAAAGACTGTGTTGGAAATTTCTAGCATGATTGGGCGGGCGATCGAGCAAGCTGTAGAGAAAATTTTGGTAACTGATCTCTAGAATAACTACTTTTTCTACCAATAGATAGTCGCTGCTGAGGGGGCAAACCAGTAAGTATGGAGAAGCAGAGAAGACAGGTTATCAAAACAGATGGCAGACACAAAGCTGAGCATAGTCATTACCAGCGCCGATTCTGAACTCGGACAAGTAACCGTCCGGCGGTTTGTAGCGCAGGGACACAAAGTAACGGGATTGACAGAGGAAAAAGATGGCGCAGCAGCGGTGCATTCCCACGGTGGAATCGCGGTAGAAACTGACCATTCCAATGCTGTGGAACTTAGGGATGCGATTCTGGCGGCAAATGCAGATGTGGTTGTTAACCTCACCCCGCAAAAGGCAAATACCCTGCTCAGCGACGGACAAGATTGGAAAGGATTTGATAAAACGCTTTCTACAACAACTGGTGCACTGCTGACAGCGGTAAAAGACACAAATATTAAGTTGCTAATTCACACTAGCTACACTTTTCTGTACGGCAACACGAGAGATGCGACGGAAAGCACACCGCTGAGTGTACCTGGTGATGACGCAATTTTCAAAATGGCGATCGCCACCGAAAACCAGGTAACAAACAGTCAGGTTCCCAATTGTGTATTGCGGCTGGGATACCTGTACGGGCCTGAATCGGAAGACCTAAAACTGTATATTAAATCCTTTAAACTGGGTCGTCCCTATTTTGCCGGGCCAGAGAGCAATTTGGGAAACTGGCTGCACTTTGAGGATGCGGCGGCGGCGTTGGTATTGGTAGTTGAACAGGAACCGAAGGGTGCAATTTTTAATGTTGTCGATGGTGTGCCGGTGTCTTTTGCTGATTTTATCGATCGATTCGCCTTCACGCTGGGTAGAAAACGCCCCGCGCACATTCCCATGTGGCTGACACCGCTAGCACTGGTGTTAGTTGTCACCCCTCAACAAGTCGATTTGTTAAAGCTTACTACTACTGTCAATAGCGATTCATTCCGCCAGCAGTTTGGGTGGAGTCCGCGCTATGTTAGCTACCAAGAAGGTTTACAGCAAACAGTTGATACGTGGGGAGCGAGTGCTAGTTGAATTGTTGGGATTTCAGGCAATTAGTTCGCGATGCAGAACTTCTATATGTCAATATGCTTCGGTTAGCGCTTTTTTGTGTCATTGCGAGGAACGAAGCAATCGCAGTATCTGTTTTTCACAGTTGACTAACTTTTAGTTATTGTAGGGTGCCCAGCGGGCTGAATGTTTTCTCACTTTACCGATCGTTTCGCCTGACGCACCCTATGAGCTGGCATACAAACAACCGATGTAGCCATTGCATATCCTGGTATATAAATTAGTTACAATGTTTAGATGTCAGGATGAATTCGATTAGTTTTTTTCTATCCCATAACTCTATGTCGTTAGATTCAGCCAGGTTGTAAGCGTTTTCTGTAAATCTGTTGTTGGTGATGACTCTGCCTTTATTTCCTTTGTAATGTCTGACGGCTCCTGCTACTTCTTGAACAGCTTTAATACCAACTGGATTTTTGCTTCTTTTCGCTTGAACCACAGTTTTTGATCCATCTTTGTATAAAATTAAATCAGCCCCATAATCTTGACTATCTTGAGTTAAAGTAACACCATAACCAAAGTTTCTAAAATGGACATCTAGAAATTTTTCAAACTCTTTTCCTGTCATTTCATCCACTTCCAGAATACCACTGTCTAATAAACGTTTGTTTTCCTCTTCTTCTCGACGTTTATTTTCCTCTTCTTCTTTCAATGTATCAAATACCGATTTCGCAATAGCACCGACAACGGCAGCGGCTCCTACTATAAAAGGCCACATAAAATTACTTTTTTTTAAAGGACTATTTATTATAGTACCAGATATCCTCAGTATAGTTGTCTACAAATATCACAAGCGCATTGTGATTTTAATTACTGATATAGCGTTTCTCAGAAAGATGAGGTATGCCGAGGTATGCTGCAACCCTTACATAGTCAAGCTTTTTAGGTAAGATTTGTACCTCACTAAAACGAGAAAGGCTATAATGTACGCAAACCATGAATTTATGAAAATAGGTAATAGGTGGAGGGATACAATCCATGATAACTGAAAATTCTGTCAGCAATGGGTGATACAATAGGCAACAGGCTCAACTACACATCGACCTATGCCATCATCAGGAGTTCAATACTTAATTATCAATGCCCTAGAAACTCTCGACTTGTTGAGATGGAGAATATATGATGAAGAAAAGGGCTTTTGGTACATCGAAACCCCTAGTCGAGTTTTACCAAGAGCTGCTATACTACAAAATGGCGAGATTGTTCGTATAGACGAGGTTGAAGACTATGACGAAACCGCATGATATCAGAAGAGAACAAGACCGGAGATTAGGAGAATTAATGGCGATCGCACGTCAGCGATTCCTCGATGCAGGCGGCGATCCTCGACACCCGCCATCAGGTATAAAAGGCGATGATTACATGACAGACGAAGAAAGACAAGAAGCACTGACGATCGCCAGATCGCTCTTTAACGACGAATATATTAAAAGCTATCTCGAAAACAAACGTCAAAACAATTTGCAACCCCAAATTAATTAGTAAGGTGCGCCGAAACGCACCCTACATCCAATTAGTCGGTATTACCGGTTTGCAGCGACTCTTGAGCAGCCTGCGTCCACTCAGAGTGGAAAAATTCGCCGCGCGGCTTGTCGGTGCGCTCGTAAGTGTGAGCCCCGAAATAATCGCGCTGAGCTTGCGTCAGGTTTTGCGGCAATCTTTCGCGCCGATAGCTGTCGAAGTAGTCCAGCGACGCGCTGAAGGCCGGTACAGCAATCCCCAGCAGGCTAGCCGTAGACAAAACCTCGCGCCAAGCTGTTTGGCGATCGAGAATGCTCTGTTTGAACTCCGGCGCTAACAGCAAATTCGGCAGGGCGGGATCGTCCTTGAAAGCTGTTTTAATCTTGTCCAAAAACCGAGCGCGAATGATACAGCCGCCTTTCCAAATTCGGGAAATTTCGCTCAAACTCAAGTCATAATTGTACGACTTAGAAGCCGCGCTCAACAGCGCCATGCCTTGTGCGTAGGAGCAAATCTTCGAGCAGTAAAGTGCATCGCGAACTTTGTTGACAAACTCTTTAGGATCGCCTTCGTACTTGGTGCTAGGCCCTGTCAGTTGGTGGGAAGCATTGACGCGCTCTGCTTTGTAAGAAGACATGATTCTGGCATTCACCGCAGCGATAATTGTGGGAATGCTCACGCCCAATTCCAAAGCACTCATTACAGTCCAGCGGCCGGTGCCTTTTTGACCCGCTGCGTCCATAATTACCTCAACTAAGGGTTGCTTAGTTTCCGGGTCAATGTACTTGAAAATGTTAGCGGTAATTTCAATCAAAAACGAGTTGAGTTCGTCGGTGGTATTCCATTCGGCAAAAACTTCCTGCAACTCCTGGCCGCTGAGTCCCGCCACGTTTTTCAGCAAATCGTAGGCTTCAGCAATTAATTGCATATCCCCGTACTCAATGCCGTTGTGAACCATCTTCACGTAGTGACCCGCGCCACCAGGGCCGATGAAAGTGACGCAGGGGCCGTCATCTACTTGAGCCGCAATTTTGACGAGAATTGGCTCTAGGATGCCATAAGCAGCGTGGGTGCCACCGGGCATGAGGCTAGCACCGTTGAGCGCGCCTTCTTCGCCGCCGCTGATGCCCATGCCAACAAATCCCAGTCCCATCGATTCTAAATCTTTGGTGCGGCGTTCGGTGTCGTCGTAGAGCGAGTTGCCGCCGTCAATAATCATGTCGCCCGGTGACAGCATGGGTTTGAGCTGGTCGATGACTGCATCTACGGGTTTGCCAGCTTGCACCATGACTAAGATGCGGCGCGGGGTTTCTAGGATATCGACAAATTCTGTCAGAGTCTTGGCGGCGACAATGTTTTTGCCGGGGGCGCGTTTGGCCATGAATTCGTCGGTTTTAGCTGTTGTGCGGTTGTACACAGCCACGGAGAAGCCTCTGCTTTCGACGTTGAGGGCTAGGTTTTCGCCCATTACGGCTAGACCGATTAAACCAAAATTTTGCTTTGTCATAAAAATACTGGGTAAGTGGGAAACTCAGAGCCTTGTCAACCTGAGAAAGAATTTACTCTTTGTGGAACAGGCCCGAAAGCTTGTTAACCGAGCTTGATGCAAGATGTCGGTTTAAGTGTACTTTTATATTCAAAAAATTGATGTTTGCTAAATCAGTAGGGTTTTTTTAAGATTTAAGAGATATTAATGACAAGGACAGGTGATGATAAGGCAGGTATTATGCCGATCGCAGTAACGATAGATACAAACACGGACATTTTGAGGAAAATTTAGGAGACTGTTGTAATTATGGAAGATTTACAGTATCTTGCGGCCTGGGTGAAGGAGCAACACGCTCGCGAGTATATTTTAACTTGGCTGCTGAGTCAACAGGGGCTGTGGTGGTCGGATGGGGACATTTATCAGGCGGTTTTGCAAAAGTCGGGAAAGCTTTTGAAGGCTTATGTTCAAAAAAGGCAGGCGGGAGAGTTATTTGAGGGAATTTCTGAGAAGTTGGTGGGAGATGAAAATTGGGATGATTTGGTGGTGAGTTTGGGGCGAATTGTTGCTGTGTATCAGGAGGAATTGGTGAAGTTGCAAGAGCGTGATATGCGGGGAGATGCGCTAAAAAAAAAGTTAATTAGCCAACCTGTAAGTGGAGATTCTCTGTCGGTGTTGGAGGTGCAGCAAGCTTTGCCTGATCCTTATGCGGATACGCTGACTGGGAGATAATTGGCCATTAGTCAACAGTCATTAGTCATTAGTCAAATGACTAAATATAGCTGCTAGCTTGACGGGTGAACATGGAGCAGTAAATTCCGTTGGATGCGATCAATTCGTTGTGGGTTCCGATTTCGGCTATTTTACCATTTTCCATCACCGCGATGCGATCGGCAATTTTGGCCAATCCCAACCTGTGGCTGATCACAATCGTGGTTTTTCCGACGGCGATTTGGCGGAATATGCTGTAAATTTCGTGTTCTGTCTTGGGATCGAGGGCGGCGGTTGGTTCGTCAAAAATTAGGACTTCGGCGGTAGAAAGCCGCATGAGGGCGCGGGCGATCGCAATTCTTTGCCACTGTCCCCCCGATAAGTCGATACCGTCTTCTAATTGTTTCCCTAACGGTGTTTCTAAACCTTTCTCTAAACTGTTGACTTTGGCTGCGATTCCTGATTCGGAAATTGCTTGATTAATTGCGATGTCATCCGACAGGGAAAGCAAGTCGCCGAAACCGACGTTTTCTCGTACTGTCGAGGGGAAGCGGGCGTAATCTTGCATAACGACGGCTATGCGCGATCGCACGTATGCTAGAGAGTACGATCGCAAATCTTGACCGTTCCAGGCGATCGTACCACTTGTCGGGTCGTACAGGCGGCCGAGGAGTTTGCCGAGAGTCGTTTTACCCGCGCCATTTTCCCCCACAAGCACGAGCATTTCACCAGGATTAATCGTTAAGTTGATATCTGTAACTGTGTTTTTAGTGCTACCAGGATAGCCAAAAGATAAATCCTTAATTTCGATGCCAATTTTATCTTTTCTCACCTCAACATCTTGGCTGCTATCCGGCAAATTTGGCAAGCGAGATGCTACATTTACCAGCGGAGACTGCAATTCTGGCTTCAGATCCAACAGTTGAAAAATCGGACTGACACCGAGGCTAATATCGTACAAGTTAGTGTAACTATTAATCAATAATTCTAAACTGTTTTCTACTTGGACAATCAAACCCGAATATAGGGCTAAATCTCCCAAAGTATAGCGCCCGCCCAAAGCTCCCATTACTACATAAACAAAGGGTAAAGCTACTCCAACTCTACTAAAAATCGACCACAATAGTACAATAATTGATGCTTTTTTTCGGATTGCCTGCATTTCACTAAAAAACTGCACGAACTGACTTTGCCAGCGTTTTAGCCAAAGTTCCTGCAACCCAAACAAACGCAATTCTTTAGCGTATTCTTCCCCAGTTAATACTCTAGCTGACAAATTCATTTCGCGACTAATTTTAGCTTGCTTTTTTTGAACTCTCCAAATAATTCTGGTATATTTTCTTTCGATGTAAATTGAGGGAAGTGATGAAACTAACATCAACACTGGCACCCACCAAGCTATAGCAGCAGCAAGGCTGACAGATGGAATAAAAATAAAAATTCCCGTGATTGTCATGCTGATGCTGAATGCTAGTTGCTGTATTCGGGATACTCCGGTTTTTGCGAGTTCTACAATATTTAATAATTCCGGGTTTTCAAACAGGGCGATATCGTCGAAATTGGCGACTTTTTCGAGAACTTTTCCTTCAACTGCACCTTGAAGGCGATCGCGCAAAGATGTTATAGTAAAGGAACTCATGGTTTCGATGGAATCGCCGATTAATTTGAGACTTAAGACTCCGGCAACACTCCACAGCAATATTGGATGATCAAGCATCAAAGTTAAGGGCTGTGCTGTTTTGGGTTGCGACAGCAACCGAGAGACTTCATCAATGATTAATTTATTTAAAAATAGGACACCAGATGGAGCAGCACCGCGGATGATATTGAGTATTATTAAGTTGCGGAGTTCAATTGGTGCGGCTTTGACTATCAGGCCCAGGCTGCGCCGCAAAGCTTGGAATGTGGTAATTTGGATAAGTTGCATAGTTCGATAGTAGTTTGTGATGACATAAGTTCTATTTATTTCTGCTTAAGTTTCCCAGGTTGGTTGAAAATTTACGATCGCATTCATCGCTCGTTTTAAACTGGGAGAATTAGTCTGTGCTGATGCAGCTTGCCAATTTTGATTGACAAACTGGATGAGTTGACCGTTGTAGTCTTTACCAATTTTTGCGGTACTATTACGATCGGGGACGATGGCATCCCGCAGATTTCGCTTCTTTGACTTTTTAGCCAGATTGATTAAAAGTTGCTTGGGATCGGGAATTCGATCCGCGTCAACAGGAATCAAGTCTACTGAAATACCCAGAAATTCGGCAAATGCTGCTCGATGTGCCAGCAACCATACTTCCACTTCTTTAACCGCAATCCGAAACAGCAGATTAGGATGTTTTGGTTGAGTTAGCCACTCGGAAAGAATTACTAGCGGACATTCTGCATTATCCAAATCTGTTAATACTAAGTATGGCATTCCTTTGGCTGCATGATTTAATCCAGGAAGGTTCTTTTTTATTTTGCCATATCCTCTCTGGTTAAAGCAATTTCCCACAGAAAATGGACGTTGAGACTGTTTGAGCATTTGTTTAATAACTGCTTCGCTGAGTGCATCCTCAAACACTAGATTGATAGGAATATCTGGAATCTCCATTATTTGAATAAACTGAGTTGTTCGATCGCGGGTGGTGCTGTGAGAGGAAGTGCAGCATCAGCTATGCTTAAACCTCCTTCTAGTAGCAGTTTTATTTGTTCGTTACTTGAAGCAAGTTTTACCTGAGTTCCTTCAGAAGTCGGTGTCATCAGTAGCACTTCTTCGCCTCCAATACCTTTGTCTGAGAGCAAATCTGCACTATGGGTACTCAGAATAACCTGTCGCTTTCTCGGACGCTGAAGGCGATAAATTAAAGACGGTAGATTGCTAACAATTGCAGAATTCAAGGAAAGTTCTGGTTCTTCTAATAACAATAATGAATCGCTTTCTAATAGCGACCATAGCAAACCAATTAATCGTAAAGTTCCGTCTGAAAATTGATCTTCTCGTTGTTTTCCCGCTCCGGGCCGCCAATGTTCGTAAACAGCTTCTAAATGAGGCACTCCCATTTCATCTTTGGTATCAGTGAGATTTTTTAATTGTGGGACAGCCAATTTTAAAGCATTTTCAATTTTTTTTAATCGCGATCTTCGCGTTTTTTCGGGAGTTTTCACAACGCGCTCTAAAAAAGTTCTCCCAAAAGGATCTTCCGCAAGTCCGGGAATAGCATAAGCTTCGGGATGGCGCACTAACTGAGGAATTAAATGTAAATATAAAATTGAATCTAAAAATTTAGCAATTTCTCTAAATTCTGCATTGGCATTAATTTGCTCTAAATAAGTTTGGGTGAGACGTAGCTCATCGCTGTCATCTTCAGAAGTAGGGCGATCGATAATTTGTCTATCGCCTTTCCAAACTCGTTCGTAGGCAACAATCGGCTCATTTTTACCACCTTTTCTCTGTTTAATTCCCAGTTCATACCTCCATAATGGGTGTTGGGAATTAGATTCTGAAAGCTGAATTGCTATTTCTACATCTGGATACCGACGTGCGTAAAGACTGCGAATTTTTGAAACGCCACCTCGATCGATCGCAGCTTTTTGCAATCCGCCTCCTGCTTTGGCGAGATCCCGCAAAAAGCGGAATGAATCGAGAAAGTTTGACTTACCGCAAGCATTCGGGCCTACCAGAAAAACGCGATCGCGCAAATCAACATTTACTGACTGAAAATTGCGCCAATTTTTCAGAGCTATATGGGAGATAATCATATCGATCGAATTTCCACGCTCGCAATTTTGCCTATTTTTAATGATGCGATCGCCCTTTCCATCTCAAATCCTACCAAAACGAGCGATCGCCCTGAATAAATCCCACTGTAGCATAAACCATGCGAGCGAAAACTATCCAAATGTCAAGCGCCGCACCCTACCATCATCGGTAAATTGCTGTTCCCCAATCCCAACAACTTCTACCGTAACTTCGCGCTCTAAAATCGCAAATTCTCCCTCCCGCGCGGCAATTTCAACAATGGTTTTATCCCCTTCCAAATACACTTGATAATTAGTCGTAGCCCAGACACCTTGTTCATGCTCAAAACTGTGTCCGTCGTCCTCATAAAGCGTCCATTCACCAGTTCCGGGCCAAATTCGCATTTTTAATGAATCGATCGCCTCTTCGCTCACAAATTGACGCAGGGGCGCTAACGCAATTATCCCCCCGCCCCGCACATAAAGCGGCATTCTCTCCAAAGGTGCATCAGCCAAAATGTGCGTCGGGCCGTGATAGCATTCGCCAGTCCACCAATCAAACCAAGTCCCCTCCGGCAAATATACGGCGCGATGCTCAACTCCAGGCCGGTAAACGGGTGCAGCCATCAACGACGGGCCGAGTAATACTTGATCGTAAAGGTGATAAGTTGCCCGATCGCGCGGAAAGTGATAAAGTAACGGTCGTAAAATCGGCGTACCCGCAGTCGCAGCTTCCCAAAACAAGGTGTAAATGTAGGGCAACAACTGATAGCGTAAATTGATGTATTCGCGACAAATTTTCTCAGTGCGATCGCCAAAAACCCACGGTTCATGCTGCGCCGTACTCATGGCAGAATGACCGCGCATAAAGGGATACAGCATCCCCACCTGCATCCACCGCGCGAACATTTCGGCGGTTGCATTCCCCGCAAAACCGCCGATGTCGCAGCCCACAAACGCCACGCCGGAAAGCCCCATATTGCAAAGCATCGGTAAGGACATTTCTAAGTGCTCCCACTGCGATTGATTGTCGCCCATCCACACGGAAGAGTAACGCTGTACGCCCGCAAATCCCGATCGCGTTAGCACAAAAGATCGATCACCGGATCGGACTTTTCGCAACCCATCCGCACAAGCTTTCGCCATCATCAAACCGTACAAATTATGCGTTTCGGCGTGAGTCGCGCGATCGCACTCCGGGCCCTGCGGCGCATCCAGGGGAAAAAAGATGTGTTCGCCGCCGTCGCCAAAAGGCCTTTCGGCGATCGCAGGTTCGTTCATGTCGTTCCAAATCCCCGCAACTCCAATCTCTGTCAGGGTTTGGTGCAACTCGCCCCACCATTCGCGCACCTCCGGTTTCATGAAGTCGGGAAACACCGATTTGTCCGGCCAAACGTAACCGTGGAAAAGCTTTCCCTCGGCGGTGCGGACGAAATAGTCGTTTTCCACACCGCGATCGAATATTTCATAATTTGCTTCCGGTTCGTACTTGACACCGGGATCGATAATCGTCACCACCTTGAAACCGGCTGCTTTCAAGTCTGCGATCAGTTTCGCGGGATCGGGAAAACGTTCAGGGCTCCAGGTAAAAACGCGGTAGCCGCGCATATAGTCGATGTCGAGGTGGATCACATCGCAGGGAATCGCCCGATCGCGAAATTCCCTGGCTAACTCCCGCACAATGTCCTCTGATTCGTAGCTCCAGCGGCATTGGTGGTATCCTAACGCCCATTTTGGCGGCATTGGCATCCGCCCGGTTAACTGCGTGTAGGTGGCTAAAATTTGGGCGGGTTCCGGGCCGTAGATGATGTAGTAGTCGAGTTCCGGGCCTCTGGTTTCCATCCGCAAAACGCCCAGTTGTTCGGCGCCGATGTCGAATTGACTCCAGAATGTGGTGTTGAAAAACAGGCCGTAAGCGCGATCGGGATTTAGGGCGATGTAAAATGCGATCGCCTGGTACATTTCATCTGTCTGCGAATTGTAGTCGAGGGCGTCGGTTGTCCAGTTTGTCTTGACTTCGGAGAGTTTGTCGAGAAAGCCGGTGCGTTGGCCGAAACCGTAGAAGTGCTCGTCTGCTTCGATGCGCTTCCAGCCTGCGGTTGCACCGGCGCGCCATCCCATCGCGCGATCGCAGTCGCTAGCAAAGGGTTTTCCCGATTTGTCAAAGCATTCAACTGAGGGGCGAGATAGCTTGACAGAAATTAATATTTGTGCTGTTTCTATTTCGATTTTTTCGTCGGTTTCTCGCACTTCAAACGGTACAATTTCCCACTCTTCGTCAGGGAGAGTTATTGAGTGCGATCGGCTTTTGAATTCACCCATCGGGGACATTCGCACTCGGACTAAATTCGGTGCGAGGATGCTGATATTTAGGGAAGTTTCGCCGCAGTTGAAGTGAATTGTGCGATCATCAATTTTATTGATCGATTGTACGGAGTCGATCGTTGACCAAGGCTGTTCTGTGGTTTGGAGTTTTCCGAAGTATTGCGGCATGGTAGTTTTAGGTTTTGCTTTCTAACTATGATGGCAGTGTAGAGGTAAAAATCCGCTCTCTCTTAGGTTAGAAGCGGTAATGGCAAATGCCACAAACAGCTCGATTTCTTGTGATACTAACAACCTGTATGAGGAAAATACTTATGACCGCTTTGCGCCTCGGTAGTACCAAATTCGGGAACGTCCGGTTGCCGATCAATAATCATTTCTAACTGGGGCATAACTGCGATCGCAACTTCTGCTTCGCTCCCGTAGAGTTTTTGGGGAATTTGAAACTTATCGGAAATATCTTGATCGGCTAGGGGGAAAGATTCGATTTTAGCGGCAGTTTCTAGCTGCTGGAGGCATTTTTGTAAGTCCGCTGCGTGTCGCACTTTGATATCGTTTGACAGTTGACAGTTGACAGTTGACAGTTGACAGTTGACAGCTTGAGGGCGACCTCTACCTAGAAGGAAGAGGATTGGAGTAATGAATAGTCTGATTTTAATTTCTCCCCGATCAGGGTTCCGGCTTTAAACCAATTCTTTATGGTAAATCCTGGCTGCGATGGACGACGAAATAATTGAAGAAACCTCAAGTCATGGTTAAGGGTTTAATTTTTGCGGTGGGCTTCTAGCCGGAACGGGCTGTCCGGTTGATTCCACAATACCTGATTTTTTAGTTGCACAGGCAAGAAAGCCTGCGTTATAACAGTTTATTCCGAATCATCCAAAAATTCAGATTAAACCTGCTCTTTTGCAGGCGGAACCAAACCAGTTTTATTCAAACCAGCATCAATCTCCCTCAGCAATTTAAAATCGTCTTCTGGTAAAGCATTAACAGGCGAGTGTTTTTCCAGAAACGAGAATGCTTGCCGAAATTCGCGCGGCTTGCAGTCGATCGCACTATCGAAGTGACAAGGTACAATCCTGTCAAAGTCCCAACTCGCGACTTGATCCACCCAATCGAGAGTTTCCCGTGGCGCGCGGTTGAGAATCAAAGTCTGCAACACCGGCGCTACCAACAACCGCCCTCCACCCCGCAAAGCCTCGAACGATCGCACCCAATCTGTTTTCCACTGGAACGGATACAACCCGAAATAAGCTTTACGAGAGCGTTCTGGCGCTTTGAGTGCGCTGGCCAACACCCCCGACCACGGCGGCACTTCCAGCACGCTGGGGCGAAAATACATGGCAAATAAGGCGATTCTCTGCCATCCTTTGCACCGATTTTCGTGGGTATCTGCCACCACGTCGGAGGCGCAGTCTTTGGCGTGAAATAGCAGCGGGTACGAGTCGAATTGGACGATCGCGGGCGGGTTTTCGGGAATGGAAACGACGCAATCTGTTAACATCAGTGTGCGCGATCGCCTGTGAAATAACGCAACTTCCGCAAAGAAACCTAAACCGAGGTCGATCGGGCCCAGGATTGCCCAGTCAAATTGATCTGCAAGAGCTGTGTTGCTGCTGTCAGAAGGCAGTACAGACGTGCGTTTGGCCGGTAAACCCAGCCAACTCAGCGGCAAATTCAGCGGAAAACTCCACTGCTTGGGAGTGACAAACACCTGGGCTTGGGGAAAACACCTCGCAAAGGGGCCGACAAATACCTTGTGCTCGATGCCGGAAACCGTTGTCAGCAAGATATACTTAACTTCGCCGTGCTCTGCAACTAACTCGTTTACTAAGCGGATGCACTCAGGAGTCGGTGCCACGGGGGCGTAGACGAGAAGGCCTTGGGATTCTAGTTTAATTACTGTCATCCGAATTGGCACAATTACGTAGAAAATGCCTTGTAGTTGGTCAAAAGTCCAGATTGTGTCCTTGACTATTTCCTTGCGGATGGTGCGCCGCCTGCTGTATGGATAGATTGGGACGATCGGCCAAAAGGGCCATGAGTAGTCCCGATGGTCAATCTGTGCTGATGTTGGTGTGCCTTCGCCCTCTGCCACTCCGAGACTCCTTGCCGATTTTTTGTACGTGCGTGCGATCGAACTTTTGTTATCTTATTTCAATCTTGTGGCGCAGATTAGCGATCCTCTTCGAGGGCTTCGCTAACGGGCTTTTGAAATACTCAAGCAAGAATTACCTATGGGGGTGAGAAACCCGGTTTCTACGAGTTTTGGGTTTATTAACGAGAAATATGGGAATAAACCGGGTTTTTGAGGTCAAAGTGCGATCGAGCTTATCAAACCAACTGTTCAGGATCGATACCTAATTCCCGCAACCGCGCCGCCAGTCTTTCCTCTCGCTGTTGAGATGCTAGAACTTGCTGTTGAGATGCTATCAGTTGCTGTTGATATTCTATCAGTTGCCGTTCCGCCGCCGTCGCCCTTTCACCCGGACTCAAAATCAACCTTCCTTCCGCCGTAAACCACCGCAACCACAAACGATTCATACTCTTATAAGTACCTTGCCACCAACCTAAACTCAACTGCAACTCAGGAATAAATAAGCGTCCATCCATTAATTGTGCAGGTTCATAGTGACCACCTACAAGATGAAAAGCTCGCAATTCATCCGTATAGCGACTGAACACAAAATAGTAAGGAATCCGCAAAATTTGTTCATAAACTTGCCACTTAGTCGGCGGTTCCCCAGCTTGCTGAACAGTTCGCCCCAAATCTTCATCCTCAGTTCCCGGCGATAGCAATTCCACCACCACAAACGGATTTACCCGTTCTTGCCAAACTACATAACTCAACCGCATATCGCGCCCTTGATAAAGCCTGGGCACACCCACCGCAGCAAACCAATCCGGGCGTTTATGCCAGCGCGGCTCTGTTGCATCGTAATATAAATTTAAGTCACTGGCTGTAAATACTTGCTCGGCATCCCATCCAGGCGGCAAAAACGTGAATTCCAAGAGTTGCGGCTGATCTAAATGAAATGTATCAGGCAAACCGGGCTCCTTTGGGTCTTCGCTAGGTAAATCATACATTGTTGGCAAACTCTGCCGCGGGTCGAGAGGCGGTTCAGCTTGAGCAGGCGGGTAAGTCGGGAATGTCATAATGAATTCTGAGGTTGCTTATCCTGATATGATTATAGCCTTGTGAGAATGTCTTGCATTGCCAAAGAATTCTCATTAACTCTCAATCTCAGATCTCAAATCAAAACTTCTAAATCGATATGACTCAAAACTATCGCATCACTCTTTTACCAGGAGACGGCATCGGCCCTGAAATTATCGCTGTGGCGGTAGATGTCCTGAAACTTGTCGGCACACAATTGGACATCGGCTTTGAATTTCAAACAGCTTTAATGGGCGGCGCTGCTATTGATGCCACAGGCAATCCGCTACCAGAAGAAACTCTGGAAAAATGCCGCAACAGCGATGCCATATTATTAGCAGCCATCGGCGGTTACAAGTGGGACAATTTGCCCCGCGAACAACGCCCGGAAACGGGATTATTAGGACTGCGCGCCGGATTGGGATTGTTCGCAAATTTGCGTCCTGCGACTATTTTACCCCAATTAGTTGATGCTTCTAGTTTGAAACGGGAAGTTGTCGAAGGCGTGGATATTATGGTAATCCGTGAACTCACAGGCGGCATTTATTTCGGCAAACCCAAAGGTATTTTTGAGACGGAAACAGGCGAAAAGCGCGGTGTCAACACGATGGCTTACACCGACTCTGAAATTGACCGCATCGGGCGCGTGGCTTTTGAGACTGCCAGGAAGCGCGGGAAAAGGCTGTGTTCCGTGGATAAGGCGAATGTTTTGGACGTTTCGCAACTGTGGCGCGATCGCATAATTGCCCTTTCTTCAGAATACCCTGATGTTGAACTTTCTCACCTCTACGTTGACAACGCAGCCATGCAGTTAATTCGCTGGCCGAAACAGTTCGATACGATTGTCACCGGCAATTTATTCGGCGACATTCTTTCCGATGCGGCGGCGATGCTAACTGGTAGTATTGGAATGCTGCCTTCTGCTAGTTTGGGAGCAAATGGGCCAGGAGTTTTCGAGCCCGTGCACGGTTCGGCACCGGATATCGCCGGACAAGATAAAGCTAATCCCATCGCCCAAGTTTTAAGCGCCGCCATGATGCTGCGCTACGGCTTAAATCAGCCAGAAGCTGCTGATAAAATTGAGCAAGCAGTTATCGAAGTTTTGGATCTAGGTTATCGCACTGGCGATATTATGTCGGAAGGCATGAAAATGGTCGGTTGTCGAGCGATGGGCGATGCTTTAATTGAAGTTTTGCAAAGTTGATCTAATTGGCTCGTAGGGGCGGGTTCACCAACCATATATGCCGAAAATCCATCATTTCGTAAACCCGCCCCCACCCATCAAAAATAAAAATGTACCATTAATTAATTGGATAAAATGTTGATGTAAATCAGCGAAGAAGGGCGGGTTTATGAGATTGTTTGTGGGTTTCATAGATATCGATGAACCCGCCCCTACAGGAATTGGGGTTTAACCTTCCGCTGTCAACATATTAAATTGCTCGCTATCAATGCGATTTGCTTGATACAAAATTTGAGCTATTTCCGAAAGTGCTAGCACAGAATGTGCACGATAACCATTAGCTTGTAATTTATCTTTGACACCCTGTTCATGGTCAATCAAAACCACAATATCTTCCACATTCAATCCCGCAGATTTTAACTTGCCCGCACCTTCCATCACACTCTTACCGCTAATCAAAATATCATCGACTACGACAATAGTTTCTCCAGCTTGAAAATGCCCCTCAATTAACTTACCCGCGCCGTAATTTTTCACTTCCTTGCGCGGGAAAATCATCGGGCGTTCCATCCGCAATGCTAAACCGGTTGCTGTGGGTAAAGAACCGTAGGGAATTCCCGCAATGCGATCGAATTTTAAATCCTTGAGAATGTCTGCATAAGCGCTGACAATCTGATGGAAAATTTGCGGAATAGAAATGATTTTGCGTAAGTCGATGTAATATGGAAATACGGCGCCCGATGCTTGTACGTGGTCGCCAAAAACTACGCAGCCGATGTCATAAAGTTGCAAGATTAAATCGCGGTTAGGTTCCGGTTGCAAAAAGCAAACATCGGGCAACCACAATTCGCAAGTGGGACTTCCTGCGATCGCGCGCAGCCTCTCTTTATTGATATTATCCCGTAATTTCTCAATTTCTTGGCGCGCATCTTTCCCCGCCAATAAACTTGGGGGGACTGGCAGCAATAAACCTTCACCATTCTTGCTTAAACCGGCCGCCAGCAGTTGTGTGAGGTCGTTTTCTTCTGTGATATCATTTTCTTCGGCGATGTCTCCTTCGACTAAAATTAACCGTTCTGGAGCAGTTTTGCGGATGCGGGCCAACATATCCGGCATTACTCCTACTTCTAAACCAACTTTTTCAGGAGTTCCCCAAGTTTTAGAAATGCGGACTAATTGCAAGTAGAAAGGGTTTTCTGGTGTTGGGTATTCTTGGAAAATGGCGGCGGAGGGATTGGCAGTGGCGCACAGGACAAAAACTGTTTTGCCGGGATATAATAAAAATGGCGCTACTTGATCGAATCCGGCATAGGGACTTAAAGTCACAGCGTCAACTTGCCAATCTTCAAATACGGTTTGGGCAAATACTGTACTGGTGTTTAAATCGCAGTGTTTGGCATCTAAAATTACTGGAATGTGAGGAGGAATAATTGTTAAAATTTGTTGCAGCAATTCCAGGCCGGGAATGCCGAGAGATTGATAAAAACCGAGGGTGATTTTGCAGGCACAAATTAAATCGGCTGTTTGGTCGATCGCACTTTTGAGCCTTTTCAACAAATCAGTGACAAAACTTTGAGTTTCCTCAGCCGTCATCGAAACCAGCGGGGGCAAGGTTTCTGGGTCGGGGTCGAGGGCTAAATAAAGCAGACTTTGATTACCTTCAACAGCCGCTAACAGTTTATCAAAAAAGTTGGTGCGATCGCTCATAGTTGGTTTGGTAGGTAACGAAAATTACAAATTTGCATCTGAAAGTGGGATTGGTGTTGTGCCGGAAAAACCCGATCCCCGTTGAAGTTTCAATTAAGAATCTTTTCTAATTGTAGAAGGTAAAGACCATGAAATCTGTAACTTTAGGAGCAGTTTCATTTGGACTGATATTCGGGTTGGCTACAGTGGTGATTGCAGCGAACCCCCAGCAAATCAACCAGTTGTTGCAAACTAACCAATGTCCGGGATGCGATTTGAGAAGCATTCCCCTGCTGCAAGCGAGTTTAGCAAATGCCAATTTGCAAGGGGCAGATTTGAGAGGTGCAAATCTTCGCGAAGCTAATTTATCCGGGGCAAATTTGAGCAGGGCTGCCCTCGGCGGGGCTTCTTTGCGGCAAGCTAATTTAGCAGGCGCTGATTTGACTGAAGCTAATTTAATCGGGGCAGATTTGACGGGGGCGAATTTGGATAATGCTCAAGTGAAAGGGGCTACTTGGATTGACGGTAGTATTAAATAAGCTGTACTGTATTTAAATTTAACTTTTGGGCGGGCTAGAAGCCCACCCCACAAGAGTTAAAATAAAATCAGTGTAGAATAAATAGAAGCAGAAGCTAAAGCAATATTGGCTTGAAAATGTGGACAGTAAGTAAATCCATCTAATTAAACGTGAAATACGGATAGCTAAAAAGCTTGCTGTGTATGTCTTTTACCTCCTTATTCCTTATTCCTTATTCCTTCTTCTTAATGAATGATAAATTCGATCGACTTTTCGACTTGGGACGAGTTGCTACAACGCTACGTTGACGATTTTGGTCGCGTCAATTACAAAGGCTGGAAAGCTGAGGGGGCGGAGGTTTTGAGGGCGTGGCTGGAAAGTTTGGCTGATGTGGATTTGGCGGATTGTACAGATGCGGATGCGCGACTGGCGTTGTGGCTGAATGCGTACAATGCGATCGCAATTTCTCAAGTTCTGGAAGTATATCCGATCGCGTCGATCCGTCCCAAAGTTTTGGGAATTCCCAACTGGCTGAGTTTTTTGGATTTTTTCACTCGTTCAAATTCGATTATTGGCGGCAAAAAGTACAGTCTCAATCAAATCGAACACGCAATTTTGCGGCCGGAATTTGCGGAACCGCGCATCCATTTTGCATTAGTTTGCGCTTCAGTCGGGTGCCCGCTGCTGCGCCGGGGGGCTTATTTCCCGGAGTCGGTACGGACTCAACTAGAAGCGGATGCGAGCCGTTTTATTCACAATCCTAATAAGGTGCGATATGATGCCGAGAAAAAGACGCTTTATTTGAGCAAGATTTTTAAGTGGTACGAGGAGGATTTTGTAAAGGCGGCGGGTTCGGTGGCTGAGTATGTGGGCGGTTATTTGGGGCCGGAGGCGGCTGTGGGTGATGGATGGGCGATCGTTTTTTTGCCTTATGACTGGAATTTGAATCGGGTTGATGGATAAAATTTGCGCCTAGGGATAGGTGTTTTTTTGAGGGGGTAATTTTTTTAGTCTGTCGTTACCCCTTCAAATTGCCAGATTCAACAGGGCGATCTGATGACTCCGAGGCAACGGGGCGATCGACTCTCACGGCTGGCACGGTTGCACGGCTGGCACTGGCAAGCTGGCAATTAGTGGGTTTATTTATGCTTAATTTCAATACTTTTAACATACATAAGAACATACTTGTTAATTAAAATTAAACCCACCACAATTATAATGCAGCGGATTTTGTCTAATGTTTTATTAGCGATAAAGGCTATTGGATATTACGATTAATTCTTTGGAATGGTGTGACATAACTTTTATTAGCTCTGACCCAGCAGCGAGTGCTACTCATAGAATGACTACCTATCCATATCCAAGGTTTTCCCCGTCTGTCAAGAAAAATTCCTACAGCTTCAAATCTTTCACCAGTTGGCATAATGCTATCAACAGGTAAATCTATCATATCTATTAGGTTAGTTTGATTAGTCCTATTTTGACACCGAACATTCAAACCTTCAGGATCTACGACTTCCCAAACAAAAGGCATTACTCCACTATTTCCGTTAACAATTTGGTAGTCTCCATTTTTGTCAGCCGCCGGATATGGCAAGGGGTTTTGAACTTGGAGCAATGGGGTAGCGATGCTTTCATCAGAAAAAGAAGGTATAAAAACTCCAGCACTGAATATTAGACCAATCACAAGATTTTTGAACATAAGATTGTCTGTCAACTCATAAATTCTATTTACATATAGTTGTATCGTAGTTGCGATAAGTTTGCACAGATATCCAGTAGTAGACGTTTGAAGCTCTAAATTAGAAAATTACTCTATCCTGATTTAGTGGCGCTGCTTTCACGTCTTAGGCTGGGAAATATGAAGTCCGCGCCTAGAATTCAAAAGGATTACGCCTATGTTAGGGTAAAAGAAATACAGTATCAGCTTTATGCAACTGGCTCTTGTTAACAATGATCGTGTTGAAGCTTCCCCCGGTACTCGGGGGTTATGTCCAATTTGCGGTTCTGAAATGATTGCGAAGTGTGGTCCAAGAATCCTGCATCATTGGGCACATTATCGACCAAGGAACTGTGATCCTTGGTGGGAAAATGAAACTCCCTGGCACCGAGACTGGAAAAATCTTTTCCCGATAGAATGTCGCGAAGTTTCTCACATTGCCCCTGATGGGGAAATACACAGAGCGGATATAAAAACACCGACTGGAATTGTGATTGAAGTACAGCATTCATCAATAACTGATGCTGAAAGGACTTCGCGTGAACAATTTTATCAGAACCTCGTATGGGTAGTTGACGGCTCTGGCTTCCACGAGAACTTCGGCATTTACCACAAATTGCCAACCCCCAACTCCGAAATTGCCAAAGATTTGATTTGGGACAAAAGAGAACACTCCTCCAAGCGCCGTAATTATCCTCCATTCAAGGATGATGCTAATCGTGGGTACTTCTTTCGGCTATCGGAAGCGCAAAAAGAGAACCCCACTATAACCAAGGCTGAAGTTCGATCTGGTTGGGTCCATAGTATTCGCGAGATCCAGGATCAAGTCGATCAATCCTATGAAGGTCATCACCAATACGATTGGGTGCGTCCTCGTAAAACATGGCTGGATGCTCAATGCCCAGTGTACATAGATTTTGGTTATGACTATTTAGTAAAACTCGAAATCTACGACGAATCTGGTCTTGAGTGTATTCGCTACGTGTTAAAACGCAAATTTGTTCATGATGTAATGGTAGAGACTGATGCAAGTGCAATCGCCACTTGATTCTACCCGCTGCCAAAAAACGTCTCTTAAAATAGTGATGCAGTAGACTGTTGCAATTCTTTGGTGGAGTGACAGGGATCGAGCAACTGCCCATTACGAAGATTAGACCGCTAGGTAGAATGTTTAGAGATTGCAGATACGAGCAAATACATGGGGTCGCCTCTGCAATCTTTACCCTTTCCTACGTCACACAAAAAGACATATCTTGACGTAACGGCAGTGCTTCCACGTCCTAGGCGGGGAAAATTGACTATCCCCGCCTATCTTTATTTGAGGCTCTAAATCAGGAAATGAGCGAATCCTAATGAAGTTACAACATTGTAAGCTGTAGATGGGAATCCCTCGCCTATCTACGATTAATCCTCTTTATCTAGGAGTTTTTTCACATATTCAACTAGAGTTATACTCAGTGCTGCCTTTTCTAGCTGAATACTGCTTGAAGAAGCGGGCAAGAAGTTCAACGCAGCAGTTAGAGTAATAGTAGAGATTAAGTACAGACTTTTGTTCATGGTTTAATTCTTCTAGTTTGATTGTGCAACACACTCTCCTTTCGTTTGGAAACAAGCCAAAAAAAAAGGCGCTCCTTGAGGAACGCCGGCTAAGCTTATTCTTGTATTTTGAGAGAGTATAATTGCTGGTTTGATACAGCCGTTCTTACTTTGTAGAAAACAGCAAAAGCTATATTTTTACAAGTGGTTGGCTGACTCTTAGATTATAACGTAATAAAATTGAATCTGCAATCGAGCGAGATCTGCCCCTTCTCCAAATGTTGGCTCAGGATATGGGCGTTTTCTGATGTGTAAGGGTTGCAGCCTTTAGGTAGGCTGGGAAATAGAATTTTCCCCGCCTAGATTTATTTAGCAAAGTAAGGTTGGTGATATTCTCACGTCACTATCTAAAAAGGGTGTGACTGTTAGCGAAACTTACAGGTTGCAATCAACCTAAATCCCTATCAGGGATTGAAACATGGCCTCAATCAGGTTGAGGGTGGAGATTTTCACTAATCCGTAGGTGGTTAGATGAATGCTAACCAATTAGCTATCGATCCGCCCTTAAACCTCTCCACTGAAAATCTGTTGAACCGTCAAACTTAGCTGTGGAAACATCGGAGATACGATCGCCTCCCCATCCCGAAACACCCCAACCTCAACATATTGCCCATCCTGAAGCCGCAAAACCGTCACGACTTGTTCAATTGGATCGATAACCCAATACTCTGCAATGCCCCGCGCTGCGTACTGAGATCGTTTGCGCTCGTAATCCCGATCCCTGCCCAGTCTACCCCGACTGACTACCTCCACAACAAACCGAGGAGGCAACATATCGAAAGTGATAGTTAGCCCGGTTGCTGTCAGCGGAATGTGTTCAGGTTCCAGAATTATCAAATCGGGGTAGCGGTTGGCCGCATCTCCCGATCGCAAAACGGCAACTTGAACCTCGCAATTATGCGTTTTAATCAGTCTAAGTGGCACTAGCCCGCTGCTAGCCAGATAGAAAAATAGATAATTAGCAATGAAATTATTAGGTTCAGATTCTGGCGGCAAAGCGATTAACTCCCCATCAATTAACTCATAGCGTTGATCCGTCTCATTTGAGTAATTAAGGTACTCATCAAAAGTTAATTTTTTAGATTGAGCTTGTACCATAAAGTTACATTCCTTAATTTATTTGTCCCTTTCTGCTGGAAGTTTGTTTATATAGAAACGGTTTCAACTGCCAAACGATCTCAATCAAATCTGCTGTGCAAGTTCAGCAGGTGTCCCAGCCTCCATCGACAATCGCCCCACAAGTGACATAGTGAAAACTATCACAGTTCAAATCCAATACGGTTCAGTTAAAACTGTTTATTCCTCGGAGATCCCCCTAAATCCCCCTTAAGAAGGGGGACTTTGAGTAAGTTCTTGTCCCCCCCTTCTTAAGGGGGGCTAGGGGGGATCGGGCTTAACTGAACCGTATTGAGTTCAAATCCTCTGGAATATAAACAATGATTTCAGATAAATTTCGGCGCGAGTTGCGAGAACAAGCCAAACTCTGGCAAGCAGAAGGACTCATCGAAACTTCATTCTACCAACAACTTTCCGAACGCTACCAATTCAACACACTCGAAACCGCCTCCCGCAACCGTTTCCTCAGCATTCTGATCAGTCTCGGCGGCATTCTCCTCGGTATAGGAGTCATCACCTTTGTAGCCGCAAACTGGCAAGTTTGGTCACGCGAAGTGAGAGTTGCGCTGCTGCTAAGTCTTTTCGTAGCAGTCAATGCAGCAGGTTTCTATCTGTGGCGAATTCCCCCATCCCGAAGCCAAAGCTCAAATCAAAATATTTTGCCCGCAACAAAAGGGCGAAACAAATTCCTAGGTGAAGGATTGTTGCTGTTAGGAGCTCTGATTTTAGGAGCAAATATGGCTTTGATGGCGCAAATGTTCCACATAGGCGGTTCTTCCTACGGACTTTTACTTGCTTGGGGAATCGGCGTGCTCGGAATGGCTTACAGTTTGCGCTTGACTTCCTTGGGTGTTTTGTCAGCACTTTTAGTCGGTTTAGGCTATTGGTTGGCTGTCTTAGATTCGTCTGCAAAAGTCGAGTTTTCTTGGCTCGAAATTTTGGTGCGGCAAATGCCGATCGCAGCCAGTATAATGTTTGTGCCGCTGGCTTATTGGTGTCGATCGCGTGTTATTTTTGCCATAAGTGCGATCGCGATAATTTTCTCATTACAAGTTTCAATTGCCCAAGGAGCAGATGGCGGCTGGGGTGCAGCGATTTTTTGCGCCCTACCGCCCGCTTTGCTGTGGGGATATGACGATGCGATGTGGCCGAAGGTACACAGCAGACTGTTTCAACCTACCGCGCGCAGTTTAGCACTGCTGTTTCTCGCCGGTTTGTTTTATCTTCTTTCTTTCTACGGGCTTTGGCAAGATTCGCCGACTCCTAGGCAAACCGGGCCTGATTGGGTTTTGTTAGCAAATGTGGCTGTTTTGGGTGCTTTAGCGGTGTTTGAGTGGCTGCATTTGGGACGTTCTGAGTTCCGCCGTCCGAAACAAAAAGGAGGGGATTTTACGGCAGGTGCGATCGGCATTTTAATCCTCGCCAGCGCCTTAATACCGCTTTTTCACCTCAGTTTTACTCCGATTCCTCAATTAGCAACTTTTCTGTTTAATGTCTTATCATTTCTGCTCGCAGTTGGCTTAATCCGAGAAGGTTTAGCATTAGGAAACCGCCAGACTTTTTGGGGAGGCATGGTATTAATCACCCTGCAAATTATCAGCCGAGTCTTTGAATATAACACAGAATTGTTGCTCAAATCTTTTGTATTTGTTTTGTGTGGAATTGGCGTAATTGCCGCTGGTTTGTGGTTCGAGCGCCACTTTGCCACAATCAAAGATGAATAGAAAGAGAAGTTCGGCAACGGATTATTTAACGGATCTAACGGATTGAAGAAATAAATGACCCATGCCCCATGCCCCATGCCCTATGCCCAATTAGTAACATGAACATAAACAACATTGACTTATTAGTTGAAAATCCAGATACACCAAATGTGTTTCAGCTTCCCCCGGAAGCAAAACGCCTTCCCGCGTGGCGGCTGTGGGTTCCTTTGCTCCTGCAAATTGGACTAATTGCCGCCGTACCAGCGACCGCAGTTTACACTTTTGTTACTGGCAAAACAGTTGTCCTACAAACTGTACCAGTAGACCCTTACGACTTTTTGCGCGGATATTACCAAGTTTTAAGCTATGATATTTCCGATCGCACAAATCTCGAAAAACTCCCCGGCTGGAAAGATTTACCTGCGGAAAAAGTACATTGTCCGCCCGGAGTTGTTTGTGCAGAAAAAACGCACAATGTCAAGCCACAAATCAGTTTTTATGTAATCTTAGAAGCCCCAAAAGCGGCGACTAATCCCGGCCGCCCCCAAGCTTGGAAACCCGTCCGCGTCAGTCTAGAAAATCCCACCAATTTGCCCGCCAACCAAATCGCAATTAAGGGCAAATATAACAGTTGGCAGATGGAATACGGCTTAGAAACTTATTATATGCCAGAGAGCGAAAGGGAAAAAGTCAATCAGGAGATTAGCGAAGCTCAAAGGAACCAGCGGCAGTCTTTTGTCGTAGAAGTGAAGGTTGACAAAACAGGCCATGCTGTGCCTGTGAGTTTGTGGGTGCGCGATCGCAATTATCGATTTTAGCCGGTTTCGCCACCCCGTCGTGAAGCGTAGCTATCCCCTAGGGAATCGACCTTGCAACCTGGATTTGAGTATTTTTGCTTAGAAATGGGGTATCTGGCGGGCGATCGGCATTTCCCTTGCCGACAACTCAAGAGAATCCATTAAGATAGATAAGACTTGCGTAAATCTTGCCAATTCAAGGGCGCAAGTCATGACTCTACTGGAGCTTCTCATGTTAGCCGAGCTAATCTCTGCCAGACGAATACTCAAAGCCCAACTCCTCGACTTCTTAGGACTTCCCGACAATTGCCAAGACCAAACAGATCGCATCGTCAGCACAATTGTATCAGTGCTGGAAGCAAATGCAGCCGAACAAGAAAGATTTTGGGAGACCTTCAAAAGTGAATTAGCCGTCGATCCGGTAGAATTAGAAGCAATGCTCAAGTGTTCGGCAGCAGAACGCCAGCAGTGGATCGAACAAGGCAAACTCCCGATCTTAGAATACCGCTCTTTCCGCAAATCTGGAATTCATTTAGAATATCCCGTTCACGACAGAAGAATCATCTTAAATCTCACACCAACCGACATTGATAACTGGCGCAAAGAACCCAAAGGGCTGATTCAAAATAATCTCCCAAAAGCCGACCCAATCAATACAGAAAATTCCGCCCAAAACGAACAATCGCGATTAGCTTTTAGTGCAGCATGGGAAAAAATTATTGCCGACTGGAAAGAACAAGGTTCGGCGGAAATTTCAGCAACTTTCCAGTTAGCTTACTGGACTGTTTGGGCATCGCGGTGGGCAAAAGAACATCAGCTAAACAGCTTTAAAGCAATTAAATCTAACGAAATCTACGACGAAACTCGCCAGCAAGAATGGTACGAGCGCAAAAATCAAGCAGTCAAGTCACTGATTGAAATGCCCTATGCGATGCTTTACTTCTATCGTCCTCCCGGTGCTGACAAATTATATCTGGAACTGTGCGAAGACCACCAGGATATGATGAAAGATGACTACTATTGGGACAAGTGGGAGTTTTTCAATCAAAACCGCAAACAGGTAAATAGATGCCGCGAATGCGTGTACTCCGAAACCAAAGATTATTACTCGCTTTACTATCTCGAAATCAAGAGCGACAAGTTTCCCGATTTTAGCTTTTCTTTCCACACACCTTACACCATCGGCCGCAAATTTTTGCCCCATCCAGAAACGCTACCTTATGTAGACCACGTAGAACAGGATGGCATTTTTCGCTTTGGCCGCCCGCTGCTGGAACAGGAGAAAGTTATTCATACAGAAAAGGATGTATTGCTTAAGTTTGAGGCGGCTTTGGCTGAAGCGAAAAAGTTTATTTAGTCAGTTGACAGTTGATAGTTGACAGTTGACAGTTGACAGTTGACAGTTGACAGTTGACAGTTGACAGTTGACAGTTGACAGTTGACAGTTGACAGTTGACAGTTGACAGTTGACAAGTAGAATAAGGTGCACTCACGACCTGAGAAACCGGGTTTCTTGCGATATTTCTCGTTACTAAACTCAAAAATTCGTAGAAACCCGGTTTCTTACTCACCCGCGCCGAGTTCAAAAACCGGGTTTCTGCCGATATTTATCGTTACTAAAACCAAAATTCGTAGAAACCCGGTTTCTTCCCCACGCACTCACTAATATCAACTGACAACTATCAACGATCAACTAACAACTGACAACTGTCCACTGTCAACTGTCCACTGTCAACTGACTTTTGAACTTGAATTACTTGAATACTGCCGCCAGCATAAAGTTTTGGTTGTTGACTTGCTTCGGAATTGTCAGGCTGAAATCCCACTTGGGCCAACAAACTCCCCAAGTCAGTTTCGATCAACTCCCAAGCAGTTTCAGTCTCAAACAACCACAAAAACACAGCTAACCCTGGCCAAAATAGCAGATTTGTGGGCCGATGAAAATCTACCAAAGTGAATACACCACCCGGCTTGAGTACGCGGTATACTTCTTGAAAAATTTGCCTCAACTGTACAGGCTGCATTTCGTGCATGGCGACGCTGCTGTGTACCAAATCAAAATGATTGTCGCCAAAAGGCATCGATTCGGCAAAAGCTTCTACATAATTGGCTGATGGCACATTTTTCCTGGCCCGTTGTAGCGATAATGGCGAAGCGTCAAGTCCTGTGACATCCTGGGAATATTGCACCAGAAACTGCGTAGTTTGACCGCTACCGCAACAAAGGTCTAAAATTTTAGTTTCCGCGCCCAGGGTCAAATTTTCCAAGGCTAGCTGGCGAAAACGAGCCTCGCCACCTACGCTTAAAGCAGCCAAACGCGCGATCGCATCGTAGAGCCACTGATACCGATAACTTAAATCTCTAAAAATTGTTGCCATAGTCAAAATTATGTATACCTTGCTATCGACTTAAGATATTATTAAGATATATGATAAAGAGAATTAACAGAACTAAGACAATGGGAGAACTGTAACCGCTATGGGTCGTGTGGGAGTATTGCTATTAAACTTGGGCGGGCCAGATCAAATCGAGGATGTCCGTCCTTTCCTGTTCAACTTGTTTGCTGACCCGGAAATCATTCGCATTCCGTTTCCGTGGATGCAAAAACCCCTCGCGTGGTTGATTTCGACCCTGCGGTTTCAGAAATCCCAGGAAAATTACCGCCAAATCGGGGGCGGGTCTCCTTTGCGCAGAATTACCGAAGAACAAGCCGCTTCCCTGCAAGAACTTTTGCAGTCCAAGGGACAGGATGCCAGAGTGTATGTGGGGATGCGCTACTGGCATCCTTTTACCGAAGAGGCGATCGCCAAAATTAAGCGCGATCGCATCGAACACTTGACAATCTTACCGCTGTATCCTCAATTTTCGATCAGCACCAGCGGTTCTAGCTTCCGACAGCTCGAAGAAATGTGGGGCAAAGATCCAGCCCTCAACGAGATTGAATATACCGCTATTCCTTCTTGGTATCAACGGCCTGGCTACATTCAGGCAATGTCGGAATTGATCGCCCAACAATTGGACCACAATCCAAATCCCGATCGAGTTCACATCTTTTTCAGCGCCCACGGCGTCCCCCTCAGCTATGTAGAAGAGGCTGGAGACCCCTATCAGCGAGAGATTCAAGATTGCACTCGTCTGATTATGGAACATTTGAATCGACCTAACGAACACACTCTCGCTTACCAAAGTCGGGTTGGCCCGGTGGAATGGCTCAAGCCTTACACCGAAGACGCCATTACCGAATTGGCAGAAAGTGGAGTCCAAGATTTGTTGGTAGTTCCGATTAGTTTTGTTTCCGAACACATCGAGACTCTGCAAGAAATTGACATGGAGTATCGAGAATTGGCTGAAGAATCGGGGATTGAAAATTTCTACCGAGTCCCAGCCCTAAATACTCATCCGGTGTTTATTGAGGCCTTGGCCGATTTAGTCATCGAATCTATAGAATCTCCCAGCGTTAAATTCTCTGATGTGATACGCCCTTCCAAGACAGTCAAAATGTACCCTCAAGAGCAGTGGGAGTGGGGTTTGACGACGGGGGCGGAAGTCTGGAACGGTCGTGTAGCAATGATTGGTTTTATCGCATTAGTAATCGAGTTAATTTCGGGTCAAGGCCCGTTACACTCGATCGGCTTGCTTTAAATAATAATCGGTTGTGCGATCGATCTTTAGAGCCGGTTTCAGTCCGCAATCAGTGGTGTTAACTTGAGTCTGAAATCCTTGATATCTCTGGTTTGTATCTAAGTCTAGATCCCCCCTAGCCCCCCTTAGGTCGGTGGGGACAGGAGCATTCTCAAAGTCTCCCTTCTTAAGGGGAATTTAGGGGGATATGGCAAGAGGCAACAAACGAGAAATACAAAAGGTTACAGGCGATTCTTGACATCAACAGCAGACAAACAATCTCCATACAAAACCCGCCCCGCGCGTCTAAAAACCGCAAGAGGGCGGTTTTTGTATAGAGACTAAATTAATCTGGATCGCGCTTGCGGCGGCGGGGATTTCCCCCATCGCCCGGTATTCCCTGACTTCTGTACCAGTGGTACCACTCTTTAGAACTGCGAATTGCCAGCCACAGCAGCAGCATAGCAATTAATGCACCCTCTCTCGGAGCATCAAAAGCAAACAAAACCAAGGAAATACACAGAACATCTTGCAGAAAAATCACCCAAATCGGTAAAATTTGTAGTCGGTAAAGCCATCCTGCTTGTACCAGTTGCAGAACCAAAGCCAACAAACCTCCGACAATACCAATAATCCACAGCATCCAAGGATGAGCAGTAATTTCGTCGATCGCACTTACCTGAGCGATCGCAACTCCCATAATTGCTCCTACAATGGGACTGAAAATAATTTGCACAACTTGCAGCACCCGCTGTCCCACAAAAGTTTTAGAAGCAAATAACTCTAATAGCGACCAACTCACCAAGATGGATATCACCACTTGGGGGTGAAGCCCAGACAATAAAGGTATTTCCGACCAAAGTTTGTCAATTCGCAACAAACCAATTAACAGCAGGGGCAGGGCAATTCTCATACCCCCCGCCGCAGACGCAGAGAGCGCGGCTAGGAGTCCAACCATAAGAATAATTCAGTTCATAACGTTTGCTACAGCCTCGATCTATTTCAGAATTTAATTCCCCTGGTGACTGGCTGTGATTTGAGCGATCGAACTCAAATTGCTAGTTGAGCTTAAATATCACCCTCTATTGTAAGTGTATTTGCTTAATAGCTGCTTGGGAGTCCCAGATTGTCGATCGACACAAAGTAGACAGCGCTTATGTAGAAGGCACTTATGCAGAATTAGACTGAAATTGTGATTAAATTATAAAGTATCGAAAAACCAGCAGCTAAGCCAAAACAATTAAATTTAAGACGCCAGCTAACCAAGAGCTTTCCGGCAAATTCTTCTCCTGTCTCCCCTCTTCCGCCTTCCCTCTTTCCTCTTCCGCCTTCCCTCTTCCTTCTTCCCTCTTCCTTCTTCCTTCTTCCTTCATCTTATGTCTGAATCATTATTTGCTGATGCCAGTCGCCGACTAGAAAGAGCCTTAAAATATGTATCCCTTTCCGAGGATACGATCGAGCGGCTCAAATATCCCAAATCCAGCTTAATAGTATCAATTCCCGTGCGGATGGACGACGGTTCCCTGCGAATTTTCCAAGGTTATCGAGTACGCTACGACAATACCAGAGGCCCGTCTAAAGGAGGAGTACGCTACCATCCAAATGTATCCCTCGATGAAGTGCAATCCTTGGCATTTTGGATGACATTTAAATGTGCAGTTCTCAACTTGCCCTTTGGAGGAGCCAAGGGCGGAATTACTGTCAATCCCAAAGAATTGTCCAAATTTGAATTGGAAAGGTTGAGCCGGGGTTACGTTGATGCGATCGCAGATTTCATCGGCCCAGATATCGACATTCCCGCACCAGATGTCTACACCAATCCCATGATTATGGGTTGGATGATGGATCAGTACAATATAATTAAGCGGCAGCTTTGTCCAGCGGTAGTGACAGGTAAACCGGTAACAATTGGCGGCAGTTTGGGCAGAGATACCGCAACAGCAATGGGCGCTTTTTTTGTAATAGAAACCATTCTACCCAAATTTGAGCTAAATCCTCAAGATACAACCGTAGCAGTACAAGGTTTTGGTAATGCCGGTGCAGAAATAGCAGAATTGCTGTGGAAAGCAGGTTACAAAGTTGTCGCAGTCAGCGATTCCCAAGGGGGAATTTATGCCAAACAAGGGCTGGATATCCCCAGCCTCCGCCGCTTTAAAGAGTCGAACAAAGGTATCAAAGCTATTTACTGCGAAGGTTCTGTTTGCAATATTGTCGAACACGAAATATTGACAAACGAGCAACTTTTGGCCTTAGATGTAGACGTGCTGGTTCCAGCAGCTTTGGAAAATCAAATAACGGAAACAAATGTTAATGATGTTAAGGCTAAGTTTATTTTTGAAGTAGCTAACGGGCCGATCGATTCTGCTGCTGATTTGATTTTGGAAGCGAGAGGAATTCAGGTAATTCCTGATATTTTAGTCAATGCTGGTGGCGTAACGGTTAGTTATTTTGAGTGGGTGCAAAATCGCAGCGGACTTTATTGGACGCTGGAGGAAGTCAACCAGCGGTTGAAGCATAAAATGGTCGAAGAAACTGAGGCAATTTGGAAAAAATCTCAGGAATTGTCAGTTTCCATGAGAACTGCTGCTTATGTGTACGGGTTAAATCGACTGGGAGAAGCGATGAATGCGAAGGGAACGCGGGATTATTATGTGAACGGTTGAAGAGATAATACTGGGAAGTAATTGTAGGGTGCGTCGCCATCGACAATCCCTTGCATAAAAATCGACAATCTTACAGCGACGCACCTTACGAAATAGTTGAGGAAACAAACCGTTAGAGTCGATACAGGCGTTTCCTTCACAGGGTTGTCACCCCGTCAAGGCAATTATTTCACGGGGTGACAACGCCAGCAATTCTTCAATAGAGAAAGGTTCAGGTTGAGGAATTGCAGCTTCAGCGTCCATGAGTTCTCTTATTTTCTCAAAAATCAAAACTGCTTCTGCTTCTCCGTCAGTTAGTTTTTCATAAAAATAAGGTATCGAAAACCAATGCTCAAAAGTAATTTCTAACAAACCATTAGTTGCTAATTGCACTTGCCAATATCTAGAATATCTGCCATCAATTATCTCAAATAACGGGGCTGGATTCTCTATAGGATAATAAGTATAGCGCTCATCGCAAATATAGTACCCTAAATTTCCTTGCCATTGGGAGATACCATAGACAGTATACTCTTTACCGACTATCAATTTAAATTCAGTTTCTTTGGTGATATCTAGCGGTGGATTTAGGTAATTTTCCGGCAGGTCTGCTCCTTTGTTGGCAATGCAGCGAATTTTCATATATTAACCTCACTGGTTTTTAGGTGCTATTTTAGGGTATGTACGTTTAATTTTGTACTCCACATTTTGCAGTGTGGAGGTATTTCTATACCAATGAATTTCAACGACATATCCCTCGATAATAGCGGTTTGGTTACTAGCCATTTTATACCAATCTTCAGGCTGACCGCCATAGTGGGCAACCAATCTGGGAGCATCTCCTAGTGGTCTCCTGGAGCCACCTTGAATCATGATGGCAGGTTGAGCCTTAGCGTCTTGCAGCAGTATTTGTTCTTGTAAATTGGTGGGAATATCATCTGGAATTGCACCTCTGATCATGTTGATATTAGTTACAAACTCTAAAAAAAGGCTAATCCAATTATACAATACCGCTATTGCACGCAACAAATACCGTAGGGTGCGTCGCTGTCGATAATCTGTCGATAGGCTTGAAAATTTCGCAGCGACGCACCCTACAAATACTTAATCTACCAGTTCATCTAAGGAAAGCTTCAGAAGGTCGCACAATGCTTTCGTCTGTTCTAGATACAGCTTTGGAATATGTCTGCCCGCTTCCCAATTTTTTACAGTGGTTACAGTCACGCCCAATCGATCGGCAACTTGCTGCTGTGTCAAAGACAGCGATTGCCGTCGCTGTTTGAGTTTTTCACCCACACTACTCATTCACTGTACCGATTTCAGAATTTCTATGGTTAACTTGACTTAACCCAAATTTGTCCGTAGTATGAGAGGAGAACATCGCGTTCGTCAGAAAGCCAGTGCATCCCGGCTACCAACCTATCAGCACTGGCTCTGGCTCCCATACGTAGGTCGACAAGTTAATTATGCCTTACAAAGAACGACTTTATCCTTGGATTATGGTTCGTTTGCTGCCCAAAATGCAGCGTGTGACAGTTGGTCAGTTTCGCACTCGATCGGATGCGGACGGTCATCTGGAGATTCTCCGTCGCTTGGTTCCTGGTGCGAAATTCGTGGTGATATTTAACCCCGACCTTCTAGAGTCCCAGCAACCTGACACTTGCTACATAACATCAGATCGGTAATTCTCAAAAAAAGAAATCCCCAAAACCAGGGGATTTCTCATATTTAAGCCAAAGCTAAATCTACTTAGTCTCAGGCATCAAACACTTATCAGAATCGCAGCCCGCAGGCCCCGAATCCATCATTTCACCCAAGTCATAACGACTCAGTGCCACCTGGAAAATATCAATTTGACGACGCACTAAAACGTCTTTCAACATTGTCTCGTAAGTCTCCTTTTCAATCGGTTCAAAGGGCAAACGCGGGAAAGTTTCCAGAGCATCAAACCGAGCCAAAAGTGCTGCCGAAATGTAGCCTTCATCATCGCGAATCGCTTCGTAAATCCGAGTACCCAAACTTTCAACTTCATTTTCCCGCAGCTCAATGGTGGCCGAAGTGTTGTGTCTGACATAGAACTTTTGTACCTGCATATAAAAGTCCATTTGTGCGGCAGCCGAGAACTTGTTAATGTCAATTTCATCAGCACCGGGTAAATCAGCCCAACTTACCGCAACAGGTATTTCTACCAGCCATTCCGTGCAGCGTTCATCGAAGGGATTGTTCAGCAAATTGCCGTTTTCATCTTTGTCAGATTGAGACGGAATCACGTTGTATCCGTAGTCAATGCAGGCGAGGGCTACAGGGTCGTTTTTGCCGAAAGTGATTCGGCGAATAAAACGCTGGGCTTTGGGCGGATGCCACCCCGGAGAAGCGCCTGTCAGCAGAGATTTAGTACCCGATGGTTGTACGGTTGTGCAGCGATTGGGGCGTTTTAAGGAATGGCGATCGCAATAATCCCAAACTACCCGATTCACAATCTCCCGCCAACCAGTCAAATACTCTTCTTCCCGCTGTTTAAACGCGATTCCTTGCGGAGTTTGCGGGCGGCCTTCCACCCACCAGCGCAGCCACTCAACGCCGAAAGCATGAACGAAGAAATCGAACAATCCAGTAAAAGATACACCGACGATCGGGTCTAATTCGCGGCTGTATTGATAGCGCGGTTCAAGAAATTTGTGATTGAGAAGTACCGCGACAGATATAGCTGCGGCGGTGAAAGCTTCCTCTTGTTCTTTGAAATTGTAAGGGTCAATTTGATTGAGGTGAACCTCAGAAAGATTACAGTGGAAGTTAGAGCCGATGATTTCCAGTTATGTTACCCTAAAGGCTTTTTATCCTCTAGTTCTACAGATTCCATGTTCCCTGTAGCTCGGCGTACTTTTTCATCTACTTTAGTTGTAGATGCCCCGCACTCTTGCCAGGATTATGTTCTTCAATAAAGAAGGTTCACCTGGTACGCTCTACGGTGGTAAAGGATTTTTAATTCCCCTACTTACCTCGGAGTTAACATCTCAGTCTTCTCCGATTTTGCGAGGTTTTTAACGTGAGGCAAAATTACTTACCACACGGGTTTAAACCCAAACGAACTGACCGATGATCTAGTTCTTTATCCGTCATATTAGGATGACGTTCTTGCAACCACTGTTTAGATTTTCCTTCGTCGTAAGCTTTCAAAAACTCAAGTTTAAGACTCGGCGTTGAAAGTAAGTCAACGTTAGCTCTAGCTACAGCTTCGCCCGCCCACTGAATCGCACCTTCTCCGCTATAATACTGTTGGCGAACGGCATCAATACATTCTTCCCGCGTTGGTTTATGATGAAAAACACGAGAGTGATTTGCCATTCTCAAAGCATCTCGATCTGGGTCAATTTTCCAGTTGCCGTTTGCATCTTGTTGCCACAGATTGTTTTTAGCATTTGCCCCCAGTTGATCACTAGAATCAAACTGACGAATTCCCGCGCTCCTTCTAATATTGCCAGCGACGATTGTGACCGCAGCTTCGTCAATCAATACGCAGCATTCTACTGAATTTAACTGCCGCCCTTGAGCCTTATTCAAAATTGCGGCGCACCGCTGATAAAGGTCGGGCAATTTCACGGGATTTGCTACTCCGCCAAAGCCTTTTAAAGGTTCTCCCACCGGGCGAACGTCGCTCAAATCGATGAAGATTTGAACTGATCCAGCAAATCTTTCATCTGTGGATAATTCCAGCAAAGCTTGATAGGATTTTACCCAACCTTGGCGGGAATCTCCGACATAAATTGTGGCAGTTTTTTCGTCTATTTTTACTTCGGTTTCTTGGCGGCGGGATTGAGCGGGTGTAGAGCCGATCGCACCTTGGACTGTCACGGTTAAGCGGTTGCGGATCGGTGGCAGTTGGTTGATGTATTGTGGTTCCAAGACTGCACCTGTGCCGCAGCCCATCATTGCCAAATCCATCAATAAACCAAAGGCCCGCCAGTCGATAATATTTGTTGACGAACAGTTATATGCGCCGGAAAAGTTCTCTGGCTGTTCGATCCATTTGCTGCCACCTACCCACAGCCAGCGGCCTGAAGCGAGGGTTTTGAGCTCGTTTTGCATCCGGTGCAGCAGTTGTGTTTCTTCGGGGGTGAGGTTTCCGAGCTTTTGGAGCCCCTTGACTGTTCGATCGCACACTTCGGCCCAAGTCTCCCGCCCTGTCTCGGTACGGCGGCTGTACGTCCTAAAAAATACTGGATTGGCTGCGGGTGCTGTTTCGGGGAAATCGGACAGGTTGCGTTTCTCGCGGGCACTCGATCGCTCTAATTCTCGAACCATAGGTTGTGTACTGACGTGTCGGAATATATCAAACTACGAATATACAACAGGATTCAGATTTAGGGTAAAAGGTTAATATATTTGACAATTTGCACTAGATATGGGGCACGGAAGTTGACAAGCTCGATCGCGCGATCGCCCAAAAACTTCACCAAAAAACCCGATTCCTTCCAGAAACCGGGTTAAACACAAATGTTGTTAATTGTCAATTCTTTGTCAATAAAAACTCAATATTCGGCAGCAGCGGGTCTTGAACAACCCCCACACCGTTAAATCCCCAACGTTCGAGTAGCTTTTTGACCTGAGAACCAGAAATCGATTCTACTCCGAATCGATCGGCAACATCCGCTGCGTGGGCATTCAGATAGCTCAAAGCGTCATAGTCTTCGCGAAACATCAGCAGGTAACTCACCGCCGAATCTGGATTGGGACAAGCGCTGATATATTTGCCGTCAGCACGAGAGCGGAGCAAGTAGAAAACTTGAGATAACATCTTATCTTTGTTGTCAAAATAATAGATTAACTCAAATTGGGAATTGGGAATTGGGAATCGGGAATCGGGAATTGGGAATCGGGAATTCTCTTCCTTCTTCCTTCTTCCTTCTTCCTTCTTCCTTCTTCCTTCCCCTATTTAAATCAAAGTCAGTGCTAAGCCTTTAAATCCCCTGCCATCGCCAATTTGACCTACAATCGAAGCTTGACCGGTCGTCAAATTGATATTGTACAGGCTCGAAACTCCGCCAACCTCGATCGCAGCCAAAGCCCTCTCGTTACCGCCCACACTCCTGACATCAAAGCCGAGAACTGTGCCAGCATCAACTCCCAAAGATCCGATCGTATTTAACACTCCATTATTCGGCGGATCTTGCCGCACCAAAACGTCTAAATTGGTGTCAATTGCAAATAGTGTCGTCGAATTTGCGCCTGCAAAGTTATTCACATACGCCGCCCCAGCCGCCGCGCCGGGATTGCCAAAATTGCGATCGCCCGCCCGGTAAGCCAAATTCCCGTCAAGTTGAATTCCCCCTGTCAGCGTGTCAGAATCGACAACTGCCCCCGTATCCGGGTTGAGGCGGGCGTTTTGACCGGCTTGATTGACAAACCGAATGCGATCGACTGTCGGATTGAAATCAAAACCCGCAGCCCCCGGAGTTAGAGGAACAGCAAACTGCCCGCTACCGACTTGACTTGCAGCCCCAGTCACGGGATCGATCGCGTACAAGCGATTGCTAGAACCCACACCGTAAAGCAAACCGTTAGCGGGGCGAAAATCAATTCCCAGCAAACTTTCTCCCGGCTGCAACCCTGTAACTGCCACGTCGCTGAGAATCGCCCGCGGTGCCGCCTCATTAAAACCGACAATTGTTTCGGCGCCATTTCTGACAGTTAAGGCGTAAGCTGTAGGCAAAGGCAAAGCCAAACCGTTAATCTGTCTCCCGTCGGCAATTTGACCGACAAAGGAAGCTTGACCGCTACCTAAATTGATATTGTACAAGCCCGAAACGCCCCCAACTTCCAGTGCCGCCACTGCGACATCGCGGCCGCCAATACTCCTAATATCAAAGCCGAGAACGCTAGAAGCATCAACTCCCAAAGATCCGATCGTATTCAACACTCCATTATTCGGCGGATCTTGTCGCACCAAAACATCCAAATCGCTGTCAATTGCAAACAGCGTTGTCGAAGTTGACCCGGCAAAATTGTTAGTATACGCAGCAGCCGCAGCCCCTGGACTTGACCCAAAATTGCGATCGCCCGCCCGGTAAGCCAAATTCCCGTCGAGTTGAACTCCCCCCGCCAGCGTGTCAAAATCCACAACTGCCCCGTTATCTGGGTTGAGGCGGGCGTTTTGACCGGCTTGATTGACAAACCGAATGCGATCGACTGTCGGATTGAAATCAAAACCCGCAGCCCCCGGAGTTAGAGGAACAGCAAACTGCCCGTTACCCACTGGACTTGCTTCCCCAGTCATCGGATTGACAGTATACAAGCGATTGCTAGAACCCACACCGTAAAGCACACCGTTAGCGGGGCGATAATCAATTCCCAGCAAACTTTCTCCCGCTTGCAATCCAGTCACAGGAAAATCTGAGATCACACTTCCCGGATTGGAAAGACTAAAACCGACAATCCGATTAGCAGGAGTTAAAGCATAAGCCGTTGTCCGCGGTGGAGGCGGGGGGTTGGGAACAATGCTGTTAATATTATTAGTGAAATTGGCCGGACCGATCAAACTTTGTCTCACCCCTTTGAGAGTCGCGAAAAATTCTCCAGTCACCCGGTCTTGAATAACAGTATCGTTTCCAGCTTCCAAAATATTCAAGTCGCTAAAACTGACACCTTCGCCCAAACCGATTAAATCTGTACCTGGTACAAAATCGGCGATCGCGTCCGCGTTTCCCAAATTAACACCGCCGCTGGTACGGAAAGGTTCAGCCTCAGCGTAGCGCCTCAAAACAAATACGTCTGCCCCGTCTCCGCCTATCAGGACATCAGTATCTCGATCGCCCGACAAAACATCATTCCCGGAGTTACCGGATATGGAATCGCTGCCTTTTCCGCCAACTAAAAAATCGTTACCTTCTCCGCCGTTAATAGTGTCGTTATCTAAATCTCCAAAAATCGAATCTTGACCTAAGTTTCCCTCAATTAAATCGCTTTGCTTTCCTCCATAAATGCTGTCATTACCAGAGTTTCCGGCAATGGTGTCATTGCCCATTAAACCAAAAATCAGGTCATCTTCTGGAGTTCCGGCTAGCAAGTTTGCTTGTGCGTTGTCTCTTATTTCTGCCATGCTCTAATCACCCTCTAATTTTGATAATTCTGTTGCCTAACGGCCACGGTATTCTCAGTCAAAATATCACAAATTCGCACTTTTAGGATAGTTTTTCTTATTTTCGGCTGTAGGGGTGGGTTGCGATAAAAGTATTACACGCAGCTAAAATGATATATAAACCCGCCCCCGGATTCAAATAAACTCACTCCTAAATACAGATCACTTAGCCGTATTTTATAGTTGGCTGTGTAGCCAATGGCGATCGCAGCTCAACTGCAAACAGGCAAGCTCAACTTTTTAGCGATGCGAACCTATGAAATTTTGTACTGCGTTCATTAGTAATATACGCTGAATCTCTAATTTTGGATCTATAGCCATCCTAAATCATTTGTGAATTTCTTACTCCCTCCCCTTGATCAGGGGAGGGTTGGGGTGGGGTCAAAAATTTACGACTCCTGCAAGGATTGCTATATACAGTCAGAAATTATTTTGCAACTTTAATCTTAAAGCCTCCGAAGGCGGGCTTTTTGTGTGTAGTGGCGACAACCATCACTCAATATAAAGCAATACGGTTCACTTAAGATTGTCCGAAGAGAGGAACGAAGCAATCGCAGCGTCTATTTGTCACATCGTTTTTCCCCGTGAACTGTCTTAAGTAAACCGTATTGCAATATAAAGTGGATTATAAATGCGGAATTGGCATAATAAGTAGAACAGTCGTCTGAAGAGGAGTTAAGGTTTCCTGCAAGGGTTTAAACCCCATACCGGAATCGGGGTTTCACATTAAGTTGACACCAATGAGTTTTACCTGGGAACGCAAAAAAGCAGTTTTTTCGCTTCTTCTTTCTTCCTTCTTGCTCAGGACTTACGCAGGACTTAGGCAAGCATACATTGCGACTGCTAATCAAATTTGATTTAATTATATACTGCCGCCGCAACTAGATCAAGTCTGCACGGAAAATTCCTCTGCATCAATATCCCAATTTACCCAGCGAATTGCCTCCCTAGCTGATCTCAGGTTAGGCGGCACTCTCAAAGCGTGAATGAATCCCGTACTCGGACAAGTCATTTTTAACAAACAAATCGGCTCCACATCGGCTTTATCTATTTGTAATAGTTCATATTCCTGCCAACTATCTATTTGTTTTGCTGACAATTCTTGACAAATGCGATCGTAACCAATTCCTTGAATTAACACTCGCCTCAGTTCGGCATTGTCTTCTGTTAAAATCCATTGTGATTGCCATTGATTTGGGTGGACTTTGCCATAATTTTCAGGCAATCTGACTCCGTGATAATAGTAAAAATTCCATCCATCCGCAAACTCGATCGCAGGTTCTCCTTCCGCGTGCAGGCGGTTTTGGCTGTCAAAGCGCAGGTGGCGGGGGCGATCGCACACCGCGCAAATCTTTTCAAAGGGAAATATCCAACCGCAATGCTCGAAAAGCAGCTTTTGGCAGTGATGTATTTCTTGTGCCTTTTGGGAAATATTGACGCCTAATGAAGAGATATAAAGTTCAGTCAAATAGATTTCTTTACACAAAGTCGTGGGGGTTTTAGGGGATTTAAGGGATAATAAATTATTGGGAAAAACATTCCCCCTCGTTCGTTCCGATCGCACATAGCTTTCAACCAATTGGTACATTAGCAAACTCAGTGTGGTATCTGCTTCGGACTCGATAGTCATGCTATAGAGCTCATAGTTCCACAGGCCCGGACTTGCAAATTCTCCCACAGGGAACATCCATTTCCGGTCTAGATTTATCCCCAATCTATTATGGTAGCGTTTGAGCAAGTTGAAGATTTAGAGATAAGCGTCGCGGAGACTGTTGCAAAAAATAACTTCGGGTTCTTCTAGGCCAATAGCGGCATAGGCAAATTTGATGGCTTCTGTGGCTTTTTACCATCAATTGGCGTAGTTGAGAGAGTAAGACGTTTCTGTGCGAGTTCGCCTAACACGCTGATATCGGTAATTTGATTGTCGTTGAGATTGAGTGTTGTCAGATTGTTGATACTCCCCACTGATGAATCAGGGGGATTCTTGACTAAGACCACAAAGGGACTTTCAAAGGCGTTATCAATGTGCCTCTACTGACTTCTTTGAGACAAATCCCCAAAGTTGCCGCTACTTTTCTACCGATATTGCCTGCCCCATTGCAATCTGCATTAATCAACAAACCTTCAAGAGTGCGATACAATCCGCGCTTAACTCTTTGACCGCTTGGTTGCCACCCTTCTGGTTTTTCGCAGAATTTAGGTAGCAAATCAAGATCGACAAAGGAAGCCTTCGACGTATACGATTCTTCCGTTTCGATAAACCGAATCCCATACTGTTCGCATAACTGAGAAATACGAGATTTTAGCCTGCCAGTTGGAATCTGAACAAAATTTTGATTAGTTTTAGATCCCAAATTAATACCATTTTTCATTCCAGCATTCCAGCCGAATACTACAGTGCCAATTTTATTTAGCAAGCAATGATTTATTACTTTTCGAGCTGCTTTGTTGACAGCATCTCGCATGGTGCGATTGCGATTCTCAGTTAAACACTCCAATCGCTTTGACCAGTAACCATTCGCTTTCCCTTTCATCAAAAACGCAACACGCTTGTTATATCCTTGATTGATGGACTTCAGATGTAGTCCGTCAATTATCAAGCTAGTCCCCACATTGCTGATACAAGTCAACCAATTGTTCATCCCGTGGTCTATCATCAAAGCATTGGATTGATCTACCTCTACTTGGACATCTTTCGATTTGTAAATCAACTCTAAATAGAAGGAACCGTTTCGAGGTATAATCCTATATTCTCTGATTGCTTTGTAGTCTAGGTTGGTAGGCATAGGGAGATAGAAAGCATCCAAGCCGAACCAAGTTTTAACTTTGCTGCCCAATGGGAATCTCAGTAATCCATCCTTAAGCCGGACAGAGCGACCTGTATAAGTCACTAAAGCTAGACCGCCTTGTCGATAATTTGGCAATCTAGGTCTTTGGGTTACAGTGCCTTTACCAATTCCTTTCAGTAGTCCAATGTAGGATTTAAAAGACTCAGCGACGGTAGTTAAAATCTGTTGCGCGGTATCGGAATAAAATGCTTTGTAATGCAAGTTATGATTTTCTGTGCCAAGCACTTTGTGCAACTGGGCCCTACTCGGTATTTTGCCTGTTTTAAAGTACATTTGACGAGCATAATATATTCCGCAGTTCGTCAACTTTGATGACTCGTTGCACAGGAATTCTAGAATTGCTTTTAAGTCTTTAGTTGGGCTGATTAAATTCTGTTGACATCCATACATATTCTCTTTCCTCCTTGTTACAGTATACTAGAATAGTAGGATTTCATTCTGTCAACAATAAACATTATACTTCTGTTTTTATTCATGATTTGACCCGTACTCTAGATCTATCTACAGCACGGGTCAAATCTGTCGTAGCCTATCTTCTGCTATGAAGGAATTAATTGAGCACACAGATGTTAGGTGACGGTCGTCGCTGCCGCTTTCCTCCCCATGTCTAAAGCCAGGGGCTTCTCGCTCGTTTTTTGGTGAGCGAGCCGAGGGAACTAATGTCGGTAATTCTATTTCTGCCCAGATTGAGTGTTGTCAAATTGGTGAGCGAACCGAGAGAGCTGATGTCGGTAATTCGATTGCTGCGGAGATCCAGTTCTGTCATGCTTGAAAGTATCTGCTCCGCTGCTTCAGGGTCATCAGTGCCAGCCTTTTTTAACAACACTTTAACTGTGCGCCTTGCCTCTGCTGAAAGGCTGTCAATATCCCTGCACCAGTCAGCAAAGCTGCTAAAACTCATTGGCTCGTTTGGTTGTTTTTCTGACACAAAACACTCCGAGATGGGTAATGGGGCATCGGGCAAACAGGGCATGAGAATATCGTTAACTTTTGACTTCGCCTGCTGCTACTTGCAAATCGATGTCATTTCTCCTTTTGCGGTCGATCGCGATCGGTACTATCAGCCAAACCACTTGAGAAAAAAAACTAGGTTTTTCACCTACTCAACACTTTGAATTAGTTTAATATTATTTCTCAGCCATTCATTGACCAAAGCTTGAACCTCAATATTTTTACGATCGGCAATTTTAGTCACAAAGTCCTCGACATCGGGTTCGAGATAAATGGGATAATGAAACCTAGCATCAGGATGGTAAAACTTGCCTTGTTCTGATGAAGAAAAATCATACTCTGATTTCATAATTTCCTCTCTTGATAAGGTTGGGTTTCTGTGAAATTAGCTTTGCGGGCTGAAATAATCCGAATTATACAGGAGGTGCGATCGGTTTGTTCAAAGGTATGGACAACAACCCTTAAAATTCCTGTTTCATCTAAGCCTATGGTAATCCATCTATCTTCATCTTGACTGTGTTCTTCATCATAGATTGTTAATTGAGAACGATCGCGGAAAACAGTTGATGCCAAACGAAAATTTAATTGATGTTTGCGAATATTTTGCTTTTATTTGGCTGGATTCCAATCAAAATTATAATCCAAAGCAATTTATCATGTTCAATCGAGGTACTATCAAATTATAACACAAGTTATAAGCTAGGGTTTTTCACCCCGCGTGCGTCCAGGAATAATTCTACTATTTCAAATCTTCCAGCTTAATCCGAGGATCGATCGCCTTCAGCAGCAAATCCGCCAACAAATTCCCCACAATCAACATCGTCGCACCCATCATCAAACTTGCCATCACTAAGTACAAATCTTGATTAGTCACAGCTTCCAAAGTCAGCTTTCCCAAACCAGGCCAATTAAAGAAAAATTCAGCAATAAACGCACCGCTTAACAAACTAGCAAACTCAAAACCCAATAGCGTAATCAACGGATTAATCGCATTCCGCAAAGCGTGAACGTAAATTACTCGATTGTCCGGTAAACCTTTGGCCTTGGCGGTGCGGATGTAATCTTGACGCAGCACGTCCAATAATTGTCCGCGCATCAATCTTTGCAAGCCTGCAAAACCAGTAACGCTGAGGGCGATTGTTGGCAAGATTAAGTGCCAGCAGTAATCGAGGATTTGTCCCCACCAAGGTAAGTCTGCATGATCGATGCTGGTCATTCCTCCGACTGGGAAAAGAGGGGAAGTATTTTGAGCCAAAAATAGCAGCAGCAAGGCTGTGATAAAGCTGGGAAATCCCTGTGCGGTGTAGCTGACTACTTGCAAAACTCGATCGACAGTTTTATTCTGATTAACGGCCGCGACAATTCCCAAAGGAAGCGCGATCGCCCAAGTTACAATCAAAGAGGCTCCTGCCATCAACAACGTCGCCGGCACCCGTTCCCACAGCAGCGACGCTACCGATCGCTGATACACAAAACTCGTGCCAAAATTTCCCCGCGTCACAATTTGTTGCAACCACAGCCCGTACTGCACAATCGCTGGTTTATCTAAGCCGAACTGCTGTTCGAGTTGCTTGAGTGTCTCCGGGGAAATTTTCGGATTTTGGCTCAAGGTATCTAAGTAATTTCCCGGTGCCAACTCAATAATTGCAAAACAAAGAGCCGATGCTAAAAATAGGGTTAAAAGTGCTTGCAACAGTCGCTTGACAACATAGGTAAATGTCTCGCCACCAAACAGAGAATTTAACATTCGCCAATTTCGATTAGATTTAATAGAAGTCATACTCTTTTAGATTTTAGATTTTAGATTTGTGCATGATATTAATGCCGATTGCATCGGAATGATTTAACCACAGAGAACGCAGAGATCGCAGAGAAAGAGAAGAGAGAGATGAATAATTCCGATGCAAAGGTCAAGGATATTATTTGTCAGTAGTTTTTATTCAGCAGTCAACAGTTAACAGTCAACAGTCAACAAATATCAAAACCGAGTATCATACCCCCTTTATTCTTTAAGTCGGCGTAGGCCGACTTTGTTTGTATAGACGCGGTTTCAACCGCCGAGTGATCAAGGGGATATTTAACCCGGATTTGGTATAACTAATACTCCACTAGCGTGACGATCGGCACATCCGGCAATTTCTGCCTGCCGCCCAAAGCCTGCAATTCGATCACAAAAGCAAAACCGACAAGCTCGCAGCCCGCTTGCTGCAACAACTGAGCCGTCGCCGCCGCTGTTCCGCCAGTGGCGATTAAATCGTCCACAATCAGCACCCGGCTGCCGGTTGTCATCGCATCTTTGTGCATCTCCAGTCGATCGACACCATACTCCAACTCGTACTCAGCAGAATAAACTTCTCCAGGCAGTTTCCCCGGCTTGCGGACAGGAATAAAGCCCACTCCCATTTTATAAGCCAAAGGCGCGCCAAAGATGAAGCCGCGGGATTCCATGCCCACCACATAGTCAGCAGACATTGCAGAGCATTTTTCAGCTAAACTGTCAATGGTATACCTCAGCCCTTGGGGGTTGCGGAGCAAGGTTGTAATGTCTCGAAACATAATTCCCGGTTTGGGGAAATCAGGAATGTCGCGAATCAGAGATTTGAGATCCATAAAGCTTGCAGATCGGAGTTGAGGGTAATCAGGCATCAAAAATGGTACAATGATAACCTCAAATTTTTCAATTTAAAACTAAAATTCAAACTAAGAGCTTCTTAAATTTTTATTCTTTAATTGCTTAATGCTTTACGTACTATGTAAACAAATGTCATAATTCCTTAACAACAGGGTTGAATATCACCATTTGTCAACCTATGATCTAAAGTCAAAAATATAATATCTAAAATCCAATGATCAAGTTGGCAGCACGAGTGGGCGAGGTTCCTCCTTCCATAACCTTGGCGATCGCAGCTAAGGCTAAAGCCATGAGGGCAGAAGGGATTGATGTCTGTAGTTTGAGTACGGGAGAACCCGACTTTGATACCCCCGAACACATTAAAGCGGCGGCAAAGCAAGCTTTGGATGCGGGGAAGACTAAGTATGGCCCTGTGGCTGGGGAACCGCTGTTAAAGGCTGCGATCGCCCGCAAACTCCGCGACGACAACAATCTTAACTATCAACCGGAAAATATCATTGTCACCAACGGCGGCAAGCATTCGCTTTACAATCTGATGATGGCTCTGATCGAGCCTGGAGATGAAGTAATTATTCCGGCTCCCTACTGGGTGAGCTACCCAGAAATGGTCAAACTCGCCAGCGGTAAGCCCGTAATTGTACGGACAGATGCTTCTACAGGATATAAAATTACACCGGATCAACTGAATCGAGCGATTACTCCCAAAACCAAGTTATTTGTGCTGAATTCGCCTTCTAACCCGACGGGAATGGTTTACACTCCAGCGGAAATCAAAGCGCTGGCCGAGGTGATAGTTGATCGAGATATTTTAGTCGTTTCGGACGAGATTTACGAAAAAATCATATATGACGGCGCGCAACACGTCAGCATCGGTTCCCTGGGTAAGGAAATCTTCGATCGCACCCTGATCAGCAGCGGTTTTGCCAAAGGTTATTCCATGACAGGCTGGCGCATTGGCTATTTAGCCGGGCCGCTCGAAATAATTAAAGCCACCAGCACCATTCAAGGTCACAGTACCTCAAACGTGTGTACTTTTGCACAGTACGGCGCGATCGCAGCTTTGGAAAGCAGCCAAGAGTCTGTCGAAACCATGCGACTAGCTTTTGCCGATCGGCGTGAAGTAATATTTGAATTACTCGATGCTATCCCCGGCATTAGCTGCATCAAACCAGACGGCGCTTTCTATATGTTTGTCAACATCAGCAAAACAGGAATGAATTCTCTGGAATTTTCCGATGCTTTCTTAGAACAGCAGCAAGTAGCAGTCATTCCCGGCATTGCTTTTGGCGCAGACGACCACATTCGCTTGTCTTACGCCACCGATTTAGGCACAATTAAAAAAGCCGTAGAAAGGCTCGATAAATTTGTCCGCAGCATCTAAAAATTAGTCATTAGTCATTGGTCATTGGGCGAAGCGAAGCGGAGGGATTGGGCGAAGCGAAGCGGAGGGATTGGGCGAAGCGAAGCGGAGGGATTGGGCATTGATCATTGGTAGCAACTCGCTAATGACTAATGACTGCTGACTAATGACTAATGACTAATGACTGCTGACTAAAGCTGTTTCGTCATAATTTCCTTCAGCAAATCCAGCCCCTTCTTAACTCGCCGAGAAACAGTCACCGCGCTGATACCCAAGCGTTCGGCTGTTTCTTTCTGCGTCAAATCGTAGAGAAAAACAAACTCCAATATCTCGCGAGTCCGTTTTTCCAACATCGCCAAAGCTTGCTGTACCCGAATTTGATCCTCTTGCGCCAACTGAAAACTCCGATACTTGCTATCGGGCACCAATTCTCCCAGACAAGTCGCCCCCTCATCTTCATCTTGCACCGGCGCGTCCAAACTCAAAGGCGATCGGTTGAGGTGGGCCAACTTAATTTCTCGCCATTCTTCAACAGAAACCTCAAGCACTGCTGCTACTTCTGCATCCGTAGGTTTGCGGTTGAACTGCACCTGCAAATCCTTGATTGCTGCGACAGACTTACGTTCCAGGGCCAGCCAGTGGCGCGGAACTCGCACCGAAGGGCTTTTGTCTCGCAAGTAGTGTTGAATTTCGCCCCGAATGTAGGGAATTGCAAAGGAACTAAAAGCGTGTCCCCTCGACAGCTCGAATCGCTCGATCGCCCTAATCAACCCAATACACCCAACTTGCTGCAAATCGTCGTAGCTTTCACCGCACTGGTTCATCCAGTGGTAAACTTCTTTTCTCACCAGTCCAATATTCAGTTGAACTAACTGATTGCGGACTTCATTCGAGCCAGAATCTTGGTACTCGCGCAACAATTGCAAATTTTCGCTTTTTAGCTCGTTGGGGATTGTGGTAGACATGGTGGCATAAGGGTTGGTAGAGCAGAGGACTGATGTTGCTTTATATCTAGTTTCCAATCTAGTCTAAAAAAATATATCTTGATGTGGTGTAATCCTAGCATTGAATAGCCGTGATCGCGGACACAGCAGTTGAATCTTTTTACTGCTAAGCGATTTGGCGAATTCATCCAAAAATATTTAGCAAAATCATTAAATTTACGGACATTCTTTTTTGACACCACATTATAATCTAAAATCTGTTTAAACGCAATACTCTTATTAATTAAAAATCTTATAACTCATAACGCCTTAAATCATAAATTTAGTCATTAGTCAACAGTCTTAAGTTATCTTGCCAAAGACTGTTGGCTAATGAAGGGCGAGCAGTAGCTTTAGGGCAAAAAACTGCTCAAGTTCGTTGGCGAAGCCCTCGCAGAGGATCGATCCAGAAAGCCAATTTTACGACACAGAAGGCTCAATGCGAGCGTAAAACAAACCGCGAATTTTCACATCCAAAGCAGGTCTAGCTCCCAAATCAGTATCAGAAGTCTGTCTGCTTTCAAAAATCCCGCCTATTTCGCCAGTGGCGCTGTTGACTTTAGCAACTTGCAAAGAAATTTTGCCCGCCTTGGTGCTGGTGTCAGCCAGCTTCACATTAGAGCGTTTGAGTTTGGAATTGTCTGTAGCCGGAAGCGCTACAGCATGGTCGTAGCCCGTGGCTACCCCGCGAGCTTTAGGGTCTAAAAAGCTAGCGCTGCGGTAAGAAGGAACGTTAAATTCTCCTCGCAAATCGGTGGAAGTATTGATAGCAACCACTCCAGGCTCGGAACTGGCTACCAGCTCTTTAATAGTGAACAAGAAAGGTACTTGCTCTCCGCCCGGTAACAGAATCGTAATTGCTTGAAAGTCCAAGCCATCCTCTTCTGTAAAAGTCAGAGTCCCATCATTACCAACCTCAAGCTTACCTTGAACTTGGTCAATGCTCGACGTGAACCGAGTCAGCACTTTACCAGGCACAAATTCTGCCTCTTGGCGTTTGTTTGCTGGTTCTTCCTTCACAAAATAAGTTGTGGGCTGCAAACACATACCAGTCAGTTTATAGGTTGCGCCCGCTTCAATAGGGATCGAGCCACGAGAAGTTTCTGCCAAACTAGGGCAGTTATTTGCCAATCCAGTACCTCTGATCTGGTCGTAGGTGAGTAACTCGGTAGTCGCCACCGTTGTATCAGGAGCCGAAGAACAAGCAACCAGTGCACTCATGCAAAATGCTAAAAGTGCAACAATTAAAGCACGATATTTCATTGCCAACATCAATCTCCAACATCGGATTATATTAAGAAAAAGCCCTAATTCGAGCAAAATATAATTGCCCGCCGGCGGGCTAGGCCAGCGCCATAGCAGCATTTAGATCCAGATCGCTCGCTTCACCGACACCGGCTTTTACTCAAAAAATTGAGCTAGTGCAGTGAAAATAAGCAAGAACTGATGATTTCTCAAAATGTTCGGATCGCAGCCCAATACACATGGTACGACGGGTTGTGCTCTTTTCCTGACTTGGACTGCAAATTAATATTGCTTAAGTCAACCCACTTAAGTTACGTTGCTTATTGGCCCCGAATGCCGATCGCCACTAGCTCGATTAGCTGACACCAGCGGCCCGGCACAAAGGCCTTGTAGATTTCAAAGGAAGCAGCGGTATGGACAACGGCAAAAATTTAGAGTCAGAAAAGTTGCAGTCTCAACTGCAATCGCTGACTGAGGCGATTCGGACTTTAGCCGAAAGTTGTCAGGGAGACAGTGTGCTGCTTTTGACCCTGCTGCGGGCGCTGGAAGCTTCGCACCAGGAAATTCGGGACGGTTTGTTCCAAGCATCTTTTCCCGACAACCGCCAAGCAGTTTACAAACTGCTCAGGAATATTGAAGCCAATGGCGGCTGGCCTTACATCCAGCGTATGAAACTTCGATCGCTCTTGGGGTACGCCCAACAATTATCTCCCCTAGAAGATGATCCGGCCAAGTCTGAGCATGACTCGGCCGGGACTGAGCAAGACCTTAAATAGTTATGAGTTGTGAGTTGTGAGTGGCTGAGTGCGTGAGTTTTCAGTTGCGAGTTTAAATCACTCGCAACTGGCACCTGGTAACAAAAGCGAATCACACCTAGAACCCGAAAGGTGTAGGAGGTACAGGTATCGGACTCGGCAGCATCGCAGGAAATACCGGCATCTGGCCGGGCATCGGCAAGAGTCCGGGAGTAGGCGTCTGGGCGATCGAACTAATTGACACCATTGAATCAGGCGCGGTAACAGTCGGCGCAGTCGGAATCCTCGAAGCCGTCGGAGTTGGAGTCGTAGTCGTCGGAGTTGGAGTCGTAGTCGTCGGAGTTGGAGTCGTAGTCGTCGGAGTTGGAGTCGTAGTCGTCGGAGTTGGAGTCGTAGTCGTCGGAGTTGGAGTCGTAGTCGTCGGAGTCGGAGTCGTAGTCGTCGGAGTTGGAGTCGTAGTCGTCGGAGTCGGAGTCGTTTCCGTTCCCGTAGTAGTCGTAATAGTTGTCGTAGTAGTTGTCGTTGTCGTCGGCCTGGGGGCAAACGTCCCACTCACACTGATAAAATCAGTAGCATCGATCAGCGCCGACGGAGTGTTGACCAAAATTGCTAACAGCTTGCCGTCGATCGTAATTACCGTATCTCTGAGATTAGCGCCGTTACCTTGGCTGACTTGCAGTTGACTGAAAGATAAAGTGCTCGGCAGTCCAAAGAAATCCTCAGCCTCATTGTAATCAGTAATTAAAACCAAACTTCCCGGGCCCGCTCCCAATCCAAAGACATCGCTGCCGCTACCGCCAGTCAGAGTATCCGAACCCTCACCTCCAACCAGAGAATCATTACCCTCAGCCCCAAATAAATTATCATTACCGAAACTGCCCAAAATTGTATCGTCGCCCAGACCTCCGACCAAGGAATCATCGGCAAAACCGCCGTCGAGAACATCATTACCTTTGCCCCCAAACAGGAAGTCATTACCTTCATCTCCCATCAGACAGTCGTCGCCTTGATCGCCACGAATGGTATCCAAACCGCTGCCACCAGAAAGTGTATCGTCAGCCTTGCCGCCGAATAGTTGATCGTTGCCGGATTCTCCCAACAGCGAATCGGCGTCAGCATTACCGTACAAAGTGTCGTCGCCGTCGCTGCCGGCCAAATAGTCGTTGCCGTCACCCCCAAACAGTTGATCTCCGCCGCTACCGCCGTTGAGAGAATCGTTCCCGATATCTCCGTAGAGATAGTCGTTATCACCATTCCCAAACACCGAATCGTCTCCGTCACCCCCCACCAGGCTGTCATTGCCAGTACCGCCGGCAATCACATCAAAGCCCGCGTTGCCGCGAATCACGTCGTCGCCGGCATCTCCGAATAAGGTGTCTAACCCATCGTTGCCTTCGATGATGTCGTTGCCTAAACCGCCGAAAATTGAGTCGTCGCCGTTTCCGCCTAAAGCAAAATCGCGGCCTTGGTTGCCAATGAGTTCGTCATTTCCTTCGCCCCCAAACAGCGAATCTGCTCCGTCGCCTCCGAGCAGTTGGTCGTTGCCCGCGTCCCCCTCTAGGGTGTCATCTCCACTGGCGCCCAGGAGCGTGTCATCGCCATCTAAAGCGCGAATTCGATCGCCCTGCGGAGTTCCTAGAATAAAGTCGTTGCTGTCTGTGCCGATCAGATTTGCCATAGGGATACACCGCTCCTCAATAAAAGAATTCTTTAAATTAGGTTAATAGCCTTGGTAGCAGGGCATTACTGCTTGCCTACGTTAGCATAGTTGAGATTTTGGCAATAGTCGCGAAGCAGCGGGGGAGATTGGTGCGAGTGTCTTGATGGGCGATCAATCAATAGGTTTGTAGTGCGGAATGCGAGTCCGCATCAATTTCAGCGGCCTAAAGTCCGCGCTACGAACCTATTTTATTAAATGACGAATGGCTTCTAATTTTGTTCGCTAACAGGTAAAAATATCGCAAATTCAGTGCCACTTCCCCGATCGGAATTCACCTCAATTGTGCCGCCGTGGGTTTCGACTACAATCTGGCGGGCGATCGCCAACCCCAACCCAGTACCTTTTCCTACCGCCTTCGTGGTAAATAAATGGTCAAATATCTTTTGTTTTAGCTCTTCACTCATTCCATTACCATTATCAGAAATGGTAATTTTCACGAAATTGTCGGCAGTTGAAGTGGTAACAGTAATTCGGTTGAGATTGGCTTTAATTGACTGAAAACTTCGTCCAACATTTGACTCATCTAATGCGTCAATGGCATTAGCCAAGATATTCATAAACACCTGATTTAGTTGTCCCGGGAAACACTCGATTTGAGGTAAATTGCCATAGTTGGTAATCACTTCAATAGCGGGACGTTGATCATTGGCTTTCAGACGATGTTTGAGAATCAAAATCGTGCTATCAATGCCTTCATGAATGTTGAAAAGAACTTTATGATCGCGATCTGCACGAGAGAATGTTCGGAGTGAAGTGCTGATCTTACTTAACCTGTCGCACGCGATAGACATGGCATCAATGACTTTTGGGAAGTCTTCCAAGCTATAATTCAAGTCAATTTCTTCGGCATGAGCGATAATGTTTTCAGGTGGATTTGTCAGCGTTTCTTGGTAGAGTTCTAAGTGTTCAACAATGTCATTAAAGGTCGGTTTAGCTTGGTGGAGACTAGCAGAAATAAAACCCAAAGGATTATTCATTTCGTGAGCTACCCCAGCCATCAGATTACCCAGTGCAGACATTTTTTCACTTTGGACTATTTGTAATTGGGCGTTTTGTAACTCGGTTAAGGCTTGTGCTAAATCTTCCGTTTTTTGCTGCACAGCAAGTTCTGCTCGCTTGCGATCGCTAATATCAATTACCACTCCATCCCATAAGATTGCACCATCTGCTTGACGCGCTGGCCTAGCAGCACAGCAAACCCATTTTACGATTCCTGAAGGCACAATAATACGCCATTCTTGCTCAAATGGTGTTAGATTTTGGCCAGAGGCGATCATTACTTGTGTAATAGTTAGGTCATCATCAGGATGATGCATAGCGTTAAGGCTATGTACACCTGCCATCACTAACTCTGGTGCTAACTCATATAAGTCGAAACAGCCAGAGCTGACATAAGGTGTTGAAATTGAACCGTCAGCCCCCAGACGTAATTGGTACACCGTACCAGGAATATTATTTGCCAAATTTTGGAAACGGATTTCACTCGCCTGCAATTTTGCTAGAGATTGTGCTAACTGTTGTGTATATTTTTGAGAATTTTCATAGAGTCGCGCATTTTCTAGGGAAATACCAGCTTGAGCGCATAGCAAATTGAGCAGTTCCACGCGATCGCTTGTAAATGCCCCAACCGTTAGGTTATTTTCCAAGTATAAAATTCCAATCAACTTACCTTGATTGAGAATTGGACTGCAAAGGACACTTTTAGGCTGGTGCTGTGCAATATATCGATCGCCACAAAACTCAGCATTTACCCTCGCATCAACCAGTACCAGAGGTTTCAAACTCCGCTTAACAGTATTCACCAAAGCGATCGCCACATCCTGACTTGATTCTAGCGGCATCGGTGGTAAGATCTGCGGTTCTTGTCCCTCTTCCATAAAGGCTGCTACCTGTAACTCAGTATCTTGTTTTAGCAGTAAGACGCACTTACTTGCTCCAGCATTTGTGACCACTATTTGTAATAGAGTAGTCAATAGTTTATCAAGTTCCATCTCCCCAGAAATGACTTGAGAAGCCTTGAACATAGTTGCCAAATCTAGAACTTCATAGGCACTGCTAGAAGTGTTACTGGAAGCGATCGTTCCTCGCGTAATATTTTCCTTGAAAGAGGTAGAGAATCGGGATTGCTGAAGGAGAGGATCGAGGAGTTGGGGATAACGTTTTTCTAAATAAATAACTTTGGCTTTAGCTCCCCATCGGGCATAACAGTAATACGCCTCAATCATGTAGGCTTGAGCGACCTTTTCTTTACCCCAATTCAGATAAAACTTAGCGGTCAGTTCATTGGCCAGTCCTTCTTCGTTGAGAAACTGATTTTCTTGAGCTAGGGATATGGCGTGATCGTACAACTCTATTGCATCGGCTTTATTACCCAAAATCCGATATTTTTCTGCTTCAACTAAATACCATTTATGCAAATAATTCATAGGAGCATTTTTCGCCCACTGGTGCAGAGTAGTTTGATGAGTTTCCACCAGGGCGAGTATTTCGGATGGCTCTTGCTCTGGCTTTGTGGGGAAAATTGCTAGGTGCGTCAAGGCTGCATAGAAATGAAAAATTGGAACTTGAATCAATCCGGATATTGCCATCAAATATGGCTGCGTTTTGGCAATGTAGTCTAAGGCAGACGTATTGTTGCCAAAAGAATAGGCAAGTAATAGTTTATAAACATAGGCTTTAGCGATCGCCGTGAGTTCATTATTCTGATGATGCTTAGGAAGCATCACCGTTTCATCGTAGGTCGGGCCGATTAAGCAATCCGATAGAATACAGACTTTCCTCAAGTTATTAACAGTCTGCTGCATCATATCAAAATAAGCCTGAGCCGAATATTGTTTCGCCTGTGCCATAACAGCACTATAAGTTGTTATTTCGGTCTCCCAATTCTCCAGTTCCACCCCTCCGAAAAGGTTGGATTCTAGGTAATTGAGTATGCTATAGCCAGATTGTAAAAAATTTCCTGTTTCTATAGCAGCCGTATAGCTACCTTTCAGCGTCGGTATCGTTGCCCTTATAGGTTCTTGGTGATGCTGAATAAAGCTCCCAAAAAAAGCGGGAATTGTGGCATTTAGTTCGCGTACATTGAATCGATTGAGCACATTCATCGCCAATTTACCAAAGCTATAGCCCGTTTCCACATCTCCCAAAAAGGCACACAATACCATTCCGTGAATTGCGTATCCCACAGTCGATGCGGGTGCATTCCCAAATTCGATCGATAAACTCACCATCCTGGAGCTAAGCACGGGTAGCAATCCCGGCATTCCCAGAAAAACGGGGGGAAATAAAGTTCCCAATAGTTGTATTGCTGCCTGAGTTGTCGCATCACTCATCATTGGTAGGTCAACCAATTCTTCAATCCGTCTACCCTGGAGTTGGCTGGCAAGGTTTTGTAGTGCTTTGCCAATTTTGGTTTCATCAGTTTCGGTGGGGAGTTTAACACCCAATTGCTCCAGTGCATCTCTTCCTATTGCGATCGCTTCTAACATCTGGCTTTGGGCTGTCTGGGCGCCGAGTGAAATTTCGTAAATTTTAACTTTATCTAAAATCGTCTGAGCTTTTTGTAACACCTGTTCTGCCATCTTTTCCATGCCATCAAAGTCAGCATTCAAATAGGCAGCTTCGGCAGATGCAACATAGAGATTTAGAGTTAATTCATACTGATCAACCCAGCAATTGATTGTGAGTAAATCAATCCCTATTTGCAGATATATCCTTGCTGCTGTGTATGCGGTAGAACTTCTGGCTTTACGTCCAGCTTTTAAGTTTAGTTGAGCTAATGCTTCTCGTTCACTCGGTTTCTCGATCGACTCAATTCCTAAATTCAAATGCCCGACAATATCAAACAGTTTTCCCTCTGGATCTATCTCTGAGGAATTTTGTAGGAGTAATTGTCCGATTTTGAGATGAGTTGCTTGTTTTTGATCTTCAGGAATTAGCGAATAAGCAGCTTGTTGGACGCGATCATGCAAAAACCGATAAGTCGGATTAGCCGCTGCACCATAAACCAACTCATTATCAGATTGAGTAAAAAACTTATAAGCTTCTGTAGTCGGAATAATCAAGCCCTCTTGCAAAGATTTCCATAAAGCAGTAGCAGCAACTTCTGGCGACTTTTCACTGACAATTGCCAAAGTAGCTAAATCAAACTGCGCTCCAATACAAGCGGCTAATTTAAGAATATCCTGAGTTTCTATCGGCAATTTCTGCAATTGCAACGCCATAAACTCTACTACATCATCGGTGAGTGCTAAGGCTTTGATTTGTGCAATATCACACTGCCACCCCCCTTGTCTTCCCTCTTTGATCCTCCCCCTTGACAAGGGGAAGCCGGAGGGGGTGGGGGACTGAGGGGGGTCAAAAGTAATCAGCCCATCGTCATGTAACGCCTTGAGGAATTGCGTAGCAAAAAATGGATTACCTTGAGTTTTTTGATATATCAGTTTTTTCAGAGGTTTGGAAATCTCTGGTTCGCAACTAAGAGTATCTGAAATTAATTGATTAATGTCATCTTTTTGCAAGGGAGCTAAGGTAATTATATTCACTGTTGCCCCCGTTTTTTGAATATCATCCACCGTCAAAATAAATGGATGAGTAGGAGAAACTTCGTTATCCCGATAAGCACCTAACACCAATAAATGTCCCGTATCTTCCATCAACAGTTGCAACAATTTCAATGAGGCCGAATCAACCCACTGCAAATCATCTAAAAACATTACTAAAGGATGTTCGGCTTGTGTAAATACTTGCACAAATTTTTGCATCAGCATATTGAAGCGATTTTGGGCTGCATTTCCCGATAGTTCTGGTGCTATTTGCTGTTTACCAATGATGCGTTCTAACTCAGGAATTACATCAATCAAGACTTGTCCGTTATCGCCAACTGCTGTCAAAATCTTGCTTTTCCATATTTGTAACTGAGTATCTGATTCTGATAACAATTGCCCCATCAAATCGCGGAAGGCTTGCAGAAAGGCTGAAAAGGGAATATTACGCTGAAATTGGTCATATTTGCCTTTGATGAAATAGCCCCGTTGTCTGACAATTGGCTTGTGAACTTCATTTACTACCGCCGTTTTACCAATCCCAGAAAACCCTGCCACTAGCATCATTTCTACCCCCCTATGTCCCCCCTTATTAAGGGGCGACTCAGGGGGGTTAGCGACTCGTTCAAACGCAGCTAATAGATTATCAACTTCAATTTTTCTACCGTAGAGTTTTTCTGGTATGAGGAATCGGTCTGTAATATCTCCCAGTCCTAATTTAAAGGTGTCAATGTTACCAGTTTTTTCTAGTTGAGCTAGACAAATCTCTAAATCATGTTTTAATCCTAATGCACTCTGATAGCGGTGTTCCGCATTTTTTGCCATCAATTTACTTATCATTTGTGACAAAATTATGGGAATTTTGCTATTAATTTTATGGATGGGTATTGACTGTTTTGCTAGATGACAATGCACCAATTCCATTGCATCGTCAGAGATAAATGGTAACTGTCCTGTTAATAATTGATAAAAGGTGACACCAAGGGCATAAAAGTCGCTACGATAGTCAATACCTCGATTCATCCGTCCGGTTTGTTCTGGAGAGAGATAGGCTAATGTTCCTTCTAAGACATTAAGATTCTGGATTTCTTGGGTTTCTCGTGGCAGCAGGGAAGAAATACTAAAGTCAATTAGTTTAATTTGTTTGGTGTCGGGATTAATCAGAATATTAGCGGGTTTAATATCTTTGTGAATGACTCGATTTTGAGAGAGATAGTTTAGAATATCTGTCAGTTGTATACCCAGGTTGAGAAATTCTGCTAAAGATAAAGATTTAGCAAGTTGGTTTTGATCGGTTGCTACTTGGAGATAAGCAGATAGAGAAATTCCGCCAAAATCTTCCATCACTAAGGCATAGCCATTTTGATATGGTTCTAGGCTACAGGTTTGGATAATTCCGGGTGAGTTAAGGTTTTTAGCAATAGTGTATTGATTGCGAAACTGCACCAGTTCGCTAAAAGTGGGATACTCGTTTTTCAGTAGTTTAATAACCACAGGTAGTTGGTCATCGGTACGGATGGCTTGATAAACTAAGGTGCGAGTTCCGTCATAAATTGTTTGGATAATTTGATAGTTGAAAATTTGACTGTTTGTGCTTTGGTTGTGGTTTGGGTGGGAGTTATTCATGGCTATTCTTTCCGTAAAATTAGTGAGTGGTTTGTTAATAAGTCTGAAGGTGAGGAAAAAAATTAACTGTTTCGCTCTACTTAAGTTGGTAAAGTGATGATAAATTCTGTTCCCGCTCCCGGTGTTGAATTGACGCGAATTGAACCGCCGTGTTTATCCAGCACAATTTGACGCGCGATCGCCAATCCTAATCCTGTTCCTTTACCAACAGCTTTAGTCGTAAACAAATGCTCGAAAATTTTTTGTTTTACCTCTTCATTCATTCCTTTTCCATTGTCAACAATAGTGATTTTAACGAGATTATTTTCTACGAAGCTTGTAATAAAAATGCAGTTATGATTAGCCTGGATTTCGGCAAAAGTCCGACCTATATTTGATTCATCTAACGCATCGATCGCATTAGCTATAATATTCATAAACACCTGATTTAATTGTCCGGGGAAGCATTCGATAGCCGGAATATTCCCGTAGTTGGTGACAACTTCAATCGCGGGACGAGTATCATTGGCCTTGAGGCGATGGCGTAAAATCAAGATGGTGCTATCAATCCCTTCATGGATGTTGAACTTTTGTTTTTGGTCGCTATCGGCACGGGAGAAAGTGCGGAGACTCTTGCTGATGCTGGTGATGCGATCGCCCCCATCTTTCATCGCTCTGATTAACTTGGGTAAATCAGAGCGTAAATATTCTAGGTCAATTGTCTCTAATTCTTCTTCAATGGTGGGGCTAGGTTGCGGGAGTTCCTCTTGATAGAGGTCAATCAGCCCAAATAGATCATTGATGGAATCTTGGACAGCACCAACGTTGCCAATAATACAGCCGACGGGATTGTTGATTTCGTGAGCGACACCGGCAACTAAGTTCCCCAAGGCTGACATTTTTTCACTTTGGACTATTTGTAATTGAGCATTTTGCAGGTCGGTGAGGGTCTGCTTGACTTGATTGTAAAGCCGGGCATTTTCTAGAGAAATAGCCACTTGGGAGCAGAGAAAGTCGAGAATAATGATGCGATCGCTGGTAAACACACCACTGGTTAAGCGATTGTTGAGATACAAAATACCGACCAAATTTCCTTGATTGAGAACGGGTAAACACAGCACACTTTTAGGCTGCTGTAGTGTCAAATAATTATCAATTACGGGTAAATCGGTTTCTAGATCGTCAATCACCACGACTTTGTGAGTGTTTTTGACATATTGAATCAGTTTGACGGGGAGATTGGGGTTGTTTTCCAGGGGTTCGGAGTAGAGTAGAGTTTCGGTGGGTGTGGCGATCGCCCGTACTTCCCAAACTTGATTCTCCGAAGGTAAGATTAACGCACAGCGATCGCCACCGGAATTTTGCAGAATAATTTGGGTGAGTTGGTAGAGCAGATCCTCTAACTGAATCGTCCTCGCAAGTGCTTGGGAGGCTTTGAGAATGGCAGCAAAATCAAGGGTTGTATTGATGCTAGAACTGCTAGAACTTTTGCGGGTGTTGGAGTGAAGGGAATAGCCGGGAGATGCGATCGTTGATAGTGTGCTTAACATTGTCACCGAGGAGTCTGGCTGCTGTAAAATTGGGCGGAGCAAGTCTGGATACCGAGTTTCCAGGTCATTAGTTTTGCCCTTAGCTCCCCAGCGAACATAGCAGTAATAGGCTTCCTGCATATAACCTGCGGCAACTTTCTCTTTACCCCAGTTGAGATAGAATTTGGCTGCTAGTTCGTTTGCTAAAGCTTCTTCGTTAATATATTCGTTGGCTTTTGCTCCAAAAATGGCGCGATCGTAGCAATCCCCTGCTTCATAATTTTTGCCTAACACCCGACATTTTTCGGCTGCTACCAAATCAACCTTATGTTGGTAATTCATCGGGGCATTCTGCGCCCAGCGATGTAGGATTGTTTCATGGCTTGCTGCTCGCTCAAGTATTTCGGCTTGCTGGGGTTCTGGCTGGGTGGGGCAGAGTGCTACGTACGTTAGGGCGGCATAAAAATGGAAAATAGGAACGTGAGCCAATCCCGATATTGCTATCAAACAGGGCTTGATTGCGGCGATGTACTCCAGGGCAGCCTGATAATTGCCAAAGTAGTAGGCAAGCAGCAGTTTGTAGCTGTAGGCAAGGGCGATGCCCATAAAATCATTATTCTGGTGGTGCTTCGGCAGCATCACCGCTTCATCGTAGCTAGTCCCAATTAAGCGATCGGGTTGGTTCACCGTTTCCCTCAAATGCTCCACCGTTTGCCGCACCAAGTCTACAAAAATCTGCGATGAATTCTGTTTCACTTGGGCGAGGTTAGCACTGTAAGCAATTAATTCATAGCCCAACGTCTCTAGGTCTACACCTGAGTAAAATGCAGTAAAGGCATAGCAGGAGATCCCATAACCAGCATAGAGAAAACTACCTGTCTCCATACCTGTGCTGTAGCTTTCTTTTAGCATCGGTATCGTTGCCCTGAGCGCTTGCTGGTGATGTTGGATGAAAGACGCAAACAGATTGAGGGTGATGGACTTTGTTGCCTGAACATTAAATTGCTCTACCAATGAGAGCGCTAAGGAGCCAAACTCATAGCCTGTTTCAATTTCGCCCAAAAAAGCGCACAGTACCAGTCCATGAAGCACATAACCAACTGTCGAAGTGGGTGCATTACCAAACTGGATAGACAACCTCACCATCGCCGCACTCAACAGAGGCAATAATCCGGGCATTCCTTGGATTATAGGGGGAAATAAGGTACCTAACAGTTGCATCGCAGCAAGAGCAACGGGATCGCTCATCACAGGTAAATCAATCAACTCGCCAATTTCTCTACCCTGGAGTTGGTTGCTAAGATATTGTAAGGCTTTACCAATCTTGGCTTCGTCTACTTCCGTGGCGAGTTCTACTCCTAATTGGGCTAGGGCGTTTCTTCCGACTGCGATCGCTTCTAATATTTGGTTTTGGGATGTTTGTGCAGCGATTTGAATTTCGTAAATTTTCACTTTGTCAAAAATTGTCTGCGCCTGCTGCAATACTAATGCAGCAAGATGTTCCATGCCGTCAAAATCACCATTCAAATAGCTGGCTTCCGTTGCTGCCACATGGAGGTTGAAGGCTAATTCGTACTCTGTTTTCCAGCAGTCTGGTTGTAATAGCTCAATCCCTGTTTTGAAATAACCCCTTGCGGCGGCATAGGCTGTGGAATTTTTCGCCTTACCTCCAGCGTTCAAATTCATCTGTGCTAATTCTGTCCGTTCCGACGGTTGAATCATCAGATATTTGCCAACATTCAGATGATTGACAATATCAAACAGTCTCTCTTCCTTTGTACTCGGTGACGCATCTTGTAGCAAAAGTTGCCCGATTTGCAGATGAGTAATTTGTTTTTGGTCATCGGGAATCAGGGAATAAGCAGCTTGTTGAACGCGATCGTGGAGGAACTTATAATTGAGCGTTTCAGTTTGTGTGTTTTGGGTTGTATCCAATTCGCCCATATAGAACTTATAAATTTCACTTTGGGGAATAATCAGCCCTTCCTGTAAGGCTTTCCAAAGGGCGACGGCGGCATCAGATTCCGATTGTTGGGAGACGATCGCCAGAGTATTCAAATCGAACTGTGCGCCAATACAAGCGGCTAATTTGAGAATATCTTGGGTGTCAGAGGGCAGTTTTTGTAACTGTGATGCCATAAATTCCACGACATCATCGGATATGGCAACAGTGCGAATCTCTGCCAGATCGCACTGCCACCCCCCCGTAGCCCCCCCTTGGTAAGGGGGGGTTGGGGGGGTGAACTGAATCAATCCATCTTGATACAATGCTTTGAGAAACTGGGTGGCAAAAAAGGGATTGCCTTTTGTTTTGAGGGCAATCAGTTCTGTCAAGGCTTGCGCGCTCAAAATATGGCAGTTGAGGGTGTCAGCGACTAGCTGGTTTAAGCTACCCTGGCTGAGAGAACCCAAAGTAATAGTATTGATGGTGGCGTTGGCTTTAGCGATCGCATCTAAGGTCAACATTAAGGGATGCGCTGGTGAAACTTCATTATCTCGGTAAGCCCCGATCGTTAATAAATAGCGACTTTCCGACTCATTCATCAAAAGTTGTATCAAATTGAGTGAGGCAGAATCAGCCCACTGTAAATCATCCAAAAACATCACCAATGGATGTTCTTTAGTTGTGAAGACTTGAATGAACTTTTGGAACAGTAAATTAAATCTATTTTGTGCCGCAGTTCCTGATAGTTCTGTAGCGGGTGCTTGCTTACCGATGATGCGTTCTAATTCGGGAATCACCTCAATCATTACCTGCCCATTGTCCCCTAGCGCCTGAAGAATCTGAGTTTTCCAGATGTGTAATTCGCGATCGCTTTCACTAAGCAACTGCCACATTAAATCGCGGAATACTTGCACAAAGGCAGAGAAGGGAATATTGCGGTTGAATTGGTCAAATTTGCCTTTGATAAAATAACCGCGTTGCCGGACAATGGGTTTATGAACTTCGTTGATAACTGCGGTTTTTCCAATACCGGAAAACCCAGCTACCAGCATCATTTCTGTTGCACCTTCGCTAACACGCTCAAATGCTTGCAGTATGGTTGATACTTCGGCTTCTCTTCCATAGAGTTTGTCGGGGATGAGGAAGCGATCGCACAGATCCCTCGTCCCAACATCAAAGCTATCAATCGAACCAGTTTCTTGAATTTGAGTTAAACAATTTTCTAAATCAAACTTTAGTCCCAATGCACTCTGATATCTATCTTCGGCATTTTTTGCCATCAATTTGCTGACTATTTCTGAGAATACAGGCGGGATTTCTGGGTTAATTTCATGTACTAAAGGCGCTGCTTTGGCAAGATGACAATGCACCAATTCCATCGGTTCATTTGATGGAAATGGTAAAACTCCAGTGAGTAACTCGTAGAAAGTTACACCCAAAGAATAGAAATCTGTGCGGTAGTCGATTCCCCGGTTCATTCTCCCTGTTTGTTCTGGAGAAATATAAGCTAGTGTCCCTTCTAAAACATTAGGATTGACAAGTGTCTGTGTTTCTCGTGGGAGTAAAGATGCTATACTAAAGTCAATTAATTTGACTTGTTTGGTTTCTGGATTAATAAGAATATTGGCGGGTTTGATGTCTTTATGTATAATCCGCTCCCGGTACAATAGATCTAAGGTGTTGCACAGTGCGATCGCTAAAGTTAAAAACTCGTGTAAAGATTGTAGATTACCGCTCATTGCCCATTCTTTCAGAGAAATCCCCCCAAAGTCTTCCATGACTAAGGCATAGCCATTTTGATAGGGCTCCAGGCTATAGGTCTGGATAATTCCAGGTTGATGAAGGTTTTTGGAAATGGTATACTGGTTGCGAAACTGCACCAGTTCGCTGAAAGTTGGATACTCATTTTTCAGGAGTTTAATGACGACAGGTAGTCGATCTTTTGTACGGATGGCCCGATATACTACGGTTCGACTCCCTGAATAAACGGTTTCGACAATTTGATAGTTGGGAATTTGATAGGTTGTCGTTAGGTTGTGGTTTGTGGAGGAGTTATTCATTGTTATTATTGGCGGAAAGTTAATGATGGGTTTGTTGAATGAGTCTGAATGTCAGGGAAAAGTTAATCTGTTTATTTTCCCTGAAGGGGTAAGGTGATGATAAATTCTGTTCCCGATCCCAGTATAGAATTAACGTTCAGGGAACCGCCATGTTTTTCGACCACAATAGACTTTGCGATCGCCAATCCCAATCCTGTTCCTTTGCCAACGGCTTTTGTAGTAAATAAATGGTCAAATATTTTTTGTTTTACCTCTGAATTCATCCCCTTTCCATTATCAGTAATAGTGATTTTAACCAGATTATTTTCGACGGAGGTTGTAATGGAAATGCAGTTAAAATTCGCCTGAATATCGGCAAAAGTCCGACCTATATTTGATTCATCCAACGCATCTATCGCATTGGCAAGAATATTCATAAACACCTGATTTAATTGACCGGGAAAGCAATTGATCGCCGGAATTTTCCCGTAGTTTGTGACAACTTCAATCGCCGGACGAGTCTCATTAGCTTTGAGGCGATGGCGTAAAATCAAGATGGTACTATCAATCCCTTCGTGGAGGTTGAACTTTTGTTTTTGGTCGCTATCAGCACGGGAGAAAGTGCGGAGACTCTTGCTGATGCTGGTGATGCGATCGCCCCCATCTTTCATCGCTCTGATTAACTTGGGTAAATCATCTCGTAAATATTCCAGGTCGATTGTCTCTAATTCTTCTTCAATTTCCGTCCCAGGTTGGGGGAATTTATCGTTGTAGAGGTCAATCAGTCCAAATAGGTCATTGATGGAATCTTGGACAGCACCAACGTTGCCAATAATACAGCCGACGGGATTGTTGATTTCGTGAGCGACACCGGCAACTAAGTTACCTAGCGCCGACATTTTTTCACTTTGGACTATTTGTAATTGAGCATTTTGCAAGTCGGTGAGAGTCTGCTGGACTTGATTGTAAAGCCGCGCATTTTCTAGAGAAATAGCCACTTGGGTGCAGAGGAAGTCGAGAATAATGATGCGATCGCTGGTAAACACACCACTGGTTAAGCGATTGTTGAGATACAAAATACCAACCAAATTTCCTTGATTGAGAACGGGTAAACACAGGACACTTTTCGGCTGCTGTAGTGTCAAATAATTATCAATTACGGGTAAATCGGTTTCTAGATCGTCAATCACCACGACTTTGTGAGTGTTTTTGACATATTGAATCAGTTTAACGGGGAGATTGGGGTTATTTTCCAGGGGTTCGGTGTACAGTTCGGTGGCGGTGGGTGTGGCGATCGCCCGTACTTCCCAAACTTGATTCTCCGAAGGTAAGATTAACGCACAGCGATCGCCACCGGAATTTTGCAGAATAATTTGGGTGAGTTGGTAGAGCAGATCCTCTAACTGAATCGTCCTCGCAAGTGCTTGGGAGGCTTTGAGAATGGCAGCAAAATCAAGGGTTGTATTGATGCTAGAACTGCTAGAACTTTTGCGGGTGTTGGAGTGAAGGGAATAGCCGGGAGATGCGATCGTTGATAGTGTGCTTAACATTGTCACCGAGGAGTCTGGCTGCTGTAAAATTGGGCGGAGCAATTCGGGATAGCGGTTTTCCAAATCATCAGTTTTGCCCTTAGCTCCCCAACGGGAATAGCAGTAATAGGCTTCTTGCATATAACCTGCGGCAACTTTCTCTTTACCCCAATTGAGATAGAATTTGGCTGCTAGTTCGTTTGCTAAAGCTTCTTCGTTAATATATTCGTTGGCTTTTGCTCCAAAAATGGCGCGATCGTAACAATCCCCTGCTTCATAGTTCTTTCCTAACACTCGACATTTTTCTGCTTCTACCAAATCCACCTTATGCTGATAATTCATCGGAGCATTCTGCATCGCTCGGCGCAGAATTATTTCATGGCTTGCTGCTTGCTCAAGTATTTCGGCTTGCTGGGGTTCTGGCTGGGTGGGGCAGAGTGCCAAGTGAGTTAGGGCGGCATGAAAATGGAAAATGGGAACGTGAGCCGCTCCCGATAGTGCCATCAAACAGGGCTTGATTTGGGCGATGTAGTCGAGGGCAGCCGGATAATTGCCAAAGTAGTAGGCAACTATCAGTTTGTAGAGGTAGGTCATGGCGATTATCGAGAAATTGTTATTCTGGTGGTGCTTTGGCAGCATCACTGTTTCATCGTAGCTAGTCCCAATTAAGCGATCGGGTTGGTTCACCGTTTCTCTCAAATGCTGTATCGCTTGACGTGTAATGTCTAAATAAATCTGTGCTGAATTCTGTTTCACCTGGGCGAAGTTAGCACTGTAAGCAATCAATTCATAGCCCAATGTGTCTAGGTCTACACCTGAGTAAAGCGCAATATTGCCATAACACGCGATCCCATAACCAGCAAAGAGAAAATCACCTGTCTCCATGCCTGTGCTGTAGCTTTCTTTTAGCATCGGTATCGTTGCCCTGAGTGCTTGCTGGTGATGTTGGATGAAAATCCCAAACAGACTGAGGGTGATGGACTTCATTGCCTGAACATTAAATCGCTCCAGCAATGAGAGCGCTAAGGAGCCAAACTTATAGCCTGTTTGAACTTCGCCCAAAAAAGCACACAGTACCATGCCATGAATCGCGTAACCAACTGTCGAAGTGGGTGCATTACCAAACTGGATGGACAACCTCACCATCGTCGCACTCAACAGAGGCAATAATCCAGGCATTCTTTGGAGTACGGGGGCAAACAAGGTGCCTAACAGTTGCATCGCAGCAAGAGTAACGGGATCGCTCATCACAGGCAAATCAATCAACTCGCTAATTTCTCTTCCCTGAAGTTGGTTGTCAAGATATTGTAAGACTTTACCAATCTTGGCTTCGTCTACTTCCGTGCCGAGTTCTACTCCCAATTGGGCTAGGGCGTTTCTTCCCACTGCGATCGCTGCTAACATCTGGCTTTGGGCTGTTTGCGCCGCAATTTGAATTTCGTAGATTTTCACTTTGTCGAAAATTGTCTGCGCCTGCTGCAATACTAATACAGCAAGATGTTCCATATCCTCAAAATCACCATTCAAATAACTGGCTTCCGTTGCTGCCACATGGAGGTTCAATGCTAATTCGTACTCTGTTTTCCAGCAGTCTGCTTGTAATAGCTCAATCCCTATTTTTAGATAATCCATTGCGGCGGCGTAGGCTGTGGAATTTTTCGCCTTACCTCCAGCGTTCAAATTCAGTTGTGCTAATTCTGTCCGTTCCGACGGTTGAATTATCAGATATCTGCCAATATTAAGATGATTGACAATATCAAACAGTTTCTCTTCCTTTGTACTCGGTGACGCATCTTGCAGCAAAAGTTGACCTATTTGCAGATGGGTAATTTGTTTCCGATCGTCAGGAATGAGGGAATAGGCAGCTTGTTGGACGCGATCGTGCAAAAACTTATAATTGAGCGTTTCAGTTTGTGTGTTTTGGGTTGTATCTAGTTCGCCCACGTAGAACTTATAAATTTCACTTTGGGGGATGATTAACCCTTCCTGCAAGGCTTTCCAAAGGGCGACGGCGACATCAGATTCAGATTGCTCAGAGACGATCGCCAGAGTATTCAAATCGAACTGTGCGCCAATACAAGCGGCTAATTTCAGAATATATTGCGTATCAGAGGGCAGTTTTTGTAACTGTGATGCCATAAATTCCACAACATCATCGGACATGGCAACAGAGCGAATCTCTGCTAGATCACACTGCCAATGTCCCAGGTTGCGATCGAACTGAATCAATCCATCTTCATACAATGCTTTGAGAAACTGAGTAGCAAAAAAGGGATTACCTTTTGTTTTGACAGCAATCAGTTCTGCTAAGGCTTCCGCGCTCAAAATATGGCAGTTGAGCGTGTCAGCGACTAGCTGGTTTAAGCTACCCTGACTGAGGGAACCCAAAGTAATGGTATTGATGGTGGCGTTGGCTTTGGCTACAGCATCTAAGGTCAACATTAAGGGATGCGCCGGTGAAACTTCATTATCTCGGTAAGCCCCGATCATCAATAAATAGTGGCTTTCCAACTCGTTCATCAAAATTTGCATCAAATTGAGTGAGGCAGAATCAGCCCACTGTAAATCATCCAAAAATATCACTAAGGGATGTTCTTTAGTTGTGAAGACTTGAATGAACTTTTGAAATAGTAAATTAAATCTATTTTGTGCCGCCGTTCCTGATAATTCTGTCGCAGGTGCTTGCTTACCAATAATGCGTTCTAATTCGGGAATGACTTCGATAATTACCTGCCCATTGTCCCCTAGAGCCTGAAGAATCTGAGTTTTCCAGATATGTAGTTCGGTGTCGCTTTCACTAAGCAACTGCCCCATTAAATCACGGAATACTTGCACAAAGGCTGAGAAGGGGATATTCCGATTAAATTGGTCATATTTGCCTTTGATAAAATAACCCCGTTGTCTAACAATTGGTTTATGCACTTCGTTGACAACCGCAGTTTTACCAATTCCCGAAAACCCAGCTACCAGCATCATTTCTGTTGCACATTGGCTAACACGTTCAAACGCTTGGAGTAGGGTTGATACTTCGGCTTCTCTTCCATAGAGTTTGTCGGGGATGAGGAAGCGATCGCACAGATCCCTCTGAGCTATTTCAAAACTCTGAATTTCACCAGTTTCTTGAAGTTGAGTTAAACATTTTTCTAAATCATATTTTAATCCTAAAGCACTTTGATATCTATCTTCAGCATTTTTGGTCATCAGTTTCATGACGATATCACAAAGGACTTGGGGAATAGGAAAATCAACCTCACCCGCCAACGGCAACCTGTTGGGGTGAGGTTGATTCATATTTGGTGATTGTTTGGCAATATGAGAATGTACTAATTCCATCGGGTCATTTGATTGAAATGGTAATTCTCCCGTGAGTAATTCGTAGAAAGTTACACCCAAGGAATAAAAATCTGTGCGGTAGTCAATTCCCCGATTCATTCTTCCTGTTTGTTCGGGAGAAATATAAGCTAGGGTTCCTTCTAAGACATTGGGATTAATCAGGGTTTGGGTTTCTCGTGGTAGTAAAGATGCAATACTGAAGTCAATTAATTTGACTTGTTTGGTTTCTGGATTAATAAGAATATTGGCGGGTTTGATGTCTTTATGTATAATCCGCTCCCGGTACAATATATCTAAGGTGTTGCACAGTGCGATCGCTAAAGTTAAAAACTCGTGTAAAGATTGTAGATTTCCGCTCATTGCCCATTCTTTCAGAGAAATCCCCCCAAAGTCTTCCATGACTAAGGCATAGCCATTTTGATAGGGCTCCAGGCTATAGGTCTGGATAATTCCAGGTTGATGAAGGTTTTTGGAAATGGTATACTGGTTGCGAAACTGCACCAGTTCGCTGAAGCTAGGATACTCATTTTTCAGCAGTTTGATGACGACAGGTAGTCGATCTTTGGTACGAAGGGCTCGGTATACTACGGTTCGACTTCCTGAATAAACAGTTTCAACAATTTGATAGTGGGGAATTTGATGGGTTGTCGTTAGGTTGTAGTTTGTGGAGGAGTTATTCATTGTTATTATTGGCGGAAAGTTAATGATGGGTTTGTTGAATGAGTCTGAATGTCAGGGAAAAGTTAATCTGTTTATTTTTCCTGAAGGGGTAAAGTGATGATAAATTTTGTTCCCGATCCCAGTATAGAATTAACGTTCAGGGAACCGCCATGTTTTTCTACGACAATTTGCCGCGCGATCGCCAGTCCTAATCCCGTACCTTTTCCGACAGTTTTCGTAGTAAATAAATGGTCAAAAATCTTTGATTTTACCTCCTCACTCATCCCCTTAGCATTATCAGTGATGGCAATTTTTACCTGTTTATTTCCGACCGATGTTTGAATGGTTATACAGTTAGGATTCGCTTTGATTTCTGCAAAACTTAGACCGATATTTGATTCTTCTAAAGCATCAATAGCATTAGCTATAATATTCATAAACACCTGATTTAATTGTCCGGGGAAGCATTCGATCGCCGGAATATTCCCGTAGTTGGTGACAACTTCAATCGCGGGACGAGTATCATTGGCCTTGAGGCGATGGCGTAAAATCAAGATGGTGCTATCAATCCCTTCGTGGAGGTTGAACTTTTGTTTTTGGTCGCTATCGGCACGGGAGAAAGTGCGGAGACTCTTGCTGATGCTGGTGATGCGATCGCCTCCATCTTTCATTGCTCTGATTAACTTGGGTAAATCAGAGCGTAAATATTCTAGGTCAATTGTCTCTAATTCCTCTTCAATTTCAGTCCCTGGTTGAGGGAATTTATCGTTGTAGAGGTCAATCAGCCCAAATAGGTCGTTGATGGAATCTTGGACAGCACCAACGTTGCCAATAATGCAGCCGACGGGATTGTTGATTTCGTGGGCAACTCCGGCGACCAAGTTACCTAGGGCCGACATTTTTTCACTTTGGACAATTTGAATTTGGGCTTGCTGTAATGAGTTTAAGGCATTTTCTAAGGCAAGGGATTTCTGCTCTAAGGCAAGTTCTGCTTCTTGACGATCGGTAATATCATCTGCCAGCGAAGCAACTCCTATTAACTCGCCATCTGCATTCATAAGTACATTGTTATACCAAACACAAATAATCGTTTTGCCATCCTTTGTAAGATTTTCATTAATACTGTAATTACCACCCTGCTGCGATATAATATCGACGCTGACTCCCTTTAGTTGTGCTTGAATCACTTCAGGAACGATAAATGTGAAGTGACGACCCAAAGCCTCCTGCTTGGTATAGCCAAAGATTCTTTCTGCTGCTGGGTTCCAGTCAGTAGCCAGAAAATTGATATCCCACTCTATGACGGCTACTGGAGTTTGCTTAACCAATAGCTGGAGTCGTTGCTGGGATGCTTGCAACCGAGATTGTTCTGCACTCAACCGATCGAGCGATCGCTCTAGTTGTTGAGCATAATGCTGCGATCGCTCATAAAGTTGGGCATTTTCTAGAGAAATAGCAGCTTGAGCGCATAGCAAATTGAGCAGTTCCACGCGATCGCTCGTGAAAGCACCCTTTGCTAAATTATTTTCTAGATATAAAATGCCCATCAACTTCCCTTGATGCAAAATCGGGCTGCACAAAATACTCTTCGGCTGCTGGCGCATGATATAAGGGTCATTTGCTAAAGTCAGATCGGCACTCGCATCAACTATTACGGCAGTCTGCCTGTTGTGCAAGACTTTGTAAATCAACTTCAGGGGAATATCTTGACTCTCTTCAATGGGAAGGCGCTGCAACACGACAGCCTCTGTCCCCAGGGTAATCAAGCCTTTAATTAACAGGCGATCGTCTCGCAACAGCATTAACACGCATTTATCGGCTCCCGCATTTTCGATGACAATGGAAAGCAACGATGAAAGGAGTTTTTCGAGTTCAATTTCACCTGAGATAGTATGGGAAGCTTTGAGAATCGCAGCTAAATCTAAAGCCACATAAGCACTGCTAGAACTGGCGGAATTGGTAGATGTCAAAGTTCCCAAGGCGAAGATAGTTTCCTTAGTGCAAAGAGCAGAACGAGTTTGCTGTAATACGGGAGCAAGTAATTGCCGATAGCGTCTTTCCAAGTCGGCGACTTTGGCTTTAGCACCCCAGCGAGCATAGCCATAGTAAGCTTCAATCGCGTATTCTTGGGCGATGCGCGGTTTATTCCATTGCAAATAAAACTTGGTGGCCAATTCATTTGCGAGAGCTTCTTCGTTGATAAATTGATGTTCTTGAGCCAGATTTATGGCTCGGTCATAACACTCGCTGGCTGCATTTTTTTCACCCAAAACTCGATAACGCTCAGCCTCCACTAGATACCATTTATGCAAGTGGTTCATCGGGGCATGGTGCGCCCACTGGTGCAGAATCGTTTGATGGGTGGCAGCAACAGCAAGCAGTTCGGCTTGCTCCGGTTCTGGTTGGGTAGGGAAGAGTGCTAGATGAGTTAGCGCGGCATAAAAATGGAAAATAGGAACAAAAATCGAGCCCGATACGGCCATTAAACACAGCTTGGCTTGGGTAATATAGTTGCGTGCATCTGTATAATTACCAAAATAGTAAGCAAGCAGCAGTTTGTAGATATAGGCTTGCGCGATCGCTGTTAAATCGTTATCCTGCTGGTGCTTAGTTAGCATCAACGTTTCATTATAGGCATTGCCGATCAAGCAATATGGTTGACTGACTAATTCAATCAAGTTTTCTGCTGCTTGTTTTCCTAAATTTACATATACTCGAGCAGATTCTTGTTTCACTTGAGCCAAGGCTACACTATAATCAGCCATGTCTTGAATAAAACTATTCAGTTCTTCACCGCTAAAAAACCTGCCATTACTGTGACCACCGAGAGCAAAACCAGCGTGTAAAAAATCTCCAGTTTCTATGCCAGTCTGGTAAGCTGCTTTCAGAGTCGGAATCGTGGCATCTAACCGCTCTCGGTAATGTTGAATAAAGCAACCAAATAGAGACATCACAGCGGATTTAATCTTTTGTATATTAAATTTTTCCAGTAAACTTAGAGCCAATTTACCAAAAGCATAGCCTGCGGAAGGATCTTCCAAGAAAGCACACAATACCATGCCGTGAATACCATACCCAGTTATTGATGACACGGTATTGCCCGATCGAAGAGATAAATTCACCATCATCGAACTTAGCAATGGCAATAAACCGGGCATTCCTTGAATAATTGGTGAAAACAACATTGCCATCAATTCCATTGCAGCCTGAGCGTTAGGATCAGTCATTAATGGCAGATCGCTCAAGTCTTCAATTTGTCTACCTTCGAGTTGGGTGGCAAGGCTTTGTAGCATTCTGCTAGTCTTGGATTGATCGGGTTCTGTAGGCAGTTCAACCCCCAATTGCTCTAAAGCTTGTCTGCCAATAGCGATCGCCTCCACCACATTACTTTGTAAAACTTGCGCTGCAATTTGAATTTGATAAATTTTTATTTTATCTAAAATCGTTTTAGCCGATCGCAACACGACTGTTGTTATCTGTTCCATGCCCTCAAAATCACTATTCAAATAACTAGCTTCAGCCGCCGCAATATGGAGGTTCAAAGTCAATTCATACTGGCTGTGCCAACAGTTTGTTTGTAGTAGCTCGATTCCTATTTGGAAATATGTCCTTGCTGCTGCGTATGCTGTAGAATTTATCGCCTTACCTCCAGCTTTAAAATTTAGTTGAGCTAATATTTCTTGTTCTCTCGGTTCAGTAATTAACTTAATTCCTTTGTTCAAATGCTCGACAATATCAAACAGTTTTTCCTCTTGTTCTATTTCTGATAAGTTTTGCCTAAGTAACTGTCCAATTTTGAGATGAGTTGCTTGTTTTTGATAGTCGGGAATCAAAGAATAAGCCGCTTGTTGTACTCGGTCATGTAAAAATTTGTAGGTAGCTGTCATTTGTACTCCGTCATTGGTCATTTGTTGTTGTTTGTCTACAGATGACCCTCCTTCGACTTCGTTCAGGGCAAGATGACTATTGACTAATGACTCTTGTTGATAAAATTTATAAACATCACTACTCGGTAAAATCAATCCTTCTTCTAATGCTTTCCACAACTCAGCAGCAGTTTCTATTTCTGAATGTTCCGAAACAATTGCCAAAATAGCTAAATCAAACTGATTACCAATACAAGCAGCTAACTTTAATACATTTTGAGTCGATGGTGGCAATTTTTGTAACTGCAATGCCATAAAAGTTACAACATCATCTGTAAGCAGTTGCTGATTCACTTGAGCAAGGTCGCATTGCCAGCAGCCCGCATCAAAATCAAATTTAATGAAATTTTCTTGATGTAATGCTTTGAGAAGTTGAGTTGCAAAAAACGGATTTCCTTTAGTTTTTTGATATATTAATTGTGAAAGAGTACCTGCAAAAATTCTTGTACATTTCAGCGTTTCACTAACTAATTGATTTACTATTACTTGAGTCAAGGGTGCTAAAACAATCGTATTAATAGTCGATTGTGTTTTTTTGATTTCGCTCAAAGCCAAGATTAATGGATGTACTGGGTTGACTTCATTATCACGGTACGCACCAATTAATAAAAGATGACTTGTATCAGCCATTAAAAGCTGCATTAAGTTCAGTGATGCCAAATCTGCCCATTGCAAATCATCTAAAAATATCACTAAGGGATGTTCTACGCTGGTAAAGACTTGGGTGAATTTTTGAAACAATAAATTAAATCTATTTTTTGCTGCTGTTCCTGCTAATTCTGGAGCAGGTGGCTGTTGACCGATAATTATTTCTACTTCGGGAACGACTTCAATAATGACTTGTCCGCTGTCACCGAGGGCTTCTAAAATCTTAGTTTTCCATTGTTTGATTTGGGCATCGCTTTCACTCAGCAATTGCCCCATTAAATCCCGAAAGGCTTGCACGAAGGCACTAAAGGGAATGTTACGCTGAAATTGGTCATATTTGCCTTTGATAAAATAACCGCGTTGGCGCACGATCGGTTTATGCACTTCGTTGACTACTGCTGTTTTACCAATCCCAGAAAAACCAGCTACCAGCATCATTTCTGTTGCGCCAAGACTGACTCGATCGAATGCTTGCAGCAGTGTTGATACTTCAGCTTCTCGTCCGTAAAGTTTTTCGGGAATTAGGAAGCGATCGCACAGATCCCTTTGTGCAATTTCAAAACTCTGAATTTCCCCAGTTTCTTTAAGCCGATCTAAACATTTTTCTAGATCGGTTTTCAGCCCTAACGCACTCTGATAGCGGTCTTCCGCATTTTTTGCCATCAATTTGCTGACAATTTCTGAGAGTACAGATGGAATTTGTGGGTTAATAGCATTTACTAATGGTGCTGCTTTGGCGATATGGCAATGCACTAACTCCATCGGATCGTTTGATTGAAATGGTAACCCGTTTGTCAGTAATTCGTAGAAGGTAATACCTAAAGAATAAAAGTCAGTCCTGTAGTCAATTCCTCTGTTCATTCTTCCGGTTTGTTCGGGAGAAATGTAAGCAAGTGTTCCTTCTAACACATGGAAATTGAGCAGAGTTTGGGTTTCTTTTGATAATAGTGATGCAATACTAAAGTCGATTAGTTTAACTTGTTTGGTTTCGGGATTGATTAAAATATTGGCTGGTTTAATGTCTTTGTGAATTATCCGGTGGCGTCCGAGTATATCTAAGATGTTGCTGATGTCGATCGCCACTTGCAAAAAATCGCTTAAATCGGGCGGAGTTTCCCCTTGTTCGACCCATTGTTTTAGAGAGATTCCACCGAAGTCTTCCATTACTAGCGCATAGCTGTTTTGGTAGGCTTCCAAGCTGTAGGTTTGGATAATTCCGGGGAAGTTGAGGTGTTTGGCAATGGTATATTGATTGCGAAATTGCACGAGTTCGCTGAAGGTGGGATACTCGTTTTTCAGTAGTTTGATAATAACCGGTAGTTGGTCATCGGTACGGATGGCTTGATAAACTAAGGTGCGAGTCCCGTCATAAATTGTTTGAATAATTTGATAGTTGAAAATTTGACTGTTTGTGCTTTGGTTCTGATTTTGGTGGGAGTTATTCATGGCTATTCTTTCCATAAAATTAGTGAGTGGTTTGTTAATGAGTATGAAAGTCAGGAAAAAAATTAACTGTTTCGCTCTACTTAAGTTGGTAAGCTGATGATAAATTCTGTTCCCGCTCCCGGTGTTGAATTGACGTGAATTGAACCGCCGTGGGTTTCGACTACAATCTGGCGGACGATCGCTAATCCCAACCCAGTACCTTTACCCACAGCTTTTGTAGTAAATAAATGGTCAAAAATCCGCTGTTTCACAGAGTCACTCATCCCCGCACCGTTATCGGCAATTGTAATTTTGATGTGGCGATCGCCCTCCAAACCGATCCGCACCGTGATAAAGTTGGGATTCGCTTCAATTTCCTCGAAACTGCGGCCTTGACTTGACTCATCTAGGGCATCGATCGCATTTGCCAGCAAATTCATAAATACTTGGTTCAGTTGACCGGGAAAGCATTCGATTTTGGGGAGATTCCCGTAGTCTGTGACGACTTCGATCGCAGGACGATGTTCGTTAGCTTTCAGCCGATGTTTCAAAATTAAGATCGTACTCTCAATCCCTTCATGAATATTAAAGGGAACTTTGTAGTCTTTATCGGCTCTGGAGAAGGTGCGGAGGCTGGTGCTAATGCCGCGAATGCGATCGCACCCCACTTTCATCGACGACAGCATCTTGGGCAAATCTTCTAAGGCATACTCCAAATCAATATCCTCAGCATCTCGTTCAATTTCTGCGCCGGGATTGGGAAATTTTTCTTGATATAATTTTAAGTGGCTAATTAAATCGTTAAAGCCAGCATTTGCTTCTGTCAAATTACCCGCAATAAAGCCGACAGGATTGTTGATTTCGTGGGCGACACCCGCGACTAGATTGCCCAAAGCCGACATTTTTTCACTTTGCACTATTTGTAACTGGGCTTGTTGTAAGTCCAAGAGCGATCGCTCTAATTCTTGGGCGTAAGCTTGGGATTGTTGGTACAAGCGGGCATTTTCTAGCGAGATCGCCGCTTGGGCGCACAACAGTTGGATGACTTCAGTGCGATCTTCAGTAAATGCACCAATTGTCAAGTTATTTTCTAGATATAGTAACCCGATGAATTTACCCTGATTCAAAATCGGGGCGCACAGCACACTTTTGGGCTTTTTTTCCATCAAATACGGATCTGCAATAAAATCGTTTTGTGCTGCTGCATTATCCAAAACAACAGTTTTCAAAGTGCGCTTAACATAATTAACCACAGCAGTAGGAACCTCTGCGCTGGCTGACAGCGGTACAGACATTAAGATGACATTTTCCTTGAGGGAGGCTACAGCTTCAATTGCGAGATTCCCATCCTTAAGCAACAGCAGAGCTGCTTTTGTTGCCCCAGCATTTTCGATCGCCACAGACATCAGTGCCGCCAACAATTTTTTTAATTCTATTTCACTTGATAAAGCTTGGGAGGCTTTGAGAATAGTCTCGAAATCGAGGGCTTCGGAAATACTGCTACTGCTAGATTGAGTTGTTTGGATGGTTTGATATAAGACTGAGGATTTATTGATAGTTTGGAGGCGGGTTTCGCTGAGTGCATAACGATTTTGTTGGGTCTGCAATATGGGGCGCAGCAAGTCGGGATAGCGGGTTTCTAGGTCTGCAACTTTGGCTTTTGCCCCCCATCGGGCATAGCAGTAATAGGCATCCTGCATATAAACCTGAGCTATTTTTTCTTTGCCCCAAGTTCGGTAGAATTTAGCTGCTAGTTCGTTAGCCAGAGCTTCTTCTTGGATGTATTCGTTGGCTTTGGCTCCGGAAATAGCCTTGTCGTATAACTCAATTGCTTCTGCTTTCTGTCCTAAAACCCGGCATTTTTCAGCTTCTACTAAATCAACCTTATGCTGGTGATTCATGGGAGCATGGTGCGCCCAATTATCTCGTAACTGGGTTTGGTTTTGTGCCACCCGCTCTAATACTGGTGCAACCTCACCTGAAGGTTGAATTAACTGTGCCAGAGTAATCAAAGAATCATAGAAATAAAAGGCTGGTTCGCTGACTGCTGACCCAGCACCCATTAAATAATTTCGGCACTCAAGAGCATTATTGTTTGCTAGTTCAATTTCTCCAAACAAAAAGCCAAGAGTCAGCTTATACAAATAGAAGTGATACAACCCATATAGGTCATTGGCAGACTCCAGCAGGGGCAGAAATTCCGTCTCTTGGAGGGCTGACCCAGACAAAATGGTGGGATGCGACCCAACTCCCAGTAAATTTAAAACAGATTGCCAATAGATCCGGCAATAATTGGCTGTTCTCAATTCATTAACTTGCACCAAACCATCGTAGTAGGTGTGCGTATCCTGCTCAACATTAGCAAGGGGCTGACCGCACCAAAAAGCATTCAGACAGAAACTATTTCCACTATTTCCGACGTGTTCCAAGATTCCGACTTCTAGTCCAGTTGTGTAGCCTTCTCTCAAGAGTGGTAATGTTTCTTTGATATGAGACTTGCGGTGGAGGATAAACGATCCCAGCAACATTAATACTAAAGGTCTAGTCGTTTTATAACTATGTTTTGAGACAACATTCAAGGCCAACTGACCAAATTTCACTGCTGAATCTACATCTTGTAAGAGATTACAGAGAACCATGCTATAGGAACCATAGTTATGAGCTGAAACAGATATGTTTCCATACTGCAAGGATAATTTGACTGAGAAACAATTCAATAATGGGAACAAGAGAGAGCCAGAGATGTAAGCTGGAGTCAGAAGGCTGGTGGCAATCTCGATAATTGCAAGTTTGTTTGGATCGCTCATCACTGGTAGATTCACAAAATCTGCAATTTCTCTGTCGCCAATCAAATCACTAATCTCTTGCATTGACTGTTGAATATCGCTTAGTGTGGGTGATTCGGTTATTTTTACGCCCAACTGTTGCAGGATTTGGAGTCCGAAGACAATAGCTTCACTCAGTTTAATTTGGGTCACATTTGCTTGAATTTTAATGCGGTAAACATTAATTTTTTCTAGTAAAGAGTGAGTCTGAGCAATAACTGTCTCAATCAACTTTTCCATTGCCTCAAAATCACCGCAGAGCATTGCCAGTTCCGCTGCATCATTATGGAATGATAGAGTCATTTCATATTGTTGCTGCCAAGCATTTTTGCCAAGCAGTGATAATCCAATGCTGGCATATTCACGCCCTGCTTGATAGGCGGTGGCACTTTTGGCTTTGCGACAGGTGATTAGGTTGAGTTGAGCTAATTCTTCTCGTTCTGTTTGTTGAGTAATTAAAGCAGTGCCATAGTTTAATTGATTGACGATTTCAAAAATGCGTTCTTCTCTGGCTTCTAAGGAAACCTGTTGCAGCAGCAGTTGACCGATTTGGTAATGAGCCGTCTGTTTTTCGTCATGGGGAATTAAAGAATAAGCAGCTTGTTGAACACGATCGTGCAGGAATTTATAATTCAATAGTTCATGGTTTACAGCCTCATCTAGCTCCATTTTTTCTAAATAGAACTTGTAAATTTCACTTTGGGGCAGAATTAATCCTTCTTGCAACGCTTTCCAGAGAGCAGTTGCCACTTCAGTTTGGGACTGCTCCGAGACGATCGCCAACGTTTGTAAATCAAACTGTGCCCCAATACAAGCTGCTAATTTCAAGATGGTTTGCGTGGTGTCCGGCAGTTTTTGCAACTGCAACGCCATAAATTCGACCACATCATCCGTCAAAGCCGCAGCTTGAACTCGGACAATATCGCACTGCCAATACCCCGCATCAGCATCAAAGGCAATCAGCTTTTCTTGATGCAAGGCTTTGAGAAACTGGGTGGCAAAGAACGGATTGCCCTGAGTTTTCTGCATCAGCAGGTCAGTCAAAGGCTGTGCCAACCGCTCCGTACAGTGGAGGGTATCGGCGAGCAACTGATTCAAACTAATCTGGCTTAGGGGTTGCAGGGCGATCGTATTCACCGTTGCCCCCGCTTTGCTGACCGTACCTAGGGTCAACATCAACGGATGCGCCGCAAACACTTCATTATCTCGATAGGCTCCCATCAACAGCAGATAACCCATAGTCGATTCTGCCATCAAGACTTGGATCAATTTCAGCGAAGCCGAATCCGCCCACTGCAAATCATCCAGAAACATCACCAAGGGATGCTCTGGGGTGGTGAAGACTTGAATAAACTTTTGGAATAGGAGATTAAATCGATTCTGGGCGGCGGCTCCCGACAATTCAGTAGCCGGAGGTTGCGAACCAATCACCCGTTCGAGTTCTGGAATCACCTCAATGATGACTTGACCACTATCCCCCACGGCTGCAAGAATCTGACTTTTCCAGAGTTGCAAGTGTGCATCGCTTTCACTCAACAATTGCGCCATTAAACCGCGAAATGCTTGGACAAAGGCACTAAAGGGAATATTGCGATTGAATTGGTCAAACTTGCCTTTGATAAAGTAGCCATTTTGCCGCACAATTGGTTTATGAACTTCATTCACAATTGCAGTTTTTCCAATGCCGGAAAAACCAGCTACTAGCATCATTTCAGTTGTGCCGCTACTGACGCGCTCAAAGGCTTCGAGTAGGGTTTCTACTTCGGTTTCGCGACCGTAGAGTTTCTCTGGTATGATAAACCGATCGCACAAATCTCTCTGACCTATTTCAAAACTCTCTATTTTCCCATTTTCTTCTAGTTGACGCAAACACAATTCTAAGTCAAATTTTAGCCCCAAAGCGCTCTGATAGCGGTCTTCAGCATTTTTCGCCATCAATTTGCTGACAATCTCCGAGAGTACCGGCGGGATTTGCGGATTGATTTCATGCAGTGATGGCGGTTGCTTGGCAATATGAGAGTGTACCAATTCCATCGGATCGTGGGATTGAAACGGCAATTGTCCCGCCAGCAATTCGTAAAAAGTCACGCCCAAAGAATAAAAATCAGTTCGGTAGTCAATGCCGCGATTCATCCGGCCAGTTTGTTCGGGAGACAAATAGCCTAATGTGCCTTCGAGTACGTTAGGATTCATCAGGGTTTGAGTTTCCCTCGGCAGCAAAGATGCGATGCTAAAGTCAATCAGTTTGACTTGTTTTGTTTCGGGATTAATTAAAATATTGGCGGGTTTAATGTCTTTGTGAATGATCCGGTGGCGGGAGAGTATATCTAATGTATTGCTGATGTCGATCGCCACTTGCAAAAAATCGCTTAAATCGGGCGGAGTTTCCCCTTGTTCCGTCCAGGCATGGAGAGAGATTCCACCGAAGTCTTCCATTACCAGCGCATAGCTGTTTTGGTAGGCTTCCAAGCTGTAGGTTTCGATGATTCCGGGTAAATTGAGGTTTTTGGCGATCGTGTACTGATTGCGAAATTGCACGAGCTCGCTGAAGTTGGGATACTCAGTCCGCAAGACTTTGATGGCAACGGGCTGTTTGTCGCATTGGCGAGTTCCGCGATAAACTAGGGTGCGAGTTCCTGAGTAAATGCGATCGAGCGTTTGATAACCTATCAATGTAAAATTTTGAGTTTTCATATTTTTATTATCTGCCTCATGGGGGGGGGCTGTTTGTAGCTTAACAGAAGGGAAGATAGTTTCCAACTCCTGTGATAGTTAAGTATAATGAATATGACTGAAATCGCTAAGATTTGTGATTTATATCACTAGAAACTGCATTTTTTAAAATAAACCAATCCAATTTTATTTAAAAATTAAATAGCCTCATCCATATTGGAAGAGTGAATAATAAACTAAGGCAGCCCATGCCGATCGCAGTTACTGCTAATTCGCGATCGAGATTAAAAACTTCTGCCAACAAAGTAGTACCAAAAGCCGGAGGCATGGCCATCTGTAGCACCAGCGAAAGTCGCGGCGCGCCCACGATACCAACAAACGTTAAACCCGCGCCAAATACCAAAGGAATCAACAGCATTTTAATCACCAGACAACTCAAAACTTGTTGGAGATTATGCAAAGAATTCAAATTGCTCAACTGCATCCCGATCGTAATTAAAGATAAAGTAATTACAGTCCAAGCACCTGTTGTTAACAATTCTTCGATTTTTGCCGACAGTGGCAAGCTGCGCGAGACAAATCCCAGACAGAGAGCCCACAGTGCCGGATTCTGAAAAATTGCCCGCAGGGGAGTTAACCAATCCTGATGCTGCCGACTTTTACCGCAGTGAGAAGCGATCGCAATTCCGAGTAAATTGATTGCCGTACCAGTACCTAGCAAGTCGTAAAACAACGCCCAGGCAAAGTGTTCTGGCCCCAATAAGGACAAGCTGACGGGAATGCCTAAAAAACCTGTATTGCCAAACATCGCCGCTAATAAGAAACTGCCTTGAGTGGGCAAACTCCAAGCAGTTTTGTGTTTTGGGGTATTTTGGGCGAGTCGATTAAGAGTCTTAAAATGTTCCACGCTGACAAACTTTATCAAAATCCAAGCCAGTCCCCCACCTACTATAATTGCCACCCAAGCTGTCAGCGGCGCAATCAAAATAGCGCCAGACAAATTGGCGCGGCGGATGAAAGCAACAATGCTCAACGGCGTGCCAAAAAAGAACAGAAACTTGGCTAAATATGTAGAATAGCGTCTCGGTAGCAGGCGACCGAGAATGAATCCCAACGCCACCCATCCGACTAGATTTAGATAAAGTTTGAGCAGCGGATTTTCTAAATAAAGCATGATTAATTAAATACTTCAGGACTGGCGCGGGCGGTCAGAAACCAGGTTTTTACCAAAATATTTCGTTGTTACCCGCAGATTCGGTAAAAAATCCGGTTTCTGTGGCCTAGATGCACACTACTTTTGGCAACCGTTGCTAAGTATTAATGCTTATTTAGCCTAGCAGATAATTTTCCATTCAGGCCTTGACACCGACAAAAGCGCGTGTCAAAATTGTGTTGAGGAATAAATCAACACAGGTGAAAACGATGGCACGGCAAGCAAAACAATCATCTCAGGTCAAAAGTTCCAGCAGCCAAGCAGCCTCCAATACTCGCACCAAATTTACCCTCTACAATTTTGCCGGAAACGAAAAGGCATTCTATTTAGTCGATCGCACAAATCTCGAAAGAACACCAGGCGATATCCCAGAAAAATCAGTCGCCCACAGCATCATCATTATCGATCGCTCCGGCTCAATGTATTATGACTTAAAACCGCTGAAAGAAACCCTGATCAAGCTTTTAACCTTAGACGAATACAACAATTACCAGCTAATAGTCAGCCTGATTTCCTACGCTGATAATGGAGACGTAATTTGTCACTTCCAGCGAATTCCGATTCAAGAAGTGATGAAAATGGACTCTCAATACATCAAAGCAATTCAAAAGATTCACACCGCTGGCTGTACCTGCATCTCGCAGTCGATGCAGCTTGCTAAATCTCTGGTAAAAGCAGGAGAAGTGACAGCGATAAATTTGCACACAGACGGTTATGCAAATGATCCCAGTGCTAATTCCGAATCTGCAAAACTAACGGAAATTTGCGACGAACTAAAAGACATGGATGTGTTTGCCAACACCATATCCTATGGCTGTGCTGACTTCAAACTTCTCTCGAAAATCGCCAACACCTTATCGGGAAATTGCATCCGCGCTGGCGAAGTCAAAATGGTTTATGATGCTCTTTACGACAGCACTAAACTGTTAGGCGGTTCCGTGGCACCGCCGCTGGAAGAACCGTTAATTAAGGAATACGATTATCAAGTTTTTGTTTCCAAAACTGGCAAGAAAATAAACGGTTCATCGAGCACTCTGAAAATCTGCGGGCTGAAAGCAGACGATCAGGGACTGTTTTACAAATATCAGCAAGTCACCAAAGAAGAGTATGACAAACTAGAGGTGCCGGTTGCTCAAACTGATGAGTCGGTGTTTGCTTTTGCGAAAGCTAATCTCGCTGACGGCAATTTGAATACGGCGAAGTATGCGCTGGCGAGCACCTTCGATGCTACTTTGACTGAAAAACACGCTAAAGCTTTGACAAATGCCCAAATAGCGGGGTTTACGGAGGATTTGGAAGGGGCTGTGTTTGCGCCTGATGTGTTGCAAAATCATGAAATTGGCGATCGGGTAAAAGTCAGCGATAAAATTTCCCTGCTGGAGTTAATCGAGATATTGGAAGAAAACAAAAACAGCATCATCATCAACTTGAAACACTTGCAAGAAAACTATCAGCGCAAAGGTTTGAAGCGAATTGAAGGAAAGCGAGACGAAAACGGCAACCTTGTCAAGCCTTGGCTGAAGACAGAATTTTTAGATGGCGGCGGATATGTGCAAATGGGTTCATTTGCGATCAATCAAAATACCGCTACCATCAATATGCTGATTGCCAGAAAAGTTAAGCTGGTAAAAGTTGAGGATGCAAGTTCAATAACTGAAGTGGCGGGAATTCTGGTAACAGATCTCAATACGTTCAACAATTATACCATTGTCAGCGACGGCGAAGTTAATATCAAGTCACTGCGAACCAAAATCAGCAGCAAAGTAGTGTTTGATTTGCTCAACAAAAGCGGTGTACTGGAAAAAGACGGCTCACCTGTGGCAGAATTTGACTTCCATGCAGAGTACGATATTAAATTAGATAGTTTGCCGCTAGTGCCTTTTGACGGGCGTTACGGTAGCCTTGACGGAGTTTTTGAGGAGCTCGCCAACATTAAAATCATCTCCAGCATCCTCTCGGCTCATTTGAAGGAAGCATCCGAGGCTTATACGGCGCAACAATTGGAAGAATTGAAACAGCACTATCTGTCGAAAAGCTTGTACATCAACTTTCCGACGACTACGGAATATACGGAATTGAAAAGTGCGATCGCCAACGGCGCAGTAGATTCGCGAGTCAGCTACAAAATCGACATCGGCAGCAAAAACATCCTCAACTTCGGCAAATTGCACTCAGCCAACAAATTTCTCGATCGCCTTTATGAAGTTTACCACAAAAACACGGGCGAAAAGCTAGCAAAACCAACCTTCGAGATCACCTTAAACGAGCCAGTCGTCTTCGCCCACAAAACGCTGTCAGCCCGCACCAAAATCACCAAAGTTGACGATTTAATGAAACTGATTTTCGATGAGTTTCTGGGGTTAGAGAATAACGGAATTGTTGCTGCTACTTTAGCAAAAGTTGGTGCAGACAGCTTGCTGCGGCTTCTGCAAGCGAAATGGCAGGAAGAAGATGTCAATCGAGACGAGTTTGTCGCTGCTTTAGCTAGTGCAAACGAGCAACTCGAAACCTACGCTGAAAAAGTGTACAGCGAGAAAGTTTCACCGCTGGTTTTCTACATCGGTTCTACCGGACTTATCCCGGATGAAATGGAGGCAAAAGCGGCGACTGCTGAGGAAATCAATTCTAAATACGGCAACTTGCAATTTTCTAAAGATGAGCAAGAAGGGATGTTTTTTGAAGTCGGCGACTGCATTATTAGCGTGTATGCTAAAAATGAGTATTTCACAGTAGACAGGTAGGAATTAGGGTGGGCAAATGCCCACCTTGATTAAATATGGCTGATTGAAATGAAATGCAAAGGTGCAGCGGTGGCGACTAGGAAATAGGTAGATTAGGGTTAGTCTTAGGTTGCCAAGACGAAAGGAGCGATAGCAAATCTTCTATGATGGGAATCTTTCGAGTTTGTAACTTTCCTTTGGTATTACTTTTGCGAAAGTTTATCCTATCATAGGATAGAGATTAACGCTCTCTAAAAAATCTAGTAGCCAAATTCTCTGCAATTAGGTTATAATGATATAACAACGCGAATTCTCATACGGAGGGCAAGCCAATGACACAAACATTATCAATGTCTGTTCTCTATAAAAAACTCTCGGCGATCGGTTTTCCCAAAAACTTCGTTCGAGAGAAAGGTTTGCCCAGTTGGTGGAATGAAGAACTAGACAACAAACCGGTCGCCGTCCTAGAGGGCGCTGGTCATATTGCCCAACGCCTGCATCTAGACCTCAAGAGTCTCTTAGCCGAGGATAATCAGAAGCCTCAGTTTAAGCCCTTACTCCATACCAAGTTCAAGTACCATCAACAGGATAAAGCAGACGTACCTGATGTTGCCCATCAACTTGCCTCACGGGTTGCGGAAGTCGTAGCTGATACTATAAAGCTCGAATTTCAGCCCATCCCATCCGACCCTCATCAAGTTCGTTCAGAGATAGTTGCCAAACATCCTCAAGTCACTTTATACAGCTTGCTCGATTACTGTTGGGAACATGGTATCGCTGTTGTCTATTTTAAGAATTACCCTAAAAATACCCGCAAAATTAGAGGTATGATCCAATGGCAAGCCGAGCATCCCGTGATTGTCTTGAGTAGTGGTAAGACACAACCCGTATGTCTAGCATTCGATCTTGCCCATGAACTAGGTCATCTCGCCCTTGGTCATATTCAAGAAGGTATTTTGATTGATGATGATATTAAGCGAGACTCTGATGATCGAGAAGAAATAGATAGCAATCGATTTGCAGTTAAACTGCTAGTCAACAGTTTTGACAACTCCGTCGGCAAGAAAAGATTTAACAATGCAAAAGATCTAAAGAATAAAATCATTCAACTTATTCAAAGTGACTCAACTATTGATCCTTCTGCATTAGCTTTAAATTATGGCTGGTATAATAAAGATTATTTTGCATTGTCTATGGGATGTGTAAATTTAATCAATCCTGCTAAAGAAGGACACAAGACTATTAACAAATTTTTAGAGCAGCACCTAAATTGGGATGAATTAAGTGACGACAATGCTGATTACTTAGACCAGATTTTAGGAGAATAGCTTTGTCTGCTTGTATCTATTGCATCGATAATGACATCATCAAAAAGCTTGCTACATTCCAGCTATTCGATAATACTCTTAAATTATTTGATGCTAGTTATGAGCAAGTTAAAATCCTAGAAACTGCAAAATATAAATTTCAAAAAGATTGGGAAAAATTTGAAGGAGGGAAAAGTCGAAAAACAGAAGATCGTGTTATTAAGTATAAACAAGTTCTTTACCTTACTAAAAATTTAGCAAACATATCTGAAGCTGATATTGATCGAGAAATTTTTATCCAGTTATCTAATATTGAAAATATCGATGAAGGTGAGGCGATTATCACAACTCATGCTATCAAACTTATTCAAAACGATAAATCTGCTCAGATTTTTACTGGAGATAAAAGATTCATCAAAGCCTTAGCCAAGGTTAACTTACCTATCATTCAACAATCTCTAAGTAATCGATTATGGTGTTTAGAACAGCTTGTTCTCAAAAATATTGAAGACTACGGATTTGAGACTATTCGAGATTTGATTGTTCCAGTTCGAGAATGTGATACACAAATTAAGGCTGTTTTTGGTTCAGGATCACAATCAACAAGTGACAACTCCTTACCTACTTTAAAAGATTCTATTGAGAAGCTTCGAGAGGAGGCAGGCAATCTACTAAATCCTTACAATTAGATTTAAGATAGGACGGCGGTTGAAACCGCCCTCCACTTAAAACGGAATTTCCTCATCTTCATCTTCCACAGTCTTAGCAGTCATCCGCCAACTGGTAATATACTCAATTTGCACGTCAATTTTGTTAATTGCATCCCCTAACTGCCTTTGAATGTATTGAGTCAGCGTCACCATAAAATCCAACTCAACTCCCACAGATAGCGCAAGTTTAGCCAAGCTAGCAAAATCTACCTTCAAAATCGAGGAACTTGATAACTTAAAATGAGGAGTATTGCCCTTATTTTGCACCAACATTGCTTTTTTAATCCGCTCTTTCAGATGCTCAACTTCCGAATCCAGCAACTTCCATTCAGGCAAAATTTCTTGATACCTTTTCCCCAACCCTGTTAAATCCTCAGTCTCCGGTTCCGGCACAATTTTCTTAGTAGTTGATTTTCGACCCTGCTTGATCGTAGAATTCAACCGCCAACTAGCAATATCTTCAACTTGCAAAGATGGATGAGCGATGACTTCTCCTAACTGTTTTTGAATTTCTTTTGTCAGCGTCACCGGAAAATTTAACTCAATTCCCTCAGTTTGCGTTAGTTTCGCCAGCGTCATAAAATCAACTTTCATCGTTATCGAACTTGCAAGCTGAAAATAAGCACTATCTTTGAGCTTTTGCGCCATCATCCCCGCTTTAAATCGTTCTTTAACTTCAGCAATTTCTGAATCTAGTGGCTTCCAATGAGATTCTATTTCCTGATATTTTTCCCCCAATGATATCAAGTTTTCCGTTGCCGGTTCGGGGTAACATTGGGCAAGGATTTCTAGCAGTCGCTGATGCACTTTGGCTAAATAAACCGCGTCCATCTTGGCATATTCTAGCTGCTTCTCCGTCAGAGGACGCTTTGCCCAATCGCCGCTTTGTTCTGTTTTATCTACATAAGCAATGCCGCAAAGTGTTTCGATTAAAGTTTTGAGTTGTCGATTAGGTAAGGGCAGAATGTAAGCTGGAATCTTTCTAGCCATTTGCAATGTGCAAGTGACATTTTGCGCGTCGTCATTGCCGAGAAATCTGATGTCATAGCTGGCGTTGTGCAAGACTTTTTCAATATTTGGATTTACCATGATTTGGCTGATGAAATCTTTTGCCAATTCCGGTTTATCCAAGACATCTAGTAGAAAAGTAGCATCTCCTGTCGCATCAGTGGAGTCTGCTAACACTTGAATTAGAGATAATCTCGGATTGGATTTATAGTCTGCTATTTCTGTGTCAACCCACAGAATTTTAGCTTGGGAAAATTTAGCGATGAGTGCTTTGATGTCGTTTGCTGCTGTTAAATAAGGCATTTTTACAGACTTTTGCTATTAAATTTAGGCTTATATTATGCTATAGCAATTATCGTGTCAATTGTCAATGATTCCAGCGCCGGATACACGCAGACATCAGAAACCCGGTTTCTTGCGTGATTTCTCGTTACTAAACATAAAACTCGTAGAAACCGGGTTTCTCGCCCCTGGCGTCAGCCTGTGCACAGTACACACCCTACAAACTACGAACTTCCTCTAAAAACCAGTTACCTACTTCTGTATTATCCGTCTGGCGACTGCGGCGCAAAGCTTCTTCTAACAAAGCAACTTTTAACCCCGGCAAAACTTGAGATTCCGTCAGACGTTCGCTTCCCCGGTTAGCAATTATTTTAAAAGCAATAACTTGCGCTTTTTGTACGTCTACTACCCAATATTCAGACACTCCTAATTCTTCATAGATCATTCTTTTTGTACCCAAATCGTCAACCAGAGAACTGTCAGCAATTTCGATCGCCAAATCTGGGGCCACTGCGTTATCCAAATTCACTACAGAACTACCGCGAGGTGCTGTTTGTACCCGTTCTCCGATGTAGTAAGAAGCATCAGGTTGAGCGCCTCGGACACCCGTTTTGGCGTAGCTACAGTTAACTAACAGTCTCATTTTGATGCTTTTAGCAATGCCAAATAAATTGATTAAGATGAGGATAATTCCGTTGTCATCAGCATGATCTGGCCCGACTGCTGCCATTTCAATCCTCAACTGTCCGTTATAGTAGTAGCATTTTGCGCGATCGTACTCCGGCTGTTTAATGATTTCTATATATTCATCCCAAGTCGCCGTAACCCAGGTATCAGTTAGTAGTTTGGCTTGGAGTTGAGTCATCATTACCTCACCGAGAACAATCTTTGATCATTGGTGTCAACCTAAGCCTAGAACACTTGAAAATTTTGCTTTTAGCGTAGTCTCTATCCCCCTAAATCCCCCTTAAGAAGGGGGACTTTGAGAATACTCTGTCCCCCCCTTTTTAAGGGGGGCTAGGGGGGATCTGGCACCAATCGTCAGACAGCAGACTGGTACTACATCAGACCTTAAGTTGACACCAATGGTGCACCGAAGCGCACCCTACAAACCATTAACCTATGACTATTCTGCCACTTCCTCGGATGCCGCTTCTTCGGCCGATTCTTCACCCGCAGGCGGCACCAAAGCCACAGCTACGATCGAATCATCCTCATCCAAGCGCTGCACCCGCACGCCTGTTGCAGTGCGCGATTGCGTAGAAATTGCACTCACAGCCTGACGGATAATAATCCCTCGGTTGGTAATAATCATCAACTCATCGCTTTCGTTGACAATTCGCAGCGCGGCTACCTGATCCTTGCCTTTTTTAGACTTGAATTTAGTAGCCGTCAATCCCTTACCTGCACGTCTTTGGAGGCGGAATTGAGAAACTGGAACCCGCTTACCGTAGCCGTTAGTTGTGATTACCAACACCGAAGGAATTTCGCTGCTAACTGTGGGAATTTCTTCGGCATCTTCGCCTTCAATTTCCTCAGCTTGCGTGTCTAATTCTTCGTCTTCCAATTCCACATCTTCTGCTTCCAATTCAGCAATTTCTGCCCCTTCCAATTCCGAATCTTCTGTTTCTAACAAAGCAATATCTGTTCCTTCCAATTCCGAATCTTCAGTATCAGCAATTTCGGCAACAATGGAACTCGGCAGAATGTCCATGCTGATCAACTCATCGCCCGATCGCAATTTCATCGATTTCACACCCCGCGTCGCGCGGCCAACAGGGCGCAACTGTTCATGATTGGTGCGGAAATGAATCGCCATGCCTTGGCGCGTGCCGATGATGATGCTATCACCAACTTTTGCTCTCCGTACCCAGCGCAATTGGTCGCCTTCTTCCAGAGAAATCGCGATTAAGCCATTAGTGCGGATGTTAGCAAAAGCTGAAAGTGCGGTTTTCTTGATGTAGCCGCCGCGAGTCAACATCACCAAGTATTCTTCACTGGTAAATTCTGTCACTGACACCATAGAAGTGATTTTTTCTTCTATCGGAATCGGCAGCAGTTGCACCACGGGAGTACCACGGGCAGTCCGCGAACAAATGGGGATTTGATAAGCTTTGACAGAGTAAACTACGCCCCTGTCACTGAAGAACAAAACGCTGTCATGATCGCAGCAAGAAAGGAAATGTTCGACTCCATCATCTTCCTTCATTTTCGCGCCTGCTTTGCCGCGAGTAGCGCGACTTTGGGCCTCGAAAGTGCTGACAGGCATCCGCTTGATGTAGCCTTGCTCTGTGATCAGAATAATTGCTTGTTCGTTGGCAATTAAATCTCTTTCATCGATTTCTCCTTCGGCGTGTTCGATGACGCTGCGTCTAGGAGTTGCGATTTTATTTTTGATTTCGACAGCTTCAAATTCGGCGATTTCTAGAATGCGTTCCCGGCGCGCTAAAATATCTTCCAAATCGGCGATTTTTGTCCGCAGTTCTTCGTGTTCTTGCTGAATTTTTTGCGCTTCTAATGCTGTCAAACGCCGAAGCTGCATTTGCAAAATTGCGTCTGATTGTTGTTCGGAAAGACCGTAATTATCAATCAGTTCCTGTTTCGCTGCTGCGGAGTCGGCAGCGGCACGAATTAGGTGAATAATTGCATCTAAGTTATCTAGCGCAATTAATAAGCCTTGCAGGAGATGGTCGCGTTCTTCTGCTTTGCGGAGTTCGTATTGAGTCCGGCGAGTAATTGTCTCAATGCGGAAGTCGAGGAAGACATTGAGGAATTGTGAGAGCGTCAGTAGTTGGGGTTCCCCATTTACTAGCGCTAACATATTGGCTCCAAAATTTGATTGGAGTGGTGTTTGTTTATAGAGGTTGTTGAGGACGACGCGGGGATAGGCATCGCGCTTGAGTTCGATCACGATGCGCATTCCGTCTCTATCGCTTTCGTCGCGAATGTCGGAAATCCCATCTAATCTTTTGTCGTTGACAAGTTCGGCAATTTTCTCAATTAGCGCAGCCTTGTTTGTTTGGTAAGGCAATTCGGTGATAATAATTGCTTCTTTGTCGGGGCGGCCGACGTGTTCGATGGTTTCAATGCCAGCGACTCCGCGCATGGTAATCGAACCGCGCCCGGTGGTGTAAGCATCGCGAATGCCGCCTCTGCCGAGAATTTGCCCTCCGGTGGGAAAGTCCGGGCCGGGAATGTACTCCATCAATTCCAGGTCGGTAATGCCTGGATTGTGGATTAGCGCTAAGAAACCGTCAATTATTTCGCCCAAGTTGTGCGGCGGAATATTGGTGGCCATCCCTACGGCAATCCCGGAGGAACCGTTGAGCAAAATTTGGGGGATGCGTGCAGGGAGTACGAGGGGTTCTTGTTGGGAACCGTCGAAGTTGTCGCCGAAATCTACTGTTTCGGAGTCGATGTCGCGCAGCATGGAGTCGCTAGTCAGGGCTGTGAGGCGACATTCGGTGTACCGCATGGCAGCGGGGGGGTCGTTGTCAACGGAGCCGAAGTTGCCGTGGCCGTTGATTAGGCGTTCCCGCATGGAGAAATCTTGAGCCATCCGCACCAGCGCATCGTAAACCGCTGTATCTCCGTGGGGGTGATACTTACCGAGCACCTCCCCGACGACGCGGGCGCATTTGCGGAATGGTCGATCGGGAGTCAAGCCCAATTCGTTCATGGCGTAAAGAATGCGTCGGTGAACGGGCTTGAGACCGTCCCTCGCATCTGGTAGCGCCCGACCGACAATTACGCTCATGGCGTATTCCAAGTACGATCGGGACATCTCACCACCCAGATCCGTCGGGATTATCCGCGACTCAGAGATACTCATAGGTTGAAAAACTCCGTTAAAACTTTAGATTTGACCGCTATAAATGCCAAAATGCGATAAAATCGATTTGGATTCAGTAGAGTTGCCAAATATTGCAAATTACTCCTAAAATTATATCACAATTTGCCTTGGATTTTATGGGAAAGTTGCCAGAAAAATTAAGGGACGAAACCAGGACAATTGATAATTTGACAGTTGGTGATTTAGTCATCAATTGACAAAAGCTAGAAAGGTTTTTTTAGGCGATCGGCTTTCATGCTTTGGTGAGTTTTTTTGACAGCCATCTAAAAAAAATAAATGGTTGCCCGATCGCAATTAAAATTTCATAAAGCCGAATGCCTTCTTAAAGCAAACTGAAAATCTAAAATCTAAAATCTCCTGATGCTACCCATCATCTACTCCGAAGATTTCTTGCTGCACAAGACTGGAATGCTTCACCCAGAGCGACCAGAACGTTTGACGGCGATCGTCAATGCTCTGAAAGCTGCTCCCTGGGCCGATCGCCTTGAGTGGCAACTGCCCACCCCTGTTGCAGTCCGCGAACCAGAACTGTTGTCAGCGATCAAACAAGTTCACGCGCCAAGATACATCAAAGAAGTCGAACATTTGGCAAAGCGGGGAGGTGGCTACCTCGACGGTGACACGCCAATTTCTGCTGAAAGTTACGATGTAGCGCTGCTGGCGGCGAGTGCTTGGCTCGATGGAGTCGATCGAGTTTTAGCAAGTAACGAACCGGCTTTCGTACTGGCCAGGCCGCCGGGACACCACGCTGAGAGTGCGCGCGCGATGGGATTTTGCTTGTTTTCCAATGCTGCGATCGCCGCTCACTACGCCCTGGAACAGCCGGGAATCAACCGCGTCGCCGTCCTTGACTGGGACGTGCACCACGGTAACGGCACTCAATCGTTGGTGGAAAACTGCCGCCAAATTGCCTACTGTTCCCTGCACCAATCTCCGTGCTATCCGGGAACGGGAGACTCAGACGAGCGCGGCGCCTACAACAACGTGCTGAACATTCCGCTGTATCCGGGCGGCGGGATAGCTGAATACCGCAGTGCCTTTGAATCTCTTGTCGTACCGTTTTTGTCAAATTTCAAACCTGATTTGTTGATTGTCAGCGCCGGTTACGACGCTATTGCGTCCGATCCGCTGGCGAGTATGAATCTGGCGCCGTCAGATTTCGGTACTTTCACCGGATATTGTCTACAAATCACTCGCCGCATCGCCTTTGGTTTGGAGGGCGGTTACGCGCTGAAAGAGTTGGCCGAGTCGGTGGTGACGACTATTGATCGATGCCTCAATTAGCTGGAAATTTGGCAGACGTTGAGAAGGGGTTAGGGCGGGATTGAGAGCTTTTGAGGCCGATCGCGAAAGTTGAGATTTGCCGATCGGGCGATCGGTCTTCTGCCCTTCTTCCCTCCTTCCCTCCTTCCCTCCTTCCCTCCTTCCCTCCTTCCCTCTCACCTCTTGCTTCTTCCCTCTTCCTTCTTCCCTCTTCCCTCTTCCCTCTTCCTTCTTCCTTCTTCCTTCTTCCTTCCTTCTGTGACAAGCATCACAAATTTCCAAGATCCGAATCACTTGGCATCAAAGTCTAGGTCACAAATTTGTAGCGTAAAAATCACACCGTGTCAATGTTTTCGATCGCATAAATCGGCGATCGCACAGAGCATAATAGATCTATAACAAGCCTGTGTAAATTTTATCTGTCTCAATCAACTAGGAGGTTTATCATGTCAGTTTCCCAAATGACACTCGAAGAATTATTTGGTCAAGTCATGTTTTCCAGTATCGTGACTCGCCACGACCGAAGACAGCTCAGATCCGCACTCCTAGAAAGAACCCTGAATGAAGATGAGTATGCCATCATCAACCGACTGCTGTACAACGTGCGTCGCGGTTGGGTAAAAATTGTCGATTAAAGACGCGGCAGCCAACTCCCTTTAGGGAAGTCAAAAGTAGAACTTGCCACCTCCGAAAGTTTTTAGTATTTAATACTGGGATAGACAATTTGATATCTTTGAAAGCGGTATTAATGATGAAAATCGCGATCGACATCAGCCTAGAGGTAGAGATAATTATAAAATAACAGGTTTCGGGTGCATCTGTACTTGTTAAAAAATTATGAGTTTTGAGTTGCTAACTTCCAAGTTAGAATTAACTCAAAACTCATATTTTTGGGAAGTTGAAATATGAAATTAGAGATTGAGAAAGACTGAGGGCGACCGGGTTGGGAACCGCTATCTGTGTTGATATTTTTTCAACGGATATCAAAAATTAAAACTATCAGCAGTTTCCGGTTCAGGAGGAATGTGCGATCGCCACAAGCACAGGAAGTCGGAATGGTCGATCGTCCATTCCGGCAAATTCAGCCCAGAAGTGTCAAAATATTAACAACCAGTTCATGCTTAAAATATATGGCTCCCGCCGTTTTAATTGAAAATCTTCAGAAACGCTACGGCACTGTAGAAGCCGTTAAAGATGTTTCCTTCAAGGTAGAACCGGGGGAAATATTTGGTTTGCTCGGCCCCAACGGTGCTGGCAAAACTACCACCCTGCGGGTACTTTGTACATTGAGCGCGCCCGATAGCGGACGGATTGAAGTTTCAGGCATTTCAGCAGTCAGCCAGCCGAGAATGGCGAGACAGAAACTCGGCTATGTCGCCCAAGAAGTCGCTCTCGATAAGGTGTTGACTGGGCGCGAACTCCTGCAATTGCAAGCGGCGCTTTACCATTTACCCCGCCATACCATCAAAGGGCGGATTGACAAAATGGTGCAACTCCTCGGTTTGGAGGAGTGGGAAAATAAAAAGACGGGCACTTATTCCGGCGGGATTCGCAAGCGTCTCGACTTGGCTGCTGGGTTGCTTCACCAGCCGGATGTTTTGGTGTTAGACGAACCGACTGTGGGGCTCGATATTGAAAGTCGGTTGGTGGTGTGGAATTTCCTGCGGCGCTTGCGGGAGGAAGGTACGACGGTTTTGATTACCAGCCATTATCTCGAAGAAGTGGATGCTTTGGCCGATCGCGTGGCGATTATTGACAAGGGTACAGTAATTGCAGAGGGAACGCCGCAGGAGTTGAAAAATCGGGTTGGGGGCGATCGGGTAACTTTGCGAATTCGGGAGTTTTCGCCACTGGAAGAAGCCCAAAAAGCCCAAGCTTTAATGCAATCTCTGCCTTTTGTACAAGAAGTAATTATCAACAGCGCCCAAGGAAATTCTCTCAATTTGGTAGTGAGTGCCCAAAGTGACGCGCTTGTGAGCATTCAGCAAGCATTGAAAGATGCGGGACTTCCTACTTTTGGAATTGCTCAATCTCGGCCTAGTTTGGATGATGTTTATTTGGCTGCTACGGGCAAAACTTTGTTGGATGCGGAGTTGGCGGCTGCTAGCAACCGCGATTTGAAGGCGGAACAAAAACAGGCGATGCGGTCTTAAATTATACCAATTGGTGAGCCGAAAAACCGCCAGGGGTTTTAACCCCTGGCTAATAGCGAAAGTCCTCTAAAGAGGACTGTTAAACTCATCAGTCCTCTTTAGAGGACTTCTGCTATGAGGCGGGGGTTTTAACCCCTGCCGGACTGAACCGCGCGCGGGGATAGAAACCCGGTTTCTTCACAGATTTCTTGTCGCCCAACCAGATTTTCCTGAGAAACCGGGTTGCTTTTTTTACACATCTAAAACTTGTTCTGCTGTCAGCGCCAATTCTGGGAAAGTTCGGGAAACTATTCGCTCATTTCCTCGAAAAGCCGTCATTTGATAAACGCCATTTTCATCAAGCAGGTAAACAAAAACTGTAGGAACTTTGGGATTACCTAAATAATCGCGACTTCCCAAAGCCAAATAATCGACAATCCAGTATTCCGAAATTCCCAGCCGCTGATATTCATCCAGCTTGTCGATATAATCATCTTCCCAATTTGTCGAAACAACTTCTACAACTAATTGCAGCGGTTCAGTTATGGCTGAGTGGGCGAAAGGCTTCGATTCCCAGAGAGTTTTATCTATTACACTAACATCAGGATGACGGCCTTGTTCTCTACCACTTGAGGTTAAAGTCCTCACCATAAATCTGCCAGACACCCTATAGTTGAGGGGGACGCGATCGATTTCTTTGTCAAACTGTTTGACAAGGAAATCGGCAAGATCCTCGTGCAATCTTATCGGTAATATTTTCACAATCTCTCCATTAACAAGTTCATAGCGGCCTTCTTCGTCGGGAAGTTGCTTGACAAATTGCTCAAAAGTGAGGTTCTGCTTAAGTTTGGTAGGAGTTATGGTCATGGTTGATTCTCATTTATCTATATTTTTAAGACTATCCTGCAACTATTTTAACAGATTGTATAGATCGCTCGTTAGCGAAGCCCTCGAAGAGGATCGCACTTTCCACCCTCCAGCCACCATAAAGTACGCGCGAGCGCAGCTATCCCCTAATTTTCTGGGTAGTGATAAATATGTAGTGATTAGATATTCATTGGCTCAAAACATAGTTGTAATGATGGATA
>NZ_JAIGNI010000040.1 GCF_026130175.1 Lyngbya sp. CCAP 1446/10 | reverse complement strand
ATGGGATGGACAACTGGATAACTTGTGTTAGCAATATTGGGACTTCATTCATCGTAGACGGAAGACATCTAAAGTCTATCAACCAAGGTTACAACAAACGAGTGGCAACCTTGATGTCTGGAAAAGATAACGGATTCTGGTCTAAAAGACTGGAACGGGTGACCGAAAACAGAAATAGAACAATGCGGGATGCGGTTAATAAAGCTGCTCGTAAGGTCATCAATTATTGTGTATCGTCCAAGATTGGTACAGTCATATTTGGATGGAACAAAAATCAGAAAAATTCGATCAACCTAGGTACAAAGACGAATCAAAAATTTGTTCAGATTCCCACGGGTAGGTTAAAAGATCGAATTGCTCAACTATGCGAACAGTACGGAATAAAATTCATAGAAACTGAAGAATCTTATACCTCAAAAACTTCGTTTATTGATGCTGACGAAATGCCTAAATTCGGTGCGAAACCCGAAGGGTGGAAAGCTTCTGGAACAAGAATTAAACGTGGATTATATCGGACAGCGAATGGGTGGCTAATTAATGCAGACTGCAATGGGTGTGCAAACATTGGTCGCAAAGTAGCAACAATACTTGGACTAGATCTAAGTGGAGTTAGTAGGGGTGATTTGTCAGCACCCGTAAGACTTAAATTATGGTCTTATGAATCCCCGTCCCTTTAGGGCTGGGGAGTTGTCAATCCTTCTCTCTTTTTAAGGAATGAAGTCCTCAGTACGAATTTAATTAATTCTTAATCGAAAATTAAATAATATGAATGTACCAACGATCGCACTTACTCCCGAACAAGCAGCGCTAACTCCCATTTATCGCGAAAAATGGCGGCAAATAGGACTGTCGATCGCACCAGTCGATCGCCCGATCGCGACAGCCGCCATCAACACCGCCTACCACATCATCGGCTTGGGCGAACCAGAAATTATTTTCTGTGACAGCCCTTACATAGCTTTGGAAGCTCTTGAACCGCTAAGGATACGCGATTCGGGTCTGGAAACTGGTAGCGAAATTCGAGACAAAATTCATAATGAATTGTATGATACATTAAGAAGTCAACTCGACCGGAAACTGGAAAACCAGATTTACAGCCAACTCTATAACCCGCTGTATGCTCAACTGATGAGTCAATTCCAAATCCATGTTAAAGACAAAGTTTTTGACAAATTAGCAAAGAAGTTGGGCAGGAGATTTCACCAATTTTTTGTCAATATAACCTATAATAATAACTGGATATTATCCGAACTTTCTGCCTGTCACGGAAGTTGGGTGGATTTTTGTATTGAGGTGTTAGAATTGGAGTGCGATCGCTCTTTGTACTCAGCCTTTAAAGGTTTAGTAGAAAACTGCGGGTGGATTTACCCGTTTGAGAAAAAGTGCTTTGTGTGCGATCGCCCGCAACGACTTAATTTTGACAGCGAATATTTGCTGCACGCCGAAGGTCAGCCAGCGATCGAATTTGCTGACAACTTCAAAGTATATTCTTATCATGGCGTGCTACTACCGGAAACCATCGGTGAAGTTCCGCTGCATTCCTGGGAATCTGCATGGCTGTTAACAGAACGTAATGCGGAAGTGCGGCGAGTGTTGATTGGGGCGATCGGCTATTCGAGAATTTGTCAAGAATTACAAGCAATAGAATTGGATACTTGGCAAGAATATACTTTATTGAAGATTGATAATGAAATTGACATAGAGCCAATATATTTGTTAAAGATGACTTGTCCGAGTACGGGACACATTCACGCTTTGCGAGTGCCGCCACAGGTGCTAACAGCTAAAGCAGCGATTAGCTGGGTAAATTGGGGAATAGAACCGGAACAATTTCAAGTGCAGACTTAATGGGAACTTTGAGAGTTTTGAGTGCGAGTTTGCAGTTTAAAGAATTTCACCCCAGCCTTCACCAGCGTTCTGCACAAGTCCAGAAAAATTAAAAAATGTAGATTTACAGCCCGCACTTGGTACTATGTACTCTGGCAGCTAAAATCAACAACTTCAAATCGACATGAGCCAGCATTCAGACCGCATTGCCCCTCACGGCGGCATCCTGGTCAACCGCATTGCTACACTAGACCAAAGACAAGAATTTTTCGACAAAGCAGAAGTTTTGCCGCGAGTCCAGCTTTCGGATCGATCGATCTCTGACCTGCAAATGATCGCAATTGGCGCCCTGAGTCCCCTCAAAGGGTTCATGGGAGAAGCTGATTATCGATCGGTAGTCAAAGAAATGCGCCTCTCCAACGGCCTCCCGTGGTCGATTCCCATCACCCTCCCAGTCAGCGAAGCAGTCGCCGACACCCTCAAAGAAGGCACAACAGTGCGCCTCGACTCCCCGGCTGGCGAATTTGCCGGCATCTTGGAGCTGACCGAAAAATACCGCTACAGTAAAGAAGAAGAAGCCCTCAACGTCTACCGCACCGACGACCTCAAACACCCAGGCGTCCAAGTAGTAGACCAATCCGGGCCCGTTAACCTCGCAGGCGAAGTTTGGCTGCTGGAACGCGAACTAGATGTCCGGTTTCCCCAATACCAAATTGACCCAGCAAAATCGAGAATGCTGTTCAAAGAAAAAGGATGGAAAACCATAGTTGGTTTCCAAACCCGAAACCCCATCCACCGGGCCCACGAATACATCCAAAAATGTGCCTTAGAAACAGTAGACGGATTATTTTTGCACCCGCTAGTCGGGACAACTAAAGATGATGATATCCCTGCTGACGTGCGGATGCGCTGCTACGAAATTCTGCTAGATAAATACTATCCAAAAGATCGCGTAATTTTGGCAATCAATCCGGCGGCGATGCGCTACGCCGGGCCCAGAGAAGCAATTTTCCACGCTTTAATTCGCAAAAACTACGGCTGCACTCACTTTATTGTCGGACGCGATCACGCTGGAGTTGGCGATTATTATGGCACCTTCGATGCACAACACATTTTTGACGAATTTGAACCAGGAGAATTGGGAATTGTGCCGATGAAATTCGAGCACGCTTTCTATTGCACGCTGACGGAACAAATGGCTACAACTAAAACAAGTCCTAGCACTCCCGAACAGCGAGTGCATTTGTCGGGAACTAAAGTGCGCGAGATGCTGCGCGCTGGAAAATTGCCGCCCCCGCAGTTTTCGAGACCCGAAGTTGCCGCCGAATTAGCGAAGGCTATGAATATTTTTAGTTACGAGATTTAAATCTTGAACTTTGGTATTGGTGGCATTTTGAATAGTTTTTAATTTTGGGTTTTGAGTTTTAAATTTGAAAGTTTAAGCTTGAGACTCAAAAGTTAAAACTTAAAAATTATCTGAATAATTAACTGTCACAATCTAATTAAATTCCCCTAAGATGATGATTAGGAGGGATTTAACTTAAAATTCAAAACATAAAATCCAAAGCTATTGAAAAATGGGACTGAAGCGGCGGGAATTTTTGCAGCAAGCTGGCCGGTTGCTGGCGGCGCTGGGAATCAGTGAAGCTGGGTGGTTGCGGTTGGGTTCAGGCTACATGGAAGCTTTAGCCCAGCCAACAGCCCGTAAATTGGCTTTGTTGGTGGGGGTTGACCAATATCCAGATTCGCCCCTGTACGGCTGTGTGACGGATGTCCAATTGCAGCGGGAATTGCTGATATATCGATTTGGGTTTGCGCCGTCGGACATTCTGACTTTGACTGACGCTCAAGCTACTAGGGAAAATATCGAGACGGCTTTTGTAACTCATTTGAGTGAACAAGCAAAACCAGGCGATGTGGTGGTTTTTCACTTTAGCGGCTGCGGTAGCCGAGTGAGTTTTGGCGACTCTCCGGGAAAAATGCAAAACAGTTTGGTGCCGGCGGATGACGTGGTGCCGCTGTTAGCAAATCGATCGGTAAACGATATTTTAGAGGAAACGCTGCTGCTGTTGGTACGATCGCTCGCGACAGAAAATGCGATCGCCATCCTCGACACCAGCTACACCTATCCGGGTTTCCCCAAAAACGGCAACTTTCGCATTCGTTCCCGTCCCCGCCCCACCATCGGGCAGCCAAGCCTCGCAGAATTAACGTTTGCCGAAGGTCTCAACTCCCGCCCAAATCTGCGTTCTCAGGCTATCGTACTTGCCGCGGCCGCTAATTCTCAAATCGCCGCCGAACAAGAGTGGAACGGATTTACGGCGGGTTTGTTTACCTACGCGCTCACCCAAACTCTGTGGTTGGCGACTCCCCCTAGCAGTTTCAGCGTCAGTTTCAGGCGGGCGGCGCGCACAGTCGAGCAAATAGCGGGATTATCGCAGCAACCGCAAATTCGCTATGACAATTTAACAACCGCGCCGGCGCTGAATTTTGCGACAAGTTTAATGTTGAATTCCGCTGCTGCTGACGGCGCTGTGACGGCGGTGGAAGATGGCGGCAAAACTGTGCAGTTGTGGCTGGGCGGGTTGTCTGCTGGGGTTTTGGAGTTCTGCGGGGGCTCGGTGTTTGCTGTGGATTCTGCTGTTAAATCGATCGAAAGCGATTCCCTACAAGATAGCTACACTCCACGACTTTTGCTGCGGGCGCGCACGGGCTTGTCTGCAAAAGCTCAAATTTTAGATAAGATCGATCCTCCAAACGAGCAATTAACAGCCGGCGATTTGGTGAGGGAAGAAATTCGAGTATTACCGCGAAACATCGGTTTGACAGTAGCTTTAGATTCTGGTTTGGAAAGAATCGAGCGGGTGGATGCTACCAGTGCTTTCGCGACTTTACCGCAAATTTCAGCCGTAGGGAGCGAGCAACCAGCAGATTTTCGATTCGGGAGAGTCCCGGAAACCATTGTCGCTCAGACTCCTGTGGCTTACGAGCCTGCTTTGTATCAAGGCCGCTACGGTTTGTTTTCTGTGGGCAAAATGCCGATTCCCGATACTCAGGGCGACGGCGGAGAAGCGGTTAAGGTGGCGGTACAGCGGTTGACTCCACAGTTGAAAGCGTTGCTGGCGGCGAAGTTGCTGCGGCTAACTGTCAATGAGACATCTTCGCAGATGAAGGTGCGGGCGGTGTTGGCAACTCTGGCGCCGCAAGCGCGGGTGATGTTGGAGCGAGAGCCGATGCGGGCGAGTGGTGATTACCGGTTGGAACCTCTAAGCAGGGAAACGGAGAAATCGACTAACTTTGGTATACCAAGTGTGGCAAGCGGCAGTCGAATTCAGTACAGATTATATAACGACAGCGATCGCCCATTTTATGCTGCGGTATTGTCGTCGGATACTGCTGGAAGGCTGTTAGCTGTGAATTATCAGGGCGAAAAAGCGGCTGGAGGGATGTCGCGGGCGATCGCCCCAGGGGATAATTTGACAGTACCGGTGGCTGGGGGTTTGGGGTTGGCGGTGTCGGGGGCTTTGGGGTTGGCGGAAACTTTGATTATAGTTAGTGAGAGTCCGTTCGATCGCACTTTGGCAGCAATAGCAGCGGAAATGCAGCAAACAAGGGATACTTTGCCGTTGGTGTTGTTGAAGCCTTTAACTGTGGCGCGGGCTGTATTGGAAGATTTGCACGCGGCTAGCATTCCGGGCGTGCAGAAAGTGGGGATATCGACGGATGATTTGGCTTTGGATGTCAAGGTTTGGGCGACTTTGAGTTTTGTTTATCGGGTGGTTTAATTTAGGAATTGGGAATTGGGAATTGGGCGAAGCGAAGCGGAGGGATTGGGCATTGGGCATTGGGGATGTTTTCTATAACCTATAATCCGAATCTATCCGAGTACGAAGTCGATATTCACTTCCCAATCGGGAAATGCTAGAGGCGAAACTTGTTGACCGCGCCAAAACTTTTGGATTAAACTATAACCGTTGGGTGTTGGTTGGCGGTAGACTTCTAAGCATTGTGCTTCTAAATCTACTAGCCAAACTTCTGCAATTTGCGATCGCGCGTAAATGGGAACTTTCACATCTCGATCGTAATCCACCGTACTATCAGATACTTCTATCAACAGCAAAACTTCTGATGGTGTAGGATGTGCCGTTGAATAGTAATCAGCACGGGGTTGTAGGAATACTACATCAGGTTGAGGTTCAGTGTGATCGGTCAACTGAACAGGATTTTGGATAGCCATAATCGCTCTTGTTGCGGGAAATTCAGCCGAGAGTCGGTTGAGGCGGTTGACACATCCGGCATGGCGAGTTCCAATGGCTGCCATTTGTACAAGTTCTCCTTCTATCAATTCTACGCGATCGCCCTGGGGAAAAATACCAGCTTTACCCATTAAATGATATTCTTCTACGGTGAGTAATCTTTTGATTAATTGCACTACCATAACTACCGTGCCTCTAATTATTTCTTAAATTGTAGTCGATCGTTTTTAGGGTGTGCACTGCGCACCGGATCTTGTAGTTGTAGGGTGCATCGCTCTGCGATAAATTCCTAACTAAATATTAACCATCAAATAGACGCACCTGGGCTATTTTAACTGGTTTAACTGGTTCCAAGGCTCTGCCTGGGAACCCATACCCAGAGGCTCTGCCTCCGCTAGGAAAAAGGAGGCAGAGCCTCCGGATCTTCGTCACCAGGCACTGTTGGTAACGAGTAGAAGAAATCAAGAATGATAAACCTTTTCTACCAATTGAGCTAAACGTTTCATCGCAGTTTCGATTTCATCATTTGTCGCAGTCAAACTAATCCGTAAACACTCATGTTTGTGCTGCCAATTTTCGCGCAAACCGGGGAAGAAAGAACTTCCTGGTACGACAATTACGCCGACTTTTTTCAATTCTTGATACATTTCCCAATCAGTCATTGGCAAATCTTTGAGCCACAACCAGGCAAAGATTGCTCCTTCGCCTCGGTGCAAGAACCACGGTAAATCCTTCGGCATTGCGTGTTCTAGAGTTGCTTCAACTACTGCAAATTTGCTTTGATAGTACGGGCGAATTACGTTGAGGGAAATATCGGCTAGTGCGCCGCTCGCAATGGCCCTAGTTGCGATCGCCTGTCCGTATCTCGGCGAGTGAATGCACATATTGGTCTGAAAAGACTCTAATGTTTTAATGATGCCTTCATCGCCGATCGCAATTCCGATTCTTTCACCGGGTAATCCGGCTTTGGACAAACTCATGCAGTGCACAATATTGCCACCGAATATCGGCGTCATTTCGGTAAAGTTCAAGGCGGGGAAGGGAGGCCCGTAGGCGGAATCGACTAACACCGGCACGTCGAAAGCGGCTGCTAAATCTGCTATTTTCTGCACTTCGTCGTTGGTGAGGACGTTTCCCGTGGGGTTGCAGGGACGGGAAAAGATGACGCAACCGGTGGTTTCATCAATGGAAAGTTGGCTGAAATCGGGGCGATATTTGAATCTGTGGGCGGCTGCATCAATATCTAGGGTGGGTTTGCAGGCGATGACTGCTTCGGGAATTAGGCTCACGCCGCCGTAACCGGTGTAGTCTGGGCTTAACGGTAGGACGATCGACTTTAGGTTGCGGATTTGAGATTTTGGATCGTTCAGGTCTGTTTGTGGTGCAGTGTAGCCACCGAAAGCGTTGGCTGCGTAGAAGTAGATTGATTGACTTCCCGGAGTAATTAGGATATTGCGATCGGTCAAATTGAGGTTATAACGTTGGTTAAAATCGGCCAATACTGCATCGATAAACGGCTGATAACCTTGGCTGGAACCGTAGCGACAAACGACTTCGCCGTATTCCGGGCCCGCCAAAAGTTCCGCAGTGCAATCGCGCCACAACTGCTCGACTTGCGGCAAAATCACCGGATTTCCGGCGCTCAAATTGATAAATTCCTGCCCGTTGCCGGCTCTGAGAGTTTCAATAATATCTTTCATAATTGCCCGAACTCCTGTGAGTTGGGACATTTGATTGCCAAATTGTGTGAGGGCAGGTTTCATGATGCGACGATGATGATAGAGGTTGACGGTTGATCTATGATAACTCCAGTCTGAGGCGTTAGCGTAGCTTGTCTGGGGTATCAGTGGTCGATCGAGCGCGAGTGCCAATTCATTAAACTCGATCGGACAGAATTTGGTTTTTTCCCCTGTGCGGGTGCAGAAGCATCAGATTCAGTGCATTGGTGGAGCTCTATCTTGCAGTGTTTTTTGCCTGAAAATCCTCGCGGCAGGCAGTATTATCCAATTCAAGAGTTTTGGTGAAATTTCGCACCGCATCAGATCAATTGCCGATAGTTGACCGCAGCCATTGGGACAATGTAAGATTAGCAATAGGGCGCGATCGCAACATAATTTTATTAGCTCCGGTCATTGCTATAATTAATTGCAGATTTAATCCAGCCTCAAAAATCAAATTTGTTCTTAGCTCATTTTCAAGATTCGCGGTTTGCTGACAGCGGTGCATTTTCTCATCAATCGGACTCAAGCCAAGATGGAGCGTAACGCCGTCTTTTCGGTAGCATTTAATAACAAATGCGTAAATCCAAAACAAAATTAACAACCGTAAAATTCAACACAACAATGACACACTTTCCACTTACAGAATACGATCAACTTACAGACCCTAAAGCCAAGGAAGTGTACGAAGAAATATTGACAGAATTGGGGTTTGGCATCGTCCCCAACCTGTTCAAGTCAATGGCAATCAACCCTGACATATTAGAAGCAAATTGGAAAAAATTCCGGGGAACAATCCTGCAAGGAGACTTACCCCGCACGCTAAAAGAAATGGTCGGCGTCGCTATTTCCCAATCAAATAATAGCGAGTACGCTCTCCAAGTTCACCTACACGGATTGTCTGCCTTGGGGATGAGCGAAGAAATCCTGCGGACGCTGGTTTCTGACTTTGCCAACTGCCCTTTGCCAAAACGCGATAAAGCCGTAATTACCTTTGGCTTGCTGGCTGCTACAAAACCCCTGGAAATGACAGAAACTCATTACCAAAACCTGCGCGATTTAGGGCTAGATGATTCCGAAATCTTTGAGATTATTGCCACAGCAGACTTGTTTAGCTTTGTCAACCGATATACCGATTCCATTGCCCTCGAAATAGATGCTTTGTAATCTATATTTTATACCCATATTATGGGCGATCGGCTAGAAGATCAAGATCGAGAACAACTTCTGTTAACAGCCCGCCGTTTGTTAGCAGAAGCTCAAGCGCTTTCCATCCGCATTTCCGCCGTCAACGAAGTTGCCACTGCCATTAACCGCACCCTCGATCTCAATCAGATTTTGCGGGTAGTAGGCAAGCAAGCTAAGTGGTTGCTCGACTTTGAACACTGTAGTGTTTGCCTGCACAGCACTAACGCTTGCACGACCTTATTTGGCAAGCATATCCCTGTAGATATTGCTGCCCTACCAGAGGGCTGCCCTATTAACAAGGCTTTCATAACACGTCAACCTCAATTAATTCAAGAAGCGGGTGCTACTGCTATTTTGTCCCCCTACGCTTCGCAAATTATCATTCCTTTGGAAAGCGAAGGTAAGGTTTTAGGAACAATTAATTTTGCCACAACCAAGCCGCGAGCTTACACTCAAGAAGATATGCGGATTGGCTATCTTTTGGCTTTGCAACTATCCTCAGCCATCCGCAATGCTGAACGCTTTAAAGAGATAAATAGGCTGTATTCCGAGCTCGATGCCGAAAAGCACAAATCTGACCAGCTACTGTTGAACGTGCTCCCGGTTGAAATTGCCGAAGAACTCAAAAATAACGGCAAAGTGGAACCAGTTTATTATGATTGCGTATCGGTTTTGTTTACTGACTTTAAAGGCTTTACTCAGTTATCTGAAAACATGACACCGCGAGAGTTAGTTGACGAACTTGACTATTGTTTTTCTTATTTCGATCGCGTCATGGATAAATACTCTATGGAAAAATTGAAAACTATTGGCGACAGCTATATGTGTGCGGCGGGAATTCCTAAGTATAGACCAACACACGCCTTTGACGCTGTACTTGCTGCCCTAGAAATTCAACAGTTCATGGATCTGCGAAAAGTGCAGAAAGCTCAACAAAAAATTCCTTATTGGGATATCCGCATTGGCATTCATTCAGGCCCAATACTTGCTGGGGTAATTGGCAATAAGAAGTTTGCCTATGATGTCTGGGGAGATACAGTTAATACTGCATCTCGGATGGAATCTTCCGGCGTACCTGGAAGTATCAATATCTCTCACGCAACGTTTGAATTAGTTAAAGATTTTTGTGAATGCGAATACCGAGGAAAAATTCCTGCTAAAAATAAGGGTGAATTGGATATGTATTTGGTTCGTAATCTTAAATAATAAAGTCTTGGAGGCATCAAAACCAAAGAAACCGGGTTTTTTACCTAATCTGTAGGCTACAGCGCGTCTTTTCGTAAAAAACCCGGTTTCTAGCCACTCGTGCGTCCAGGACTATAATATCAATTATGAAAATTAGTGCTACAAACCTCTTGCAAAAATAGCTAGGAACAGGCAAGATGCTCGTTCCCCAAAAAAAATATTTTTGTGGAACGGGCCGGAGAGCCCGTTCCAAAATTTGATTAAAACGACTTTTGCAAGATATCTAATATAGAAATCCGATGCCACTCAGGAGATCGGTATCGTATCGCAGTATCCCCAGACTATATTAAAATGATCGAGTTGTAGATTTTAATTTTTAATTATTTATGCGTATTTGGCAAGCCGATTTCTACCGCCGCCCTCTCCGAGACGAAATCAGCAAACCATTGTGGGAACTTCTCATCTGCGACGCAACACAAAGTTTTAAATTTAGCGCTTTTTGCCGCCAGTCGGAAGCAAACTCTAATTAGCTAGCCGCCCAATTCCAGCAAGCTCAAACTCATAAATTGCCCGACATATAGCAGTTCTCAAGCGTGGTGAGGATAGCCATATCCCATATCCCATATCCCATATCCCATATCCCGGATAATACCTCATCTTTCTGAGAAAGGCTATATCCCGTACATTGCTCGTTGGCCGAACTTCCTTCCGTTATTAATTACTTCCGGGCGCGCAACTTTCGCCCAGCAGCCAGCATAGCGCCTCCCGCGATCAAACCCCCGACAGTCAGCGGCTCTGGAACCGCCTCAGCTTTTATCGTTCCCAAAGAACCGCCTTTAATAAATACAGCCGAATCAAAATTACCATCTCCCACATCTTTAATGCGGATGCTGAGAACATTCGTCTGATTTTGCTTGAGCAAACCCTCAAAACCTAAAACTTTAGTAAAACCGTCCAGCTTAATGATGTTAGCAGCAATGCCTGTCAAACTTGGGTTGTTAATATAGTCCGAGTTATCTGTAGAGCGATTATTTGGATCGGGAACAAGATTATTAATTGTAACTATTTTCCCGTCACTCAATTTTGCCAAATTATGACCATTCAGTAACAGTTGAAAATCGTCATTAAATTCAGAACCGCCGAACTCAGGAAACTCCTCAGAACCAAATACATACTCAAAGAACAACTTTTCAGCAGTATCGTCAGCAAAAAAGCTGAGGTCTAGCTGAGTTGAATCGCCAGCTTCGCCCTTTGGCCCAAAGTCAGTATTTAAATCACTGCCGTTGGTCATGAGATTATCTTTTTGATTCTGACCGGGTATATCGATGACTTTGCCAGTGCTGAGAACAACGCCTGACTGCAACCCAAAAGGGTCATTAGTAAAAGTACCAAAAGCAGCCTGATTCCCAGTAATTGAAACAGAGAAATTGCTCAATCCAACTGTGTTTTTTCCCAACAAATTATTTTTTAAAGTCTCAGTGTTATTAGTTGCTCCTACCGAAAATGCCATTGCTGGCGCTGCCAACAAGCTGAGAGCAGTAGTCAATGTAGCAGTTAAGGCAGCAATTTTGTGAGAACTTATCATAATTTTTTTGTTTGAAAAACAAAGCTGATTTAATGCACAAGTTCATTTTCACATTAAATAAGCATTAATGTCTAGTGCCTTTACAATGACTTTATATATAAGTAAATTTACGGCTTTGATGGTTAATTGTTCTGGTAATTATTAGCAGTTAGTCAATCAATAAACCTCAGCGTAAAAAGACAAATACCGAAATACACGTAGACAGACTAATAATTTCAAGACTTACGCACTAGATACTCAAAAAACCTGGTTTTTATACGGTTGGCGATCGCCCTTGACAAAAGATTTTGCCGAAAAACCCCGGTTTCTGCGTAAGTCCGCAATTTATATCAAGTGGGGTCGATCGACCCCACTTGATGTCACAACAACTCATGACTGATGACAAGGTTCGCTCTTGGGGGACAGCACTAATGACTAAAACCCCCTTACTTCTCCTTCCCCGCGCCGATCGGCAGATCCTTCCAACCAACCATCACCAGTCAGGACGATCGCATTAGCATTTCCCCAGCCATCACGTTCGACAATCTGGTGTCCCCGCCTACGCAACTCCTCAAGCGTCGCAGCATCAAAACCTCCCCGTTCCACCATCAGGCGATCGGGCTGCCATTGGTGGTGAATTCTCGGTGCAGACACAGCATCGCCCACATTCATGTCATAAACCAACACGTTCAGTACAATTTGCAACACCGTAGTAATAATCGTACTGCCTCCGGGAGCCCCCGCAGCGAGGCGAAATTTGCCATTTTCTGTCACGATGACCGGCGTCATGCTGGATAAAGGAGTCTTCCCAGGGGCGATCGAATTTGCCTCACCGCCCACCAAACCAGAAGACAAATTCGGCACACCCGCAGCAGCGGCAAAATCGTCCATCTCGTTGTTGAGCAAAATTCCCGTACCCGTGGCCACGACTCCAGCCCCAAAACCGCCATTTACCGTAAACGTTAAGCTTACTACATTGCGCTCTTTGTCAACTACCGTCAGGTGGGTAGTTTCCGGCGACTCGTGCACAAAGCGGCTTAAAGTTTCAGCGTCAACAGCTTTTACCTGGCGCGAAGGTTTGGCTTTTGACATCTGGATTTGCGATCGGCGAAGTTTGCCATAATTCTTGCTAGTCAGAGCTTTGACAGGTACGCTGACAAAATCTGGATCGCCCAAATATTCGGCCCTGTCAGCGTAAGCAATTCTCATCGATTCCGCCAACAAGTGTAGCGTATCTGGACTTTGCCTCCCCAACCTTTTAAGATCGGCATCGCCCAGAATATTGAGGATTTGCAATAAATGAACGCCGCCGGAAGAAGGAGGCGACATCGCGCAAATTTCGTAAGTCCGAAAGTTTCCACAAACCGGATTTCGCCAAATCGGCGTATAGTTTTTCAGGTCTTCGAGAGTAATAATACCACCATTTTTGGCCATGTCGGAGGCGATCGCCCGCGCAATATCCCCGGTATAAAAACTCTGCGGATTTTGAGAAATCTTGCGTAATGTCTGCGCCAAATCCCGCTGCACCAAAAGCTCCCCCGGCTTGTATAAAACGCCGCCGCGAGTAAAAACCTCCCGCGCTGCCCGATTTTTTTCGATCGCATCCTTTCGTTGCAGGGTAGCCTTGCTGAAGCGCGAACTTACCGGAAAGCCCTTTTGGGCAAGGGCGATCGCCGGAGCCACCACCTGCGCCCAAGGCAACTTACCGTACTCGCGGTGCACCGTATAAAGCCCCGCCACAGTCCCCGGAATGCCCGCCGCCAAATGCCCATCCCGACTTGCCCTTGGGCGCACCTTGCCTTGCTTGTCCAGGTACATATCGCGCGTGGCTCGTTTGGGCGATCGTTCCCGGAAATCCAGCGCTTGCACAGTCCCCGTTTCTGCCCGCCGCAGCAGCAAAAAACCTCCGCCACCAATACCCGCCGAAAAAGGCTCCACCACCGAAATCGCCAAAGCCGTAGCAGCAGCCGCATCCACCGCATTGCCTCCCTGTTGCAACACGCTCAGCCCCGCAGCGCTCGCCAGCGGGTGAGCCGAAACTGCCATAGCCTCTTTGCTGCGCTGCTGCTGCAACTTTGGCTGTAGCTGCTGCTGGCAGCCACCTAACAGTATTACTGTTAGAAAAAAAGTATAAATTCGCACTGTACAGATCAACTTTGAAAACATTTTCCCTCCGATCGACGAGTTATCATTACAGTAACAATTAAATAGCATCATCCTCAAGACATAGATTTTATTTCAACTATGATCAGAATCATTAACAGCCACAAGTTTACTATTCAAATAATTCCGATATTTTAGTTAAATACACTACACTTTCAGTCCCATTATCGTAAATTTAAATCAATATAGCTAAAACTGTTGCAGGCGAGCGGGAAGAGTGCTACTATGGCGAGATGAATTATTAAATTTTTGTTGATCAGCATCTATTAAAGCAAAAAATCATCTCAAATAAACATCTCCATCAACTTTTATGAATGCAGATAACATCGGCGTATTCATCCCCGGATTTGAGCCCAAAAACATCGCGAACAGAGATGTCGCAGGTGCGATCGAGAAAAAGTCAAACACAGAAAAAGCCACAACTGTTTCGCCGACATTTCCCGGCGCCGGCACCGCCTTAGAAGCAGCGCCTGGAACAAACACAAGTTTTCATCCAGAAAAAGTCAGCATCATCATGCCGGCATTCAATGCCGAAAACACAATTGGCGAGGCGATCGCCTCCGCACTCAACGGTACTCACCGGAATCTAGAAATCTTAGTAATTGACGACGGTTCAACCGACGGCACAGAAAACACCGTCACCGACATGGCGCGGCAAGACGAGCGAATTAAGTATCACAAAAACCCGAAAAACTTAGGAGCTTACAAATCCCGGAATGTAATGCTCTCAGCAGCAACCGGACAATTTATCGCATTTTTAGACAGCGACGACACCTGGGAACCAAACAAACTAGAAGAATGTTTGAAGCTCCTAAAACAGCACCCAGAAGTTAAATCAGTCGGTCACGCCCTCCGCTATCTAGACAAGCGCGGCAACAAAGTCGGCTACATCCCCACATATCCTATAACTACAGAAGAATTGCAGAACGTTCAAGAAAATGGCGCGCTTCCCTGGGTTTTTCCCACAGCTTTAGTAGTAGAACGAGAAGCTATCCTAGAAATCGGAGGATTTTTAGACTGGAAAGTAGCCGCAGATACCGAGTTCATGGCCAGATTAGCTCAAAAGCACGGGATGCTAGGCACAAAAATGCCCTTAGGAAACTACCGAGTTTTGGGCAACTCTTTAACCGATAAATATTGGTTGGACAAGCGTCTAGCCATAGAATGCGTTAAAGAAAACCAGCAGCGCAGAATTCGCGGTGAATCAGAGTTAACATTGACCGAATACCGAGAAATCTTTTTCCAAAATCTGTCGCCCTTGAAAAAACTCAATAAGTTAAGAGAGATTGTGGCAACTCGCTTCATGAGAAAAGCCGGAGAAAGCTGGTTAAATCGGGAAATTTTGCCTACTCTGATTTACGGAATTGCCACAACAGCGCTGAACCCTCAAGCCACTATACACAAAATTCAGTGGATGAAATATCAGAAGCGATTAAATCAAGAATTTCACTAATTAGCTGTTTGCCTGCTGCACATAGCAGGCCGGACACTGCTGCTTTCTTGCAGTTGTTGAACAGTATTATAAAACATTGAGGCTTCCCTTTTTTCTTTAACGAGTTGGCTGCCACTAACCGTTCCAGAGCAGAAAGGGAGCCTTTCTACAAAAGAATTTAAAGTAACACTGTAAAAATTGCTTCCTTGCAAAATTCCTATATAATATTTCGATCGCCCTCGCTACAGCCCCAACGGCTCCAACAGACGGCTCTCCGGCCCAGAAACCAAGCGCAATATTGGCCGCGATCCCCTCCTGAAATTTGTCCCCTAGTCGATCGCACTTAGATCTGAAGCCTGTTATATTAGCTGTACGTAGGCAATCCGGGTGCAACTTTTAAAAGGTTCCAGTCCCCCTTACCTGGTGCGGGAGCTGGAAGCCGAAAGACTTACCACCTTTTTAATTGAGCACTAAACAGGTGTCTAACTCACGAGTTAACAGCTCAAACCCGATCGAGCTTTCATCGCGCTCGATCGCAGTCTGTGCGTTTCACAGCCAACAATTTTCAGTTTCAGCGCAAAATCCTTACTTTCTCCGTATTCCAATTCAGGGATCATATGTGGCGAAGACTATACTTCGGCGAACAACTAACAAACCACAACTAATTAAAGTTATGAACAGCCCAAAAGTCAGTGTAATCATTCCTGCATTCAATGCAGCCGAAACTCTGGCCGAGGCCGTTGCCTCCGTAGTTAATGGCAGCCACAAGCATCTAGAAATTTTAATTGTTGATGACTGCTCGACGGACGATACTAGCAATGTTGGTGCTAGGCTAGCCAAGCAAGATTCGAGAATTAAGTTCTATAGAAATCCCCAAAATTATGGCGTTTCCAAGTCTAGAAATTTAATGATCAAGCGGGCCACTGGCAAGTATGTAGCGTTTCTAGACAGCGACGATACCTGGGAACCCAACAAGCTAGAAGTTTGTTTGAAGATGCTCGCAGACAATCCCGAAGTCAAAACAGTTGCTCATGCCTTGCGGTATTTAGACAAGCGCGGCAACAAGTTGAGTTACGTTCCTACCTATCCTACAACTAAAGCAGAAATGCAGGCGATTAAGGAGACAGGCGAAAGTCCTTGGGTTTTCCCGTCTTCTGTGGTAGTCGATCGCTCCATTCTTCTCAAAGAAGGCGGGTTTGCAGAAGATTGGGAGGTAGGAGAAGATACAGAGTTATTTACCAAACTTGCTCAAAAGCACGGCTTGCTAGCGGCGACAGCACCTTTGGGAAATTATCGAATTAGAGGAAACTCTCTCACAGATAAGCACTGGCTGAAAAAGCGCATAGCTTCTGAGTGTGTCAAGGAAAATCAACTGCGACGCTTGCGGGGAGAAAAAGAGTTATCGCTCAATGAGTACGAACAGTTATGCTTTAACAGTTTGCCCCTTTTGCCAAGGCTCAACAAATTCCGAGAAATTTTGGCACTGCACTACATGAGAAAGCTGGGACAAAGTTGGTTAAATCGGGAGGTTTTGCCTACTATTGTTTACGGCGTCGCTACCACAGTGCTTAATCCTCAAGCTACTGTGCACAAGTGGAAATGGATGAAGACTCACGAAAAGTTGAGTCATCAAACCGCAGAAGGTATCAGTCATTCGGCAGAATTAAATCGCCAGCGATCGTCTGAAATCGAGCGGTTCTCCTAAAGAATATTGTATTTGTATTATGACTTACGCATGGGGGCCGAGAAACCGGGTTTTTTACCTAATCTGCTGGCTCGAACGAAGTATTTTTCGTAAAAAACCCGGTTTCTGAGCGTCGGAGTGCGATCGCGAACTGAAAAATCCTTGACAATGGCGATCGGATGTCAGCCTTGAGTTACTCGCCCGTCACCTTCAACCCTCTAAAGCCTGCCAATAGCAGCGATCGCCCGCCGTGCTATTTGCGACCAAAACAGTTACACTAAATAAGCTGTAAGTAAAAAGCACAGTTTTTTGAATGAAAAAATGGGTAGCAAACCCCTTTTTTAGGCAGAAAATAAAAGCAAAAATTTAGAAAAGTTTTTGCCTTCTACCTTCAGAGAACGATCGCCTTTTTACTTAGAATTAGATTGAATTTATGGACTGGCAAGAAATTTCTGGCAACTGGGTATTAATTCCCTCTAAACCGATCGCGATCGTACACTTTCTCGGCGGTGCATTTGTGGCTAGCGCACCGCAACTAACCTATCGCTGGCTGTTAGAGGCTTTGGGGAATCAAGGATATGTGGTAGTCGCAACACCGTTTGTGAATACTTTGGATCATATTGCGATCGCCCGCGATGTCCTCAACAAATTTGAAAATGCCCTGGATAGGTTGCATACCACTAAATTGCTCAAATCTTCGTATCTTCCAGTTTACGGCATGGGGCACAGCATGGGATGCAAACTGCACTTGCTGATCGGTTCGGTGTTTGATGTAGAAAGGGCAGGCAATATTCTGATCTCTTTCAACAATTATGCGGCATCCGAAGCAATCCCGATGGCCGAGCAAATTTCCCCCGTCTTTAAAGTAGAATTTACGCCTTCCCCGCAAGACACCAATCGCCTAGTGCAAGATAGCTATCAAATCCGGCGCAATCTTTTAGTCAAATTTAATGGCGACAACATCGACCAAACCCTGCTGTTGACAAATCTGCTCAAACCTAGATTTCCCGACATGATTACAGTTCAAACCCTGACGGGGAACCATCAAACGCCATTAGGTCAAGATGTTAGCTGGCCTGTGGGTCAAATTTTTACACCCTTCGACGCTCTTGGCCAATGGGTAAAACAAGAAGTGTATCGAGAATTAAATCAATTAAAACGGACAATTCTACTGTGGCTAAATCCTCTGTCGCGCGTTTAAAAACCGATCGGCCGATTAGCCCAAAAGTTCGTCCGGCAATTGCACAATATCATCTTCGTCGCCCATCTCGGAGATAGGAGTATAGTTTTTGACGATCAACAGACAGTTACGGTCATCAGCCGTTCTCGTATAACTAAGACTGTCTGCGATGTCTTTCATCAACTTGAGCCCCCGCCCGCCCGAAGCTTCAGGATCGATTTCTGACATATCTCTAATTTTTTGGTCTAAATTAAAGATTGGGCCCGAATCCCAAATTTTAATCTCTACAGATTCAGTACACACCGTCACCTCAATATCAACCGGCAAATTCGGCTGTTTGCCCTGGTGGGCGTGGCGCACCGCATTGGTAAAGCCCTCAGCCAAAGCCAACTGACAGCGTATCCACACGCTGGTGGGAATTGCCCGATCGTACAATTGTGCAAACCACGACAAAACTGGGTCTAAAGCACTCAGACCAGTATTGATTTGAAGATCCGCTTTCTTTAGGACTTGCAACTTTTGGGAACCTTTTAATTCAATCACGCTCTGCCACTGAAATTATAGTTTTATAAAATAGAGGCAAATATTTTATTGCCTGTACTTTACGTTTTTAACTTTTTTGCCAAAAGCCGGGCCAACATCACCCATCGGAGTTATTCACAGGCAGCGTCATTTTCCACATTCTCGATCGGCTGCGGGCAATGTCAAACCGGGCAAAATTGAATGGGAGTTTTATAAGACTAGCTTTTGCGACCAGCAAAGTAAACGTCAAATCCACTAATCAGCTATTTATGATACCAGAAGTCCCGCCCAGATGTCAATTCGGCCCTGCTGCCCAAAAAAGTCCATCAAAGTTTATATTCTGAGTATAAACTGGGGGTGAAGTTCGATCGCGACCAAATTTCCATCAAATTTCAACGTAAATAGAACTCAATGGCTGGCAGGAAAAAGTATTTACCTGAAAAGCGATGTCAATAAACTATACTCTATCTCAGACAAGCGCGCTGATAAGATATATTTTTAATGACCCCCAGACCTTGAAAGACTTGTAGTACCTGAGTGCCATGTTTCAAATTCTGGTTATTGACGATGATACGGCTGTTCAAGAACTGCTGAGAAGAACCCTGAAAAAACAGGGTTACGAAGTGACAGTAGCAAGTAATGGCGAAGACGGTGTAGCCCAGGCGCAAAAATTGCGTCCGGCCCTGATAATTTGCGATTGGATCATGCCACGCTTGACGGGCATAGATGTTTGCCGTCGAGTTAAGGCAGATCCAGATCTGTCAACTACACAATTCTTTTTGTTGACTTCTTTGGGTTCGATCGCCGATCGAGTCAAAGGGCTCGACGCCGGTGCCGACGATTTTATCTCAAAGCCGATCGAGCTCAACGAATTGCAGGCGAGAGTACGCGCGGGATTGCGGCTGCACCAACTCAGCCGAGATTTAAAAATTGCCAAGCAAAATCTGGAAGCAGAATTAGCCGAGGCGGCGGAGTACGTGCAATCGCTGCTGCCAGATCCGATGACGGAACCTTTCAGCATCGAGGCAAAATTCATTCCCTCCCGGCAGTTAGGGGGAGATTGCTTCGACTACAACTGGCTGGATGCCGATTATTTGGCGATTTACTTGCTCGACGTAGCCGGTCACGGTTTGCGGGCGGCGCTGCCTTCTGTGGCCGTGCTGAATTTGCTGCGATCGCGCACGCTCCCCAACATAGACTACTACAAACCCAGCGACGTTTTGCGGGCCCTCAACACCACCTTCCAGATGAGCTACCAAAATGACAAATATTTCACCATCTGGTATGGCGTTTACAACCGCATTACTCGCCAGCTAACTTACGCCAGCGCCGGCCATCCCCCGGCCGTGTTGATTTCCCAGTCTCCTGCGAGCACGGCTAAAATCCAGCGATTAAAAACCCCCGGAATGCCAGTCGGGATGTTCCCCGACGCCCCCTATGTCGATAATTGCTGCGATGTCGAGGATTTGAGCACTCTCTACATCTTTAGCGACGGGGTATACGAGATCCACCAACCTGACGGCAATATCTGGGGGCTTGACCCTTTCATCGACCTGCTAGCAGCTTACAACGGTGCAAGTGCCGACCAGTTAGAACTGGTTTTGAACTACATTCTAAAGTTGAACGCTAAAGCAGTTTTTGATGATGATTGGTCTTTACTCAAGGTGAACTTTGGCTAGCTGACCTCTTGCAGCACATCTGCGACCAAATAGCAAGAAGGCAGCAGCCAAAAAAGTTAACTGGTAGAGAGAATTTTGCTATTAAAAGCATCGCGGGTCACAAATATCTCGAAAACTCGATCCATGCTGGTGAGTTCAAATAAGATGCGGATTTGCTCGTTGATAGAACAGACGACTAATTGACTCCCAGCGGCCCGGACTGTTTTGAGCGCCAAGACTAAAGCGCCCAAACCAGAACTATCCATAAATGTCACATCAGTGAAGTCTATCAATACCACATCGGCTCCCGCTTCCACTAGGTCGCTAATCTCTTGGCGGAATTGACTTGCCTTGGTGCCGTCTAAAATGCCAGAGGGCTGAATAATTTTAACTACAGGACTCATATTTTGCGGTGTTAATGTCAGAATTTCTAGCCAGACTAGGGCTAGTATAGCTGCGAGACGGACTCCGATCCAAATAAGAGAAAGGGAAAGTCCCAGAGCGGGAGAATATTTTTGAGTGCAAGAGATGGTGATCGTCGCGGATCGGAACGCTGATCAGACTCGCAGCGCTTCGCCGGGAGTGAATGTTGAGAGGGGGACAATCTTTGTTCTGCCGAATACCTTCTGCTATTAATCAAACTGGGCTAACTTTGGCGCGGTAGAGGAGTTTGTCGCCTTGTGTGTAGCCTGTGTAGCGGACTTTGACGGGTTCTCCGGGCTGGGCTGTTCCTTCGAGGAGTTGATGTTGTTGCCAGTTGTAGGGAATTTCGGCTCCGACTGGGGCGATCGACTCTATGCCCCAATGCTGCAATAACTGCTCGACGGGGCGCAGCAACGGCAGCAGTTTCTGGGCTGGCAAATGGTGATTTTCCTGAGCTTTGCTGGCAGCCGTCGGCCACTGCAACATCCAAGATTCTAAAATTTGCACGCTAGCAAGTTGGAATTCCTGCATCAAAGACGATCGCTGTTGTGCGATCGAAGCTTGGAGGCGCTGATATTCTTGTTCTAGGGCTGTCGGTGCGGGCGGTTCTAACTCTACATAGTCTGGGGCCAAGGTTGCGAGCAGTTCGGTTAAGGAAATTTGCAAAGCTTGACTAATTTTGAGCAGGATGTCGGCTCGGGTTTTCAAAGCTAAGCCGCGCCGCAGACGGCTGAGCTGAATTTCGGGAACTCCTGCTTTTTGGCTGAGTTCTCGATCGCTCGAAATCCCGGCTTGTTGCATCAGGCGTTGCAGTTGAGGAGCATAATCAGGAATATTAGCTGCCACGAAAATTCATCCAAATTAATAAATGGACATATTCTCGATCGTAAACTGTCGGGAGCCTTAAGGAAATACATCTTTGGGGCGGGCTTTTCGGCCCGCCCCATCAGAGTTTTTGTGGCACAGGCATCTTGCCTGTGGCGGGCTAGAAGCCAACCCCACAAGAGTTTTTGTGGCTATTTTACGGCAACTTGTTCGCGGACGGCTGCGGTTGCAGTTGTGGCAGAACCTTGCAAATGCGCTTCTAGGAACCACAAACGCTTGTCAATTGTCCGCGAAATTTCCGTGTACAAGTCGGCGGTATCAGCATCGCCGAGTTCGCCTGCTTTGTCGATCGCGACTCGCAGGTGTTTGGCATAGGGTGCGTAGCGATCGGCCAAAGCAGTGACGTATTCCTTGCCGTCTAGGATGTCGAAAGGAAATTCTGGCAGGATCGAATCTGCGGCGGCTGTGCGGGCTGTTCCGACAGCCAAAGCGCCCAAAGCTGTGATCCGTTCGGCAACGGTATCAACGTATTCTTCGAGTTCCCCCGCCATTTCGTCAAATAACAAGTGCAACTGGTAGAAATCCATGCCTTTGACGTTCCAGTGAGCTTGCTTGACTTGAGTTTTTAAGTCTAGAGTCGTGGCCAGCGTGGCGTTGAGCAGCCCGACTACTTGAGTGCGGGTGGCGACTGGCATATCGATGCGGGTCGGGTACAGATGTTGTTTGTGGTTGTTGGTAGTCATAGGTTTTTAGGTTGTGAGTGGTGATTGTCGATCGAATATTTGCCTGTGATGAATTGCTCAAGCTAGGTGCATCTGCAACACAGAACGGGGAGCTCGGCGGATTTTACACGGGATAGTTTCTAAACCGAGACGCTGGCAAGCTTCGTAGCGGTGGCAGCCGGAAAATCCGTAATACTTGCCATCTACTTCTAGCACGTCGATGGGTTCGTTTAAACCTACCTCGCGGATGGATTCCATGAGGGCGGCTACTTTGGTTTGGTCGTTGACTCGCGGCAAGGGGCGGCGAATCTGGTTGAGGGGAATTTCTTCGATCCTCATGGCGGCTTTCTTTTTTGCTTATAGTTAAATCATACTCGTAATGACTTCGACTTGATACAAAAAATGTCAGGAAATTTTGAGATTGGGAGAACGGGGGCGTGCGATCGCCCGTTTGCAGTAGTGTCGGGGGATAGAGGGCGATCGGCTTTGGGTGGGAAAATCAGCATTAAAAATTCCTTCCCATCACCTGGGTAGCTCAATTCATTGTCCGTGTCTTGACGTTTGAATGCCCTAAAGTTATAATTTTATTAGGCAAAGCCTAGGGGTAGTCGTTATGACTGCCGCATCATAACCGCTGAAGAGGCGGTTTTGCTGTTTTTATGGTTAATCAAAGCAATAGTATTTAATACCTAATTCAGGTATCAGACTAGGCTCTAGGTCGCAGTCTACCAATAAATTTTCTTCTTTCAAAGATAAGAATGCTCGATTATCCGGCTGGTCTTGACTGCGCGCAACTGGGTATAAACACAAGTCAGTTAGTTGCATTACTAGGTTATTTTTTGTTTTGCTATCTATACCGCGGAGCAGTATCGAAAAATCCGTGTTAGATAATGGTGAGTATTGACTAGATCGGTTGAGATCGAAAGGATTACCTTGCGATCGCAACTCATTAAAGTATTGCTTAAGTAGTCTGTCTTCTGTTTTACCTGCTGCTTCAAAATAGACCATCAGTGTACCGTTTCTGAGTGATGCGTATTTGGCTGCACGTTCCACTACAATTGAAAAGGCACTTTTCATCATTTCCCAAGTATTTTCGCCGTAGATTTCCAAGTAACGTTTTAGGTAGCCTTGGCGGGAGACAACACAACCGTGAACAACGATGGGGCAACTGATAATAGTATTTGTCAAGTCTCCGATAAAACGCTCTTGCTCTAAATCCGAGAGTTTACCTAGCCAAGCAAAGCGTTTTTTTCGAGAGCGGATTTCATTGCCATGTAAAGGTGTGTTTTGAGGAATATTCCAGCGATTCTTGAAATCAACTAGAAGACTATTAATCATATCTTCGTTGCTCCTCTCAATCAAAACACCACCCATTGCAAAGAAGGGAGAGGAGTCATCGGGACTGGGTTTGGGACTTCCAGACTCGTCAAGGTACAGAGCAAATTCTTTAGGTTTGGTTTCCAGCGTATTAATAGCAGATTCAACATTATTAGGAACTTTGGTGACGCGAAACTGGTTAACCATAATTTGCTTCTTGACACGATTATTATATTCTGGTTGAAGGGACTTTTTTCTATCCTTATTGCTTGCTTTTTTTCACTTGTTTTTAAATCATCCTCGTAATGAATTTGACTTGATAACAAACATGAGGACTTGGGCAAAAAGCAGGTTTTACAAGGTATCTATGATGTTGGCAATAATTCGGTTAAAAGCAGTCTAATCAACTTGAATGATGAGATTTTAGATATGTTAAAAAAGTTGTCTGTCTCCCGCACAACTCTCAAACTGTTTCTCTATTGCTCATCTATCCAATTTGAACAAGAATCGCAAAACTTTTGTTGCCAAGGATAACCAGGTGTAAGCTCCTCACATTTCAAGCATTCTGTTAAAGCGTAACCACTACCACACTCTGGATTAGTACATATGCCTTTAAACTCCTCGTATACGATCATAGTTTGCTCGTTGCAATCTGGGCAACTTATTAACAATTTATCTGCCCCATTGCTATAGTAAGACTCTGTTCTTAACTCTTGCATAACTCGGTCTCTTGAGGTATTAAGTTCTTCAATCATACCGTCTATTTCAAAATCAAATTGCCTTCTACGCTCTGTCTGAGTTCTTTCCCAGACTGAATCTATTTGGTGTATTTTTTCCTGAAGTTCTAAGGCTTCCGGTGAGTTTTCAATATTTATGTGAAGTTCCTCAACAAGAAACTTATCAATCAACTCCAAAAACTTTGATAGATGCGACCACAGTTCGTACTTGTCAACCGAGATTGTGTAATGCTCAAATTTATTTCTCATATCTTGCACATCTTTAATTAACTTTTCCTCTCGCTCGGTAAATACAAATCCAGGATAGGTTTTTAATTTTTTTAAGGCTTCCTTGAGAGCGACGGTATTAGGAGTTTTTCCTGAAGAAACCTTGTTTGTTATATCTTCTAGATTACCTTGGAAGATTAGTTCTGGCGTATGACGATAAAGCCTTTCTTTAAGAAGTAGCAAAAAACCAGAAAAAAGATTCAGAACACCATACTTATAACTACTCGTGCCAATATCAACCGCACTGGAATACTCTCTCATGACGTAATCATCATCAAAAAGCTCGTCTATGCCCTTGAGAATAAAATCTAGCCCATTATTTAACAAGCTTAGTTCAAGTTGGATATTTGAGGATTCTGTATGGCTCATAGCAAAAGTTTAAATCAAGTATAACGTTATCAATTTTAACTAGACAAAGTTTAGGTGAACCCAAGCCCAACCATTATTAGGCTGAAAGTTTCCGCACCCTACTCCAAATCAGGTGGATAGGCGGAAACTTTTCGTATAACTCGTTATTAGAGTAACATTTTTTATTGAGTTTGACAAATTTGGGTGATTAGCCACAATTTATTTCGTCTAACTGTGGAACCCGGGCAATAAGCAGCGCCTAAAACAAGATCGATCGCCAATCAATAAAAAAACTCAGCATCTGCTACTGAATCCTATCAACTCAATCCCGCAATAATATTGACGCTCATCGCCAAAATAGCCGTGTTAAAAAAGAACGAGAGCACGCTGTGAAAAAGCACGAGATACCTCATGGAACGAGAAGTAATCTGCACGTCTGCAACTTGGCAAGTCATCCCAATCCCAAAGGAGAAATATAAAAAATCTTTGTAGTCTGGTTCGTCGTCGCCCGGAAAATCCAAACCATTCGCCTGCGAGTAGCTGCCGTGCTGCTTGCTGCGGTTTCCGTAGTAGCTGTGGGCATAGTGCATCGTAAAAATAGTGTGGACTTGCATCCAAGAGCCAACAATTGTCAGCACAGAAAGCCCTAAGTGCAGAAATAGCAAATTTGGGGGCAAGCCTTTGGTATCGCGCAGCAGGAAGACGATCGCCAATAAGCTAGCACAAGCCGCTGCCATGATCGTACTTAAGATAGCCAAGCGGCCAGCGTCCAACTGCTGAGCGTTGTGGCGCATCAGTTCGGGAGTGCCTTGCAGCATCAGCATCCAAGTCAAAATCAGGAAACTGACAGCGCCCGCGTTCCAAATGCACAGCATCCGAGTCAGGAGGAAATAGTGAGGCGGCAGGAAAACAGCGACTGCTATAGCGAACAGAACAGACGCAAACAAGCGGTGCCGGACGCTCCACACCCACTGCATTTGAGATTTGGAAACATTTCTCACAGAAATCTAGCCTAGTAATGGTTAGAAAATGCCAACTACTGCTATCTTGCCAGGAAATCCCACACAATAATCAATTGGTAACACGCGACACGGACAGGATTTTTCATGCCTTTCGATAGATCGATCGACCTCAACGTTCTAGGTACAGTGGAAAAAAAGAAAAATTGTGGTTTGACATTATGGCATCCTCCCAACCCCTCAAAGGTATTGAATTGATCGACTGCGCCAAAGCCAACGCCCAACAAGGAATCGCCACCGCCGCCCAGCTTTGCGGCTACGGGAGCGATCTCAACACCTTCGAGCAGGAACTGAAACAGGCTTGCCAAAACATCGGTGTCGAAGTCAAGGAATTGAGCGACTTGATTACGGATCAGCAGATGATCAAACCAGGAATGGGCATCGAAATCGCTCCAGACACTCCCTCAGAACTCTAAGATCAATCTCCAGCGCACCAGGAAAGAGAGCTAAAACCGCCCAGACAGGAGTATTGTCAGTCTGTCACAAGAGGCAGGCTAGAATATTTGGCATGGGATCTTCTGACTTTTGGCAGGAGTCGTGTTTCCTCCCACGAAGAGGGTGCTTTCTGGAGGGTGCTGAGATTGTTAGGAGGACTGTCGTGTCAGATCAGCAAGACCGAATAATGCGTTTGTTTATAGAGGAGGCTAAGGAGCACCTCGATACTCTAGAAAATGGTTTGGTGGATTTGAAGTCCACGATGAAAGACCCCGAAAGCCTCCAAGAGATGTTTCGCGCCGCCCACTCGGTAAAAGGAGGGGCGGCTATGCTTGGCTTGGATAGTATTAAAACAACCGCTCACCGCTTGGAAGATTGTTTTAAGGTGCTCAAGGACGGGCCCGTCAAGCAGGTTGACCAAACGGCAGAATCCCTATTTTTAAAGGGAGTTGATACGCTTAAAGACTTGCTGAAGCGACTGGAAGGGCCTTTCGGGTTGAGGAATGAAGAGGGAGAAAAACTCGTCCAGCAGGTGATGCCTGTTTTTGCTCAACTGGAAACTCATCTCAACAACTTGGCTGCGGGCAAAGTTCAGCCGGTTCCTACTGCTGGATCTCGCGCGCCCGGGGTGGCTCAAACAGCGGGGGCGACGCCGGCGAATTTTGCTGGTGAAGTCATGGTTTTACTGAAAGAGATGTTGCAGGTGTTCAAGCAGAAAGAATCGGCTGCTAGTCGTCAGGAGTTGGCGGCTGTGTGCGTTCGACTCTATAAGTTGGGAGCTAAATTTGAGTCTTGGCAAAATTTAGTTAAAACTGCTAGAGGGGCGATCGTTAATCCGAAAAACTCTTATAAAGTCTTAGCTCCGTTGGTGATCAAAGAACTCAAGGAGGCTGGGGATTTGGTGCAAGGGGGGAAAGTCAAGACGATCGCTCCGAGTAAAAATTTGCTACTTTTGGCAGCAAGCCCAAAACCAACAGTTCCAGCAGCCCCAGCAGCTCCAGCAGCCCCAGCAGCAGCGTCGAAGCAAGTAGCTCTTCCCGCCGAACCGAAGGCGTTAGTCAGGCTTTTGCTCAAAACCTTTAACAAAAAGCAACTCTCGGAAATTGCCAAGTTACTGGTTCACGCCATCAAATCCTCTTCCTAGCAGTTGTTTCAGTAGAAGATAGAGTCAAAGCAATATTTTTGAAGCGGAGAATTTTTGGGTGCGTGCTGGCAGCCTGAGTTGAGCAGCAACTCGAAAAAATTCACTTGTTCAAGATTTTTGCCCTCTAGCTTCTACTGTTGGGCAACCCTGCGTTAGAATTAGTGGATATGGGGTCGGCGTGCAATGCTTTGTACCAGAATAAAAAATCGAGCAGGCTTTAGAAGGCGGTAGCTGTGAAACCAATTCGTTCATTAGAAGATGCTTTAAACCGCTGTCAGGCGATGGGAATGCGCTTGAGCCGCCAGCGTCGATTTATTCTAGAGCTTTTGTGGGATGCCAAAGAACATCTCTCGGCTCGCGAAATTTACGATCGCCTGAACCAACAAGCCAAGGGGATCGGTCATACTTCTGTTTATCAAAATCTGGACGCTTTGTCGAGAGAAGGGATTATTGAGTGCATCGAACGATCGGAGGGACGCTTGTACGGGAATGTCAGCGACTCTCACTCTCATGTCAATTGTCTGGATACGGCTCAGATTCTCGACGTTCATGTGGAATTGCCGATCGACTTGATTGAACAAATCCAACAGCAAACTGGTGTCAAAATTGTAGACTACCGGATAGATTTCTACGGATATCGATCGCCAGAGTCCGCCTTGGGCGCATCGACTGTTAGCGATACACCAAAGGCTTCGTAAACGATGAGGCAGCCTTGGTTAAAAGCAAGATGGATATTTTTGCTAGGGCTGTTTGAGGTATAAAATAATTTAAGTATTGATACTCCCCAGGGCTGAAGCCACGGGGATTCTTGAATGAATCCGAGAACTCTCAAAGGCGTTATCAAAGCACCTCTATACGCTCAAAACAACTACCAGTACAAAAGGTATTGCAATTGCGCTTACTTTTAAATTGTTTGCTTTCATAGTCCATCACAACGCCAGATAGGTACGCTTCACATTCTGCCATTATTTGTCAGTTATACAGGCTTACTACTCCTTAAGGAGTGTGGTGGCTCACTGTGCCGGGATTTCTCCGATACTAGAATGCTTCAACACGTAGATGGTTGTTTTACTTGCTAATCTAATTATAACAAAACCTTTCAATGAGTTGCGTAAATAAATGTTGAAGGCGGTTGAAACCGCTACCGAGTTCCTCCCCATGTCGTTAGCCCGGGGCTTCCCTCTCGTTTTTTGGTGAAACTCGATCGGCTGTTTGGGCGATCGGGAAATAAAATTGAGAACTCAGCAAAAAAATTTGTTATACCCGCTACAGGTATCAAGTTGAGACAAAACCAGGTTTAATACTCGCTTTATTTTTGAGTGCGCTGGAATCGGACGAAATTTTGTATAGCAACTTCCATACCACTCCCAAATGTATCTGTGGAGTCAAATCTCAAATCTCAAATCGCTCGACTGACGGGGGTTTCTACTGTTTTTTTAGCTCAACTGCACCCGGAAGCAGTGAATAATTGTTCGATAACTGGTATGATTTACGTGCTTCTTGAGCCGAAAATGCTCAGAAGCAAAAAGTGGGGCTGGACATGAGCCTGACTATAAAACGCCGTAGAGGGAAAAATTGCCAGTACCTTGAAGGAAGTTCTCGATCTCCTTAACAGGAGTCAGAAACCCACATCGAATCTATGATTTGATGTGGGAGTGTCACGCAGAGAGCGCATTACAGGACAGGCTGAAGTAATGGCGAGACGACAATCTGACCAATTCCACACACCACCGCAATACAACCCATCCCCCAAACCGATCGCACAGTTGAGTGCAGCGGCGACAGACGATGCGAGTTCCTCTAACCAAGCGTTGCCGATTGAGGGCAAAAGAACTTTTTGGCAGTGGCAACTGATCTGGCTGAGTCTCCTGGTGGGATTTGGTGTAACGGGTGTAGCTGCATTTCTGTGGTTGCTGACGATGCCACCGCCGCCTAATTGCCAGCAACTGTCGCCATTGGCGGCGGACGGAGAGCGACTCTACTGCGCTCAGCAAGCCGCTAAATCGGGCAAGCTAGAACAACTAGAATCGGCAATAGCACTGGTGCAGGCTTGGCCACAAGAACACCCGCTATACTCGCAAGGTCAACATTTGATCGGGGAATGGTCGAAAGCCATGCTCCGATTTGCCAGGGCAAAAATTGAGCTGGGCGATTTGAAGGGCGCTTTGGCGATTGTGGCGAAAATTCCCAAAACCAGTCCGTCTTACCCAGAGGTACAGGAGGCTGTGACTGCTTGGGAAAAAAATTGGCAGGAGGGTCAAAAACTCTACGATACAGCCCTAACAGCTTTGAAAAGTGAGGATTTAAAGAAAGCCTGGGATTACGCTCAAGCTCTGTTCAAGCTGGAAAATATTTTCTGGAGTCAGAAGCGTTACAACGAGCTGATCCAGCAGATTTCTATGGAAAGAAACGGCTGGCAGCGGTTGCAAGAGGCGAGAAATTTGGCGCAGGACGGAACTCCGCAAAAGTTCGCTGAGGCGATCGTCCTGGCTCGCAAAATTGACTCGCAGCTTTTTGCCCGGGCTAAAGCTGAGAAGGAAATTGAGGGCTGGAGCCGGACTTTGCTGGCAATGGCAAATAAGCGGTTGGGGGCGAAAGACCTGCCGGGGGCGATCGAGGCTGCTTCTGTGGTGCCGCAGAATTCGCCACTGTTTGCGGAAGCTCAAGATTTGATGCAGTTGGGTAGGGCTCAAGCGGTGATGTGGAACCAGTCGGTATCAACACCGCTGGCGCAACACATTTTTACTTTGCTCGAAGGGCGCGGGGCTGCTAGCCAAATTGCTCCGGGCCGCCCTCTGTACAAGCAGGCTCAAGTTCAAATTGAAAATTTGCAGGTGCAGTTTCAAGATTTGGTGCGGCTGGAAATGGCGAGCACGATCGCCAGTTTCGGTCAGATAGGAGCGTTTCAGGTAGCGATCGAGCAAGCGCAAACCATCGGACCCAAACAGCCGCGGCGGGTTCATGCTCAAACATTGGTGGCTACTTGGCGCCGGGAAATTCAGCGGATTGAAGACCAATCTTTTGTGAACCTGGCGAAGCAGTTGGCAGCACCGGGAACGGTTGAAGGACTTAAGGAAGGCATCGGTCAGGTACTTCTGATCTCTCAAAACCGTCCCCGCAGAGTAGAGGCGCAAACTCTCTTGGCTCAGTGGACGAAACGCATAGAAATTATGCAAGATCAGCCTTTTTTGGATGATGCTATCGCCCTGGCTAAGCAAGGAAAACTGAGCGCGGCTATTGAAAAAGCTTCGGAAATTAAGAGCGGTAGGACTCTTTACGCTAAAGCTCAGGATAATGTCTATGAGTGGGTGAGCGAACTGCAAGTTGCTCAAGATCGTCCGATTCTGGATCGAGCTGCGGAATTAGCATCTCAAGGCAGTCTCTCGGCGGCGATCAATATGGCTTCCCAAATTGGTTACGGTAGGGCGCTGCACTCAGAGGCCGCAGGGGCGATCGGGCGCTGGAGCGCCGAACTGAGAGCCAACACTGCGCCTCCGCCGGAGCCCGCTCGCGAGTACGCACCGGCTCCGCGACAGGAAGAGTCCGCACCGGCTCCGCGACAGGAAGAGTACGCGCCAGCACCGCGACAGGAGGAGTACGCGCCACCTGCTCAAGCAGAACCTTACTATCCGCCCGCCAGACAAGAGGCACCGGCTCCGGCTCCAGAACCTTACTATCCTCCGGCGAGGGAGCAGGAACCTTACTATCCTCCGGCGAGGGAGCAGGAACCGTACTATCCTCCGGCGAGGGAGCAGGAACCTTACTATCCGCCCGCCAGACAAGAGGCTCCGGCTCCGGCTCCGGCTCCAGATCCGGCTCCGGCTCCGGCTCCGGCTCCGGCTCCGGCTCCGCCATCTATTCCTGAATCGGCCGGGCCTCCTGATGCTAATTTGCTACCTGAATAATTGGGTTTTCCGGCGATCGACCTCTAACATCTAAAATCGAGTGAGTAATTTGCAACTGCTGTCGATCGATAGCGACCCCATTTTTCGGCTGGGGCTGCGAGTATCCTGCGAGGATTATCCAGACTTGGAAGTTGTCGCAGATGTTGCCACGGGTACCGAGGCGTTGCGGGTTCTGGAAACTCGCTCGCTGGGGTCTGGAGCAGCCAATAAGCCCGCAGATTTGGTAATTTTGGCTGTTGAAGTGTTAAGTTTGCGATCGGGTCAAATCGAAGCGCTGGCAGTTTGTCGCCAACTCAAAACTTTGTACCCCAACCTTCCGCTGTTACTGCTAGGCGGGCCGCTCACACCGGATCTGCTAACGCAGTTACAAGCTGCGGGCGCAAAGGGTTATTGTCCTAAAAATAGAGATGTTTCCCAGACAATAGAAGCTATTCGCGTGGTAGCATCCGGCGGCACTTATTGGCCGACTGATGCGCTAGAAAACTCGGAATTAAAACTAAATTCAGCGGTAGTTCCAATCATAAAAAACTCCCCAGCCAATCCCGAAGAAAAATCAAAGAATTTGATACTTGATCGGCCAGTACGAAAAATCCTGGCTTATTTTTGTGTGCCTGGATTGCAGCAAATCGATGCAGCTTTGGCGGTTGTTCAAGCTGATTTGGAACAGATGAAAACCGCAAATTCGACAGATTTATCCACTACTTTAGATGGGATTGTAGTCAATGGACACCGCCGAGAATTGCTGGCAGCTCGTTGGATTGTTAGTCAGTTATTGTTTGATGGAAGAGGGGAGAAGGAAGAAGGAAGAAGGAAGAAGGAAGAAGGAATAAGGAAGGCAGAAGGAAGGCAGAAGGAAGAGGCAGAAGGAAGACGAGAGAGTTTGTTGAATAATTCTCAGTTGCAAGTCGCGAATTCCGCAGTTTCGGGTGAAGCTTTGGCGGTTGCGAGTGATTGGCAAGGAAGTTTGTTTGATTCGGTGGCTGCTAAATTGCAGTTGGATTTGGTCAACTTGACTGGTGTGCCTTTGGAAATCGATATTTTGCGATCGACCAAAAAGCGCGAATTGATTAGCTCCATCCTGCGGAAGTTAGAGGATTTGCTGGAAGAATTACGCTTTTCGCAAGTCCAGCAAACTCAATTGTCCGAAAAAATGCCTGCTATTTTGCGGGATTTGTGGGAGGCGACAATCATAGATTTTTTTGGCAGATACTATACGCTGCAAACGGGAGAAAATTGGGTTTTAGACGGCAGTAAAACAAGCTTAAAACTGCCAGAAAGTCAAGGGGGAAGCGCTGCTGATCTATTGGCTAGCAGCAGCGTAGAAGTGGTGCCGGTGCTGCTGGCCAATGCTGATGCAGTTGCAGCCGAAATCCTTGACAAAATCCCGATGACTGTTGATTTTTTTGCACATTTGCTATTTGAAATTCCGCTAACAGTTGATAATATTTCTTCTCTGGCTGGCAGCCCGCAAGCGATGCAGCGAGCTGAAGCTTTGTTAGAAAATTTGGCAATTCAAATTGCTAGCGGAGTGGTACAGCCTCTGCTAAACAATTTTGCAAATATTGAGGAAATCAAGCAAATTTTTTACGATAGCAAGTTGATTTCGACACGGGAAATTGAGCGGTTTCGGAATAATGTATCGTGGAGATATCGATGGAATAGCTATTTTGTGGAACCGAAAGCTATTTTTGAAAGCAGGTTTTTGCTGTTTGTTTTGGGCGATTCGGGAATTAAGAGAATTTCTATTTATGCTCCGAGAAATCTAGAGTTAGCACAGCTTACTGGGTGGCAGTTGGCTTTGACTTTGCTGCTGGAAGCTAGGGATGCGATCGCACCTAGGGTCCGCGCGGTGATTTCGCTGTTGGGTGCTGCTGTTGTTTACGTTTTGACTCAGGTAATAGGGCGGGGAATTGGTTTGATCGGGCGGGGAATTATTCAGGGAATTGGTAATTCTTTGCAGGATAGCAAGTTTGGTAAAAATGGGTGAGTTGACAGTTGACAGTTGACAGAAGCAAGAATCAAAAAGGCAGAGTTGACAGTTGACAGTTGACAGTTGAGCGAAGCAAGAAGGAAGGAAGAATGAATAGGGGAATGTACGGGATTGAACGGATTGAGATGAATCACTCGAATTTCAGATAATTGGTAATTGCTAATTGGTGATTGGTGGTATTATAGATAATGACTTAATTATATAAGGTTAAATTTTTATGAGTATTATGATTGCGATCGATGCCGATCGCATAAACAGCTTAGATTTGTCTCCAGTGCGGACTGTGATTGAACAGTGGCTGGCGGCTGGGGCGATCGCCCAAAACGAACAACAGGTACAATTTGAAATTGAGTATCCGCGCGAAGAATTAGATCCGCGAGAAATATCCGAAATTCCCGAAGTGCGGCTGTGGTTTATTCGCTTGGATGCTTGCTATCCGTGGCTGCCGTTTTTGCTAGATTGGAAAGCGGGAGAATTGGCGCGCTATGCGGCGATGTTGGTGCCGCACCAGTTTCACCGCACCCAAGGCATTCAGTACAATCCTGAAGCTTTAGAAATGTTTTTGATGAGCAAAATTTTTGTGCTGACTGATTGGTTGAACCAGCAGGGAATTCCCAGTAAATCGAAGTTGATGGCGATGTCGCAGATGTTTGGTTATGATTTGGATGATGCTTTTTTTGATGTGATCGTCCCGCATCAATAATACCTAGCACCTCTAATTAACATCCTCCTAATTAGGTATACTAATCTCTATCTTAAGAATTATCTTACCAGGTATAAACCGGATTTTTTCAATTGTGGGGCAGGCTTTAAGACTCGCTCCACAAGCTATAAGTTAGATCGGGAAAGCTTAATTAATCTTAATAGTAACCGCAAAACGGCTTTAATACAATGCTTTGACCAGCTTGCCCAGCAATGCTGTTGGTTGACTTCACACTTTCCTCAGAATTTAGAGTTAGTTTAGATAGACACCGATCGCCCGATTCGATCGATCGAGGAAATGTCCCATGAAAACAGATTACCTCATCGTCGGCAGTGGTTTATCAGCACTGGTTTTCGGAGCCTTGATGGCCAATTCCGGCAAAATCGTACACATCCTCGAAGCTCACGAGCACCCCGGAGGCTTTGGCCACACCTTTACGATGGCCAAAAAATACACGTTTAATGCTCAATTTCACTACGTTTGGGACTGTGGCGAAGGACATACAGTCAATCGAGTCCTCAAAAAACTCGGTCTGGATCGCGATGTCACCTTTGAGCGGTACGATCCGAATGGCTACGACCACATGAGAATGCCTGGGTACGCGCTAGATATTCCCTCAGAACCAGAAGAACTAATCCGCAGATTGTCGGCGCTGTTTCCCGAAGCCAGCGAGAGAATTCGCAAATTTGTCAACGAAGTTGAGCAAACCGGCGCGGGACTCAGAAAACTCGCTCCTCCCGTCAAGCCAATTGAATTAATCAAAAATTTCGGTGACGTATTCTGCGCCATCCAACACCTCAATAGTACACTTCAAGACGTTTTCGACAAGTTCCAACTCCCGCAAGCCGCCCAAACTCTATTAGCCCTGCAATGGCCGGACTTTTTGCTACCTCCAAACCAGCTTTCTTTCTATGCTTGGATTGCTTTGTTTCGAGGCTATCAAGAAGGTGCATTTTACCCGACGCAGCATTTTGAAAATGTCATAAATTCTTTAGTTAAAGTCATTGAATCTAACGGCGGGAAAGTTCTACTAAACCATGAAGTCACAAATTTCAGGCTGACAGATAAAACTGTCACGGGAGTTGAAGCGATGGATTTGACCACGCATCAAACCCATGAATTCACGGGCGACACGGTGATTTGCAACCTTGACCCCAAAAGAGCGGCCAAGATGATTGGAGAGGAACAGTTCTCTAAAACAGTGCGGCGGAAACTCAACTATGAGTATTCGGCATCTAACTATATGGTGTACTGTGTTGTCAAAGATATCGATCTCCGAGACTATGGATTTGGCAAGTGGAATACGTTTCATTCCGAACATTTGGATCTGAATGAAGCTTTTGCTCAAATGTACGATAAAAATGATTTCTCTCGTCCGAGTTTTGCGATTACCACGCCGACTTTTTTGACAGAAGCGCGGCGGGATTGTCCAGAAGATTGTCAAATTGTGGAATTTCTGACTGTTGCTAATTACGGTTATTTTAAGCAACTTTGGGAGAGCGATAAAAAAGCTTACAGGCAGAAGAAACAAGAGATTTTAGACTCAATTTTAGACGTAGTTGAAAAACACTATGTTCCAGATTTTCGCAAACACATGGTTTTTCATATTACCGGAAGTCCTACCACTAACGAGCGCTTCTGCTGGTGCCCTAATGGCAATTCCTACGGTTCTATCCTGACGCCGAAAAACATGGGGGTCGATCGGCTAAATCACGAAACATCCCTCAACAATTTCTATTTCTGCAACGCTTCTTCGGGCTATCCAGGCTTTGCGCCGACATTTTGGACGGGGGCGCTGCTTTATCAGCGTTTATCCGGCGATGCGATTTTAGGGTGAGGAATCACAATTAAATAACAGCGATATTTCGGAGGTTGGGTTGAGGCTTTGGGCGATCGAAAATAGTCTGATATCTATGAGGAGACGGCAATGCCTATTTGTGTCAGCTTAGCATCAAATATAGCATGGATCTACTGTTTGATGCTGAGGTCCAGATCCCCCCTAGCCCCCCTTAAGAAGGGGGGGACAAGAAGTTATCAAAGTCCCCCTTTTTAAGGGGGATTTAGGGGGATCTGGTCTCGGCGATCAACGAGAAATACAAAAGTTTTTCTTCAAGTCCCCCTTTTTAAGGGGGATTTAGGGGGATCGAGACTCCGCTACAAACGAGAGATAAAAAGGTTTTTCTGGTTAAATTGACACCTCCGAGCGGTGCCGTTTCCTACCCGGAATACAAGCATTCAATTAATAGCGATCCAACCTATAAATTAGGAGTAAACTATGAAAATTGTAATTGTTGGGGGCGGAGCTAGCGGTATGGCGACAGCCTACTGGCTCGATAAACAGGGGCATCACGTCACTGTGTTGGAAAGAGAGCCGATTTTAGGCGGACACATTCGGACGCTCAACAAAAATGTTGAACCCAATCAATCTGAGTGCAATGAAATATTAGAAAATGGGGTGCTGGAATTTCCCACTGTGTTTTACAATTTCGTTGCTTTTATGCAGGAGTTAGGCGTTGAATTAGAACCTGTGCAGATTGGTTCAGCGCTGTTTTTTAAAGATGGCGAACACTTTTTGTCGCGAGTATCTATTGAAAAGAATTTCACCGGTATCCAACGCCTGAGTGAGTATTTGCGGCTCGATAGTCTCTACGCTCGTTCGGCTGGATTTATTTTAAAAATGCGGTTTGCTAAACAACACGATTTCTATGATATGCCGCTTTCTCAGAGTTTGAAAAGGTCGTGCGTCCGCAATGATTGGCTGAAGTTGCTGACGATGTACAGCTACTCGATACCGTTTGAATTGCTCGACAATTTTCCGGCAGAATTGGCGATGCCGATGCTACGCGCCTATGCCTCGGTTAGTTGGGTGAGGATTAAAGGCGGGGTGTATTCTTACATTGAAAAGATTCTGGGGCAATTTAAGGGTGATATACGGCTGAATGTGGAGATTGCCAATATTTTTAGAAGTGCTGATGCTGTAAAAATTGTGCTTTCAGATGGGGAGATTCAGGAGTTTGATAAGGTGGTTTTTGCGATGCCACCAGACCAAGTGATGAGGCTGTTGGCTGACCCGACGGATGCGGAAACGAAGCGGTTTTCGGCGTGGAAACCCAATTATGCCACGACGGTGCTACATTCGGATACTTCGATGTACGATCGCTATGGTATCCGCAAGTTATCAGAATTTGATTTTTTCGAGACGGAGAAGGGATGGGGCTATAATGCGAGCTTGAATCAGCTTTGCGGCATTTCGTCACCGCGAGATTATAGTTTAGCATTTCGACTTGATGAGGCGATCGCCAAAAACCAAATTATTCACATCCAAAAACATCACACGCCGCTGTATACTGTCGAGTCTTTTCGATACCGAGACGAAGTTATCGAGACTAACGGCGAGAACAACACTTATCATGCAGGAGCTTATTTGGGAGATGGTTTGCACGAAGGAGCGATTACCTCTGCTTTGCGAGTCGCGAAATTAATCGGGTAAGATCAATGGTGATGCTAAAAACTCTGGAAAATAGCGGTAAATTGCTTGTCTGTGCAGCACTCTCACAAAAGTAATGATGTCTGTATCAAAAGTTAAACCAATGCGAGAGTGATTTTTGCCGTTTACTAAACTGCGACAATATCCGCCACTGTTAGGTAGACACCATAGCTCACAGGTGCACCCTTTGTTGATCCGGCTAACACAGTACCCTCAAAGTTAGCTCCGATGAATGTTACGCCACTCAAGTCGGCTTCGCTCAAGTCGGCATAACACAGCCTAGCCCAATCGAGATTTGCCTGCACCAAAGAAACTCCCACCAGATTTGCCCTGGTTAAATCTGCTCCCATCAACTTGACACCACGCAACTGAGCACCGCTGAGATTGGCTGCTACCAAGTTCGAGCTTTCCAAATTGACCCCGTTCAGTTTGGATTCGCTGAGGTTGACGCCATTGAGATCCGTCCTGCTGAGGTCGATACCATTGATGTAAGCTTTCCTGAGATTGATGCCTGTTAGTTCAGTGGCAAAGAGCTTTGCACCGCTAAGTTTGGCCCCTCCGCAGTTAGCCCAGTTGAGGTTGGCTCCCGTGAGGTTCGCGCCCCGCAGGTTGGCGAATTGGAGGTTAGCCGTACATAAATTGGCGTTCCAGAGGATGGCGCTCCGCAGGTTACTACCGATGAGTTGGGCGCCGCTCAACTTTGCCCTGGGAAGTTTTGCTTTGACGAGGAAAGCTCCGCTGAGATTGGCTTTCGTGAGTTCTGCATCGGCTAATCTGACTTGGCCCATTTTGGCAAAACTCAGATTTGCCCTGCAAAGGTTTGCGCCGTTGAGTTCTGCTTTGGTGAGATGGGCTCGACTCAGATTAACTCCCGACAGGTTAGCCCTCGAAAGGTTTACTCCGTCCAAGATGGCTCCGCTGAGGTCGGCTCCGCTCAGCTCGGCCCCTGCAAAGTCTCTGTTGCCATTTTCGTAGTCTTTGAGTAGCTCGGTTACGTCCATAGCGGTTAGATTCCTAATAGCGAAAATTTATCTAGAAATTCTTAGCTCTTGATAAATATTTTATATCTAACGAAGCTGGCGCGATCGCACTTTGAACAAAGCTGAAAATTAACTTTATATTTTTCAATATACTTTGTTCTTTGTGCAACACTTCGGACAGTTTTTGACTGTCAACCGTAGAATAAGGGTTTCAGGGGGGAGCGGTACGAAGGCAACGCTTGCCGAGGCACACTATAGGCTTTCGGGTAAATCAAGAATTTCAGACTGGGACCTCAAAACAGTCCGGTTAAAAGTAATTTCACATATTTTACCGATGAGGAATTTATGGATATTCCTAGCGGTAGATGCTCTGTGTTCAAAACCTAGTTGATAATCTACCACAGATTATAAAAAACTAACAGCGAGTAAGATCGTGTCCGCTGAAAAAACAGCAGTAAAATAGGTTTGTAGTGAGGACTTTAGTCCTCAGCATTTTCAGAGGACTGAAGTCCGATGCTGCGAGCACATTTTCTTAAGGGTAATTGACCGGATACAATCTAAAATTCGTTTGAGGCAACCCGCTCTACTTGCGGTTAGGCAGATGTTTCAATCTATGTTATGCTGAGTGAAAATTGAGGAATCATCATGTCAAAAGAAAGAAAAAGCAACAAAGAAGTCAAAAAGCCCAAGAAACAACCTGACGGTGTGGCTAAGCCGAAGGATGACAACAAAAATTATGGCACAGACAACCGCAAGTAGATAGCGAAAGCCTTAGCAAATTAGGTTTCAGTTTCAATTCCTAATAACAGTTGAGGTTAATTGCGACTTAAGGCAGTTCGCCATGATGATTGTATAATTACGGTTCGCTACAAGTCATGACTTTTGGGCAAAAATAGCAATTGCGTTGCATCCTCAAAATTTAGTCCCTCGATTTTTACGCCTAGTTCCGCTTTTTTGCCCAAAAAATGTAGTTACCCAATCCCATCATAGCGATATCTCAGTCACAGCAATATTACCGCCAAAACAGACATCAACATCAGTTCCCGCCGCCCGATCGCGATTCCCATATTCTCCGACATAATAAAAATATTCTCCCTCCATTTTGTACTCAACCGGCAGCGGCTCAGTCGAAGGCTTGCAAAACACAATTTCCGGTTCCGCACTTCCCGGCGCTAAATGTGGCAAATTCACATTCCAGAAACACCCAGGCTTCGATTCCCGATTGAGCAAATCCGCCAACACCCGCGATGTCCAGCGAGTCGCGACATCCCAGTCTATTTCGAGCGGCCTTTTAATTCTATGGGAAATTGCGATGCCCGGAATACCGTGCATAGCTGCTTCCCGCACAGCCGCAACCGTACCGGAAATGTACACGTCAACCCCCAAATTGCCACCCGCGTTAATACCCGAAAGCACCAAATCCGGCTTCGCACAAACGTGATGAAGAGCGATTCGCACGCAATCGGCTGGTGTTCCCCCTACAGCATACTCAAATTCCGATCGCCGATCGACATGAATCGGACTGTGAGCCGTCACTTGATGCCCGCAGCCCGACAATTGCCCCTGCGGAGCCACCATAATTGTTTTGCCTTCTACAGCCTGCAAAAGTGCCTGAATCCCCGGAGCGTCGATGCCGTCGTCGTTGGTTAAAATTATCGTCATTAAAAATGTGTCGGTTTTATAGAACCGATTTGAGAGCGCAGAGGCTGGCAACTTTCTGGTAGCTCTAGCCCAAACTGGTTGTTGGTTGGTGGCGATCGTCAGTATGAGCATTGCCACACATTTATATCATGGCATTAATTGAACAGTTGCCCCAGAAATGTGGCGCGCCACATTTTAGCCCAGTCGCACCTTGATGTGTCAGTTAAAGCGACTTGTTACGCTTGCCCCAGTGCAGCATTCATGACATCAGTGTCGATACCAACATCTAATCACATAATTTTTTCCTCCGCTCTCCCCGATGCTTGGTGTTAAAAGTAGCCCATGATACTTAGTATCTAAAAGCTGAATGTTGAAACCGTCGATCGTGCTAAATTATTAGCTTACGTTATCACCATAAGTACGAGAGAGCCGATAATAAGTTAATGTCGATTCCAATTGCGCTTTGACGCAGGGGAGGGGAGAATAGATATCAAATCTGGCGTTGCTTATTTACGGTATGAAATAAATAATTGAAAAATCCAGAAGCTTTGTAGACGCTGGTTTTTATGAATTGCATATTTAGCCTTTCATACCGTAAATCAGCAACGCCCAAATCTTTATCCAAGATAGTATCTAAGTTACAGTCCTCATTTCCCATTCATAAATCAAATACTTATCTACACTGTTACCATTATTACATCTCACCCCGGAGAATCACATGAGTGAACCAACTCAGAGCAATACCAAAGCAAGCTGTCCCCCAGTTCCTCAGTCGATTATGACCGCAAGTCGGGAAGAACTCGACAATGTTGAACTGGAGATTTTTGAAGGCCACTTACCAGACGACTTACAGGGTCACATCTTTTTCGTTGGGCCAGTGGGTACCGTGGAATCAGGCGGTCTTCCCTTTAAAGACGGAGACTCATTCTTAAATGGCGACGGCATGGTTTACCGACTTGATTTCAATCAAAAAGGTAAAGTAACTGTGAAGACACAGATTGCCAAGCCGCTAGATTACTATTTTGACGAGGCAACTAAGGGTACCCAGTTGGGATTTCGCAATCATGGCATCTTAAGGTTTTCCTTACTTCTGGGCGCTCGCAACGAGTTAAATACAGCGTTTCTGCCGGTAAAATTCTCTCAAGACGAATCTGAGCGACTGCTAGTAACTTATGACGCGGGTCGTCCTTATGAAATTAATACACATACCCTTGAGGTGATTACTCCAGTTGGGTCAAATAAAGAGTGGCGCCCTGAAATTAATCTGCCCTATCTCTTTCCACCCATTTTTAGTACCGCACATCCTGCCTTTGATACCTACACCCACGAAATGTTTGCGGTCAATTACGGCAGATCGTTAGAAAATTTTATTGATACCATTCCTTCCCTTGAGGCAGTAGACAAACTTTTTCCAGAAGTCCGTCAACTTTGGGAACGATTTAAAGGTTTAGAAGATTTCGTCTATCTGATTCGTTGGGATGGCATAAATCCTTTAGAGCGATGGACGCTTGTCAACCCCGATGGTTCGCCAGTCAGCATCAAGCAAACTATTCATCAGATTGGAGTAACCAAAGATTATGTTGTTTTGATGGATACATCCTTTAGTACTGGAATCGAACAAATACTCAACAATCCTTTTCCAGACCACAAGGAGCGAGAAAGAATTCTCAGACAGTTGCTGGAAAGTCCGCCATCACCCGATTCAATCATCTATATTGTGAGCCGTAGTGACCTGGCAAAGGGACAACGCCCGGCCATGAATGAACCGGAAGTTAAAGTTGTCGTGCGGAAAGTGGTAGTTCCCCTCGAAGCTTCCCACTTTCTGGTGGACTATGACAATCCTGACGACAAAATTACGCTTCACATTTCTCATATTTGTGCTTGGGATGTTGCTGAATGGCTCCGCACGTATGACCTTTCTGCCTATCCACCCCACGATCCCGTGTCTTCTCCTTGGCCTGGGATGGAACTCAATCTGATGGATATTAGCCGCCTGGGACGCTATGTAATTGACGGCAAAAGCCAGGAGGAAGCACCCGTTGAATCAAAAGTTATTTCAGATCGAAGGTACACCTGGGGGCCATCGTTATACACCTATCTTGATAGACTCCCTTCGTCGGGTATGACTCCCGGAAAGTTAGATAATATTTACTGGAGTTCTTTTGGACTCTGGAAAAATCTGATGACCCAGTTCATGTGCGACCTCTTCAAAGACTATAAGTACCAGCAAGTGCCACAATCAAACCTGTTAAGCCTTGCTGAACAGGGTATACCACCTTGTTTGTTCCGACTGCAAACATGCTCGATGGAAATTGCCGATCAGTACCCGTTTCCTCCTGGCTATATGGTGAGTTCGCCACAGTTTATGCCGCGCCGTGGTAACCAAGGGAGTTCAACAGATGGTTATATTACTTGTAACGTTTTCACACCCGAAAGAAATGAAATCTGGATTTTCAAGGCAGATGCTTTAAGGCAGGGAGCAATATGCAAGCTTTACCATGAATCGCTCAACTTTGCATTTACATTACACACAGCTTGGTTACAACAAATAGGATCTCGTTTATCTGAATACAAAATCTCGCTGAAGGAAGATTACGAGGACTTAGCAAAGAACTTCCAATCTCCTCCAGAACTCGATAAAGAGATTCAGGATTTGTTTGCTAAAGAGTTGTACTCTCGCTTTGAAAGAGAGTAAAAATTTGATCCAGCCAGATTCTCCATGAATCTGGCTGGATATATAATAGTTTCTTAAAAGAAAAGGTAAAAATAATGATCGCCATTTCAGCCTACGAAATTAGAGAAAAGATTTACGACGGCATAAGAACCGTTGTTTATCGAGGTATAAGAAATCGAGATAGACAACCTGTTATTGTTAAAATCATAAAAGATGAACATCCTACCCTAGAACAAATCACAAATTTAAGGCAAGAGTTTATAATTACTCAAAATTTAGATTGTGAAGGGCTTGTCAAAACATACAGTTTAAACAACTATCAAAATAGTTATGCTCTGATATTAGAAGATTTTGGCGGTCAATCACTTGCTAATTTTATAGCGGCTAATAAACTGTCAATAACCGATTTTATAAGAGGCGCGATCGCTCTATCCGAAACTTTGAGCTATCTCCATCAAGTACCGATCATTCACAAAGACATTAAGCCCTCAAATATCATTATCAATCCAGCGACCGGAAAAGTAAAACTGACTGACTTTAGTATTTCATCGCGCTTGGAATTGAAAAACCAAAGCATTAGCAATCCCAACTTGCTAGAAGGGACTCTCGCTTATATGTCACCCGAACAAACGGGGAGGATGAATCGAGCCATTGACTATCGCACCGACTTCTATTCTTTGGGAGTGACTTTCTATGAAATGCTGACCAACCAGTTGCCATTTACTACCACCGATCCGATGGAGTTGGTTTACTGTCATATTGCCAAACAACCAGTCCCACCCAAAGAGGTAGCAGAAATTCCCCAAGCGGTTTCAGATATTGTGATAAAACTGTTAGCAAAAAATGCGGAAGACCGATATCAAAGTGCGGCGGGATTAAAATTTGACCTGGAAACTTGTTTGCAGCAATTGCAGACAACTGGAAAGATTGAAAACTTTCCCATCGGTCAACGCGATCGCGGCAACCAATTACTCATTCCCCAGAAGCTTTATGGCAGAGAAACCGAAGTCCAAACCCTTCTAGATGCCTTTGGGCGAGTCAGCCTTGGTGTCACCGAGATGATGTTAGTTTCCGGTTATTCCGGGATTGGTAAAACTTCAATTGTCAATGAAGTTCATAAACCAATTGTAGCAGCGAGGGGGTATTTTATTGCGGGTAAATTTGACCAATTTAAGCGCAATATTCCCTATGCAGCTTTAATCCAAGCATTTCAAGAATTAGTCCGTCAACTATTAACCGAAAGTTCCGAACAGATTGCTATTTGGAAAGAAAACTTATTAAAAGCGCTAGGTACGAACGGTCAAGTTATTATTGATGTTATCCCCGAAGTCGAACTAATTATCGGTAAACAGCTTGAAGTTCCTCAACTGGGTTCATCGGAATCCCAAAACAGATTTAATCGGGTATTTCAACAATTTATTCGCGTTTTTTGTCAACCAGAACACCCGCTAGTCATATTCCTAGACGATTTACAGTGGGCAGATTCGGCATCTCTCAAGTTAATCCAACTCTTAGTCACTGACCCAGATAACAAATATTTGTTAACGATTGGAGCTTATCGAGATAACGAAGTCAGTCCCGTGCATCCTTTAATTCAGACCATAGAAAAAATTCAAGAAACTGCAACGGTGGTGAATAATATCACCATTCAGGCCCTGGCTTTGGATAGCGTCAACCAATTAATCGCCGACACTCTCGATGCCAGCGTAAAGTCAGACAAAATTAAAGTTTTTTCTGAATTACTTTTTAATAAAACCCAAGGCAATCCATTTTTCTTGACACAGCTACTCAAAACCCTGTACTCGGAAAATCTGCTGGTTTATCAAGTAGATACAGACCGCTGGGAATGGAATATTCAACAAATCCAAGCCATTGGCATCGCAGATTTCAATATTGTTGAACTGGTTGCCAGAAATATTCGTAAACTCCCAGAAGCAACGCAGAAAGCATTAAAACTAGCGGCTTGTATCGGCAACCAATTTAACTTAGAAGTTTTATCAATTGTCAATGAAGAATCTAACTTAGCGACTGCTGCTCATTTGTGGGAGGCAATGCAAGCTGGTTTGATTCTGCCACTGTCGGAAAATTACAAAATTCCTCTAGTCTTTGCCCAGGAAGAGTTGGCATCTGTACGGGATATCAAAGTTGACTACAAATTTTTGCACGACAGAGTGCAGCAAGCAGCTTATTCTTTGATTCCAGAGTCAGAGAAAAAATCCACTCACCTGAAAATTGGTCAACTGCTGCTGAATAATACAACGCCTCAAGAGCGAAAAGAAAATATTTTTGCTCTAGTTAACCAACTGAATTTTGGCACAGATTTGCTAACTAATCAGTCACAAAAAGATGAGTTAGCTGAATTAAACCTGATCGCCGGACAGAAAGCAAAAGCAGCGACTGCGTATGAAGCTGCTGTTAATTATTTGAATGTAGGTATAGAACTCCTGAGTCAAGATAGCTGGGAAAGTAGATACGATCTGACATTTAATTTTTATCTGGAAGCGGCCGAAGCCGAATATCTCAATGCCAATTTAGAACGAGCTGGGCTCTTGTGCGATCGCGCTCTGCAAACCGCCAAAACTACCCTTGAAAAAGTTAAATTATACGATCTAAAAATTAGATTTGAAATTGCTAAAAACCAGATTAAATCTGCGTTAGATACCGGACTGCAAGTTCTAGAAATACTAGGAGTATCCCTAGCTGAATCAGCTCCGCAAAACTTAAATTTTGAAGAGTTAACTAACCTGCCAAGAATGACTGCTCCCTACAAGCTAGCGGCAATGCAAATTTTAATTCTTATATGGCCTCCTGCTTGTTTTGGATCGAGCGCAATGGCACTACCGATTCTATATACTATGATTGAACTCTCGATTCAGTATGGAAATTCGTTGCTTTCTACTTACGCTTATTCTATGTATGGTTCGCTCATATCTTGGCTAATACCAGATATAGATTCTGCCTATCAACTGAGTCAAATATCTTTGCAGTTATTGGAGCGGTCAAATGCAAAAGAGTTTTTATCTAAAGTATTCGTTAATATTTTTATCAGTATTCACCATCAAAAAAAGCCTTTGGCAACCACTATAGAACCCTTGCTTCAAGCAATTAATAACGGCTTAGAAGTCGGTGATATAGAATATGCTTGTCATGCTGCTGATTACTACTGCTCGCATCTATTTTTCAAGGGAGAGCATCTGGATTATGTGCAAGCGAAACAAAAACACTATAGCGATTTAACAGCTAATCTTTCCCAAGAACATCAGCTTTATCTCATCAAAATTATCGGTCAATTAGTGGCAAATTTAATGGGTCAAGCACACAATAAATTGCTATTAATTGGCGATTTATTAGATGAGAAAGAAACAATTGCATATCTTCAAAAAATTAATAATACAATTGCCTTGTTTAGAGTGTTTTTTGCTAAAACCATGCTTTGCTATTTATTTAAAGATTATGCAAGAGCTATAGATTATGGTGTTACAGGAGTCAATTATTCAACAATTATCCAAGCTAACTTTAGCTTTACCGAACATATTTTTTACTATTCTTTGGCTCTTTTAGCTCAGTATTTTCAGGAAACCGAGTCAAAGCAGCAACATTACTTAAAGCAAGTAGAAGAAAATCAGGAAAAAATGAAATATCGGGCTTCCCATTGCCCAATGAATTACCAACACAAGTATGACTTAGTAGAAGCAGAAAAAGCCCGCGTATTGGGGCAATCTCTCTCAGCAATGGAATATTACGACCGGGCGATTGATGGAGCCAAGGAAAATGGATATGTGCAGGATGAAGCCCTCGCCAATGAACTCGCAGCAGAATTTTATTTAACTTTAGGTCGTCAGAAAGTAGCGCGTACCTATTTAATTGACGCTTACTATGCTTATATTCGCTGGGGAGCAAAGGCAAAAGTTAAAGATTTAGAAGAGCGCCATGCTGAATTACTCGCACCTATCGTCGGTAGGAAAAAGAGCCTGACGAGTGGAAGAGACGAAATGATTGTTCAGACCAGAACCACTGTCACTTCTACCAGTTCAGGTGCTGCAAACGAGCTGGATTTATCAACAATTATCAAAGCCTCCCAAGCGCTTTCAGGGAAAGTTCATCTGGATGAATTGCTCTCGAATTTGATGCAAGTCTTGCTGGAAAACGCAGGAGCAGAAAAATTTTATTTCCTCATACCTGAACCAGCAGGTAAGTGGAAAATTGAAGCTCAATATACGGGTGAACGATGTCAATTAATCTCCAAGTCAGCGACTGAAAGTCAAGAGATTCCTATCTCGCTGGTTAATTATGTAGCACGCACGCAAGAAACTCTTGCGATCGATGATGCAACGAATAAAAGCAGGTTTGCATCTGACCCGTATATTATTCAGCAGCGACCTAAATCTATCTTGTGTAGCCCCCTGATTAACCAAGGTAAATTGGTAGGCATCTTATACCTAGAAAATAATTTAACAGCGGGGGCTTTTACGCGCGATCGCCTAGAAGTCCTCAACATAATTTCCGCCCAAGCTGCGATCTCCATTGAAAATGCCCGCCTCTATCAAACTTTAGAAGAAAAAGTGCAACAACGCACCGCCCAACTCGCCGAAGCAAACCAGGAAATTAGCGCCCTAAACTACAAACTTAAAGCCGAAAACATCCGCCTCAGTGCTGAGTTGGAAGTCACCAAACGACTGCAACAAATGATCTTGCCCAAACAATCAGAACTAGATCAAATTAAAGGATTAGAAATTGCTGGATATATGCAGCCTGCCGATGAAGTTGGTGGCGACTACTACGACGTGCTAACCCAAAATGATCAGGTAAAAATTAGCATCGGCGATGTTACGGGACATGGTTTAGAAAGTGGCGTATTAATGATTATGGCGCAAACCGCCGTCCGCACTCTCCAACAAATGAACGAAACCGATCCGGTGAAGTTTCTTGATGTGTTAAACCGCACCCTTTATGCCAATATCGAGCGCATTGAGTCGTCTAAAAATATGACCTTGGCTTTGTTAGATTATCAAGATAGTAACCTCACCATCAGCGGTCAACATGAAGAAATAATTGTAGTCCGTACTGATGGTAACATCGAACTGATCGATACAATGGAACTCGGCTTTCCTCTGGGATTAGAGGAAGATATTTCTGGTTTTGTTTCCCAAGTTCAAGTGCATCTTAATCCAGGGGATATAGTAGTGCTTTACACAGATGGAATTACCGAAGCTATAAATATAAATCGAGTGTATTACGGCATAGAAAGATTGTGCCAAGTGGCGAAAGAAAATCGCCACAAAACAGTTGAAGAAATTCGACAAGCAGTAATTGATGATGTGCGGCAACATATTGACAAGCAGAAAGTTTTTGACGACATTACGTTGGTAGTCCTAAAACAGAAATAACGCAAGTTGGTAATTGGTAATTGGTAATTAATCATATCAAGTCCGTTTGCACCGTCCTGGGTATAGTGGGGGTGTAGTCGATCGAGAGTGCGATCGCACAGTTATGGGCCAGTGCGTCTTGTCATCGGACCACATTTTTCCGTCGAAGAACTAATACCATTTTGCAAAATAAGTGCTACATAGAACTCCCCCTTATTAAGGGGGGGCTAGAACTTCATAAATTGGTCGATCGCCCTAATTACCGCAAACATTCAGCTAAAATCCCAAAATCCCCAAAAATAGCAACCTAGTTGTGGTAAAGTTTTGTGTCGATTGCTCTGTCAAGACAATCGGCAAGTTCAGTTAAACGCGATCGCAGCTATGTTTTTGTTACCAATTCTACCCTTAGCTCAAGCAATCCCCACAAGTCCCGCCCAAGAACTGATCATCCAGCCAGAAGTCCCGCTACCGGAAAACGAACGGGATGTGCCACCACCTGTGACAACCGCCCCGCTGAACACCGTAACGGTGCCCCAGCAAGTGCGCGTTTTGCCGGGAAAACTCGACAACATTCCCGTTTTCAACAGCAACAGCCCGGAAGTTGTGCAAACCGAAGGCATTTTGCTCTCCACATTTCCCCAAGAAGGCAAACAAGTACCTTCTGCACACTTAAACTTTCCCTTCAAAGGTCGATTTGATATCTTCGCTCACCACATCGCCAAAGCTAAAAATCGCCGGGAAACTCGCACCTTATTTCAAGGAATAATTGTCTACAATCCCAACTCGGAACCTGTTACTTTAAAAGTATTGCAAGGAGCTACCTATTTAACTCGCCCGGATGCGTTGTTTGTCGATTTGCCCTCGTATTTAGAAAATCGATTCGGCACGGTGTTTGCGGGGCCTGGAAGCCGGATTACGAGCGATGTGCTGCGGGGGTACAGACAAAGCATTTTGCCGGCGGAGATCGAGATTCCGGCCATGCAGAGCCGAATGCTGATGAATTTGCCGATACCTGTGGGGAATGTTACGCCTGCTTCCAACGGGCGATCGACTTTGATGCGAATGTCGAGCAGCAATTCGGTTTATGTAGCTAGTTTAGCAATGTTTGCTCCTCAAACTAAAAATGGAGTCGAACAACATCCGACTTTAGAACAGTGGGAAAATATTTTAAATACCAAAGGTTTAGCGGGGCCGAGAGATTTAGCACCTACTCCGCCAGACGAAAATCCGCTGCAAAAAATTTACGGGCGCGTGGCGGGAGTAGCTGAAGGTTCTGAGTGGAAAGCTAAAATTACTGACAATTCGAGAACCGATTATTTAACGATTCCTAAGCGCGGCGAGTCATTTTCCTATGCTTTTAGCACTACTGATACGGGTACTTTTGGCACTGGCCAAGTTCAAAGCGCTAAAATGTTAGCTCGCTATCCCGATACTTCTTATTTTGCTCACGGGAATTACGGGATTCAATACAACTTAACTTTTCCGCTTTATAACAAATCTCGCGAGTCTCAATCGGTGAGTATTAGAATGCAAACACCGATTAAATCAAATACAAAATCGGGTGGATTGATGTTTTACGATCCGCCGGAAAATCGGATATTTTTCCGAGGTACGCTGCGGGTGATGTTTAATGATGATACGGGGAAAACTTTGACGCGCTACATTCACATCGTGCAGCGCCGGGGACAGCAGGGGGAACCTTTGGTGAATGTGAATATGAAGCCGGGGGAACGCCGTTTGGTGCAGGTGGATTTCTTGTATCCGCCGGATGCGACGCCGCCGCAAGTCTTGACTGTGCGATCGAGTAATTAGTCAGTTGACTGTTGACTGTTGACTGTTGACTGTTGACTGTTGACTGTTGACTGTTGACTGTTGACTGTTGTTAGTGGTCATTAGTTATCAGTCATTGGTTATTAGTTGCGATCTCAAATCCGCTGATATCGGAATGATATTCGAGTGCTGTCCCCGTTCGCGATCGCAATGATACCAAGAAGTAGGGTGCGGAGCGAATAATCAGATTTTTGCTCTTTTACTCACAATCTCACAACTGACGCACCCTACCGCTAAAATCCTCACTAATAACTAATAACTAATGACTAATGACTAATGACTACTGACTAATGACTACTGACTACTGATTAAAGCGTCAAAGATTGAGGATTTGTCTCAATCAATTTGGCTAAATCTTGCAAGAAAGATGCAGCGTCAGCACCGTAAATAATCCGGTGATCGCAGGTAATATTTACTTGCATTTGGCGCTTCACTCCCATCAAACCATCTTGGTTGGCTACCACTTGCGGCCGCGAAGAGCCGATCGCCAAAATCGAGCCTTGATTCGGGGGCAAAATCGCGTCAAACTTATCTACTCCAAACATTCCCAAATTGGAAAGAGTAAAAGTTCCCGTGCTGTATTCGTCAGGTTTTAGCTGTTTGGCGCGGGCGCGATCGACTAAATCCTTCCAACTACGGGAGAGCGAATATATGTCGAGGCGATCGGCATTTTGCAACACCGGCGTAATCAAACCGCCGCCATCCATCGCCACCGCTACCGCCACATTAATATCAGCCCGGTGTTGAATTCCCGACTCCACATAACAAGCATTCAGCAGAGGATGTTTTTGTAAAGTTACTGCTACTGCTTTTGCCAGCATAGCCGTCATCGTGACGCCTTTCGACTTAATTTGTTTGTAGAGTTTGTCGAGATTGTCAGTAGTAATTGTATAGCCGACGCGGAAACAGGGCACGCTCAAACTTGCTTCCATATTGCGCACTACCGCATTTTGCAGCGCGTTCATCGGTACTCTGTTACCGGAAAGCGCCACTGCTGGGACTGGTGCGGGTGCGGGTTTCGCTGCTGCGGGTTTCGCTGCTGCGGGTGCTGCGGCTGCGGGTGTTGCGGGGACTGTGACTGGTTGCTGAACCGGAGCGGGTTGGGCTTTACCTGCTGCTGCTTCCACATCTTCTGCAACAATGCGACCGTTGGGGCCGCTGCCTTTGATCGAATTCAAATCTACTTTAAATTCTTTGGCTAACTTGCGAGCACGGGGAGAAACAATGCTGCGGCCGTTTTGGCGGCTGACGTTTTGCTGCAAACCTGCTGATGCGGTAGCTGCGACAGGGGCTGGGGCTGCTGGGGCTGCGGCTGCGGCTGCTGGCGCGCCGGCTCCTTGTTTCTGAGCTTCTGCAATTTCGGCTTCTGTTTCTGCTACCAGGGCGATCGCAGCTCCCACTGGAGCAACTTCGCCGGCTTGTACAATAATTATTGCTAGATAGCCTTCGTAGAAAGACTCGACATCCATGTCGGCTTTGTCGGATTCAACCACGACTACGGTTTCGCCCTTTTCTACTTTGTCGCCAGCGGATTTGACCCAGGAAACAATTTTGCCCTCTGTCATGGTAGAGCTCAGGGCTGGCATGAAAACTTCGCGAATCATCTCTAAAAAGTCCTTGTGAGTTGGTAATTGGCGATCGGTATTTGGCGATTGATAATTGGCGATCGGCGATCGGCAATAGTTATTATTATGCCAGCCTCTAGTCCGAAGATGTGGGGCCATCAACTCAAAATTACCTACCAATTACCAATTACCAATTACCAATTACCAATTTCTAAGTTCTAAATATCACCTCGAATTTCTTCGACAATGCCATCGCGGAGCAGAACTTCTACTTGCATTTTTTGAATCAAGTTTTCTCCCAGCCCAACGGTGAACGTGCCGTCAATTTGACCTTGACTCACTTCTTGTTCGAGGTCTAGCACCTGCACTTGCTGAAGCTGTTGCAGGTTTTGATTTTTCTGTTCTAGCAGTTCACTCTTTCTTTGATTTACCTGCACTTGAATGTTTTCTATTTGCTGCATTACTTGCGGGCCGGGGGGTTGCAGGTTTTGCTTTTGGATTTCTGAAACCATCCGCTGCCCTTGCATTTCTAGCTGTTGTAGCTGAGAATCTATTTGATTGATTTGTGCTTGTAGTTGCTGTTGAGCTTCTTCTTTCCAGCGGGGAGTAACGACGACTTTAACGTTAATCGATCGCTTCAAGAGTAATTGTGCTTCCATAAATTTGTTGCTTGTCAATTGGGAATTAGGAATTAGTCGTTAGTCATTAATCATTAGTCATTAGTCATTAGTTGATAAACATTAGTTGATAAACATTTCCTCATGACTGAGGACTAATGACTCAGGACTAATGACTCAGGACTGAGGATTAAGGACTGAGGACTGAGGACTGGGACTCGCGACTCGGGTGTTGGGATAATTTTTGCTTTTCCATTCCCCAAGTCCTGCGAATATTTTCAAAACATCCCGTCAATCATATCGCGGTAGTGTTCAGTCAGAACCGGGCGCTTAATTTTCAGGGTCTGGGTCAACATTCCATTTTCCATCGAAAACGGCTCCTGAATCAACCGGAACGGGCCAATGCGATCGTCCGCGCGGTATCCGGGGCGATTTTTCACCTCCCGGTTCAACTCTTGGCGGAATAAGTCTTGAATTGTCTTGCTATTCCAGTCAATTTCCTGTATTGGCGGACTCTGAGTTTCGCCCCATTTGAGTAGGGCTTCTGAATTGGGGACAATTAAGGCGCCGATCGATTTTTGGTCTTGGCCTACTACGATAATTTGGTCGATGTAGGGGCTGCGGAGGCAGGCATCTTCGATCGGCTGCGGTTCGATGTTTTCGCCGTTGCTGAGGACGATCGTATCTTTGGCCCGCCCAGTCAAAACTAAGTCGTTTCCCGGTGTCAGCCAGCCTAAATCGCCAGTGTCAAACCAGCCGTCGGAGTCGATCGCCTTAGCAGTAGCTTCGGGATTAAGATAATATCCTGCCATGATTTGCGGCCCGCGACCCAATACTAAACCGCGCTGGCCTGTGGGCAGTTGCTGTCTGGTTTCGGGATCTACTATTTTAATCTCGGTATGGGCGATCGGCTGTCCCGCCGAACCTTTAAGATTGTGCCAAGGGCGGCGGACAGTCAAAACTGGGGATGTTTCAGTTAAACCATACCCGACTAACAAACCGATATTTGCGATTTCAAAGAAATTGTCTAAATGCGCGGCCAAAGAACCGCCGCCGCTAATTGCCCACTTAAAACGTCCTCCCGTAGCTTCCCGAACTTTTTGGTAAACCAGTTTTTCGGCGATCGCGTGGAGGGGCGACAACAGAATGCTTTTGGTGCGGGCGATTAGTTTTTCGGAAGCAGAAGCAGGTTTTAAATTGAGAGTTAATCCTTGAAAAATGCGGCGGGCTTCTATGTATTGTTGGCTGGTAGACAACAGGAAATTCACCAATTTTTGTTTGTTGGGCGGCTGTTCCCGAAATTGCTTTTGTACTGCCTCGTAAATCGATTCCCAGATGCGCGGAACGCTGACCATATACTGGGGTTTGCAAGTTTTAAAGTCTTGTTTGAAATAGCGAATACTGGTGTAAATTTGCGTGCATCCTTGGGAAAGCAGGAAGTATTCGACTGTGCGTTCGTAGGCGTGCCAACTGGGGAGGATGCTGAGGGCAGATTCGCCGGCTTCGGGCTGGAGAATTGTGCCCAAGGTGGTGAGTTGGTGCAGTAGGTTGCTGTGGGTCAGCATCACGCCTTTGGGTTTGCCAGTGGTGCCGCTGGTGTAGAGGAGGGTGGCCAGGGTTTGAGGCTTGTGGTTGGTGGGTTTGAGGGGGCGGTTTGCCCCTCTGGCCATGACTTCGGAAAATTTGACTGTGTTGAGGGTTTGGTTGGTTTCCGGTTCTTCGTCGGAGAGGAGGACGACGAGTTGGACTGGTAAGTCGAGGAGGCGGTGTTGGAGTTTTTTGAGTAATGCCTGGTTTTCGACTACTAAGGCGGTACTGCCGCTGTCTTGGATGATGTAGAGGAGTTCTTCGGAGTCGGCGGTGGCGCCTCGAACGACGTTGGCGGCCCCGGCGGTCATGATGCCTTGGTCGGCTATCAGCCAGCGGGGGCTGTTGTCGGCGAAGAGGGCGACGCGGGGAGGGATTGCTTCTTCGAGGTTGGATTCGATGCCGAGGGCTTGCAAGCCGCGGGCGAATTGCTGGATTTGTTGGTAGAGGTCGGTGTAGGTGAGTTTGATTTCTGGCTGGGTGTGGGGGTCGTGGAGGGCGACGGTTTGGGGAAATCGCTGTTTGGCGATCGCCCAAATTTCAGGTATCGATCGAATGGAACTATAGTCGATCGTGCGGCTGAGGTTGGCGCGTTCAATGTCACTCATTTGATAGGATGTGTTGTTCATAAGGATTGTTGCGATTTGTGTGAGATTAAAGAGTTGTTTTTGAATCTATTATTAATTTATATCTGAAGGGGCGCGATCGAACTGGGACAGTTTGCATACCTGTCTGTACCTTATAGGGGCTATTTTTTGTTAGTTGTTGTTATCTTTTCATCGATCGGGCTGAGGCAGAAACCGGGTTTTGTGCAAAAATCTTCTATCGCCACCTTTAATATCGATAAAAACCCGGTTTCTTTGGTATTGATGCACAATTATCCATTTAGCAAACAAAGTTACACAGAAATATATGAATTTACGAAAGTTGATAGTAGTTGCTTTGAGCGCGATCGTAGCATTATCTGGAAATGCGCTTTACTCCGAAGTTGCGAGGGCGCAACCGGGAAACAATAGGCGAACATTTGCCGATTGGTGTCGCCAAAAAGCTGATTTGAGTCCTGAAACTAAACATACTGTTGAAGTGTTGTTGGAGGAAGCAGGGACTAATGATTGCGATGCGGGCGATCGGAAACTTTCTAGTCTCACGGAACTCGACCTCAGCGAAAAGCAAATCAGCGACATCAAACCGCTAGCATCCTTGACTAACCTGACGAAGCTCTTCCTCATCAACAATCAAATCAGCGACATCAAACCGCTAGCATCCTTGACTAACCTGACGAAGCTCTGGCTCGAAGAAAATCAAATCAGCGACATCAAACCGCTAGCATCCTTGACTAACCTGACGAAGCTCTGGCTCGAAGAAAATCAAATCAGCGACATCAAACCACTAGCATCCTTGACTAACCTGACGGAGCTCTTCCTCATCAACAATCAAATCAGCGACATCAAACCACTAGCATCCTTGACTAACCTGACGGAGCTTG
>NZ_JAIGNI010000003.1 GCF_026130175.1 Lyngbya sp. CCAP 1446/10 | reverse complement strand
CTCTCCCCCTCTCCCTCCGCACCCGGTTCTCTGACAGGCAATTCCTCAAGGAAGGTTGTGACTTGTCCTCGGTTTGGCAAAAAAATCCTCGACAGAGATTTAAACGCTGGACTGACGCCGGGAAACGAAGCCTTTGAAACTGCCGCGAGTCTCGCGGTTGAAGCTGGTGGACTGGTGGTGGCCGAATTCTCCAGCGCCACAAAAAATCCAAATTGTCAAGCAAATGTTAGTGAATTATTGACGGCATTCCTAATCTCCATGCTGCGAATTATTACTCAGTGGGTTGAGGCACAAGCTGAACTGCGACGAATCTGCGATCGCACCCACGACGAACTTGTTATTCACAAAGAAGCTACCGTGCGCGAGGTGCTGCAAGCTGTAAGACGCAAAGGCGATCAGGCTGTGCTGCAATATACTGCTGAATTTGACCGCACGACCCTAAATGCGGCAGATTTGCGCGTGAGTGGCGCCGAATTGGATGCTGCTTATCAGCAAATATCGAAAGAATTATTAAATGCCATCCGGCTTGCTTGCAAACAGGTAGAAGCGTTTCACCGACAGCGTGTCCCCAAATCTTGGGTGCAGTTTGGTGATGACGAAATTGTTTTGGGTAAGCGCTACACGCCAGTCGATCGCGCGGGAATTTACATTCCTGGCGGTCAAGCGTCCTATCCGAGCTCGGTGATCATGAATGCGGTTCCTGCGAAGGTCGCCAAGGTTCCGAGACTGGTGATGTGTACTCCCCCCGGACAAGAGAAGAAAATGAATCCTGCGGTGCTGGTAGCGGCTCAGGAAGCGGGAGTTGATGAGATATATCGGGTCGGCGGGGCTCAGGCGATCGCAGCTTTGGCCTATGGTACGGAAACTATTCCCAAGGTAGATTTAATTACTGGGCCGGGGAATATTTACGTCACGCTGGCGAAAAAACTGGTTTACGGCACTGTGGGGATCGATTCTCTGGCGGGGCCCTCGGAGGTACTGATTATTGCTGATGCTTCGGCGAATCCTGTACACGTAGCTGCGGATATGTTGGCTCAAGCTGAGCACGATTCGATGGCCTCGGCAATTTTGCTGACGGCGGATTCGGTGCTGGCTAGGAAGGTGGTGGCTGAGGTAGAAAGACAATTAGTAAATCACCCGCGCCGGATTTTGACGGAAAAGGCGATCGCCAATTATGGTTTAGTTGTAGTGGTGGAGTCCCTGAAGGCGGCAGCGGAACTCTCCAACGAGTTTGCTCCCGAACACTTGGAATTGCAAGTGGCTGATCCCTGGGCTTTGCTTGACCAAATTCGGCACGCTGGGGCGATTTTCTTGGGATGTTCGACACCGGAAGCTGTGGGTGATTATTTGGCTGGCCCGAATCATACTTTGCCGACTTCTGGTGCTCCGCGCTATGCTTCGCCGCTGGGGGTGGAAACTTTTATGAAGCATTCGAGTTTGATTCAATATTCGCCGGCTGCTCTGAAAAAGGTTAGTAGGGCGATTAATGTGTTGGCGGAAGCTGAGGGTTTGCCTTCTCACGCTGATTCGGTGCGGCTACGCACTGAGACACAGGGTGAGGGTGATTTTTAGATGGTAGGTTTGAGTTTGGCGATCGAGATTTACGCACTTCGGGCTTAAGAAACCCGGTTTCTTCCAATAAGCTGTTGCGCATTTAAATTGTATATTCGGGACGGGCTAGAAGCCCATCCCACAAGAGTGTTTAAGCGATTTTTGACACACAATTTAAATGTAGAACAGCTTATCTTGCTTAAATTACCAGAAAAAATTGGTTTAAAGCCTCTCGCTTGTACGGAGAAATTAAAATCAGACTATTCATTACTCCAATCCTCTTCCTTCCAGGTATAATTCGCTGTCAACTGTCAACTGTCAACTGTCAACTAAATTCTGAGATTTAAAGGTGCATTATATTGAATACTGTTTTGGTGGCGATCGACAATTCGGAGTTTGCAGCACAGGTTTTGCAAGCTGTGGCGCAGTTTAAGCTAGAACCGACGGCTAAGGTGATTTTAGTTCATGTTGTGAGTTCTGGTACGTTGGATTTTGATGCTGTGGTCGATCGACCTCACGCTCAGGGAAATGAGATTGCTTACCGAGAAGTGGAAAAGTTATTGCAATCTTATCAGGAAACTTTGCCTTGCGAGAGTGAGTTGGAGATTGTTTCGGGGGAACCGGCGCAGGAGATTTTGCGTTTGGCGAATATTTATAAAGTAGACTTAATTGCGATCGGCTGTCGGGGTTTGACTGGTTTGAAGCGGATTTTGGAGGGTTCGGTGAGTGCTGAGGTTGTGGCTGAAGCTCCTTGTTCGGTGTTGGTGGTGCGGGCTAGGTAGGTAGGGGGATTGAACCGAAGAGAGTTACAGGCGGGAAGCTGATTGCACAACAATAGCTAAAACTTGTAGGGTGCGTCAGCCAAGAGTTATAATTGCACACAATCAGATATAATTCGGCATAGTTTTTTAAACCGTTAAAAAAGCACTTTCATTAAAATTCACTAACTGCAAAGGCTATGACTAAAAAACCGCATCGCTTGATTCCGCAAGTTCTGGGTGCTGGTTTGACTCTGTTTGGGGTTGTGGCTTGTGGGACGAGAGCTTCGACTCCCGCTACCCAGACTCAAATTAATGATGCTAATTCCTATTACAGTCAAGGGCTTGCTCGTAGTAGAAATCAAAGAAATTTCACGGGTGCTATAGATAATTTTTCTAAAGCTATAAACCTTAATCCAAAAAAAACTGAGGCTTACAGCGAGCGGGCTTTTGCCAATCTTATGCTAGGGAAAAATGATAATGCGATCGCAGATTACACTAAGGCGATCGACCTTAATCCAAAAAATGATAATAACTACAACAATCGGGGTTTAGCGAAGTTTGCCCGAGGGAAAAATGATGAGGCGATCGCAGATTATTCTAAGGCGATCGACCTTAATCCAAAATATGATAATGCCTACAACAATCGGGGTTTAGCGAAGTATTCCCTAGGAAAAAATGATGAGGCGATCGCAGATTATTCTAAGGCGATCGACCTTAATCCAAAAAATGATGCTGCCTACAACAATCGGAGTTTAGCCAAGTATTCCCTAGGGAAAAAAGCAGAGGCGATCGCAGATTATACTAAGGCGATCGACCTTGATCCCACAAATGATGCTGCCTACTACCGTCGAGGTAATGCCAAGTATGATCTAGGGAAAAAAGCAGAGGCGATCGCAGATTATACTAAGGCGATCGAGCTTAATCCCAAAAATGCTGATGCCTACATTGGTCGAGGTAATGTCAAGTATGACCTAGGGAAAAAAGCAGAGGCTATCGCGGATTATACTAAGGCGATCGAGCTTAATCCCAAAAATGCTGATGCCTACATTGGTCGGGGTAAAGCCAAGTCTGCCCTAGGGAAAAACGCAGAGGCTATCCCAGATTTTTCTAAGGCAATCGAGCTGAATCCCAAAGATGCTGGCGCCTACTTCGCTCGGGGTGATATCAAGTTTACCCTAGCGAAAAAAGAAGAAGCGCTCAGAGATTTTTCTAAGGCTATAGACCTTAATCCTAAATATACTCATGCTTACCATATGCGGGCTACTGTCAATTCTATGCTGGGGAAACAAGCAGAGACGATCGCGGATTATACTAAGCTTATAGACCTTAATCCCAAAGATACTGGCGCCTACGTCGGTCGGGGTTATACCAACTATGGCCTAGGTAAAACAGAAGAGGCGATCGCAGATTTTTCTAAGGCGCTCGACATTGAGCCCAAAAATGCTTCCGCCTACTTCTATCGGGCTGTATGCAAGGATAACTTAGGGAAAAAGAAAGAGGCGCTCGCAGACTATAATAAGGCGATCGAGTTGGCTCCCGCCTATCCTACTGATAATTACGTCCGTCGGGGTAATGTCAAGTCTGCTCTCGGCAAAAAAGCAGAGGCGATCTCCGATTATACCAAGGCGATCGGCATTGATGCCAAATATGCTGATGCCTACTACAATCGAGGTAATGCCAAGTCTGACCTTGGGAAAAAAGCAGAGGCGATCACAGATTATCAAAAAGCTGCTGACTTGTACAAGCAACAAAAACAAACAAGTGATTATCAAAAGGTTGTTAAAAAAATTCAAGAATTATCAGCACAGTAGCTATACTATCGTTTCCCATTAGTGTCAACAACCGCGTTAAACCCGCAATCCGGCAAGGGTTGAAACCCCTGCCTCAAAGCGAAAGTCCTCTAAAGAGGACTGAAGAACTCATGAGTCCTCTTTAGAGGACTTTCGCTATTAGACAGGGGTTTTTAACCCCTGGCGGACTTCGAGTTGAACGCGCTGATTTCCCCTACTTCCCCTTTCCCTTCCCCGCCAAAAACTCCCGCAAACGCAACAAACTAGCAGTTTGGCCCAAATTCAGCGGTAGCAGCGACACCCCCTCCAACCGAGACTGCACCCAACCGTCGCCCCAATACCACTCGTGAAACCCGTCAATTCCTTCACTCAACAACAGCCGCAGACAATTTGACTCTGCAATCTCCACATGGTGATGCACCGCTACCGGGCCAATCCAACTCGTGAAAGTCAATTCGCGATCGAGCAATTCCGGCAAACCCTTAGAAAATTGCTGAGGCCACAGCCACTGCTGCAACTGCACAGGACGCATCAAACTGTCCCGAATCGCAGTCTCCGAAGCTTCAACCTCAATCCGCAGTTGGCTTTGTTGAAAATTACCTAGCATAGCAATTTGAAATTTTATATAGGAGCTTTACTTAACTTAAATGTAACTTATTGCACGGAGTTCGATCGACAATCGCGATCGCACCCTCTGAAAATTCCCCTACATTATAGTAAAAAAAATTTACCTATTTGGAGAGCAGTTGGCGAGTAAAACTAGAAACAACTGCCACAATCCGCGCCGCCACAATCGAGTCCAGAACAATCCGCGCCGCCACAATCGAGTCCAGAACAATCCGCGCCGCCACAATCGAGTCCAGAACAATCCGCGCCGCCACAATCGAGTCCAGAACAATCCGCGCCGCCACAATCTAGCCATTCAATACAGTCTAGCCATTTAGTACAGTAATTTTCACACAGAGAGCTTCTGCCAGGAGTTTCCCCCTGAGATTTTGGTCGATCGGATTTGGGTTCATCGTTACCCTCGAAATTGGAGTCTTCACTGCCAGATTCACTGGTAAACCGGGCTTTCAAGATTTGGTTCGCGTGCTTGCAAGCAGCAAACCGGCGGCGCGACGCTTTTATCGCCCCAAATAAGCCAAATTTGGCGATCGCGCCCTTGATATACTGCGAGCAAGACTCCCCCGCGTATAGCACTCGGTGAGCGCAAGAAAACCCTTTTATCGGTGAGATGTGTTTCTGGTATCCGCTAATAGAAGCTACAGCTAATTGTCGGAGGGCTGCATCAAAGATAGGCGTTTGCATTGGTTTCCCATACGTTTAGATATTTCCTTCCTGCTAAAAACTACAACCAACAGCTCAACAATTCCCCGCGCCCCATCCCTCGCGCGATGCCTATTTTCGTATCTAATTGTTAAGCTCTGTTTCATTTCATTTAAATCTCCCATTCTCACCCCACAGCAAAGAAACTCCGTGATACCATCACATCTGACTGGTAAAAACTATAGAAAAAATTGGGGAGAAAAGCTTTGACACTACGGGTTGCAGTTGTTGGATCAGGGCCAGCCGGTTCTTGCGCCGCCGAAACATTGGTAAAAGCAGGCATCGAAACTTATTTATTTGAGCGCAAATTAGACAACGCAAAACCCTGCGGCGGGGCAATTCCCCTGTGCATGGTCGAAGAATTTGACTTGCCGCAAAGTATTATCGATCGCCAAGTCAGAAAAATGAAAATGATTTCCCCCTCCAATGTAGAGGTAGACATCAATATCGAAAACGAACACGAATATATCGGTATGTGCCGCCGGGAAGTCCTCGATGGCTTTTTGCGCGATCGGGCTGCCTCCTTAGGTGCCAAACTGATTAACGGTACCGTTCACACCTTAGACATTCCCACGAACAACACCGACCCCTACATTCTCCACTACGCCGACCACTCCAACGGCACCGCAATGGGAATTCAGAAAACCCTGAAAGTGGATTTGGTAATCGGGGCTGACGGCGCTAACTCCCGCGTCGCGAAGGCGATTGATGCTGGTGACTACAATTATGCGATCGCCTTCCAAGAGCGCATCCGCCTCCCAGAAGATAAAATGGCTTACTACGAAGGCTTAGCCGAAATGTACGTCGGCGACGACGTTTCCACCGACTTCTACGCCTGGGTGTTCCCCAAATACGACCACGTAGCCGTCGGTACCGGCACGATGAAAGTCAATCAAGCCAGCATCAAAAAGCTCCAAGCCGGAGTCCGGGCCCGCGCTGCCAAAAAACTCATGGGCGGTGAAATCATTAAAGTGGAAGCTCACCCCATCCCAGAACATCCGCGTCCCCGCCGGGTTGTCGGCCGAGTTGCCCTCATCGGTGATGCTGCCGGTTATGTTACCAAGTCTTCGGGCGAAGGTATCTATTTTGCCGCTAAGTCTGGCCGGATGTGCGCTGAAACTATTGTGGAGATTTCCAATAATGGCGCGCGGATTCCAACGGAACAAGAAATCAAGCTGTATCTGAAGCGGTGGGATAAGGCTTACGGTATTACTTACAAGGTGCTTGACATTTTGCAGCGCGTGTTCTACCGTTCTGATGCTACTCGCGAAGCTTTTGTGGAAATGTGTGCCGATCGCGATGTGCAGAAACTCACATTTGATAGCTACTTGTATAAGACCGTGGTGCCGGCTAATCCCTTCATTCAGATGAAGATTACTGCGAAAACCATTGGTAGCTTGTTGCGCGGTAGTGCTTTAGCTCCTTAATTTTGAGTAGGCTATCGCACTTTGTATAAGAAAGCGGAGATCCCCCTAGCCCCCCTTAAGAAGGGGGGGACATGAGTATTCAGAAAGTTCCGCTTCGATGGGGGGACAGGAATATTCTCAAAGTCCCCCTTCTTAAGGGGGATGGGAGGGGGATCTAGACTCGATGATGAGCGAGATTTATCAAGGCTTTCAGGCTTCAGTTGACACGCATTGAGCAGTGCTGTGTCCCTACAGATAAGCTGCCAAATCTGAAATCCCCCCAAATTTTGAATTTGGAGGGGATTTTAAGCTTTTTTCCGATTTAGGGAAATTGCTTTTTTCGGGTTAGTTTAAGTTCAATTGCACTAAGGTATCGGGGGCGAGGAAGTGGGAAATGTGATAAGCTCGCTCTTCTGTTTTTAGCAGGATTTTTTCGTAGAGGTAGCGCGTAGCTCGATCGCCCAAACTTTCTGCTTGTCCTGCTTGACGGCGCAGTAAACCTATAATAGCTTGTTCTGCTGTCAAATCATGTTCCAGCATTTGGCGGCAGGAATATACGCCGTCGGCTTCTGGCTCAAAACAGCACATCTCGGCTAATTTGCTAAAGCTAGCCGCCGGTATGCCGCCCAACCCGTTCAAGCGTTCGCCCAATTCGTGGACACTATCTTGAGCTTCTCCGTAGCTTTCTTGAAAGAATTGGTGCAAGGAGTAAAATTCTGCCCCTTCCACCACAAAATGATGTTTTTGATATTGCAGGTATAAAGCCTGAAAACTTGCCAGCAGCGCGTTCATCCCTTCACAAATCGGTGCTGTGACTGAATGTTCTAGTAGAACTGGGTTTTCGGCTATGTGACCAAACGGTCTCAATGCACTCTGAATCTCAGCCATGTGTGTTCTCCTTTCAATAGGCAGTTTTGTTGCCAATAGACTCACTCTAGCACCCTAGATTTACCAGTCAAGCAGGGTCGGCCTCGATAGTGGAAGACTTTGTATAGTAGAAAAATTTTTTACAAAATCTATTGAGAATTATTTGCAGTTGCGTTATCCTCTAAAAAGATGCTCGTTCTGAATGCTTCCTGAAAATGGGGTACATCAAGAGCAAAAATTAATGCAAATCATTATTGTTGTTAAAAAAATGAATCCAGCAGATCCAGAATTAGAAGTCTGTGACATCGTGCCAGTCAGTTGGCTAGACAGATGGCAAGTTTACCAACGCTTGCAAGAGCTAGAAATTCCCTGCTGGTGCGGAGTTGATCAACCTTTGCGGGCAAAAATTAGCACGGCTAAACAAGCTGCTCAATTAGCGAGTGTTTTGAGGCAATTGAGCGCTTCACGGGGCGAACTGGTGCATTTGCTGGAGTGCTGCTGGCAAATCGCCTAAAGGCAGTTCGGGAACGGATTATTTAACGGATTTAATGGATGTCACGGATTTAAAGGAGTTATGACAATGTATCAATCTGGTAAGCAACTTTCGGAATTTAGCTTAGAGGGAGAAATCCTCAGCCTGATTATTGAAGATGGTTACAAACTTAAATATTTGCGAATTGGTACGGATCGCGGAGTAGAGTTTCTGGTTAAACTTTGCAAGGAGTTGCGGTCATTTTTAGGGCCCGTTTTGACGACTGGGTTGAGAGTTCAAGTTGCGGGTGAGAAAGAACTCAATTTGAAAAATGGTAAAATAAAACTTAAAGCTCGCAGTCTCAAGCTGGCTCAAGGTAACAACGATCGATCGCCCGAACAGCTCGACTCTACCAGTTTACCTGCTGCGGTATTGACCTTAGATGGCGCGATCCTTTTCCAGGGCTTCGCCAACGATAAAACCGAAGTCAGCACTTGCACAGCAACTCAAACTGTCCAAACTCCGGCTAAAACCAAAACTAAAATATTAGTATGTCAAAAATCTGACTGCCAGAAGCGGGGCAGCGCAGCAGTCTGTAAAGCTTTAGAAACTGCTTTGAATGCGCGGGGTTTAGAAGGGCAAGTGACTGTTCAGGGAACCGGATGTCTCAAACAGTGCAAAGCCGGGCCAAATATGGTTTTGATGCCGGACAAAACTCGCTACAGTCGCATCAAACCTGCTGAAATTCCAGCAATGATTGACAAACATTTTGCGGTTATTGAAAAAGCTTAGCCGATCGCACGGCATGAGAGAGTCGAAGAGTTTGAGGGAAGCATCTCAATAAGTGCAAAAAGCATTTTTTTGGAGTGCGAGCTTAAGAGCTCGCGAGCTAGATAAGGCACGCGAGCTCTTAAGCTCGCACTAGATAAGCTGGCGTGCGCGCTCGATGCTCGCACTAAATAAGCTGGCGCGCTCGATGCTCCCAGTGGGAGAGTGTGGGCATTTTTCTGCTTATTCCCTCTTCCCTCTTCCCTCTTTCCTCTTCCCTCTTCCCTCTTCCCTCTTCCTTCTTCCCTCTTCCTTCTTCCTTCTTCCTTCTTCCTTCTGACTAGGGGTTTCTTTTGGAGAATCTATCAGGATAGACTGTATGTGAGACCCTGTGACTATTGGGATAAAAAGCCATGTCAGAAGCTGATCTTCGAGCCAGTCAGCACCAATCGCACCCTGCTGTTCGATCCGATGAACCATTGCAGTCAAATTTTGCTGCTGCTGGGGGTTTTGAGCCGATCGCGCCCCCTGCGACAGAAACTCCCGCAAGGGTTCCCCAACAGCCAGAAGAAGACTGGCAAACAGTAGATTTTCCCAACGCGCTCAGCGTAGATGCAATTCCCACAACACCCTCCACCAACAATTTGCAATCTCAGACACAGCCGCCAGAGCCGGGATCGCCGACGATTTCAAACAATCTCAAAAATCTGCTTGGCAATGCCGAACAGCATCAGGGACAAGGCTCTACCCCAGTCACCCTCATGCAAGCGCTGCACGAATGCAACCGCGACCTTTTGCAGCGCATCGCCCAGCTAGAAACAGCGCTCGAAGAGTCCCAAAAAAACTGGCAGCATCGCGAAGCCTTGCTAGAAAAGCAGACTGCTGAACTCGAAAACACTCAAGAACAATTGACGCGGCTGTTTGGCAAAGTGGAAGTTTCCCATCAAACCCTCCAAAGTCAAGAAATTTTAGTGGAGAGTTTAAGAAGTAAGTTAGCAACCAGCCAAACCAGGCTAGCGATTGTGGAGCGAGAATGTGCGTCTACCGTGCATCGCTACAACGAACAGTTTCATCAGCTAGTAGCCACAGAAAATGTTTGCAAGGAATTGCGATCGCGCTTGCACCGCCAGCAGCGCCACACTCTGCAATTCAAAGCTGCCTTGGAAAAAAGTCTGGAGATGCCACAGAAGTCTCCAATTATTGAGCCACCTGACGATGCGGAGGATAGCGCCCACAAGCAATTAGAATCCTTGCTGGCGGTGGTCAAAAGCTCTCAGGTTCCGCTGCCGTCAGCCTTCAACGCTGCCCCAGTCAAACCTTGGTCAGAGTCCGAAGAGCATCCAGAGGTAGCGCTTGCTGAATATGCGATCGACCCTGAATCGATCGCCAATCTGGAACTTAACCAATTAGCCCAAGCATCCGGCATTCAATTGGAGAGCGAAACCTACCGCACTCAGGAGGCTGCAACTGACTCGGCGGTTGCGGTTGCAGAACCTCAATTACCTATGGCTGAGCCTGAACCGGAAACTGCTGCTGCCAAATTAGGCAGCCCAGAATTGGCCAAGGCGGTTCCAATTTTGAATTCAGTGGAAACCTTTGGCCTTCAAGAAGCGCGATCGAGTGAAGCCATACCTACAGCAATCGCACAACCCGATTGGCTGGCCTTGATTGCTAGTCCGCTACGGCCTTATAAAAAACCTCGATCGTTAGCTGAAATTGAATTGCCTAGTTTTCGATAGGTTGACAGTTGACAGTTGACAGTTGACAGTTGAGGGCGACCTCTCCCGGTCAGGAAGAGGATTGGAGTAATGAATCATCTTCTTTTAATTTCTCCCGATCAGGGTTCCGGCGTTCAAGCCATTCTTTATGGTAATTGGTAATTGGTAATTGCTCAAAATTATCAATTACCAAAAAGACAGCTAATTGGGTTTCAGCTTGGGATAAGTCGGTAAAAGTCTCCTATCCAGTTTACTTTTAAGAGAACTGATTGATGACTACATTTGTCAAACTTAAAATCGCTTTAGAAGAGTTCCTGAAACTTCCAGAAACCGAACCTACCTCAGATTTTATCGATGGAGAAATCATTCAAAAAACCATACCTCAAGGCGAACATAGCAGATTACAGAGTAAATTTTGTGCTGTCATTAATCAGATAGTAGAAACACCAAAAAATGCTTATGCTTTTCCAGAGTTGCGCTGTACTTTTGGGGGTGCATCAATTGTCCCAGATATCGCCGTATTCCGATGGGCAAGGATTCCCATACAGTCATCGGGGAGAATTGCTAACCGCTTTGACATTCATCCAGACTGGTCAATTGAAATTCTATCTCCAGAACAAAGCCAAACCAAAGTCCTGAGTAAATTACTGCATTGTTCACGAAATGGCACAGAATTGGGGTGGTTGATGTATCCAGAGGAAGAAAGTATTTTGGCCGTGTTTCCCGGACAAAAGGTGGAACTATACAAAGGCACTGCTCAATTGCCCATACTCAGTGGAATCGAATTAGAATTGACCGTGGAAACAGTTTTTAGTTGGTTGAGTTTTAGATAATACGGCGGTTGAAACCGCATCTACAAAAATGATGTCCGCACTTTGACAAGCTCAGCGACCACCTCCGCGGTGTCGAGAAAATAATGTCAAACGTAATTGTAACCGCCTGTTCTTCAACCCTTGGCAATGCGGGTGAGAGTTTGTATAGCCGCCGTTTCAACCGCCCGGTCTTCTATTTTCTACCCTTTCCCATGCCGTAGGTAAGAGCATAGCTGGTAGCCAACAGCCACAGCCACACAGCCGGATAGCGCGGCTCTAACCAAGGCTGTATTTTGCGGGCGAAACTGGGAAGCCATCCGAATAGGAAACTCGCCAAAGCCAAGAGAGTAAAAGTCAAGTAACTCCCCAACCAGCGCCAAATATCGCGCAAGGTGACAAAATCTAAAATCCACAACAGGAGAGAAGGATTTTTTCTGGCTGCTTTAATTGCCAATTGATTGAAAGTTAACCAGTCGGCTCTGTCTTTAATAAAAGTTTCCGCGACGGTGAGTTCTTGTTCTGCCAAAAGACCGAAAAAGGTATTGAGCATTGAATTAATTCTTTGGGGTGGCAAAGTTCGCCCCGTCGGCACCATCATGCCTTTGGAAAACAGCCAAGTTACTGATATATTGCTCTGGTAGGCACGAATTTGGTTTAAGTGTTTGGCACTTAATAAATTGTGCTTTAAAGCTGTATCCAATAAATCTGTTAATCGAAAAAGATTGCGGATGAGAGAGCCGAAACCGGTGAATACTAAGGGAGATTGCAAAGATGCTGCATCGCCGATCGCAATTAGGCGATCGACAGCCACGGCCCGATCGCTGCTGCTGGTGCTAAAATGGCCCGGAATATAACCAAAAGTAGTTTTTTTCCAGATTAATTTATTGACATCGCAGCGGCGGTACTCCGGCAAAATTGCGAAAAAATCCTCGTACAGTTCCAGCAAAGAACCGGGATTCTCGGCATTTACTTGGTGATAGTGAAAGAGATAAACTGTGAGTTCTCCTCCAGCGCCGGGAAATAACTCCCAAATCAGTTGGCGGCCTCGCGAAATATCGCCGTGACTCCAGAGAACGTCGCCGTAATCGGAATCCCAAACTCCCGGCTCCATTCCTCCGTCAATGACTCCTCCCACCGTCGGACAAACGCTGTCAAAAGCCCGTCCTTCGTTCAATTGCCAAGCGATGGGAGAAGCCGAACCCATTGCATCGACGAGCAAACGTCCGCTGACAGTGCGATCGGTTTTTGTCGGCAAGTGGCAGCTCTGAACTATAACTTTTTCAGCTTCAATATCGGCTCTGATAAACTCAGTTTCGTCCCAGATTTCCCCGCCAGCTTCTGTGAGTTTAACTCCCGCCAAATACAGCAGTTTGTCGCTGTCCAAAGCTATATTAAGCACCTTCGGCACGTGCAGAATTTCCGCTTTAGCAACGGGCGGATTGTTAGCATCAAAAAACTTGCAGTAGCCATCTTTGTATTCTCGCGCAATCAAAGTTTCGATTTCTGCAGCAGTAAATAAACCCAAATCAACTAAGCTTTGCATTTCGTCCCGCGAAATATTCCACTCGCGATTCATCTTCCCGAAAGGCATTCGTTCCAGCAGCAGCACTCGGTAGCCCAATCTCGCCATGACTGCGGCGTGAATCACTCCCAAAGCCCCGCCGATATAAATTAAATCGTAAACAGTCTCGCCAGCATCCGACAAAACAGTGCCTGCTTTCTTCTCCCCTCTTCCTTCTTCCTTCTTCCCTCTTCCTTCTTCCTTCAAAAACACGACTTGTTTTGGCTTTTGAGGATTGCGAGTGTTTTCGCGCCACCGCTGCTCCCACCAGTAAACGCGCTGCAGGTCGTATTCGCCTTTGGGCATTTTTTGGAAGTATTTGACGGTGAGAGGGTAATAGGGGGCAAGAGCGTCAAAAATTGACTGTTTGGAGAGGTCTATGGTGGGGGGTTCTGGGTAGCGATCGGGAAACTTGTTTCTGACAGCCAGATTTAGAGATTCCAAGAACTGTTTTTCTCCAGGCGGCGCGTCTTCTAGGCGAAAGACTTTTAAATAAGTTGTGCGCTGTACTGACCAGACAAATGTGGAAAGTTCTGTTCGCCAATTGTAGTTTTCTGAATTGCTATCAGCGAGGGTCGGTTTTGGATTAGGATTTTGAGTTCCAGATTTTACCAACTCCGCTGCTGTTGTGTTGGAAAGCAGGCGAAAACCGTCAGGAGTAATAATTTTTTCTCCGATTCCGGGGTCGAATTCGTGCTGTAACCAAGTGCAGACTGCTGCTGTATCAGGTGTGGGGACTTCTAGATAAAGAATTTCTTGCATGATTGGGAGTTCTATTCTGAATAAATTAATAAAGATGGGGGAGTTGACAAGGGAGCAAAGTAGGCTATACTCCCGAATACTTATTCAGTTTTAAATAAGTTTACAATGTTCTCAGATTTTTAGTTTATCGATCGCCCTAGCTCTTAGTTGACCCGCTGCGGGTCAGTATTTACTTTTTTCGATATACACTCTTATGAATTATCCCATTCCTACGAATCCTCAAGAAATGATTGCTTTGCGACAGCAGCCGCTGAATGAAGAATTGGTGGCGTCGGCGATCGCGGGTGTGATTCAAATAGCTCGATCGCGTTCTCAGTCTTTAGACGAGTTAAAGGCTGAGCTGCTCACCGACGACAACCTGCTCGATTTGGCTCAAAGGCGCTGGCTGAGCGAGATTGTAGCTCAAGCTTGGGACAATTTGCCCTGATCGTGATCAAAATCCGAACAAGACACCGCGGTGAAAATTATCGCTCTTCTTAAGTCCGCGCAGGCGGACTTCGTTTGTGTAGTCGCGAATTCCATTCGCCGTCCGATCTTTTTCTACTATTTTCAAATATTGTTATTATTTTAACCAAAGCACAGGGGATTTAAGCCCCCACCTTGAGGTGGATTGTTTTTAGGCTGGGGATTTAAGCCCCAGCCTAAAAACTTCGCTGTCAACTGTCAACTGTCAACTGTCAACTGTTAAACTATCTGCACATCCATACCCAAGAAACCGGGTTTTTACTTAATTCAAGGCTGAGATACATGATTTTCGGAACCCGGTTTCTGACTGCTTGAATTGATAGGTTGCGAAGGAATAAATAAGGTTATCGCAATTCAACTTCTCGCTTAACTTCTGTTAAAACTCGATCGCCCCGCGTCAACCGATATTCTGCGCGCCACACTCCCGGAGTCAGAGGAGAATTTGTACTGTTTCTTTTGCCGATATAACCCAACCAAGTGCGGCTGGGGGCTTTAATTTCATTGGTTTGGTCAGCGATGGTTTGGCCGTTTGGTGCAAATAATTTGTATTGTTCGCGATCGCCCTTAAGGACTCCGTAACTCTGCACCCAAAACAACAAAGCTGGACTATTTACAGGTAGTTTAGTATCATAAAATTGTCCAGCCCAGACGGTGTTCTCGTCAGGTGCTTTGTTGGCAAAACCTGCGCGAATTAAACCTGTAGAAACGTAGTCGATCGGCTGATCCCAAATTGGATTGCGGGCGGTGTTGCAGCCTAATTTGGCATCGGGCCCGACAAACGGATCTACGGGCTTACCTTGATAGCGAAAAGTGACGTGTACGTGAGGAAAAGACGCCTGACCGGAGTTGCCCACCATGCCCAAAACTGTGCCTTTTTGTACCTGCATTCCCGGCTTGACAACAATGCTGTTTTGGCGGAGGTGGCAATATTGGGCTTCCCAACCGCCACCGTGATCGATTACCATGCCGTTGCCACATTCTGTACCTGCGACGTTGGCTTTGTCTGTCTGGTTTTGCAAACGTCGATCGACTACACCATCTCGCACTCGCAAAACTTTGCCCGCTGCGGATGCGATAACTGGAACGCCTTTTGCCATTGCTTTGGCGTCGGGAATGGCGAAATCTATGCCGTCGTGCCCGTCGTAGGTTTGCCGCCCGCAGCCGAAATCGACGGCGGCTGGGCTTGGATCGCGATCGAAATAGTGCATGATAAAACAGTCTTTGCCTAGGGTACAGGCGATCGGCTTACCGAATTGCCCGCTGGGCTTTTGGGCGACTGCGGTTGATACTAGGCGTTGGGCGATCGTGTTGGCTTGGGCGATCGGCGCATTGACTGAGCTGTTGGTAGCACAGGCAGCCATACTTGTCAACCCCACGGTCAACAAAATTGCAGAAAAGTGTTTTTTTGATATGATAGTCATTCGTCGGTGGGAGATAAAATTTGAGGAATGAAGTCAGTTGACAGTTAACAGTTAACAGTTAACAGTTGACAGTTGACAGTTAACTGTTGACAGCTTGCCTAGATATGGAAGTCCGAGGATTGAAGCAATGAATAGTCTTCTTTTAATTTCTCCCTCAAAGGGTTCCGGCTTTAAACCAATTCCTTCAGGTCAAAAATCAATCAATCATTCAAAATATAGTTGGCTCAATCATCTAGACGATCGATAAGGCGTTTTAGTTTCCCATATTTATTGTAAACTGTCGCGTCTTTTATTTATAATAAACTGTTTCTTGAGAATTTTGTAGAGCGGAATTTCTGCCCGCTAGAGAGGTTAAATTGCAAAAGCAAAACAGCTTGATATTCTCAGTTTTTACTGCTTAATTGGTTAAAAAATGCTCTCTAAAATTCGATCGCTCATTTCGATAATTCGGCTTGGCGGCCTTGCGGTTGCTGCTTTGGCGATGTGGGCATTTGCCACCATTGCCGAAGAGGTTTTGGAAAAGGAAACCTACGCTTTCGATAAATCTATCTTACTATATCTGAGGAGCCTGCACACTCCGGTGCGCGATCGCCTCATGCTCGGCTTGACATTTTTGGGAGAACCCAATCTGCTGCTAATGCTGAGCGTGAGTTTGGGTATTATATTGTGGGTACGCAAACATCGCTCCGAAGCCACAACTATTGCAGTTACAGGCGTGGGAGGCCTGGGTTTAAATTTACTATTGAAACAACTGTTTGCGCGCGATCGACCTCAACTTTGGGAGCGCACGGTTGACGTAAAATTTTACAGTTTTCCTAGCGGACACGCGATGATTTCAATGATTATTTACGGTTTGCTAGGATATTTATTGGGTTCGCGCTTTCCCAAGCAGCGCTGGTTGATTTACAGCTTGACTGTGGTATTAATTGCTGCTATTGGTTTGAGCCGGCTTTATCTCGGAGTTCACTGGCCTACTGATGTGATTGCCGGTTATATTGCTGGTTTTATATGGCTGCTTGCCTGTATTTTTAGTTTACAAGTATGGAAGGAATTTCATGATTCTCGTGCTGTTCCTGAAGAGAACTTTTTGTCGCCCCATCGCTCAAATGACTCTTGACTGATATTATGTTCGGTGGCATCAATATCTAGCGGGGCGGGTTTATTTATCCCTTAATTTAGTTTCAAATATTTAGAAAAAAATCTTGAAACAAAGTTACCGGATATGACAACTTACAACTGACAACTGACTACTGACTAACAACTGTTTGCTTTTGGGTAAAACACATCGCAATCCCTTTTTCGTAGTAAGCAGCCTCGTTAATAAAAATTGGATAAACAATCGATTTGTCTTCATACAAGACTGACTCACCATCAAAGGTCAAAAACATCGGATCGCCAGGATTTAGGGCTTCATAATCTCTGGATTGTAGCTGAGGATGAATCATTGCCTGAATTTCTCCAGACTTGTTTCTGGGATAGTCGATCGCCCCGATGGTGTGATAAACAGTCAGGGGATTTGTTGCAACTGGCATAGTGCCTTGATTGTAGCTTTCTACGCAGTCTAAAATTGTGCCGACAACTTGCTCGGTTTGCTGAAACAAAGAGGCATCTATTACGCCTTGTGGCACCGCACCAACTTCTAGCGTACCGCCTAACTCGGAGAGCGATCGCAGCAAAGGACTATCTTGATTCTGGGTTGTCGCAGCGAGTAGCTTGATGTGGGGGTATACGGATGTTAAATAAGCTGCTAGTTGCAGGTTAAATGGATGCTGGCTGGCGAGAATAAATGTTATCCCCATGTTGGATGTGGTGCTGTGCAAGTCGATGATTAAGCTTTGTTGCTGGGTGTTTTTTGAGCTAAAAATGTGGTAGATTTCTTTCGCCCGCTGGGCTTCGTAGCTGGAGAGGTGGGGATTTTCTAAATCTTGCTGTCGAAAGCAGCGGTTGAGGTCGATATCGATGTAGCGTCTCCCGATTTCGCAGGCTTTGGGATTGGCTAGCAGGGCGATTGTTTCAAAAGTCGATCGCCAAATTGACTCTGGCGCGCGATCGAACTTCTTCACAAGGTAAATGCCTGTGAGTTCGTTTCCGTGGGTTCCTCCCACTATGGCAACACGTTTAATTGGATTCATAAACAAAAAACTCCCTATCCCAAGGGTAGCATCATTTGTCATGATTTGGTAACAAAGACCTCAGAAACCGGGTTTCTCTCTATATTTTTCGTCACCCAACCAAAGACTCGTAGAAACCCGGTTTCTTGGCCTCGATGCGTAAACCTCAGAAACCGGGTTTCTCTCTATATTTTTCGTCACTCAACCAAAGACTCGTAGAAACCCGGTTTCTTGGCCTCGATGCGTAAACCTCAGAAACCGGGTTTCTCTCTATATTTTTCGTCACCCAACCAAAGACTCGTAGAAACCCGGTTTCTTAGCCCATCTCTAATTACTTGGCTGATGCCTACGATCGCTATTCCATATAATGAGTATAATGGTAGATGGCTAAAAGAGGAATTTTAGATATGGAATTCAATGAGTATTTTGACTTTTTAGCACCGGATGATATTCGGATCAAAGGACATCGCATCGGGATTGAGACGGTACTGTATGAGTATCTATATCGGGAACGCACGGCCGAAGAAATTCAGCAACTATACCCTTCTCTAACTTTGGCCGAAGTTTATACGACTATTTTGTATTATTTACTTAACAAAGAATCAGTAAGTCGATATTTACAAGATTGGTTGGATTGGTCGCATCAGCAGCGAAAAATGCAAGCAGCAAATCCCCATCCTGCTGCGGAAAGATTGCGAAAATTGAAAGCAGAACGGGAAAAGCAAGCTGTTGTACATGGTGTTTAAGGAATGGCGCTGAAATATTTGATGGATGAGAATGTCACACCGATTTATGCTACGCAGCTTCGCCGGAAACGCTCTGATTTAGTAGTTTGGTCAGTAGGCGATATTGGTACGCCTGAAAAAAGTACGCTCGATCCAGATATTTTAGTTTGGTGTGAGGATCGTGGTTTTATTTTAGTTACGAACAACCGCAAGTCTATGCCTGTCCATCTGACAGATCATATTGCTGAAGGTAGGCATATTCCAGGGATTTTTATTTTGAACTCAGATTTAACTATTGGGCAAAATATTGAGGAATTAATTTTGATTGCTGATGGTTCGTTCGATGATGAATACCAAGATCAGATCGTCCATCTTCCATTGACATAAACAGGACTTAATCTATGACCAATCTAATTCATCGTCAGTATCACCATGAAACTGGGCAATCTCGAAATCGGATTCGGTGGATTTCTCAGTTCCGGCAAACATTCCAAACTGGATAAATTCAGGCGATACAGGAATGGATGACCAGCTAGAAAAGTAATCAGCACGCGACTTTCATAAATGTTTTCGGGAAATTCTAACAGTTCGATGATTCCATTTCTGTAAATCCCTTCAAATGCTTGGAGCATAATGATTCACCTCGCTTACAAAGTATAGTCGATCGACTAGCTAGCTAATAATCCCTGTTTAACAAATATTCGCCAAAAACACAAATTTTTGATATGATAGTTTCAGCGATCGCCATTCTATATTTTGTAAATTACTGGTCATGAACATTCAGTTGGTTGACTCCTTAATTCAAGTCATTGAGTCGCTAACACTTGAAGAGAGTTTGCTCTTTCAAGAAAAACTCTCGGCTAAGGCGATTCAGAGTACACCTGGAGTGTGTGGAGGAAATGCCAGGATTCGCAATACCCGCATTCCGGTTTGGACGCTGGTTTCACTTCACAAACAGGGCGCTGATGACGCTGAGTTACTGCGGAATTATCCAGGTTTGTCGGGTTTCGATTTAGATAATGCTTGGCGTTATTACGATCGCCACCGCGAACAAATAGATCGCATTATTGTCGATAGTCAAACCGATGAAGCAGTTTAAGAAAACCAGTTTTCGATCGGCAAGTCTTGAAAGTTTGCATAATCAGCAATATTTCGTGTCACCAAAATCAGATTATTGACTTTAGCGATCGCCGCAATTTGCCCATCAGCATAAGACGGTGTTTGACCGATCGCAATTAGCCTTGCTCGTTCTCTCGCGAACCACTCAGCCGCTTCTTGGGTGTAGGGCAAAATCGGTAATTTGACTTTTACTTCTTCCTCAAGATAGGCTTCGATCGCGCGGCGACGCTTAGAGTCTGGCATTCGATAACAGCCTAGCAGAATTTCGTGCCAAACTACCGAGGCGATCGCCACAGTGGATTTTGCCTCAATTAATTTAGTCATCACATTGGCATTAGGGATAGGACGAACAGGTTCAGAGATAATATTGGTATCGAGTAAATAACGCAGCGTCATTCAAAGATGACCTCGCGCCCTGCAAAAGTTCGATCGCGAATCTCTCCCCAAACTTCATCGGGATTTAAACCCAGTTCATGTACTTGATATTTTTCCCGAAATGCACTGAGAGATTCTCCAAAGCTAAGTTTGAGCTTCTGTGGCTGTTTGCGGCGTTGAATGTATTCGCGCAAGGCGATTTCAACTAGGGTTTCGATCGCAATTTCTTCCTTAAGTGCGATCGCCTCTTGCAGCAGTGCCGTATCTACATTTAGGCTTGTCACCATTGGCTTTCCTCTTGTAACTGCTGTCCTAATTATATCTGTCTTGCCTTGCCCCATGCGAAAATCTCAGAAACCGGGTTTCTCTCAGTATTTTTCGTCACCCAACCGAAGACTCATAGAAACCCGGTTTCTTGGAACCATGCGAAAATCTCAGAAACCGGGTTTCTCTCAGTATTTCTCGCCACCCAACCAAAGACTCGTAGAAACCCGGTTTCTTGGCATAGATGCGTAAATCTTGGTTTCTTGGAACCATGCGAAAATCTCAGAAACCGGGTTTCTCTCAGTATTTCTCGTCACCCAACCAAAGACTCGTAGAAACCCGGTTTCTTAGCCTTGATGCGTAAATCATTGATATATGTCCGAAGAGAGGAACGAAGCAATCGCCAAGACTAAGATTGCTTCGTTCCTCGCAATGACAATTTTGGGGTTTCTCGCCACAATCGCGCGTCATCTTTCCCGGAGCACCCAAATCTCTGTCAGAATAGAAACAAGATGGCGGGGAAACACACGGGGAAACAAAGGGCATGACGCGAGAAGAAGCAGTGCGGCGAATTAACCGGGCGGCTGAGGAAAATTTGACGGAATTGGATTTGGCGGGGCTGGAGTTGGAGGATTTGCCGCCGGAGATTGGCAAGTGCACGCAGCTTGAAAAGTTGGTGTTGGGGAAGTACGATGAGGAGAAAGAAGAGTGGGTTGGGAATAAGTTAACAGAGTTTCCTGATGTAGTTTTTCAATTAACCAACTTAAAAATACTTTCGATTGCTCACAATCAGATTAAAGTCATCCCAGAGGCGATCGGGCAACTGTTTAATTTGACATGGCTTTACCTCGGTGGCAATCAGATTACAGTCATCCCAGAATTCATCGGGCAACTGTCGAATCTGACACACCTTAACCTCCATACCAATCAGATTAAAGTCATCCCAGAGGCGATCGGGCAACTGTCGAATCTGACAGAGCTTATCCTCTATAACAATCAGATTACAGTCATCGCAGAGGCGATCGAGCAACTGTCGAATCTGACAGAGCTTTACCTCGGTGGCAATCAGATTACAGTCATCCCAGAGGCGATCGGGCAACTGTCGAATCTGACAGAGCTTTCCCTCAGTTACAATCAGATTACAGTCATCCCAGATGCGATCGCCAAACTATCCAATCTGACACAGCTTTACCTCAGCAGTAATCAGATCGCCCAACTCCCAGATGCGATCGGTCAACTGTCTAATCTGACACAGCTTTACCTCTTTAACAATCAAATAACACAACTCCCAGATGCGATGGGTCAACTGTCCAATCTGACACAGCTTGACCTCAGAAGTAATCAGATCGCCCAAATTCCAGATGCGATCGGTCAACTGTCCAATCTGACACAGCTTGATCTTAGAAGAAATCAGATCGCCCAAATTCCAGATGTGATCGGTCAACTGTCCAATCTGACACACCTTGACCTCAACAACAATCAGATTGCAGCCATCCCAGAGGCGATCCGCAGCATGGAGAAGCTGGAAAAACTGGATTTGCGGGGTAATCCGATGCCAATTCCACGGGAAATCATGGGCGGAAGCCGATTCGGAGATCCTGGTGATTTGCGTACCATTCTTGACTTCTACTTCCTAACCCGCGATCCCAACGATACCGAAGAACTCAACGAAGCCAAACTTTTGATTGTCGGCGAAGGCGAAGCGGGAAAAACCAGCCTAGCCAAAAAACTCCTCAACCCCGACTACGAACTCGAAAAACAAGAACCCAGCACCGAAGGCATCAATGTAATCCGCTGGGAATTCCCACAAGCCAACGGCAAACCTTTCCGCGTCCACCTCTGGGACTTTGGCGGACAGGAAATCTACCACGCCACGCACCAATTCTTCCTCACCGAACGTTCCCTCTACATCCTCCTCGTCGATAACCGCCGCGAAAACCCCAACCTCTGCTACTGGTTGAATATCATCGAACTCCTCAGCAAAAGCAGTCCTGTCTTCCTTGTCCAAAACGAAAAACAAGACATCTGCTGCGAAATCAACCTCTCCCAACAGCGGCGCGACTTTGCCAACTTAGAAAAAGATTTCGCTACCAACCTCGCCAGCAATCGCGGACTCGCAGCCCTCCAACGCGCGCTCCAAAACCGCATCAGCAACCTAGATCACATCAGTACGCCCATCCCCAAACGCTGGGCCAACGTCCGCCACATTTTGGAAAACTATTCCCAACGCCAAACCCACATCGAAATCAGTGAATTTTACAATATCTGCGCTGGCCAAGGCTTTAAAAAGTCCGATAAACCCGCCATGCTGAGTCTCAGCAAATACCTCCACGACTTGGGTATTATCCTCCACTTCCAAAAAGACCCCATCCTCAAAAACATAGTCATCCTGCGTCCAGAATTGGCAACCAACGCTGTTTACAAAGTCATCAGCAAGAAAGAAATTACTGACGACAAAGAAGTAGCCGACAACGCGGAAGTCATCGCCAACTGCGGGTATTTCACCCAGAAAAACCTCAAGCAAATCTGGTACGAAAGAGAATACCAAGACTTACACGACGAACTACTCCAGTTAATGAAACACTTCAAACTGTGTTACGAAATCCCCGGCCAACCCGGACAATACATCGCCCCGCAACTTCTCCCCCTCGCAACGCCCGATTACAACTGGGACGACATCGATAACCTGATTTTGCGCTACGAATACGACTTTATGCCCAAGGGCATCATTACCCGCTTCATCGTAGAAATGCACCTGTTAATCTACCGCCCTCAATCTTTCTTACCAAAGGGTAGGGGGGATATCGTGTGGCGCGATGGGGTCATCCTTACCGATGGTTATGGCAAAGCCGAAGTCATCGAGGATTATCACAAACGAGAAATCCGCATTCGAGTTTCTGGGAAACAGAAAAAATCTATTTTAGAGCGCATCCGCCACGAATTGTGGAAGATTCATAATACTTATGACGATCGTCTAAAATACAAAGAATTAATCCCCTGCAACTGTCCTGAATGCAATGGCAGCCTAAACTCTCACCTCTACGATTTTGATGCTTTGCGTCGCCGTTTGGAGAAGGGCAAGTACGAGGTTGAATGCCAAAAATCTTATGAAATGGTCAACGTGTGCGCTTTAATTGAGGATTTCCCGGATTACTCGCAACAACGGGAGAAAGAGCGAGTTTTGCGAATCGATCCCCCCGATCGTGTAGATGCTTCTAGTTTTCCGACAACTATCAACAACATTATCAACATGACTCAAGATTCTCCTAAAAACCAATTCAACGCTCCGGTATCTGGTGTTGTGGCTAATGAAAAAGCCGAAGTAACTAACAGCACATTTATCCAAAATAATAACCCCAATACTGCCGAAATTCTGAAACTAATTTCATCGATGCGAGAAACCGCAGCGCAGTTCCCCGAAGACATCCGCGAGGGAGTAATTATTGATATTGAAGATGTCGAAACGGAAGTCAATAAACCGGAGGATCAATGGAGTAAAGCCAGATTAAAGAAAAGCTTAACAGCTCTTGTCGCGTTGGCTGGTATTCTCGGCACTGGTGTGGGAGGCGCGATTGATATTGCTAATAATGCGATCGATCTTGGTGAAAAAGTGGGTATCGAACTTAAGCTACCATCGGCACAGTAAATTAGATCGAGATCCCTGATTTCCTCGGTTTCTTGGCCTCATGCGAAAATCTCAGAAACCGGGTTTCTCTCGATATTTATCGTCACCCAACCAATGACTCGTAGAAACCCGGTTTCTTGGCCTCGATGCGTAAACCTCGGTTTCTTGGCCCCCTGCGTAAACCTCAGAAACCGGGTTTCTCTCTATATTTCTCGTCACCCAACCAAAGAATCGTAGAAACCCGGTTTCTGGGCCCCGATGGGTAGTTCTCTCCGGTCAATTACTGCGATCGCACTTATTGCCCGCGTTGTCTTCGGACATGATACGATCTAAAATTAAGGTAGATCGGGCGATCGCCCCCACAGCCAAAATCCCGGTATTGCCATGCGTAAAATTGTACTCTTCATTGCATCTAGTTTAGACGGTTACATCGCGCGATCGAATGGCGAGATTGACTGGCTGTATACAGACCAAAATTACGGTTATACTAAATTCTTAGATAGCATCGATACAGTCCTCATGGGTCGCAAAACCTACGAACAAGTTCTAACTTTTGGCGAGTATCCCTACCAAGAAAAAAAAAGTTATGTTTTTACCAAAAATCTAGATTTCGCAGCAACTTCTGATGTGGAAGTGGTAACACAATTAGAGAGTTTTGTCAATGATTTACGCTTGCTTGAGGGCAAAAATATTTGGTTAGTGGGAGGCTCTCTGCTAATTCGCGATTTCCTGAACAACCATCTTGTAAACGAGCTAATTCTCTCGGTGCACCCGCTAATTTTGGGCGAGGGAATTCCTTTATTTGCTAATCCCAATACTACAGCTTTGCAGCTAACTGGATGTCAGACTTACAGTTCGGGTATGGTTCAGCTATCCTATGATGTGGAGGCTTGAGGGCGCGCTTTGTTGTTAAGTCGATGATGAAATGTGTTTGCTGCTTGTTACTATTAATATCTTTTTGCTGCGTCGCCCTTCCGGCTGAGGCTTCTGTTTGCCGAAATTATCAAGGGCGCGAGATTTGCATTGTCGATATCAAACGCAGTGCGAAAAACTACTGGGAATACAGGGTAACTCTGAGTGTGGATCAAGTTAAACAGCCTCTGGAAATCTACAATTGCCGCAGCCACAGTACCGTTAAGCAAGATGGCACTGTTTTGGCGTTTGGACAAAACAACCCTGGTGAAATCGTCTGCCATTTTTTTAAGAAATAGCATATTCGGGACGGGCTAGAAGCCCATCCCACAAGAGTTGGAGACGGCGGTTGAAACCGCGTCTACACAAACGAAACCCGAGCTCAGAGGGGTTGAAGACGATGGTTAGAATTTGCCGTCAACTGCTGACACGCAACGTTCGCAAATTAGCGGATGATCGATCGACTCTCCGACATGAGTAGAATAGTTCCAGCATCGATCGCACTTATGGCCACCCACCTTAACAACACCAATCGCTAACTCTGGAGATTCGTAACTGTAGGGCAATCCTTCAATCACCACGTTCGATTCAACCAGTTCGACTTCTGATGTGATAAATAAGTACCGCAGTTCGTCTACGGCGTTGCTAGCCTTGGCAGAATCAGGTATCAAAGTGATGTTAGCCAGAATTTCCGACTGTTTATCGATCGCACTTAATGTCGCTTTCGGGATTTCAGGCGCTTTCACAATAGCCATTTCGGCGGTTGCTGTGGCCATAAGTGCGATCGGCTGTAACTCTACAAGCACCTTTTCCGGCACTTCCATCACAATCGGCTGTTTTTCCGGGAACACAATCGCCGCATCATTTCCAGCCACATCTAACCTCAGCAACTCAACTTGTGCTGCAATTTCTTGACGGTTTTCAGCAAACAACAAGTTACGGAAAACAAACCACAATGTGAATAGGAAACCGATCACTTCAAACAGTTCACCCAACATCGGAACCTGATTAATCGTATCCAAAACCGCCATTGTTATTCTACCAGTCAGCAACACAGAACCTAACAGCCCAAGTGTGACGATCGCCTTTTGGTATTCTGTGAAAAAGTTGCCCATGTACTCAGGCAAATCAGTCAAAAACTGGGCGCTTTCATCTAACAATTGCTGCCATTCCGCAGCCGACGGTTCAGCAACCGCCGTATACTCGACTACCTCAGAAGATTGAGCGCCCTTTTCGACAGTTTCCACAGCATCAATTGTCTTTACTGTCAAGACTTTTGCAACACTTGCCGCCTGTGCTTCCTGTTTGTCTTGTACTGCTTTGGCTTTCTCCTCTGCTGCTAACTCGATGGCTGAATTTTGCGATCGCACATAATCCATCAATCCTTCGCTGCTAGGATTCAAAGCTTGCAATTGTGATCTTTTGGCGACATCAGGAACATACAATAAAACCTTAGCTTCCAAAGAAGAACCGATCGCCTTTTCAGTCCTCGCCTGTTCCAAAACCTTATTAACTTCCCCGCGTACTTGGCGCAAATACTGCCAGCGAGTAGCCAATTCAGGATTATGCCATTTCGCATCAAGTTGCACCCAACCAGCCTCAAACACTGACTTGTAGGGAGTTGGATAGGGGAGATACTGCCAAATATCCTCAGCCATGTGACATAACACAGGTGCGATCGCCCGTGCCAAATTCTCAACTGCGATCGCAATTACCGTTTGACAACTGCGACGGCGCAGTGAATCTGTCGAACTGATGTAAAGTCGATCCTTGGCAATATCCAAGTAAAAATTAGATAAATCCACCGTGCAGAAATTCTGGACAGTTTGGAAGAATCGCGAAAATTGGAAGCTTTCAAAAGCATCTTGAACTTCCGCAAAAACTTCGCCCATTCTGTGCAGCATATAGCGATCGAGTTCCGGCAAATCCTCGTAAGCAACAGCATCTTTTGCCGGATCGAAATCGTGCAAATTCCCCAGCAAAAACTTAGCTGTATTGCGAATTTTGCGGTAAACATCCGATTGCTGTTTGAGAATATTTTTGCCCAAAGGCACGTCGGCGGAATAGTCTACCGAAGATACCCACAGCCGCAAAACATCAGCGCCATATTCCTTAATTACTAAGGCCGGATCGACGACATTACCTTCAGATTTACTCATCTTCCGGCCTTTTTCATCGAGCACAAAACCGTGAGTCAAAACTGTTTTGTAAGGAGCAACGCCGTTAGTTGCTACACTGGTTAGCAAGCTCGATTGAAACCAGCCCCGATGTTGGTCTGAACCTTCCAAATAGATATCAGCAGGATAGTTTAATTCCGATCGCCCTTTCGCCACCGCAGCCCAGGAAGAACCGGAATCAAACCACACATCCATCGTGTCGGTTCCCTTACGGTAAGTGCGGCCGTTATTGCGGTATGATTCCGGTAGCAATTCGGCGATCGACATTTCCCACCAAGCATCCGAACCTTTGTCTGCAAAAATAGCTTGTACGTGGGCGATTGTCTCCGCATTCAACAGCGGTTCGTTCGTTTCTTCGTCGTAAAACACCGGAATCGGCACGCCCCAAGTCCGCTGACGAGAAATACACCAATCCGATCGATCGCTAACCATTGCAGTGATCCGATTTTCCCCTTGCGCGGGAATCCAATTCACACTAGAAATGGCCTTTAACGCTTCATCTCGGAACCCTGCAACCGACGCAAACCACTGTTCCGTCGCCCGAAAAATTGTCGGCTTTTTAGTGCGCCAATCGTAAGGATAGGAGTGAGGATAAGCTTCCTCTTTGATCAAACAATTTGCTTCGGCAAGGGCATCAATGACTGCGCCATTGCCATTTCCGAGGACATTTAGACCTGCGAAGACTCCAGCTTCGGCTGTGAAATTTCCGCTTTCATCAACGGGCGTTAAAACTGGTAAACCGCAGCGTTTCCCAACGATAAAATCTTCTTGTCCGTGGCCCGGCGCGGTGTGCACCAATCCGGTTCCTGAGTCAGCGGTAATGTAGTCGCCGCCGGCAACAATTGGGCTTTCGCGATCGAACAACGGATGTTTGTAGATGGAACCTTCTAAATCTTTACCTTTGAAGGTGGCCAGGATTTTTAATTCAGTGTTCAAAGTTGCTGATAGCCGATCGACCGCATCGACAGCAACTAAGATAAATTGTTGGGCGATGTGGGAATTTGCCGGCGGTTCCACCACTGCATAAGTCAGTTCGGGATTGACTGCGATCGCCAAGTTAGCCGGAATCGTCCAAGGGGTAGTCGTCCAAATCGCCGCCCAGAGGCTCGGCATATAGCGCTTGAGCTTCGTTTGCAAAGCTTTTGACAACTTTCTGACATGAAAGCCGACGTAGATGCTGCGCGAGACGTGGCCTTCGGGATATTCCAATTCAGCTTCGGCGAGGGCTGTTTTCGAGCTCGGACTCCAGTGCACGGGTTTGAAGCCGCGGAAGATGTAGCCTTTGAGCACCATTTCACCGAAAACGCCAATTTGAGCCGCTTCGTATTCGGGTTTCATGGTTAAATACGGGTGTTCCCAGTCGCCCCAAACGCCGTAGCGCTGGAAGGATGTGCGCTGCTGGGCCATTGTTTCCTGGGCGAAGGCGGCGGCTTTGCGGCGGAGATCGATCGGGGTAAGATTTAGCCGATCGTCCGATTTCATGTTTTGCAATACTTTAAGTTCGATCGGCAATCCGTGACAATCCCAACCGGGCACGTAGCGAACTTTTTTGCCGCGCAGCATTTGGTAGCGGTTGATGAAATCTTTGAGGATTTTGTTGAGGGCGTGGCCGATGTGGAGTTGTCCGTTGGCGTAGGGGGGCCCGTCGTGGAGGATGAACAAATCGCCTGGGTTATCGTGGGAAAGGCGATCGTAGATTTCTTGATCTGCCCAAAATTGTTGCAATTCTGGTTCCCGTTTGACGGCGTTGGCGCGCATATCAAACTTGGTTTTGGGCAAATTTACGGTGTCTTTGTAGGATTTTGCTTCCATTTTTGAGTAAACCTTTCTGTAGTTAGCTGTTAGTAGAAGGAAGGAAGAAGGAAGAAGGAAGAAGGAAGAAGGAAGAAGGAAGAAAAATGCTTATACAGCAAGTTTTTTAGCCCTCGATATCTTAAGTTTAGTTAAGTGTACTTACTTATCAAGTCGGGTTAAATAATCATAATTAAGTTTGTAGTGAGGAATTTAGTCCTCTCTCGTCCTTGAAGGGCTGACAACCAGATATTCCAGTATAAGCGATCGACTGCACATTATAGCAGTGGACAGTTGACATTGGACAGTTGACAGTTAAGTGTGGGACTCAAACCCTTGATCTGTAACGGGTCTAGTTTTTATTTGTGGGTTATTTACGTCCGTGCCCGATGTGGAGGTTGCTATACATTTTAGTCGATCGGGCGATCGGCTATTCGCTCAACCAACTGAACATTTGACCGACGGTGAGACTGAAGGATTCAGCAAAAGTGGGGACGGGACGATCGCGCCCGGTTGTTCAAACAGTGTTATGGTGCGATCGGCACGGGTAGCCACAAACCTTGACTACTCGTTACTTTCGCTCTGCGAAAGTAACGCAGATCCGGAGGCGAGGCCTCCATTTTCGCAGGCGAGGCTCTTCAAGAGTGACATGGGTTTCCTTTCGCCAAGAGCCTGGGAACCAGTTATTGAAAATGATTTAGGATTGCTATATTCTGATTTCTATATGGAGCTACGTTAACTAATTTTTGTAAGTCCGATCTAAAAATATAGTGATTAGAATTATTACTGCCACCTCCATCACATTTAATCAAAATCGAATGTGCTTGAGTGTAGAGAGAGATTCCATAATTTTCCCGCCATGATTTAATCGATTAACAAGCATAAATTACGGCGATTGGAAATCGCGGCGACACAGACAAAACCCACTCCAAGCGGGTTGAAGAGATAAAACATTCTTAGTCCGCGGAGGCGGACATCGTTTGTATAGCCGCGAATTCTATTCGCCGGGATTCTTACTTACGAAAAGAGCATAAATTACGGCGATTGGAAATCGCGGCGACACAGACAAAACCCGGATGGTGCGCGGGTTGAACACATTCTTAGTCCGCGGAGGCGGACATCGTTTGTATAGCCGCGAATTCTATTCGCCGGGATTCTTGTCAAAAATGAGATACTACTCTAAAATAGTTAGGATAACAGTTTAAAGAAACTAAAAATCAAGATGAAAAATAAAGTTGATTTTCACAACTGCGGCAATGATGATGCTTTATCTTTTGGTAACGCAATGCTTAAAGTAGAAAAACTCAAGGAAACAGTAAATATAATTTTCCCTGAGTTCGGGTTAGGACAGACACTAAATAGTTCGTTAAGCCAACAAAAACTAGATATTGATGTAGGTTTCAATACTAATAAAAGACCTAATGCCTATGATAAATGGTTTGGTGAAGGTATCGATTGTGAAATTCTCAGAGTGGGTACTCAGGGCTGGAAGAAAGGAAAGATCAAGCTCAAACTCAATGTCACCATAGAATTTTGCCCCGACGAACCAGAACTCGAAGAAACACCAGAAAACAACGAGTCAGAAACTAGCCAACCAGAATCCCCCCTTGATGATTTGCGCCGCCAACTTCTCAATCAAGAAAACTCACCCAGCTAATCCATCAAACATCCGCGGTTAAAATACATCATGACTAAAACCCCCAGAATTCGCATTCCCCCAGAAGTCCGAAAATACGTATTCGATCGCAATAAATACCAGTGCCAAAGCTGTGGCCAAACGAAACTAGAAGCCGAACTGACGATCGATCATATCATCCCCCTAGGGCGCGGTGGCAGCAACGACATCAGCAACCTGCAAACCCTCTGCCGCACCTGCAACCAAAGGAAAACCGACAAACTAGACCCGCGCTTTAAGCGACACTTTGACCTGTGATATTGAGTATAATAAGTTTGACCGTTTGAGAGAGAAATTGCACTCTGCCATGCGATCGCACTTTTAACTCCTAGCTAGGATAACTGCAATGCTCACAAAAACAGTTGACATACAAGAAGCACAAACAAACTTAAAAGAGTTATTATCTCTAGCACTTAAAGGCATAGAAGTTGTGCTCACAGAAGGCGGCATTCCCCTTGTACGCTTAGCGCCCATTGCATCCCCAGCTAAGCCGCGCACAGCAGGATTGCACGCTGGAACAATCTGGACAAGTGAGGATTTTGATGAGCCGTTATCTGACGAATTCTGGACAGGTAACTCATGAAATTACTCCTGGATACTCATACCAAATCCTGTTTAAATACTCCCTCTATTCTTCAGTCCGCGGAGGCGGACATCGTTTGTATAGCCGCGAATTCTATTCGCCGGGGATATTGCCAAATATCCGGTCAAAATTGACTGGTAAAACTTACCATCGATAATACCGATAAGGATCGTCCCCATTCTCAAAATCCGTCTTGTAATCCGAGTGATAAAACTCCTGACTAGAACCGTTAAACACAGCACCATCCGCCTTAAAACTCGCCCCCAAATTAGCCAAAATCTGAGCATTAGCCCTGGTTTGTCGCCAGCGAGTAAAACGCAAATAAGTCTTAGCATCAGCATTCAAACTATCCGAGTCAATCTGAGAGAAAATCGCCACGCCCTTACCTACAGCAACCCGACTTAACAAACCGTCAGCACCGATTTCTCCCCCAGACTTAATCAACCAAGTATCATAAAAAGAGCGCGATCGCAAATCCGAACCGCTAAGCCCCTTCACCTCATCCCAACCCGGAACCGCCAGCGAACCCCCAAAATCCTTCGCCTGCTGCAAACCCACGCCCAAACCAGCGACAGGTACTTGACGCGGCAAGAAAAACGCCTTCCCGCCAGCATTCAAATAACCGCGTAATTCTGCATCTTTCAGATTCGCTTCGGCACCCACAATCGCCAAACCAACATCCTGAGAAAGCCCATTAGCCCGCTGATAAATTACCCCCAAACTGTCCAACTTCTTGGCATCCTTGTCTCCCCCAATTAAAACCACTTTATCCGGCTTTCCCATCACCGGAGAATTCATCCCGTAACTCACAACTTGTTGCACTAACTGCGCCGCCCCACCATCTACAGAATAATGGTCTTCCACATCCAACTCGTTTAAAATCAGTCGCCCTTTTCCATAATCCAATTCCATCAGCGGCGAATAAGCCAAATCAAACTCAGATTCCAAAATTGGCCGCCAACCGCTACGATGTGGCTTCTCCATTGAAGCGCTGCTGACAGCGCCGCGATTTCCCCAATGCCAGCCGTACCAAGGCATATTTGCCGGACTCAATCTTGACCCAGTTTGAGTTGTATCTGGATAAGCTTCAAGCAGCGTGCTTTCTCCCATCCAATCGCGCAAATCTTCACCGTCTAAACCGCTAATTGCTGCATAGTTATTATCAACTGGATACGCGCGGCGGCTGACGTGTTCGGCAACCCGCAAACCCATGTTTTTTAGCCATTCCCGGCGCTGAGCAAACACCATTGCTTTGCCACCGTTTCGCACGAAAGTTTCTAAATTTCCTGGCAAATTTTGCCCGCTAGAAAATGCTTCCCGACCGATAATTAGTAGCGATGAAACTTGCGAACCGTTCCACGGCACAAGCTGATAACCTAACTGCTTTAACATTGCCGATGTTTTGCCCACAGGATCGAAGATTGTCAGCGCATCCTTGACTTTGGTTTGATTGGCAAACACCCGGAAAGGAAATGTATCAGAATGCGGGCGATCGCCAATTCGTGCAGTCAAGCGAATTTCGCCGTCAGCCTTGCTAGAAATTGTATTTGGCAATTTCACATCTATTGGCAGAAATAGCGTGCCTGCTGTCTCAATTTTCCCCTTCTTTTCGCCAGTTGCTACCTCTTCTCCCCCGACCCTAACTCGCCAATTGAGTGCAAAATCCTGCTGCGCTCTAGTATCGTTAATTAATACTATTTGCTTGGCCAATTTTCCGCCTGCAAAAAAGCTATGATCTTTGGCAGCAAAAGCCTGATTAGCACCAGCAATCCAAGCCAAAGTCGGGCCGTTATTATTCATAATTGCCTCCCCTGCCGGATAAATATTGTAAGCTTCGGGCTGCAAATGATGCATCAGATTATTCGACACTTGCTTCAAATAAACGCCCCGGCGACCCGATTGAAATGCTCCAAGATCCACCTTAGTTCTGCCAGCATCCGAAACCTCCCAACCGTGTCCTTGCTGCCAAGGAATCATCCCCCCAGACATTCCAAAAGTCCGCCAAGTCCGCCAAGTATTTGTACTGAATAACTGCTGCAACTTTTGAAAAGCAGGTGCAAAATCTAAATCCTTGCTGTTATGCCAGCTTTTATACTGCATATCCTTGACAAATTGCTCGCGAATTTTACCTTTATAAGTGGGATTTTCTAACTGATAAGCTTCTTTCCCCAAGTAAATTGCTGCAAATTCAGTCATCAAAGGCTCGCTAACAATCACTTTATCAAAACCTTGGCGGTTTCGCATCATTGTCGCGTGCAGAGGCGTGCCAAATTCTACCACCATGTAGGGCATTTCTCCGGTTTTGCTCCATTCGGAAATCCACTCTTCCCTCTCTTGCAATGGCATCACATTTAAATAAGAATTCAGCGAATAAACATCGCCAAAAGTGCCGCCTTGATGTACCATTACAGGTCTGGTTGGGTCTACCAATTTCATAGCAGCAAAAGCCTCGTTCCCCAAGGGGGTTTTGGCGCGCATACGCTGGTCTTCTGTGGGGCCGAGAGTTCCTTCTATTTTTTTCTTGCCGATGCGGCGGGGATTTTGATCGTCACCGCTGCCGAAATAATTGGGACTTGTCGCCCACATTAATACTGAGGGATGATTGCGGTAGCGGCGCATTTCTGCTGCCATTCGCCCTTTCCAGCGATCGATTATTTGGCGGTTATTCCACTGTTCGCTCCAAGCTATGGGAGTAATATCTAAAGCGGGAGCCATAATTGGAAAACCTTTGAGGTCTGCGCGTTCGGAAAATAGTTCTCGAAAGTGCCATCTACCCCGTTCGTCGTGATTCCAAGGCCAGATTTCTGCTATATTGAAACCGGCTTTTACATAGGCGTCTATTAAACTATCTGAAACTTCTAATGTGCCGCCTTCCCAAGTATCGGAATGTAAGGTGGGACGCAGGCGAAACTCGGTGCCATTTAAGAAAAACTTGCGCCCTTCTACCCAAAATTCGCGGAATCCGAAGGGTTGGTGATATTGCGTTTTGACGCCGCTGCCTGTTACTTCTAATTGCAGGGTGTAGAGGTTGGGTTGGCCGGCATCCCAAAGGCGGGGATTTTGCCAATCCCACTGGACTTGTACGGTTTGAATTGGTTTGGCTTGAACGCTGGCTGTTCCGATAAATTTTTGTTCAACTTTGCCTTTCTCGTCGAACATTTGGGCGATTAGTTGAACTTGACCGTTTTGGGTAATGTCTTTGAGTTCGACATCTAATTTAACTTGTTTCTTTCTGGTGGAAGTTTGGACGAATACGTCGCTAATTAGGGGGCCTTGGGGAACGCTAAAAATCCTGACTTCGCCGATGAGTCCGCGCGATTGCAAATTGGATTTTGTTGTATAAATTTCTGTGGGACTCATGATCACGGCTTTGTCTTTTTCGTCGGAGACTGCCGCGACTAAAATAGATATGGTATTTTGACCTGATTTGGCTACTTTTGTAATTTCAACAGTACCGTAAGGCGATTCGATTTGGCCGCAGTTAATGCCGTTAACAAAGATGATTGCATCGGTACTCACTCTGGCTAAGTCGATAAAAATTCGGCGGTTTTGACCGTCGCCTGGGATGTCTATATTTTTCTGATACCAAGCTTTTGATAGTTGTTTGCTGTTGAAATTTTCCCAGTCTTTGCCGGTGCCGCGAGTGATGATTCCGGGTATGAATTCGCTTTTTTCTTCTTGCCAGTCTCCGGGTACTTGGATGGAGCCCCAACTTGGGGAGGCGGGGGGACTTTGGGGGTTGCCAATGGCGGGGACAAATTGCCAGGTGCCGTTGAGATAGATTTGGTCGCGCTTGTTGTCGATCGCACTGGCGGTAGCTGGGGTAAGATTGGGAAAGCCGATCGACATTACTGAGTTGTTGACCGAGTTGGGATTTTGCAGCGCGTAACCGATGAATCCGAAGACGATGGCGGCTGCGAAAAATAATCCGATAATTTTTGCCAGCTTGTGATTCACGGTAAGTTCCTCCCAGAAATCAACTTATCCAGTTTGTCGATTCATTTATCATAAGCTGCTGCGCGTATAAATTGTTTGGCTTCGACGAATGGAGAGAGGGGAGAGTGGGAGAGTGGGAGAGTGGGAGAGTGGGAGATGGGGAGAGTGGGAGATGGGGAGAGGGGGAGAGTGGGAGAGGGGGAGATGGGGAGATGGGGAGATGGGGAGAGTGGGAGATGGGGAGAGTGGGAGCATTTTTCTTATTCCCTCTGACTGACAACTAACAACTGACAACTAACAACTGACAACTATCAACTGTCAACTGTCAACTGACTTCGGCAAATCTGTCTCTGGGAAGATGGCACGACCCCTACAAATGTGGTCATGTATAGGAAAAAGACATAATTAGTTTTAACAATATTGTTTCATCGGTACCAGAACTCGTGCGATCGCGCCATCGCTACAGGTCAACAAAAATGAGTCGGTTTCAGGTCTTGCCCTTACCCATTAAATCTTACAGCATTGCTACATTTAGCGCCGCCACGGCTTTACTGCTGACAAGTCTGTTACTGTTTTCCTTCCAGGCAACTCCTGCAATTTTACTTTTTGCCGCTGCAATGGTTAGCGCTTGGTATTTTAGCTTAAAGTCCGCAGAACAAGAACTAGAAATAGAACGCCAGATTATTTCAAAAGTAATTGACACGACGGCTTGCTTAATTGTAGTTCTCGACAGCCAAGGACGGATTGTCCGCTTTAACCAAGCTTGCGAAAAAACCACAGGCTACTCAGCAGCAGAAGTTGTGGATAAATATGTTTGGGATCTCTTCTTGATTCCCGAAGAAATAGAGCCAGTACAAACAGTTTTTGCTAAACTTAACACCGCAGAATTTTATAGCGAATATCAAAACTATTGGCGTACTAAGAATGGCGGCAAGCGCTTCATTTCTTGGTCGAATACAGTGATGGTCGATGGCGAGGGTGTGGTAGAATATGTGATAACAAGTGGCATTGATATTACCGATCGCAAATCAGCAGAACTAGCCCTAGCTTTAGCTTACTCTGAGCTAGAAAACCGTGTTAAACAGCGCACGGCAGAACTGACAGTCGCTAAAGAAGCGCTGCAAGCTCAAGAAGAACGATTTCGCTGTTTAAGTTCCTGTTCGCCGATGGGGATTTTTATGGCGGATTTCCAGGGGCGCTACACCTATGCAAACCCGCGCTGTCAGGCAATTTTGGGCTTGAGTTTGGCAGAACTTTTAGGAGAAGGTTGGGAGAATTGCATTCACCCGGAAGACCGATCGCGCGTATTGAGCCAATGGCAGGATTATACTCAAGAAGCTGGGGAATATGCGATCGAGTATCGCCTGCAAATATCAGAGGGGATTGTGCGCTGGATTCACGTTGGTTCCGCGCCGATGTTCTCCGACTGTGGCGAACTCATCGGACACGTGGGCACGGTGCGAGATGTCACCGAAAGAAAAAAAACGCAAGCAGCTTTGTCAAGCAGCGAACAGCAACTGAGAACGCTGCTAGAAAATACGCCAGATGCGATTATCCGCATTGACAAAGAACTGCGTTATATTTATGTCAATCAAGCAGTTGCCAGAAGCCAAGGAAAACCAGTTTCATTCTTCCTCGGCAAAACCAATCAAGACCTAGGAATGCTGCCAGAACTCTGCCAAATGTGGGATGAAACCCTGCACCAAGTATTAGGAACAGGTAGAGAAAAAATCATCGAATTTCAGGGGCACTCAACCGACGGTCTCAGAACATATCAATCTCGCGTTGTTCCAGAATTTGACAAAGACGGCGTACCAGAATCGGCGTTAATTGTTGCCCGCGACATCACAGAACTCAAACTTGCCGAAACTCAAAGATTGCAGTTGACAATCGAACAAGCAGCTAGGGAAAAAGCGGAAATTGAACAGCGGCGATCGGGATTTTTAGCAGAAGTTAGCAAAATGCTGGCTGCGGCGTTTGACGGGGAAACAGTGCTGCAAAATGTCGCTGAATTAGCCGTTAATTCGATCGCAGACGGGTGTTGCATTCATTTGACCGAAACTGACTCAAAAGTGCGCCAAGTCGCTGTGGCTCACGTAGAACCCTCTACGGTTGATACTCTGAATAACTTGAGAATCCGCAGCCAGATCGCCTCCGATGCTGTTAACGGCTATCCGCTGGTAATTCGCAGCGGCAAATCCGAGCTAATTGCCGAAGTGGATGCAGAGATTTTAGCAGCAGCAGCCGACAATGCAGCAGAAATGGAAAGATTGCGATCGCTCAATATCGGATCTCACGCTTGCGTACCGCTGAAAGCGCGCGGGCGGGTAATGGGTGCGATTAGTTGCTTTACCTCGAAGTTTGGCCGCCGCTACAGTGCAGCAGACATGGCAATGCTAGAAGATTTAGCATACCGCGTGGCGATCGCCCTAGACAACGCCAGACTTTATACAGAAGCACAACAAGCACTATCTCAAACATCGGAATCCTTCGCCTTAATTGACGCGCTGTTAGAAGCATCTCCCCTAGCGATTTGCTTTCTCGATCGCGAAATGCGCTTCATCCATATCAATCACGTCTTAGCAGAACTCCAGGGTTTGTCCGCCGAAGAGCATCTCGGTCAAGATTTCCGCCAATTGTTGCCAGAATCAGCAGCCAAATTTGCACCGATAATTCAGCAAGTTCTAGAAACCGGTCAACCTATTTTAAATGTAGAAGTTAGCGACGAACTTCCGGGAAAAGCGGGAGATTTTGGCTACTGGCTAGCCAACTATTACCCAGTGAAAAATGAAAGGGGAGAAATCATCGGTGCCGGCATAATTCTCGCAGATATTACCGCCGCCAAACAAACAGAATTAGCTTTGCGGAAAAGCGAAACGCGGTTCCGCAGCGTGGTTGAATCTAATATGATCGGTATCGGTTTCTGGGATGTGGACGGCGAAATTACGGAAGCTAACGACGCGCTGCTGGAAATGATTGGATATACTAGGAAAGACTTAGTTTCTGGACAGATTCGCTGGGTCGATATCACGCCGCCGGAATACGCAGAACTCGATCGCAGCGCCCTCGCCCAAATCGCAGCATCAGGAAGTTGCGCGCCCTATGAAAAAGAATTCATCCGCAAAGACGGCACACGCTTTCCAATTTTAGCCGGCGCCGGAAACTTGCAAGGATTCACAGACAAAGGATCGTTCTTTGTACTCGATATCACCGATCGCAAACAAGCCCAAAACCAACTCCGAGAAAACGAAATTCGCATTCGCAACCAACTAGCAGAACTCGACTTAGTTTACAACACCACACCAGTTGGGCTCTCCTTTGTCGATACCAATTTGCGCTACATCCGCATGAACGAATGCCTCGCTCAGATCAACGGCAGATCGATCGCAGATCACATCGGGCACACCGTCAGAGAAGCGATACCAGAACTTGCCGATATGGTAGAGCCGATTTACCTGCAAGTGCTGGCAACGCAAACCCCCGTGCTCGACTTGGAAATGAAGGCTGCAACCCTTCAACAGCCGGGAGTTGTCCGGGATTGGCAAGTCAGCTTTTACCCCGTGATCGATGAATCGGGAACGCTGTTGGGAGTCAGCACTGTGGTTGCCGAAATTACTGATCGCAATCAAGCAAAACGGTTGGTGCAGCAAAGCGAAGCCATATTCCGGCGACTGTTTGAGTCCAATATTTTCGGAGTCGCGATCGGCGATTTGACCGGCCGCATCGCCTACGCCAACGACTCCCTGCTAAAAATGGTCGGCTACACCCGCTCAGACGTGCTCTCCGGTATCATGCGGTGGGACAGGATGACCCCCCCCGAATACCTGCACCTCGACGCCAGGGCGGCGCAAGAACTCCGGGCTAAGGGAGTTGCAACTCCTTTTAAGAAAGAGTACATCCGCAAAGATGGCAGCCGCGTCCCGATTTTGATGGGCGCGACGACTTTGTGCCCCGACAAGGGCGAACCAGAGACGATCGTCGCCTTCTACATCGACTTGACCGAAATCTCGCGGGTGGAAGCAGAACTCAAAAACAATCAACAACGGCTGCAAATCGCTCAGCAAGCAGGCAAAATCGGAACTTTTGAATGGAACGTCCAAACGGGCGAACTCGCTTGTACGCCGGAGTTAGAGGCATTGTACGGGCTGCCGATCGGCGGTTTCGACAGCAGCTATCAAAATTTGCTGGCAATGGTGCATCCAGACGATCGCACTTTCACCCAACAGCAGGTGCAGGCAACCGCAGCTTCCGGGGAGGAATTAAACATTGAGTTCCGCATCTGCCGGCCCGACAACAGCGTGGGCTGGATTGCTTGCAGGGCTAAGGTGTTTCAGGACGATCGCGGTTTACCTCTGCGGATGATCGGGGTGAACGTCGATATCAGCGATCGCAAACAAGCAGAGGAAGCGCGATCGCAAATCAATCAAACTTTGGAAGCTTTGATTCAGGCTTGTCCCCTAGCAATTAGCGTTTTCAGTGCCGACGACGGGATTGTGAAAATGTGGAACCCAGCCGCCGAGAGGATTTTTGGCTGGTCAGAATCAGAGGTGGTAGGTGAATTTTTGCCCAGCATTCCCCCAGACAAACGGGAGGAATTCACGGCGAAGTTGAAAAGAATTCGCGCCGGACACGGGCTCGCCGGAGTGGAAACCCACCGCCAAAGGAAAGACGGCAGATCGATCGACATCGGTTTGTGGGCAACTCCAGTCCGCGACGGCAAGGGTAACATTAACTGTATGTCGATCGTCGCCGACATCAGCGATCGCAAGCAAGTAGAGGCAGAACTCGCTCAGTTGCTCGATCGCGAACAAGCCGCGCGGGCCGAAGCAGAAGCCATCAACCGCCAGAAAGACGAGTTTCTCGCCACTCTTTCCCACGAACTGCGGACGCCTTTAAATGCGATTCTGGGCTGGGCCCAGATACTTCGCAGAGGCGGGTACACCCCAGCAACTTTAAAGAGCGCCCTCGAAGCGATCGAGCGTCAGTCACGGGTGCAGGCGCAGCTAGTGGAAGATTTGCTCGATGTTTCCCGGATTATTCAAGGCAAGCTGGCTCTGAAACCCGGCTGGTTCATGATCAGAAAGACGATCGAAGTTGCTCTGAATTCAGTCATTTTCACAGCCCAGGCTAAGTCTGTGACTGTTTCCTCGGAATTTGACCCCGCAGTCAGTTTGATGTGGGGCGATGCCCAGAGGTTGCAGCAGGTAGTCTCGAATTTGCTGACTAACGCCGTCAAGTTTACGCCTTCTGGCGGAACTGTAGCAGTGCGCTTGTCTGCGGTAGCTGTGGCTAATTCCTCATCACCTAATTACGTGCAAATTACTGTTAGCGATACCGGCAAGGGCATTTCTGCTGAGTTTCTGCCCTACGTATTCGATCGCTTCCGACAAGCAGATGGCTCGATTACTCGGGCTGACAGCGGTTTGGGGCTGGGATTGGCGATCGTCCGGCACTTGGTGGAACTCCACGGCGGCACTGTACGCGCCGAAAGTCCGGGTAAAGACAAGGGTGCGACATTCACGGTAATGCTGCCCCTGAAACAGCGTCGCAGTAAGCAGCCACAGTTGAGAGAGGACAGCAAAGCCGCTCAAATTCCTCCGGGTATTTTGGCTGGTTTAAAGGTGTTGGTAGTTGATGACGAACCCGACAACCGCGAGTTTTTGGTGGTGGCGCTGGAACAGTTGGGGGCGACTGCGACTGCTGCTGCTTCGGCTGCTGAGGCGATCAACATTTTACAGCAGTCGCCGCCAGATATTTTAGTCAGCGATATCGGGATGCCGATTGAGGATGGCTACTCGCTGATCCGCAAAGTGCGATCGTCCGAATCTGACAAAATCAAGCGCTTGCCGGCTGTGGCGCTAACAGCTTATGCTAGCCAACAAGACCGCGATCGAGCGATCGCCGCTGGTTACAACGAACACTTAGCAAAGCCGATCGATCCTGCTCGATTCGCCGCCGTCTTAGCTCAGTTAAATGTGCCAAGGTAGGGGTAAAAAACTCATAACAATCAGCCTCCACTAGGGCAATTCCTTTACCGCTATGCCCATTAATCCCCTCAACCGCCCAGCAGCAAAACTTTTCCGCAAGCTTCCCCTGCGAACAGTTTTGATTGTTCCGTTTGTTTTGCTAACAGTCAGCGCCGTCGGCGTCGTAGGCTTTCTTTCTTTTAAAAGTGGTCAAAAAGCCGTCGAGGAGGTAGCGCAGCAGCTAATGCAGCAAGTAGGAGAGCGAATTGCCGATCGCCTCACCAATGATTCTGGGCCGTCCAAAATTAGCACTTTTCTCGATCGGCTGCACTTCTCTAAATCTGGACAAACTTTCATCATGGATCGATCGGGCAATTTGGTTGCCACATCCACCCTAGAAACGCCTTTTGTCAAGCAAGGAAAACAGCAACCGATGCCATTGCGGCGCATCAACAGCCAGGATGTCCGCACCCGATATATTGCTCAGCAACTCGCCAACAAATTTGGCAATTTGGGCACCCTACAAACAGCCCAGCAATTGACTTTGACGATCGAGGGATCTCCGCAATTTCTCCGCGTCACTCCCTATCGAGATGCCCGTGGCTTGGATTGGTTGATTGTGGTGGTGGTGCCAGAGTCGGATTTCATGGCTCCCATTCAAGCGAATACGCGCAATACATTGTGGTTGTGCGCGGGTACGCTGGCGATCGGGAGTGCGATCGGATTTTTGACTTCCCGTTGGGTAACAAAACCCATTTTGCGCTTGAATACCGCCGCCAAAAATGTAGCAAAAGGCGAATGGGATCAACCTTTAGAAATTAGACGCTGCGATGAAGTCGGAGAACTCACCAATTCCTTCAATCTAATGGCAGCGCAACTGCAAAAGGCTTTTGCAGAACAAAAATCTTTAACTGAAGCTTTAGCGCAGAGTGAGAGCCAACTCAAGCAATTTATCGAAGCCGTACCCGCAGGGATATCTATCCACGATACATCGGGTAAAGTCATCTACTTAAACCAAACTGCCAAGCGTTTGCTCGGCGTAGAAAATATCCCCGAAGCGACTTTACAAGAAATGGTAGAAGTTTATCAAATCTACCGCCAAAATCAGCCGTATCCAACAGAAGAACTGCCCGCCTTCCGAGCGCTGCGGGCCGAAACGGTGCTCGTTGACGATTTAGAACTGCATCGAAATGGGGAAATTATTCCTCTTGAGGTGCGCGCCACACCAATTTTTGACGCAGGCGGAAACATTATTTATGCCGTCAATGCTTTTGCTGACATCTCAGGCCGGAAACAATCAGAAAAAATCTTAACTAACTACAATCGCACTTTAGAAACCGAAGTTGGTACCACCGCCTTAGCTCGTGCTAATGAACTATTACAGGATGAAATTGCCGATCGCCAATTGCTCGAAGAAAAGTTTTACAGTTCTACCGAGCAAATTCTAAAAATATTCGAGTCGATCGCAGATATTATCTTAATTTTAGAACCCACAGAAAAAACCATCCAAATCATACCCACCAAGGGAATTTTTCAAGACAACTATCACACGAGTCAGATCGACTCCATCATCCAACAATTTTTCCAAGACGAAAGCGAGGAGATTTATTTCGATCGAGTTCGAGAGGCATTAGCAACCCAACAAACTATTAATTTTGATTACAGTCTGCAAATTAATAACCAAGAAGTTTGGTTTGCTGCTAAAATTTCGCCATTGTCCGATCGCTCTGCGGTTTGGGTAGCCCGTGATATTAGCGATCGCCAGTTAGCCGAAGCCCGACTGCTGGAAGCCCAAAAAATTGCCCATATTGGTAGTTGGGAATACGATATAGCCCAAGCCACAAGCACTTGGAGTCAAGAACTCTATCGTATGTTCGAGCTCGATCCGACTCAAAAACCGCTAGCAACCCCAGAATTAGTCGAGCGTTTTCATCCCGAAGATCGATCGCCCTATCTGACAATGCTTGAGGAGCGACGTATCCACAAAAAAAGCTTTGAACTCGATCTGCGGCTGATCCGCAGAGATGGCTCGCTCACTTACATGGAAGTCCGAGGGAAACCAGTTTTTGATCAAACAGGGCAGTTGATCCGTTGGTTCGGCACTGTCTTGGATATTAGCGCTCACAAACAAGCCGAGGCAGCTTTGCGAGAAAGCGCCCAGCGGGAACAAGCGATCGGGCGATCGATCGATCGCATCCGTCAGTCCTTAGATATTGACACAATCTTCCAAACCACAACCTCTGAGCTGCGAGAAACCCTAAAATGCGATCGAGTCGCCATCTATCGTTTTAATCCAGATTGGAGCGGCGAATTTGTTGCCGAGTCAATGGCGGAAGGCTGGACATCTCTGATCCAAAAACAATCGAACGATTCTGATTGGTCAAACAATCTTGTCGAAGACTCTAACTGTACAGTAAAAACGCTCCAAACCTACAGAGAACCAGTGCGAGATACCTATCTACAAAGAAATCAAGGCGGTATGTACAATCGAGGCGTTGCTTACCGCATGATTGAAGACATATACACCGCTGGGTTTACTCCTTGTTACCTGAAACTATTAGAGCAATTTCAAGCTAAATCCTACATTATTTCACCCATATTATGTGGCATTCAACTGTGGGGTTTGCTCGCCAGCTATCAAAATTCTGGGCCCCGTACTTGGCGCGAAGCAGAGATCAATATTGCGCTGCAAATTAGCACTCAACTCGGAGTAGCCTTACAACAAGCTCAATTGCTCGAAGCCACTCAACAGCAAGCAGTACAGCTCCAACAAACCGCCTGGGCAGCAGAATCAGCCAACCTCGCGAAAAGCACTTTTTTGGCCAACATGAGCCACGAATTACGCACCCCTCTCAACTCAATTCTAGGATTCTCCCAATTGATGCAGCGCTCAACAAACCTCAGCCGCGAACAACAGGAAAATCTCCAGATCATCAACCGCAGCGGAGAACACTTGCTAACTCTGATCAATCAAATATTAGATTTAGCCAAAATAGAGGCGGGACGCATTACCCTCAACCCAACAAACTTTAAATTAAGCAGACTACTAAACGAGGTGGAGGAGATGTTCCAACTCCAGGCGCGGGAGCAACAATTGGAGTTAATATTTAGCTACTCTAGCGATACTCCCCAATACGTCAAAACCGATGAAATTAAATTGCGCCAAGTTTTAATTAATCTACTTTCTAACGCCATTAAGTTTACGAAAGAGGGAGGAATTGCGGTAAAAGTAAGTTGGGTTATGGAGCCTGAAAATCAGCAATTACCAATCAATTACAAATTACATTTTGAAATAAAAGACACCGGCTGCGGCATGGCGAGTGATGAGTTAGATCAGCTTTTTCAAGCCTTTGTCCAAACCAAAACAGGGGAAACATCTCAGCAGGGAACCGGCTTGGGGCTAGCCATCAGTCAAGAGTTTGTCAAGCTGATGGGTGGCATGATCACTGTGCGCAGTCAAGTAGGGCGCGGCACTACCTTCGCCTTTGATCTCCCCGTCAGCGCGGTTGAGGCGGCGGACATTCAACTGGTACAGCCGCCGCGTCGGATAATAGCCCTCGAACCTAATCAGCAGCGCTATCGGATCTTGATTGTGGACGATCGCGAGGACAACCGCAAACTGCTGATCAAAATCCTTGCAGCCTTTGACTTTGAACTCAAAGAAGCCAGTAATGGTGTAGAAGCCATTGAAATCTGGTCGAGTTTCGAGCCACACTTAATTTTTATGGATATGTGGATGCCCATGATGGATGGACATGAAGCTACGCAACGTATCAAAGGCACCATTAAAGGTCAAGCTACCGCCATTATTGCCGTCAGTGCCGCTAGCGCCGAGGAAGCGCGAACCGTTACTGCATCAGATGATTGCGATGACTTTATCCACAAACCCTTTCGAGAGGCAGAAATATTTACCACGCTCCACAAACATCTCGGAGTGCGTTACATTTACGATGAACCGGAGAATGTGCCGGAGCCAACTCCAATCGAGGCTCCGACTTCAGAGACTATCGCAGCTTTACCAGCGGGTTGGCTGGCTGATTTAGAGAAAGCTACAATTGAGTGCGATTTAGAATTGATTCTCAATCAAATTGAGCTAATTCGCGATCGAAATCACTCTTTAGCCAGCGCTCTCGCCGCATTAGCTAACGAGTTTCAATTCAATCAAATACTAGCTCTCATCCGTCCCGAAACGAAATAACAATGATATTAAATAATGTTCGTAGTGAGGACTACAGTCCTCATTAAACTTTGAATACTAAAGTCAATACAGTTCATTTAACGCTTTTTTGTCATTGCGCTTCTGGAAAGCAATCGCAGTATATTTTTGTCACATCGTTTTGCCGATCGGATTATCTTAAGTGAATCGTATTGATCCTAAAGTCATCATTACAAACCTACAAAGGTTATTTAAAAAAATAGCAACCGCGCCCGAAGCTGAGGAGGTTCATAATTGCTGACATCCTTGTAAAATATGGCTTATTCCTTCTCTCGCGACGATAACTAAAAGCTTCCTTCTTCCTGATGATTAATGACTAATGACTAATGACTAATGACTACTGACTAATGACTACTGACTTCTTAGAAAGATATGAATGACCAAACAACTCCCCTGTTAAAAGGGAATATTTTAATTGTTGATGATGTTCCGAATAATTTGCATCTTTTATCTAAAATACTCTCGAAGCACGGCTACAAAACACGCACCGCACCCGACGGTCAACTAGCTTTAAGGTCGATCGAATTAACTCCTCCCGACTTGATATTGCTGGACATCATGATGCCAGATATGGACGGCTACACAGTCTGCAAAGAGTTAAAAGCTTCTGCCACAACTAAGGACATTCCGGTTATTTTTATCAGTGCTTTGAATGAAGTGTTAGATCAAGTCAAAGCCTTTGAAGTTGGCGGTGTAGACTATATCACAAAACCGTTTCACGACAAAGAAGTTCTGGCCCGCGTCTCAAATCAAATCATGCAGCGCCATTTGTTCCAACAAACACAATCCTACGCCCAACAACTCGAACAAACTGTAACTGAACTTAAGAAGACTCAAGCTCAGTTAATACAGAAGGAAAAAATGGCTTCTTTAGGTCAACTAGCCGCAGGAATTGCTCACGAAATCAACAATCCAGTCAACTTTATCTCCGGCAATATTGGTATGGCTGCTGACTATGCACGAGATTTGGTTCGCCTCATCAAATTATACCGACATTACTACCCGCACCCCGTTGCAGAAATTACCGACGAATTGGACAAAATTCAACCCGACTTCATTGCAGAAGATTATCCAAAACTGCTGAATTCGATGAAAGATGGTGCTTCTCGGATCAGCAAAATTGTGCTATCTTTGCGCAACTTCTCCCGCCTTGGCGAAGAAAAAAATAAGTCAGTGGATATTCATGCAGGCATTGACAATACTTTAGTTATTTTGGAACATCGGCTCAAGGAAGCAAACAAGGCCGGTGAAATTGAGGTGATCAAACACTACAGTCAACTACCAAAAATCACCTGTTACGCCAGTCAATTAAATCAGGTGTTCATGAACCTGCTAAGTAATGCTATTGATGCCCTGGAAACTAAACCATATCCTCGAAAAATTACCATCAGCACTTCAGTAACTTCTGACTCAGAACCTGCGCTGCACAATCCAGATTCAAAATTCGCAATTCAAAACAATCAATCGGTTGTTATTCACATTGCCGATAACGGTTGTGGGATCAGCGAGGCAGTGTACCACCGGATATTTGACCCATTTTTTAGCACGAAGCCTGTCGGCAGCGGTACTGGATTAGGGTTGGCTATCAGTCACGATATTATAGTGGAAAAACATGGAGGTAAAATCAGTTGTATTTCTGCTCTTGGCGGGGGGACAGAGTTCATTTTGCAGATTCCGATATCTGTTATGGCAGTTGACGGTTGACAGTTGACAGTTGACAGTTGCACAGTACGGGAATCAAACTATTTATGCTTGACTGGTATCGGCTCTATTTATGAGGTTATTTATGTCTGCGCCCGATGCGGCGGTTGCTATAAATTTTAAAATGTTATAAGTTCGTAGTCAGGAATAAAGTCCTGAGAGAAAGAACTTAAGTCCTCAATACAAAAAGGTTTGTAGTGAGGACTTTAGTCCTGAGAGAGAGGACTTAATTCCTGACTGCAAACAGGGTAGATTGTGTGGAATTAGCCTGAGAGCGTAGTTACTTTAAATCCAGCAAACCGCTAGTTTTCAGCTTGGGATTAAACCGGATTTCTTCAGTTACACCGCGAAGTTTGAGCAGCGATAAAATTTCATTTTCCACGCGCCGCGCTACATTTTTTAACAATTTATCTTTGGCAAGTTCATCGGCGACAATACCTTCATAATTTGCGATTTCTTGGGCAGTCATCACGGTTTTGGTGTCGATGGGATCGTTCCACTTGGTGGCATCGGCAGCGTTGCCCTGGGGCTGGGAACCGTTTTCGGAAATCCAACTCGATCGGATGCTTTCTAGTATAGTGCGGCTGGGTCGATCGATAATTTGGACTTTTAGCCAGTAGCAATGTTCGGTTTGGCGCACCAAATGCTGTTTGAGGCTGAGGTAAGTATCGCGGGAATAGCCGACAAATTGCAGGACTTTTTCGTTGTCGAAAATCGCGTACACGCCGATTTTACCCTGGACAAATTCGGGCAATTTCCCTTCTGAGTCAATGTAGGGAATGAATTCTAAGCTGGCGAGAGGGTGAATTTCTTCTGTCATTTGTTGTTTGAATTATCGATGTTAATTTTTCCTGAAATTTTCCTGATTTTTAAGTAAATCTACTTAATTGAAGGTGAAATACGGACGGATGCTAAAAAGCTTGCTGTGTATGTTTTCTTCCTTCTTCCTTCTGTCAACTATCAACTGTCAACTGTCAACTGTCAACTGCCAACTGCCAACTATCAACTGCCAACTGTCAACTGCCAACTATCAACTGCCAACTGCCAACTGCCAACTGTCAACTGTCAACTGTTTAACTAATTCTTGAAAACGCGATAAACGGCACAGAGGCGGCTGGGTTTAAATATTTTGGCTTGAAACATGAAATTGGGCGGGACGTTGACGATCGCAAAATCGATCGATTCGTGATACTTTTGAAATTCCGCAGGCATTCCCTTCGGCGTCTCGCTGCTGTAAGGGACTGGCTGAAAAAGTAACTCGGCAAATTCGATCCGCGAGCACTGCAATTGTCCGGCTACTTGTTGGAGAAAGCTGTCACTGGTTAGTGAACCGAACAGTGCAGCTTTAGCCTCCGGTTCGAGGACAAAACTGCTATCGTAGCTTTCAATAATCTTGAGACCCATTTTCTGTATACTCCTGACAGACGATCGGCGCATTCTGAATTTTACCCGACACCGACCGCTTTGAGGGCACTCATTCTCATCTTTTGGCATTCGGCAGAAGTAAGTAAAAATATCACAATCCCGAAATTTTGATAAATGACCCTGATTTATTTGCCGATCGCTATATCATGTCGGTATCGGAATCTATCAGACTACGACTAAAAGGCTATGCAGAAGATCGAAGACGCATCATACCCAGCTTTGAGAATTTCCCCAAACCAGCCGGATTGGCTAGAATTGGCAGAATACGCCTCTATTGCCGGTTCAGCGATTGGCACGATTGCTGCGGGATTGTCGGGCCAAATTCTCTACGCTGCCGCCCCGTTAACCGCAGCACTCTCGCTAAATCTCGCCAATCGCCAGCGTTTCGAGCAAAAAATGCAATACAAGGCAAATTCTGCGATCGCGGAGGTGCAGGCCGCAGTAGAAGGTCGATCGCAGCAAGTTCAGAGACTACCTGGAGAACTTGTCCAACTCGACACCACCGTCTCCGACTTGAAACAAAAACTCGGTATTTTGGAATCGGGCCCCATCGCCGACTTACAAGGTGCGGTAGCATCCCTCGAACGCCAAGCACAGGCACTTCCTGCCGATTCTCAGGAACTCTACACCATGCTGTCGGATTTGCAGCAAAAACTCCGCATTCTGGAAAATAGCGCCCTCAGAGAGCATGATTGGGAAAATGTCAATGTCCGATTTTTATTGCTGGACGAAAAGTTAACTGAGGTTAAAACTATTACAGCAGAGTTGCAGGAGCGATCGACTGAAGTAGACTTGAATGAAATCCAAGGTTCTCTGAAGCAATTGCAGGTTTTGCTCGATCGACCGACAATAGACACAGGGATGTTGCAAACCGAGATTCACCTTTTGCAGAACCAGGTTTCCGAGTTGCAGCGCCAAAATCAAGAAATTGTCAAGCCTTATTTGCAGCGTCTGACTCGCGCCGTCAAGAAACTATCAGAAAATTAGTCTTTCGTAGGGTGCGCACTGCGCACCTTACCAATTACCCATTACTAAATTTTTGCCAAGCTTGCCAGAAAACATAGAGCGATAATACTGCCAAGAGCGATCGAAAAGCTAAACTAATAGTGCGATCGGACAATCTCGGCAAAAACCGCGTGCTAATTTGCGCCCCTAACAAACCGCCACCCCCCAGAATCAACCCCACAACCCACAAAACATTGCCGCGCGCCGCGTGTCCCGCCGTCGCCGAAATAGCAGTGATGACGATGACACCCAAACTCGTTTGAATTGCGGTTTTAATGCTTTCTCCTAACAGCAAGATTTGCAGAGGAACCATAATCACGCCGCCACCAACGCCGAACAAACCCGCTAATAAACCCGCCGCACTGCCAGTCGCAATTTTAGCAAAAGTTGGATTAAATAAAATATTTGAATTGTTTGGGAATTGGGAATTGGAAATTGAGCCTGATTCTTCCCCTTCCCCTTCCGCTTTCTTAGCTGTCAGGTGCTTGCGAACTTCAATCAAATAAATATTCAACCACAACAACAACCCAAAAGAAACTAACAGCAAATAAGGCGGAAATATCCCCGCCAAATAAGCACCAATTTGTGCTGTGATGACGGCAGGAAATCCGATGCCTGCGACTTGACTCAAATTGAGGTAGCCCATGCGCCAATTCTGGATGCTGCCAGAAAGAGCCGTAATTACGATCGACAAACCGCTAGTAGCAACCGCTTGCACCGGAGCATAATTGAGAGCCACCAACAAAGGTACAAGCACCGTACCGCCGCCGATACCCAAAAAACCAGCTAGGATACCCGCAAACAGTCCGGCCGCACCCAGAATCAATAATTCGCTAACATTCATTATATCAAGTCCGGTTAATTGCTAATAAAACCTACGGGCATTGGGCAAACAGGTCATGGGGCATGGGGCATTGGGCATTGGCCAAACAGGTCATGGGGCATGGGGCATTGGGCATGGTCGGACAAAAGTATGATAACTATTCAACCGGACATGATATTAGTTAACAGTTAACTATTGAGAGTTAACAGTTAACAGTTAACTATTGAGAGTTAACAGTTAACTATTGAGAGTCATTAGTGGCGCCGTCAGGCATAATTGCCCGCCTCAAATCAGCATCACGGAAGTTAGTTCGATTGAGATTAGCATCAATCAAAACAGCTTCCACCAGAATAGCCCCGCTCAAATTAGACCAGTAAAGCTTAGCCCGGAACAAATTAGCACCGCTCAAGTTAGCTCCGCGCAGCGTTGACCAACTCATATTGGCAACTCTCAAATTAGCATTGCTCAGATTAGCTTCGGTGAGATTAGCTCCAACCATCGTGACTTGGCGCAAGTCTGCACCAGTCAGGTTGGCCCCACTCAGCATCGCCCCGCTGAGAATTGCCTGAGTCAGATTAGCTCTTTCTAAAAGCGACTCGCTGAGGATAGCATTTGTCAGGTTTACGGCTTTGAGAGTTGACCAACTTAAATTGGCCTTCATCAAATTAGTGCGAATCATGCTAGCTTCCGTTAAGTTAGCCGCAAACAAATTCGCTTCGGTAAAGTTGGCTTCTGTCAAATTTGCTTCCGTCAAATTTGCTTTAGTCATGTTGACTTCTCTCGCCATTGAGCCGCGCAGGTTTGCTCCCACCAAGTTAGCCCCGCTGAGATTGGCGCGGCTCAAATCGGTACCGATAAGATTTGCTTCGCTGAGGTTGGCTTCCGTCATGTCCACTCCTGCCAATTTCACCTCGCGCAAGTTCGCTCCCGTCAGGTTAGCGCCTTTGAGGTTGGCGTTTTGGAAATTCGATCGGGTAAAATTAGCCTCGCTGAGGTTGACCCCTTTTAAGTCGGCTCCCGCGAGGTTAATCTCTCGAAAAATTCTTTCTCCGGCCGCATATTGCCTCAGAATTCGATCGGCCTCCATGTCATTAGCCTCGCAATTTTTGTTTCAAACGTTAGAATGACGGGTTATACCACACACATCATCCCAGATAACCACGGTATTCACCCTGCACACTTTAGTATCAGTATAATTTTTGCCCTCTGCTGTCCCCACACTGCTGTGCGAATCTATTCTAGAGGGCCTCACAAATGTCAGCGATTCTGAGAGAATCAAAGATAGCGTAAAGATATCAACAGTCAGCAGTCAACAGCCAGCGACCACAAACAACTGACAACTGACAACTGAACCACAAACAACTGACAACTGACAAAGGAAATTTTAAAATGCCTGAAAATTTGAGAAGCCAAGCTGTGACTGGCGGTGTGCAGCGCGCGCCCAACCGAGCTATGCTGCGGGCCGTGGGTTTTGGCGACGGCGATTTCACTAAGCCCATTGTGGGGATTGCTAACGGGTACAGCACGATTACGCCCTGCAATATGGGATTGAACGAGCTCGCTTTGCGGGCTGTGGCCGGTGCGCGGGAAGCTGGCGCGATGCCGCAGATGTTCGGTACGATTACGATCAGCGACGGGATCTCGATGGGAACTGAAGGGATGAAATATTCTCTGGTGTCGAGAGATGTGATTGCTGATTCCATTGAAACGGTTTGCAACGGCCAAAGTATGGACGGTGTGCTGGCTGTGGGCGGCTGCGATAAGAATATGCCGGGGGCGATGATTGCGATCGCCCGCATGAACATTCCTGCTATTTTTGTCTACGGTGGCACGATCAAACCGGGACACCACAACGGACAAGATTTAACCGTAGTCAGCGCTTTTGAAGCAGTCGGTCAATTCAGCGCCGGCAAAATTGACGAAACAGAACTCACCGCAGTAGAACAAAAAGCTTGTCCCGGTGCCGGTTCCTGTGGCGGAATGTTCACCGCAAATACAATGTCCAGCGCTTTTGAAGCGATGGGCATGAGTTTGCCCTATTCTTCGACAATGGCTGCTGAAGATGCCGAAAAAGCTGACAGCGCTGAGGAATCTGCCAAAGTTTTGGTGGAAGCGATTCGGAAACAGTTGTTACCGAGCCAAATTTTGACACGGAAGGCCTTTGAAAATGCGATCGCGGTAATCATGGCAGTCGGCGGTTCAACCAACGCTGTGCTGCATTTATTGGCGATTTCAAATGCGATCGGCGTTAAACTATCCCTCGACGATTTTGAAACTATTCGAGGGAAAGTACCAGTATTGTGCGACCTCAAACCCAGTGGCAAATACGTAGCCACCGATTTGCACAAAGCCGGTGGAATTCCGCAAGTCATGAAAATGCTTTTGGAACGCGGTTTGCTAGACGGCGATGCGCTGACAATTAGCGGCCAAACTATTGCTGAAGTGTTAGCAGATATTCCAGCCGAACCGCGCGCCGATCAAGATGTCATCCGTCCTTGGAAAAACCCGATGTACGCCCAAGGACATTTAGCAATTCTGAGGGGAAATTTGGCAACAGAAGGAGCCGTTGCTAAAATTACAGGTGTTAAAAAACCACAAATTACCGGCCCAGCGCGGGTATTTGAATCGGAAGAAAATTGTTTGGCTGCAATTTTGGCTGGCAAAATCAAAGCCGGAGATGTAATTGTCATCCGCTACGAAGGGCCCAAAGGCGGGCCGGGAATGCGCGAAATGTTAGCACCAACTTCCGCAATTATTGGCGCAGGTTTAGGCGATTCTGTGGCGTTAATTACTGATGGCCGCTTTTCCGGCGGAACCTACGGTATGGTGGTCGGTCACGTGGCACCGGAAGCGCAAGTTGGCGGCATAATTGCTCTCGTAAATGAGGACGATTCAATCACGATTGATGCTCCAAATAGGTTGTTGCAGCTCAATGTTGATGATGCAGAATTGGAGCGGCGACGGGCTCTTTGGCAGGCTCCTCAACCTCGCTATACTAGGGGAGTTTTGGCTAAATACGCTAAGTTGGTTTCTTCTAGCAGTATTGGTGCTGTGACTGATTTGGGCTTGGGTTAAAATCTGTTAATTACTGTGGTGCAGGCATCCTGCCTGCCCAATACTTGCTTTTACAAGAGATATGTCCCAATACTTGCTTTTGGAAGAGATATGTATTGTGCGATCGCCCCGCTAGCTAACACACCTGAAAACTTGCTAAAATAACGGATATACAATACTGATGCAGCCCCATGACTGAATCTAGCAATATCCCCAATCGTGTCGATCGCCTCGAAAATGACGCGATCGATATTAAAGTAGCTGTTAGTGCTTTAATTTCCACAACCGAAGTACACCAGCGGAATATTGAAACTATGAATCGCAATATTGAAATTCAGCAGCGCAATATCGATGCGATGCTTCAACTCATGACTCAAAGCCTTCAGCGGATGGAGATGGTGGAATTAGATATCCGGGGTCTTCAAACTGAAAATCGACGCATTCTGGATATATTACAGCACCGCAACACTGACGATAAGGAATGACAATTTAATAACTTAATCGACTTGCTTGTTACTTTCGCTCTGCCTGGTAACGCAGATCAGGAGGCTCTGTCTCCTTTTACTTCCCAGATTATAGGAGAGAGGACTGTAGGAGCTGTTTAAGTTATTAAATTTTCGTTCCTAAGAATGTCTTCAACCCGCGGAGGCGGGTTTTGTCTGTGTAGCCGCGATTCCCAATCGCCTGGTTTCCAATCGCCTGGTTTCCAATCGCCTGGTTTCCAATCGCCGGATTTCCAATCGCCCGGTTTCCAATCGCCCGGTTTCCAATCGCCGGATTTCCAATCGCCCGGTTTCCAATCGCCCGGTTTCCAATCGCCAAAATTTCAATTATTCAAAATCCACGGCAACGCTATTGTTTTCTTCAATTACAGGCAACAAATGCTCGTGCAACTTCATCGCCCGCAAACAACCATTAATCCCAGAAACCGCCCGATCGTACTCTTGAATCTTCTCTTCATTCTCAACTTGCAGCCGCAGATTTTTAGCAATCTTCTCCTCAGCTTCCTGTGCTAAAGTTTGTTCTAAATAATCGCGGGCTTGACTGTATTTCTGCAAAATATCATCAGCTTGCTTCTCCGCCATCGGTAACAAATGCTCTTTCAGAGTTTGATTAACAGTTTGGCGGAAAGTTTGCCGAATAGTTCTAGATACTTTTGGCTCGAAATCTAGCCTCAACAATTGCCGAATTGCCGGTTGCGCGTCTACCATATTTTCGCAGTCGAAACCTTGAGATGTTTGCTGTAATGTTTCCCGGAATTGGTAAATCGAAAACGTGCCTTCGTCGTAAAAACGGGGACTTTCTCGCACGTAGCGATCGCACTCCACGCCCGCTGCATTCACCAAAGCATTAGAAACCCGCTGCGACAACTCCTCTAACTGCTGTTCAATTCCCCCATCATTCCCCAACAACCGATAAAGCAATCGATAGTATTCCGACTTACGAACACTGTCTTTCAAATACTGGAAATAATTATCAACCAGTGACTTAGTAGCCTCTACTAAAATATCTTCCAACTGATTCGCTAAATAATAAAGCGCTTCCACTAAAACCGCAATTAAAGGCGCTGTAGCATTGCGCGGATGAGTCATCAAAGTGCGTCCGTAAGCCGCCTCAACCGAAAATCCATCTAACAATTCATCCAAGCGACGGATCATCCGAGATTGCAGTTGGCGAAAATCTGTATCGAAAATATCGCATCTGTTCATAATCATATCATTGACTTCGGCGGCGATGTGTTCCCGAAATTCTTGTCCAACTTGCTGCAATTCTTGATTTAGCCGCAAAAGTTCCTGGGCTTTCATCGCTTCAATTTCGCGGGGCTGGCTGTCCAAACTCCGCTGAATTGTTTGGTATTGTTTCCGCAGTTGAATGCACAAATCCTCTAAATCGTCAGCGAGATTTTTGAACAGTTGCGGGCGCTTTTCTTTGGTGAGATAATCGGTGATGGCTGTGCGAAAATCTTCGATGCCGCTATCTTGAATTAATTGCTGGATTAATGGTTGACCTTGTTCCGCAAGAATCCGCACGTAGTTTTGATTTGGGGTTTCGTAACTGTTAACTGAAATCCGAAATTGGCTAGCAGACAGTTTGCCGGAATTGGCGCAGTAGCGGTTAAATTCGTTGACAAATTGCGGTGTTTCTTGACTATTTTCGCTGTTGTTACCCGAATTCGTGTCTGCATCCAGGCGATCGCGACTTTCGGCAAATATTGTATCCAAACCAAAGCGATCGCGCCCGGTTGTCCCTCTAATCAAACTCCCGTAAAATCCCAGCAATCCGCTGGTTTTATAGACTCTGGTGGTGTCGCGAAAGTCGGAATTAATCAGATTTTCTAAGCGCTGTCGCAGTTGCGTGTTGTACCAAGTTTCGTCAATGCGGTTGAAAATGTAAAATAGGCGATCGCGAATTCCCGGATTCGATCGCGTTTTCTCCATCAACTCCGTCTCTTCCGTCGTCATTTCCCCAGACGACGCAGCCTTCAAGACGCAGACAACCGCCGAAGTATCCGGGCTTTCAATCTTATCATAGGTCAATTCCGCATCCTGTTTGACAGGCGCATCAATTCCCGGCGTATCGATAATAATATTGCCATCTTGTAGCAGCGGATGATAACAGTAATATTCAACTCGCTTGAGTACAGCACTGTTGCTCCCGCGCCGCGCATAACTAGCAGCTTCCTTGAGATTGGAAAAGTTAAACTGTTCCATCGAATACGTGGCATTTTCGACAGTTTGGATGCGATCGCGATTCGCTTCAAATCCTTCTAAAAGCAGAGTCAAAGCCTTCGCTTGTTTGGCTTGCTCCGATTTATTTTCTCCGCCTTCCTTTTCGATAATTATCGAACATCCCTGAGATAAAATCTTTACTACATCTATTTGATTAATATTGATTTCAGTAGTTAAATTCAACTGTTCGCACAGAGCATAAACTTGAGCGCGAATCTCAACTTCGCTCGAAAAAGTGAGAACAACGCGCTCTTTTTGGGCCGATTCAGCGTAGGCGATGTAGCATTCAGTACCTGTGGCGTGTCCTTCAGCACTGTAGAGCAATTCACGCTCCAGCAAAGCATTGATCAGCATTGATTTTCCCGCACTGAAAGCACCCGCAAACACAATCTCAAATTGGGGAGAAGTTGCTTTTTTCAGAGAAGATTGTACCGCAGTGATATCTTGTTGTCGCAAAGACGATTCCTGACGCAGCAGTTGCAGTAAAGAGTCAACTTGCTCTTGCAGATTGTTGCATTGAGGCGGCATTTGAGTCATGGCGGCAGACTGCTCCTGATTGTGGGAAAATTAGCTTAGGGTTAATTGTCCGCTAGTTCCTGAAGAATTGCAACAGTAATTTTACTTATGTTATTGAGGATTTCTCAACATAATTAGTAAGCTGTTCTGCTTTTAAATTGCATATTAGGCGCGGGCTAGAAGCCCACCCCACAAAAGTGTGATTGATTTTTGACACACAATTTAAATGCGCAACAGCTTAGAAGGTGCGCAGTGCGCACCCTACAGAATTATACAGACAAATCTTGACGCGGTTTGAAAGTCTCAATTTGCCGCAATTTTTCGTATAATTCCCGTTCCTCTTCACTAATTTCCTTGGGAATTAACACCTGAATTTCTACTAGCTGATCGCCCCGATCGCCATTTCCAGTCGGATAGCCCTTATTCGCCAGCCGCAACCGCTTCCCAGACGTGACTCCCGGCGGTAGTTTCATCTTCACCGGGCCATCCAGCGTCGGCACTTCCACATCTCCACCAAGCACCGCTTCGCAGGGTGTCAGCAGCAATTGACAGCAAATATCCGACATTTCTAAGCTAAAAAATGGATGGGGAGAAACTGTGATTTTTAAGTACAAATCGCCGCCGCCAATACCTTGATTTCGCAGGCGAATTTGCTGGCCCGATACCATCGCCCCAGGCATATTTACCTCGATCCACCGCCCGTCGTCCAAACGAATGCGCTCAGTACCGCCGGAATAAGCTCTTTCCAAAGGCAGAGTCAGCCTCGCCTCGATGTCTCTTCTGATTTCGCGATCGTCTATTTCTCTAGTTTCGCGTCGCATTTCGCGATCGACTGTTTCGCGTCGCATTTCGCGATCGACTGTTTCTCGTCGCATTTCGCGATCGTCAAAATCCCTTCTATCTTCCCTAGAATTAGCAACATAACTCGTTTTTTTAGAACCGGTACTCCACGGTTCCGAAGTGGACACTCGCGGTGCATCATTTGCTGTCGCCATTCTCACTTCCCTGCGTCTTCCGAGCACTTGGTCGAGAAATTTATTGAAATCTGAGTAATCGCTAAAATCGATATCTTCAGCAGGTTTTTTACGGCTAGCTTTGTTGTTTCCCCAACTTGTAAAATTGGGAAGTTTTACGCCTTGTTTCCCTTGAAATCCCTTTTGTTTCCAGAATTTACTAAACTGGTCGTATTGAGCACGCTTTTCGATGTCTGAAAGAATATCGTAGGCTTCATTAATATCTTTAAACCTATCTTCTGAAGATTTGTCCCCCGGATTTACGTCAGGGTGCAACTGTCTCGCGAGTCGTCGATAGGCTTTTTTGATCTCATCAGCCTTAGCATCTCTGGGTACTCCCAGAATTTGATAGTAATTACGAAAGTTTTGCATAATTGGAGAAGGAAGAGGGAAGAAGGAAGAAGGAAGAAGGAAGAAGGAAGAGGGAAGAGGGAAGAATTAAAGAGGTTTTATTCGGCTTGAAGTTTATTGATAGTGCTGACAATTAGTCGTGTGACTTCATCTACGTCTTTAACAACAGGTGATATTTGCTCGTGTGTTCCTAACCCCACTTTTTCAGAAATCACTAAATGAGTATCCAGTTCTCGCAGTGAACCAAGAGCTATTTGTAAATATCGACTCTTTCCTGCTAACACGTCCATATCCCTCAGCAATATTAGCTGGTACTGATACAGATGCACGGCGAATTTGACTGGTAAGACCATATAGTTCAGATGGAGGAAAAGATTTGGTTAATTCGTAGCAAAGTTGACAAAGATAAATACCCCGCTGCCAAATGTATTGTTCTCTATGGGCTATAAAACATAATTTTCTCCTTGCTTATTATAGTGATCTCTATCGATTTCAAAGAAGTCTAGTGTAGTAGAGGATAGAGGAGAGAGGAGAGAAAAAAGAGGAGAGAGAAGAGAAAAAAGAAGTGTAGAAGAAGTTAGAAAAAAGCCATCACATATTGTGTGCGGAAAATCTGCTTCTTCCTTCCTTCCTTCTTACTTCTTCCTTCTTCCTTCTTCCCTCTTCCTTCTTCCTTCTTCCTTCTCCAAAAATCTTCCTTCTTCCTTCAATTACAGCCAATCGTCGTCATCATCCCAGTCGTCGCTTTGGTTTTGATAGGGGCGAGTCGGGCGATTAGTGCTGGTTCTACGATCGGGTGTACGATCGTAGGATCGATCGCGATCTGGCATCCGATCGCGATCGTAGGGGCGATCGGGAATTGGATCGACAGTCGATCGCCTGTACGGCTTAGCATTCGTATAATAGCTGCTGTCATCACTGCGTCGCTTCGTACCATCGCCCGTAAAAGTCCGCTTCACAGACTCAAAGAAATCATCATCATCGTCATCCTCAGCAAAAGCTGAAACTTCGCGGTTCAAATCGTAAAGAGCATCTTGCAAATCCGAACCAACTTGGTCAACTCCCCGCTCGTCGTTGCGTTCCAAACTGTCTCGCAATTCCCGAATTAACGTTTCAATGCGCTGGCGGCTTCTTTGAGCAAACTGCATTCCGCGATCGAGTGCAACTTCCCGCAATTGTCGCTCAGCTTGATAGGCCAAAGCCTCAGCACGATTGCGTTTTTCCACCCTTTCCCGCTGCAACTTATCAGCTTGAGCAAACTGTTCCGCATCGCGAATCATTTGATTCACTTCCTGCTGACTCAGCGTCGAAGCACCTTGCACAGTAATGCTTTGTTCCCTGCCGGTAGTTTTGTCTAAAGCAGTCACCAACAGCATCCCGTTAGCATCAATATCAAAAGCAACTTGTACCTGGGGAATCCCTCGCGGTGCCGGCGGAATTCCAGTTAGTTTAAACCTTCCCAAAGACTTATTATCTCTACCTAATTCCCGTTCCCCTTGGATGATGTGAACTTCTACCACAGTTTGGTTGTTTTCAGCAGTCGAAAAAATGTCCGATCGCCTAACGGGAATAGTAGTATTGCGAGGAATCAGTTTTTTCATCACCCCGCCGATAGTTTCCAAGCCCAGGGACAGCGGCGTCACATCCAACAGCAGCACATCGCGGACATCCCCGCCCAAAATTCCCGCCTGAATTGCAGCACCCACGGCCACAACCTCATCGGGATTCACATTTTGATTCGGTTCGCGATCGATCAAACTGCGAACAATTTCCTGCACCAAAGGAATCCGAGTCGAACCGCCAACCAACACAATTTCATCAATCCGAGAAGGACTCAAATTTGCATCAGCCAAAGCTTGTTTCACCGGCCGCCGCAGCCGCTGCACCAAATCGGTGCACAGCCCCTCAAATTGACCGCGAGTTAGTCGCGTTTCCAAATGCAAAGGCCCATCTTCATTAGCATCAATAAACGGCAAATTAATTTCAGTAACACCAACTCCCGAAAGCTCAATTTTAGCTTTCTCAGATGCTTCGATCAAGCGCTGCAAAGCTTGGCGGTTTTTGCGTAAATCCACCCCTTCTTTTTCTAAAAATTGTTCAGCCAACCAATCAACAATTTTCTGGTCAAAATCATTGCCACCCAATTGAGTATCGCCGCTAGTTGCTTTGACTTCAAATACTCCATCTCCAACATCTAAGATAGATACATCAAAAGTACCGCCGCCCAAATCAAAAACTAAAATAGTTTGACTTTCTCGCCTTTCCAAACCGTAAGCCAAAGAAGCCGCAGTCGGTTCATTTAAAATCCGCTTCACATCAAGTCCGGCAATTCTGCCAGCATCCCGCGTCGCCTGTCGCTGCGAGTCGTTGAAATAAGCGGGAACAGTGATTACAGCCCCCGTGACTTCTTGTCCGAGATAGCGGCTAGCTTCATCGGCCAATTTCCGCAACACCATCGCCGAAATTTCCTCTGGGGCGAAATCTTTTTTCAGGCGAGGGCATTTAATTTTGATGTTCCCATTCTCCTCGCGGCGAGTTGTGTAAGGGACGCGCTTTGCTTCTGGAGTCAGTTCGGTATATTTGCGCCCGATGTACCGTTTGACGGCGTAAAAGGTGTTTTGGGGGTTAAGAACATTTTGGCGTCTGGCCATTTGTCCGACAAGGCGTTCTCCTTCCTTGGTGAAAGCAACCACCGAGGGAGTTGTCCGCATCCCTTCTGCGTTGGCAATCACAACCGGTTTGCCGCCTTCCATGACAGCTACTACTGAGTTTGTCGTTCCGAGGTCAATGCCAACTACTTTTCCCATACGTCCGTTGTCTCCTGTGGCGTTGTGTGTAGCTTTTTAAATATAAGCGTTAAGTTCGATCGCATTTATTGTACCTTGTCGAGCCACGGGGCTGCGGGGGGTTCTCTCACTCGTGGCTGAAACGGTTCGTAGTACGGAATTCAGTCCGTAACAGCCTGGGGACTGAAATCCGCACTACAAACGATCGCACAGGATATAACTCCCATTCTCTAGCAAAGCCATACAATGTAAGTAATTAGCAAACTTATTCACCAAGCGGGAGCCGAAAAATATGGCTGTCAACTCGGTTGAGAATTCAGAATTCACTACAACTCATTCTGTCATTGACTCGCAGGAAACAAGCTGCTGCATAGTAGGAGGCGGGCCCGCTGGCGCTGTTTTAGCATTGCTTTTAGCGCGGCAAAACATTCCCGTGATGCTGCTAGAAGTACACAAAGATTTCGATCGAGAATTTCGCGGCGATACCCTGCATCCGTCAGTAATGGAAATTATGGATCAATTGGGTTTAGCCGACAAATTACTGGAATTGCCGCATACCAAAATGCGCCGCCTCACCATCCAAGCTGGTGAAAATACTGCCACAATCGCAGATCTTAGCAGCCTGAAAACCAAGTACCCTTACATTACAATTCTTCCCCAAGTCAAGTTTCTCGAATTCATCACCGCCGAAGCGCAGCGCTACCCCAATTTTCAGCTAGTAATGGGAGCTAACGTACAAGAAATAATTATAGAAAATGAAATAGTGTGCGGAATTCGATATCGGGGACATGGGGGATATCATGCAGTGCGATCGCCCCTGACAGTTGCAGCCGACGGTCGCTTTTCCCGCCTGCGCCAATTAGCAGGTTTTGAACCGATTAAAACTTCCCCGCCGATGGACGTTCTGTGGTTCCGTTTGCCGCGCAGTCCCCACGATGTCAAAGATTCCGGTGTGGGAGGGCGAGCTGCGGGAGGTCATTTATTAGTGGTTATTGACCGCTTGGATTACTGGCAACTAGGTTATGTAATTCTCAAAGGCAGCTATCAGAAATTGCGCGATTCAGGCATAGAAAATTTGCAAAAATCTGTGGCTGAACTAGCACCGGAATTTGCAGATAGAGTCGCTCAACTCAAAGATTGGTCGCAGATTTCATTTCTGTCAGTTGAATCCAGCCGTCTGCCCCGCTGGTATCGTCCCGGTTTGCTGTTAATTGGGGATGCCGCCCATGTCATGTCCCCGATAGGTGGCGTGGGAATTAACTATGCGATTCAAGATGCTGTCGTCGCGGCCAATGTACTGAGTACACCCCTGAAAAACCATCACTTGCACCTGTGGGATTTGGCAGAGGTGCAGCGACAGCGGGAATGGCCGACGCGCATCATTCAAGGATTTCAGTCCTTGATGCAAGACCAAATTATTAAGGGAGCCTTGGATAGCGATCGACAGTTTACACCTCCAGCTTTGTTGCAGTTGCCAATTTTGCGAAATATCCCAGCGCGATTAATTGCTTTTGGCGCCACTCGGGTTCGCGTGGAAGAGTAATCAGGTTTTCAACTATACTTAATTTATACCTGTCATCAAAGTATAGGGAGCCTGAATGAATGGGATCAAGATTAGACTTGCATTGCATTCATTCGGAAATTATCTTAAAATTATCTGCGTTTATTTGTGTTTATCTGCTTGACATCTGCGGTTGACTTATCAATTGAAGATTTATGCAATGCAAGTCTATTGAGGTTATTAGAAGATTAAAATTCAGTACAAAGTTAAGGAAGCAAGAGTTATGCAAATGATTAAAGTGCGATCGCGCGTCGGTGCAGACGGGATGCTGCATTTGCAAATCCCCGGCGGTATCAAAGATACAGATTTGGAAGTTATTGTAATTTTCCAGCCGATTGTACCTGCAACTGAGGCTAAAACAGCGGAAGATTTAGGCTGGTCGCCGGGGTTTTTTGAAAGAACGATCGGGTGCTTTCAGGATGAACCTTTAGTCCTAGGAGAGCAAGGGGAATATGAAATACGGGAAGAATTGCTATGATTTATATTTCGGTAGGGTGCTTGTGGCGTACCTTACAAAAACTATGAAACTCTGAAATAGATCGCCTACAATCAAAATCAAAAGCTCCCTATCAACAATGCCTGCAATCAAAATAACATTATGAAATTCAGCCTAGATGTAGAAAACAACCCCACAGGTTGGCCAGACCACACTCAGCTACCAGAATCCGACGGCACTTTTGTGAAAAACTTTCAAGAACTTCCCCAAAGCATTCTGTTAACCGATTCAATTACTCCTGTCTTCCAAAACATTCATCCAGATGGTAACTATTGTATCGGTCAAGACAGCGGCATTTATTGGCGGTTGACAGAGCCGTTAGAACGGGGTGCAGAAGCGCCGGACTGGTTTTATGTTCCCAACGTTCCGCCCACAATTGACGGTCAATTGCGCCGTTCTTATGTGATGTGGCAAGAATTTGTAGCGCCGTTAATTGTGTTGGAGTTTGTATCGGGGAATGGTGCAGAAGAACGGGACAGAACGCCTTTATTGCGATCGGGTCAACAGGAAACTAAGCCAGGTAAATTCTGGATTTATGAAAATGTCATCCGTCCGGCTTTTTATGGGATTTATGAAGTGACAAAGGCGAGTGTTGAAGTTTACCATTTAGTAGATAATAGCTATCATTTAGTCCCGGTCAACGATCGCCATCATTATCCCATTCAACCGTTAGGAGTGGAATTGGGCATCTGGCAGGAAAGATATCAAAATGCTGAATTACCTTGGCTGCGCTGGTGGGATAGTGCAGGGAATCTGCTGTTAACGGGCTTTGAAAGAGCTGAAGAAGAGCGGCAAAGAGCCGATCGCGCCCAACACCAATTAGAGCAATTGCGCGCTCAATTGCGATCGGCCGGCCTTGAACCCGAATTGTGAGGGAAACCATTGCTGGGAGGGGATTGAGGGAGTCAAGGGGCGATCGCCCTCATTCCCAGCGATCGCGCCTAAAAACTTTACAATGGCGATCGGGAAGAGCGATCGCTCCTATTGAAGTTAAAATTTAACAAAAGCTCAAAATAAAAATATGGGACTCTTTGACAAAATTCGCGGCGAATTTATCGATATCATCGAATGGTTAGACAACACCAACGATACCATTGCCTATCGATTCGAGCGCCACCAAAACGAAATTAAACAAGGTGCTAAACTCACCGTCAGGCCCGGACAAGTAGCAGTCTTTGTCAACGAAGGTAAAGTTGCCGATGTCTTCGATCCTGGAATGCACGAACTGAACACCCGCAACTTACCCCTTCTGAGCACCTTACAAGGTTGGCCCTACGGTTTCAACTCTCCCTTTAAAGCAGAAGTTTACTTTTTTAACACCAAAATATTTACCAACCTGAAATGGGGAACCGCTAACCCCATTATTATCCGCGATCCAGAACTAGGCCCAGTGCGAATGCGCGCTTTTGGAACCTACAACATTAAAGTTTACAATCCACAACAACTCTTAAACCAATTAATCAGCACAGACGGACTATTTCAAGTAGATGAAATTAGCGAACAACTCCGCAATACAATAGTCACCGCCTTTGCAAATTGGGTTGGCACATCCCGCATTCCCCTGCTAGATTTTGCAGCCAACTACACACAAATGGGCGAACAAATACGCATAGCCCTACAGCCAAATATCCAGCAGTTCGGGTTAGAATTAACTCAGATATTAATTGAAAATATCTCAATGCCGGCTGAAGTGGAAGCAGCACTAGACAAACGAGCCTCGATCGGACTTCTGGGAAATATGCAGCAATATACCCAATATCAAGCTGCTAATGCTATAGAAGCATCAGCCAATAACCCCAGCGGTGGCAATCAAGCATTAGAATTGGGCATGGGAATGGCAATGGGTCAGCAAATGACAAATATGATGCAATCGCCAGCATCGCCAGCATCGCAAACACCGCCACCACCTCTCCCAGCAACACAAACTCAGTGGTACATTGCCCCAAACAGTCAACAATTAGGGCCCTTTGAATTGCATCAACTTCTGCAAAATGGTTTGACACATCAGGTAATGGTTTGGCGGGCAGGTTTTGACGGCTGGAAGTTAGCATCGCAAGTGCCGGAATTAGCATCTTTATTGGCTACAGTGCCACCGCCTCCCCCACCAGCAGCCACCTAAGATTTGGCATATTTAGGTAATCGGTAATTCGTAATCGGTACGCTTTCCCGATTGCCGATTACCTATTGCGTGTAACCTCACAAATAAACTACTATTATGAATAATTCTGAAGCTGCTGTTAAACGTTTTCCCTGTCCTAGCTGCGGTGCTTATTTACAGTTCAACCCCAAAGCAGGAAAGCTAAAATGTGCTTACTGCGGCTGGGAAGATGCAATTCCCCAAAGTGCCGAAGAAGTACAAGAAAATTCTTACGAACAATATCTAAAAATCGACCAAACGACGCTGATAGATCTATCAATAACAGCCTTAGAAGTAAAATGCAATGATTGCGGAGCAAGTATTACTTTTGAACCGCCGAAAGTAGCGGGGAAATGTCCGTTTTGCGCTTCTCCAATTGTGGCGAAACCCGCAAAGGCTAGCCCTAGCTTACACCCAGAGGGAATTGTACCCTTTGAAGTTACTGATAAACAGGCCAGAGAAAGCATTCAGAAGTGGCTAAGCAACCGCTGGTTTGCTCCTTCTGCTTTGCAATCCCTAGCGCAACCGGAGAAAATTCAAGGGGTTTATTTGCCGTTTTGGACTTACGACTGTTATACGGTGAGTTACTATAAGGGCGATCGCGGAGAACACTACTACGTCACTGAGAGTTATACAGAAACAAATGCTAACGGTGAAACTGAAACTAAAACCCGCCAAGTGCAGCATACTAGATGGTGGCCTGCTTCTGGCAGAGTCGATCGCACTTTTGACGATATTCTGATTCCGGCTACAACTTCAGTCGATCGCAATCGCCTAGATGAGTTAGAACCTTGGCATCTCAAAGAGTCGCTACGCGCGTACAATTCATCTTATTTAGCTGGATTTGAAGCACAGCGATCGCAAGTTTCTCTCCCTCAAGGATTTGAATCTGCTAAAAATGTCATGGCGGGTACTATTCACTTCGATGTTTGTAGACATATCGGCGGCGACACTCAGCGGGTTCACAGCATTTCTACAGATTACAATGCTATCACTTTTAAGCATATTTTGCTACCTGTGTGGATGTGTGCCTATCGCTATCAAAACAAGCAATATCAAGTAATAGTTAATGCTCGCACCGCTGAAGTTCAAGGCGATCGTCCCTACAGTGTTTGGAAAATTACTGCTGCTGTTGTTAGCGGTATCGTGTTTGCGGGTGCGATGTACCTATTGTTTAGTGGTAATTGGAGATATCTTCCTATTCCCGGCTTACCTGAGCCCGAATCCCAACCAACTTCGTTTGTGGATGAAAGCGCAAGATTGTCGGAAAAACCCGGTTTCTGAGTTGTCGTTGCGTGGCCGAGAAACCGGGTTTTTTGCCAAGTTTTTCGATGAAAGCGCAAGATTGTCGGAAAAACCCGGTTTCTGATTCATCGTTGCGTGGCCGAGAAACCGGGTTTTTTGCTAAGTTTTTCGATGAAACCACAAGATTGTGAAAAAAACCCGGTTTCTGATTCATCGTTGGTGGGATTGCTTGCTAAACTATATTGCCCACATTCAACTCACCGAGACGCTTCAAAATACTCAGCACAGTGTACAAATCATTCCCCGGATTGAACATAGAAAACCAGCGAGAAAAAGCGTACTGCGGTGTTTCCCCCTTAACCAACTTGACAAATAAGAAGTTAGAGCCATTCATTAACAAACCGTAAGTAGGTCGATCGCCCGTCACACTACCTAACATATAAGCTAATAACTGCGGAATACCGACTTCCAAAGAAAACGCCGCTTTCTTAGATTCGACAACTACTACCCAAAACTCCTGAAACAAAGCCAAAACATCCATTTGTCCCCTGACAATTAGTCCTTCATCTTCGTCAATAATTTCTACAGATTTTTCTGAAGTAACGTGAAAAGGAGCAAGATAAAAATCAGCTAAATCTAAAAGCGGAGACAGTACGACCATTTTGACTGTATTTTCTAGCAGTGGCGGATGTTTGAGCAAATTTCTGTAACTTGCTTTCACTCTGTCCAGTCGCTGCTTTTCGGCATCAGTTATTTCTGGCAAATCATCTTGCCACTCCCGAAAGAATTGGTCATCCTCAACCCACTCAATTTTGAATTGAGCTTCCAAATCATTTAGTGCAACATTTCTAGCTTGAATTGTTTGTGCCATGAATTTAACTTTTTTAAGCAATTGTTTTGATAATTTATAATAGCAAAACTTAATAAGTATCGGGCACGAAGGGAAGAGGAGACGGCAATGCCCAAGGAGTGTCAACTTAAGCTGTTAGCCCGCCAAGTCTTTCGTCTGCCCGTTAGTCCGCCAGGGGTTGAAACCCCTGTCTAATAGCTAAAGTCCTCTCAAAGAGGACTCAAGAACTCATTAGTCCTCTTTGAGAGGACTTGCGCTTTGAGGCAGGGGTTTCAACCCTTGCCGGACTATGGGTTGTACCTTAAGTTGACACGGCTTTGGGTAGTGCAGTTTCCCTACAGATTGTCCAAAAAGATGTAACGAGTTGTAAAGTAGAATGAAGACAAAATGAATATAGAGGGCAGTAGTATTAAATGCGAGTTGCGATCGCCGGAGCCGGCCTAGCAGGGTTATCCTGTGCAAAATATCTCACCGATGCGGGTCACACCCCCATTCTCCTAGAAAGTCGGGACGTACTCGGCGGCAAGGTAGCCGCTTGGAAAGATGCAGACGGCGACTGGTACGAAACCGGCCTCCACATATTTTTCGGTGCATACCCAAATATGCTCCAACTATTCAAAGAACTAGACATCGAAGACAGGCTGCAATGGAAAGAGCACTCGATGATTTTCAATCAGCCGGAAACGCCCGGAACCTATTCGCGCTTTGACTTTCCGAATATTCCGGCCCCCTTCAACGGCCTTGTGGCTATCCTCAGAAACAACGATATGCTCACCTGGGGCGAAAAAATAAGTTTCGGCCTCGGTTTGGTTCCGGCGATACTTCAGGGCCAGAAATACGTCGAAGAAATGGACAAATACTCCTTTTCCGACTGGCTGAAGAAGCAAAATGTCCCCCCCAGAGTCGAAAAAGAAGTATTCATCGCCATGTCCAAAGCGCTGAATTTTATCGACCCCCACGAAATATCTGCAACCATTCTGCTGACAGCCCTCAACCGCTTCTTGCAAGAGACAAAAGGCTCGAAAATGGCTTTTTTAGACGGCCCCCCTACGGAGAGGTTGTGTCAGCCGATGGTAGACTACATAACTGAACGCGGTGGCGAAGTTCGGCTGAATGCACCCATTGGTGAGTTTTTGCTCAATGATGACAACACGGTGCGCGGTTTCCAGATTCGGGGCGTGAAAGGTGCAGAGTCAGAAGTTCTGACGGCTGATATTTACGTCTCGGCGATGCCGGTTGACCCGCTGAAGTTGATGATGCCGAAACCTTGGGCCGAAATGGGTTATTTCAAAAAGCTCGAAGGTTTGGAGGGTGTACCGGTGATTAATGTACACTTGTGGTTCGATCGCAAGTTAACAGATATAGACCACTTGCTGTTCTCGCGATCGCCCTTGCTGAGCGTCTACGCAGACATGAGCAACACCTGCCGCGAATATGCCAACCCAGACAAATCCATGCTGGAACTGGTACTCGCACCGGCCAAAGACTGGATAGGCAAGTCTGACGAAGATATCGTCGCAGCCACAATGGTCGAGTTAGAAAAACTCTTTCCCGACCAAATCCCAGAACCCGCCAAAGTGCTCAAATATCACGTAGTCAAGACCCCACGTTCCGTCTACAAAGCCACTCCCGGCCGCCAAGAGTGTCGTCCCACCCAAACCACTCCCATTAGCAATTTCTATCTAACGGGGGATTATACGATGCAGCGTTATCTTGCGAGTATGGAAGGTGCTGTGCTTTCTGGTAAGCTGACAGCGCAGGCTATTTCAACAGCCAATAAAAAATGAAAAATTAAGAATTTTTCATAAATACTGGGATTTGCGCGCGGGCGACGTGAAACCGGGTTTTTAGCCAAAATATTTGCTGAAAACCCTCAATCTCGGTTAAAAAACCAGGTTTCTCGGTTCGGATGCGTCAATCCTAAAGACGTAAAAGAATCTCCCGTTGTCTCAACGGGGGAATTTCAGTTCTAATCTTTAAATTTCTTATTCTCGGATGCTGCAACTGTCAAAACTCCAGTGCATGAGAACTCTGGCTTCTTTGGAAGAATCCTACGAATTGTGCCGCCAAGTCACAGCGAGTTATGCCAAAAATTTTTATTTAGGCACTCAACTCATGCCCGAAGCCAAACGTCGGGCTATCTGGGCGATTTACGTTTGGTGCCGCCGCACCGACGAACTCGTAGACGGGCCTGGTTCTGAGACCACGACCCCTGAAACCCTAAATCTGTGGGAAAAACGCCTAGAATCATTGTTTGCGGGCCATCCCCACGACGATTACGACGTGGCTTTGGTGGATACCTTGTCTCGTTTCCCGATCGACATTCAGCCGTTTAGAGAGATGATTGCGGGCCAGCAAATGGACTTGTACCGCAGCCGCTACCAAACTTTTGAAGAGCTCAATCTTTACTGTTATCGAGTAGCGGGTACTGTCGGGCTGATGTCGATGTCTGTGATGGGTGTGGACGAATCGAACCGGGCTGCCAACTGGAATTGGCACTGGGGAAATAAAATTCCCAAGGAAGAAGCAATCGCCCTCGGTATAGCCAAGCAGTTAACTAACATTCTGCGCGATGTCGGAGAAGACGCCCGTCGTGGCCGCATTTACCTGCCCTTAGAAGACTTAGCGCTGTTTAACTACACCGAAGAAGATTTATTCAACGGTGTGATTGACAACCGCTGGCGGGAGTTGATGAAGTTTCAAATTCAGCGAGCTCGCAAATTATACACCAGCGCCGAGCCCGGAATCAAAGTTTTGAGTCCCGATATCCGCTGGACAGTGTGGGCTGCTACGATGTTGTACAGCAGAATCTTAAATGCGATCGAACGGAATCAGTACGATGTTTTCCAGAAGCGGGCCTATGTCAGCAATTCTCAGAAATTGCTGTGTCTCCCCGCCGCTTGGATAAAGTCAAAAGTGCTTTAGCCGCTGGCCATATTGCTTCGATATGAGTCCGCGCCGGCGGACTTTGTTATGGCGCATCGAAATTCTATTCCGAGGGCGGATTTTTGCTTTCCAGCAATTGTTTTTCCTGCTGGAGTTTGGCTTCTAAATTTTGAATTTGTTCGCGGCGGGCTTCAAGTTCGATCGATCTTCGAGACAATTCTTGACTTTGCAAAGTGAGAGATTGGCGGCACTCTTCTGCTTTCTGGGCTTCTTGCTGCAAAAAATCGGGAGTAAAGCCTGTGGCTAAATACTTTTCAACTAATTCTAGCACCCAGTTTGTAGCGGTTTGAACCTGCAAAATGTTGCGATTTTCGCCAATATCTGCTAATACTAGCATTCCTTGATTTAACACATTTTGGTCACAATTGGGCGGCACTATCAAGACAGTTTGTTCGGGAAGAATAGCCCAAGTCTCATCAGCATTTTGACAAGCCAGCAATTGCAGACTTATCTCATCTAAAATATCCTTCTTTTGTACTTTGGCTAAATATAACATCAGGGTAATTGGTAATTTCGGTAATTTCGGCAATAACCTCAGAAACCGGGTTTCTTTCGAGATTTCTGGTAACTAAACAGAAAATTGGGTAGAAACCCGGTTTCTCACCCCACCCGCGAATCACCTCAGAAACCGGGTTTCTTTCGAGATTTCTCGTAACTAAACAGAAAATTTCATAGAAACCCGGTTTCTCGCCCACCCACGAATCATCTCAGAAACCGGGTTTCTTTCGAGATTTCTGGTAACTAAACAGAAAATTGGGTAGAAACCCGGTTTCTCACCCAACCCGCGACTAATGACTGCTGACTAATGACTAATGACTAAAACAACTTTAGCCGATCGCGCAAAATCTCAGCTTGTTTTTCGGCTTCAGCCAAACCATCCCGCGCCACCTGAACCACTTGCGGATCAGCCTTATCCACAAACTTTTGATTAGTCAAACGCGCCGCAGTATGCTTAATTTCAGCTTCCACCTTGGCCAGCTTCTTCTCTAATTTACCGCGCAAAGCCACCAAATCCACCACCCCAGCCAGAGGAATCAATACTTGTACAGTACCGACAACCCCAGCAATTGTCTGTCCCAAATCTCCATCCAAACTAGCAGTAACAGTCAGATTTTCCACCTTAGCCAAATCTTTGATGTAAACGCTTCCATCCGAGATAATTTGGCGTTCCTTCTCGCTTTCGCTTTGCAAAATCGCCGTCACCTTCACACTGGGTTTGATATCAGAATCTGCCCGCAAATTGCGAATAGTGCGAATAGTCCCGAACAGCAACTCAAACTGCTGTTCTAATTCTGGATCGATTAGCGATGTATCCGCTTCAGGATAAGCTTGCAAAGCCAAACATTGATCGTCACCTGTTTGAGTCAGAGTGTGCCAAATTTCCTCAGTAATGTGCGGCATAAAAGGATGCAGCAATTTCAGAATTCCTTCCAACACAAAAGCAAAAGTTTGCTGCGCGACTTTCTTAGAATTTGGTTCAGCATCCTGTTGTAAGCGAGATTTGACTAACTCAATATACCAGTCGCAAAAATCGCCCCAAATAAACTCGTAAAGATTCTTAGCCGCTTCTCCCAAACCGTAAGTTTCCAAAGAATTGCGGCTTTGTTGCACAACTTGATGATAGCGAGAAAGAATCCAGCGATCGCACAATTCCAAATTACCACCTTCCACAGCCGGACTTCCCAACTGCTGCGGAGTCTGTCCCTCCAGATTCATCATCACAAACCGGGCCGCATTCCACAGCTTATTTGTGAAGTTCCGGGACGCCTCGACTGATTTCGATTCATCAGTTTTGCGATCGTACTCCATGCGAATATTCTGCCCAGCCCCAATCACTTCCTTAACCAAAGTGTAGCGCAAAGCATCAGTTCCGTACTTAGCAATTAACAACAGCGGATCAATACCATTGTTTTTACTCTTAGACATTTTGTGACCGTTTTCATCCAACACCAAACCGTGAATGTAAACAGTCTCAAACGGCATCTTTTCAGTAAAATGTCCTGCCATCATCGTCATTCTAGCAACCCAGAAAAAGATGATATCAAAACCTGTCACCAGAGTAGTTGTCGGATAGTAAAAATCCAAATCCTTAGTTTCGTCCGGCCATCCCAGAGTTGAAAAAGGCCACAACCCAGACGAAAACCAAGTATCCAATACATCTGGATCTCTTGCTAATTCGACATCTTTGCCAAACTTAGCCACTGCTTTTTCCCTAGCATCAGCTTCACTTTTAGCCACCACAAACGGCGTTGTATCAGTAATTTCGCCGTTAGTTTCGCTAACAGCATACCAAGCCGGGATTTGGTGTCCCCACCACAATTGCCGGGAAATACACCAATCTTTCAGCTTCACCAACCAATCGCGATAAACCTTTGTCCATCTGTCAGGAACAAATACAGGCGAATTACTTTTGTCTAAGGCTTCTAACGCGCGTTGAGAAAGCGGATCGATTTTCACAAACCATTGTGTAGATAGCAAAGGTTCGACGGGAACTTTGCCACGTTCGCTATACGGTACTGTATGTTTGTAATCTTCTATTTTTACTAAAACGCCGTCAGTTTCTAACCGCTTTACCACATTTTTGCGGGCGACAAATCTATCTTGTCCCTGGAACTCTCCGGCATTTTCGTTTAAAGTGCCGTCCTTATTCATGATGTTAATAAACGGCAAATTGTGACGCTTACCCATCTCGAAGTCATTCGGATCGTGGGCGGGAGTCACTTTGACACAGCCAGTTCCGAAAGTTGGATCGACAAACTCATCGGCAATGATGGGAATTTCGCGATTGAGAATGGGCAAAGTGACAGTTTTACCGATAAGATGTTTATAGCGATCGTCCTCTGGATTCACGGCCACCCCAGTATCGCCCAGCATCGTTTCCGGCCGAGTAGTCGCCACCTCCAAATAACCGGAACCGTCGGTCAAAGGATAGCGGAAATGCCACAAATGCCCCTCAACTTCCTGCTGGTCAACCTCCAAATCCGACACAGCAGACTGACTCGCCGGACACCAATTCACCAAGTAATTGCCGCGATAAATCAGCCCCTCATCGTAGAGGCGGACAAAGGCTTCTAAAACCGCAGCGGATAGGCCTTCATCCATCGTAAAGCGTTCTCGCGACCAATCGACAGACACGCCCAAACTGCGGAGTTGATTAGTAATAGTATTGCCAGATTCAGCTTTCCATTCCCAAGCGCGTTCTAAGAATTTTTCTCGGCCTAAATCGTGGCGAGTTTTGCCTTCTGCTTTGAGTTGTTTTTCGAGAATTGTTTGAACTGCGATGCTAGCATGATCCGTTCCCGGCAACCACAGGGTATTGCGTCCAGTCATGCGGTGATAGCGGACGAGGACATCAATGAGGGTTTCTTCAAAGGCGTGTCCCATGTGGAGGCTGCCGGTGACGTTGGGGGGCGGGATGACGACGCAGTAGGGTTCGCCGCCTGTTTCTGGGTCTGCTTTGAAGGTTTGGTTGTCTTCCCAGTATTTTTGCCACTTGGTTTCGGTGGCTTTGGGGTCGTATTGGGGCGGTAGGTTTGCGGTCATTTGCTGCAAGGGTGCTGTTTTTATATTAAGATTGTGCCACAGAAGGGAGGAGAAGAGTTTTAAACCACATCAGTGCCAGAGGATGTTAGAGGGAAGAGCGATATTCAAGGCGGGGCGGGTTTACTATATCTCTCGTTTTCATTATATATCTTGGCGAAGCTGCCCCTACAAATATTATGGTAATTGAGATGAAACATTGTAATTTTACGTTAAAATAAAGGTAGAATTCACAGGTATCATGGCATTATGAATGTAGCAGCACTTCGACATCAAATCGATCGATGGCTCGATCGACTCTCTCCAGAACATCTGGCATTAGTTGCGAGTTTTATAGAGTTTCTAAGCCAAAAGCAACGTCAGGGGGTAATCATTTCGCAAAATAATCTGCCAGAGGTTTTCTCAGCAGAAATCCAAGAGATGCCTCCTGCTAATTCTTTTAGTATTCCAGAACCCTCAGAAATTGACGGAGAGGGCCAATCTAAAACAGCGCTTCTACAAGATTTTCGGCAAGCTTGGCACGAAGCCATGACTGGGCAAACCATTTCGGTTGCTCAAATGTGGGAAGGAATTGAAAATGACTGACTTGCCCTTAATTCAAGTTATAGTTTCACCAACCTTCAATCGCAATTTACGCACTCTTGCCAAAAAATACCGCAGCATACGCAATGATATTCAACCCGTTATCGAACAACTCACACGGGGAGAACTGCCAGGAGATCGAATTGCTGGAGTGGGTTATGCCGTCTTCAAGTTAAGAGTCCGAAATAGCGACACTCAAAAAGGTAAAAGTGGTGGATATCGTTTAATTTACTACGTCCAAACAGCAACGGGAATCATTTTGCTGACCGTTTACACCAAATCCGAACAGGTCGATATTGCAGCAGAGGATATTCAGAATATTATTACAGAATACGAGCAGCAGCAGAGCGAAGAGCGAGAGGATATTTAAGAGTTGGGGAATCTTTCGCCGTAGAAGATGAGGTTTCGATAGAAATTATCAAACAAAAGTTTGTAGTTTGTAGGTGGGATTTAACATTGGTGATATCTAATTGGGGCTTGCTGAATATAACTAGAAGCTATGACTGCCAACGGTTTCAAGGTTTTTAAAGACAAAAAAGTGCAAGGTTATGACGTTTGTCGGCTCAAAATCCTTGGATTTCGGTGGAAAATTGTGGAGTAAATTTGAAAACCCATCTCCGAATCTCCCATTTTTCAAGCTGTTTGGCACCTAGATTCGATTTGTGGACTTTTTCAGCAAGCCCTAATTGTTTAAAACTTCCGAAGTCTTGAAGAATGCGGATTTTTAAGGCATATTAACGGCCTTTACGACTGTTTACAAATATTATTTGACCTCCTTATAATCCACCCCATAACTCGTATCTCTCCCCGACAAATACGTAGTTTTCCCCGTTAAAGCTTCCAAAGTTTCTCTGGTTTTACTCGAAGTAATCGTATTCAGCGGCACGCCCAACTTGCTAGCCAAACCAGCGGCTACGCCCACACCTTGTCCTTGATAAATATTCACTGTGGCAATTCGCCCGACTGATACCGCCATACCTACATATCCGGACGATCGCCCTACAATAGCTAAATTACTCACTTTACTCGCCAAAGCGCTCTCTATCCCGAAATTATACACCGGCAGCGGCGGAATTCTCGAACCCAAATCCTTGACTCCGCCCCGCAAGTCGAAATCATAGGAAAAACTGCCGATCGACTTTTCGGGTAATGTGCCACCTTGGATAATCTCCTTCCCCGTCAGCGGCGCTACCACATCGCGCACATTCAAAGTTTGTCTGATATAAATCTCATCCGGGATAAATAGTCTTACATCTTTACCAGACTTTTTTTGCAGCCATTCTTGCAGGTATGACATTTCTTTAACCATTTCAGGAGTCGGTTTTCTGCCGTTAGCTTCCATCTTCATCAATTCGTCAACTTTGTATTTAAACAGAAACCCGTTCCACGACATCGAGTTATTTTTATAAACGCAAATATTTGCCTTGTCAAAAAAGAATCCTTTTTCTTGAGTAAAGGGGAGATTTCTATCTACGTGATATGCTGCACCTATAGCTACGCTTCTGATATTGTAGCCGTCTCGATAGGCTTGATAAATCGGAGTCAAAAAATTCCTCATCCAGAATTCTGTACTGGCAGGATCTTTATATTTGCTAATGCTGGCTTTAATCTTTTCTACTAAAGGAGTGTCGTAGAGAATGTCATCTTCTATTTTGCGTAAATCGGCGATCGTTAGCCCGGTAATTGTCGGAACTACAGATATAGCTAAGGATTCATTTTTTGATTTGATGTTTTGCGATTCATATCCTGTATAATAAGATAATCCGGCTTTTCTTGCCAGTTCTGCGTCTTGAGTTACATCAATAAAAGAATTAGCTTCAATTTTTATATTGCTCTCTTTGACTTCGGCATATTCTATTTTTTGATTTACTACATGAGGAGTCAGAGTTGAGTTGGAAATAACTTTAATTCCGGCTTCCGAAAGCATCTCTCTAAGAGCTTTGTCAGCGGTTTTTGGTTCTAAGCAAGATTCGGGAACATTGGCTTTGTCTAAGAATTCTCGGAAACATTGGGCGTAGGGTTGGCGGTACCAATCGGGGATTTTATCTAAATCGACGTAACCTAAACCGCCACGGGTGAGTACGCCGCCCAAAAGAGCTGTTGCGTAGTTCGATCGCACGATCGCAACTTTGCCTTTTTCACCTAAAGTTTTCTTGGCCCATATTGCGGCACATATTCCCGGTACTTCATCGCCATACACTACTACATCAAACTTTCTATCTGCTGATGTTTGGGGCAATTTTGAAGTTTTGCTGGTTGTGTGTCGGAGAGTTTCGGTGTCTGATGTGGCGCTGGCTGGGTTTCTGTGTGTGATGTCGTTGGCAGCTTTTTGGAAGTGCCCTGAGTCAACTAAAATTTTGACTGCTACGAAGAAGATTGCGATCGAAGCTAATTTCTTGAAAGTAGAGGGCATTTAGTTGACTCGTTGATAATTTTGCATTACCTGAAAGCGCTGTTCAGGGTTGACGCAGTTGAATATAGCACGTTTAGATAGTTTCGACACACTTTTAACTTTTCAGGGAACCGTAGTAAACGAATCTTCTTAACCCAAACCTGGTGATGCTGTCCTTAGCAGCCAAAATGCTACAATTACATCAATCACAAATTGCAACATAAAAAACATGACTTTTGAGGCGGTTTTAAATCTTGTCAAGCACTTGTCTCTAGCCGAAAAGTTACGATTGATTAAGTCGATAGTTCCTGAAATAGAACGAGAATTAGTTGTTCGGCCCGCTCCCCGCAAATCATTGTGGGGTTTATGTGCTGACTTGGGAATTGCACCTTCTACCGCTGATATAGATGAAGCTCGCAGCGAAGAATGGGCGAATTTCCCAAGGGAAGATTTCTAATGCTGCGTGCTGTAGCTGATACTCATGCTGTTATCTGGTATATCTTTGCCGATTCACGACTTTCCGTGACTGCTAGAACGACAATAGAAGAGATAGCTGCCGAGGGAAATCAGGTGGCTTTTTCATCAATTACATTAGCAGAAATTGTCTATCTGAGCGAGAGAGGGCGGATTAATTCAACTACTCTCGATCTATTATTGAGAGAAGTTGAGAGCGATGATGCGTTATTGGTTGAAATTCCTTTCGATCGCAATATAGCTTTGACTTTAAGGCAAGTAGACCGATCGCAAATTCCCGATTTACCCGATCGCATTATTGCTGCTACTGCTTTGTATCTTAATGTACCGGTTATTAGTCGCGATCGTCGGATTCAATTATCTAGTATAGACACAATTTGGTAAATGTGAGCACTCGGCGCAAGTTTAAATTTTCGGGAACGGTTGTTAGCGGTTTTGCCTGTGTTACTGGTTTGGGAGGGCTATTGATGTGGGTAAGGATGGTGAGTGCGATCGCATTTCTGATGTTTGGTGTCGGGAATGGCGATCTGTTACAATAAGTTAATCACAACAATTGAGTCACCTTAAACCTACAGAAAAAATGGAAAAAGTTTTTGTACATCCTGAATGTCCTTTTTCAGTAGAGACATTTAACTTATTGGCACAATTTTCTGAAAATCCCAACTCAGATTTTTACATAGCACACAAGAAAAAATTTTTAAAATATGTAGAAGAGCCATTAAAGTATATTTCCAGCCAGGTAGAAGAGCAGTTGCCTGATTTTATTAAAGAATATATAAATGTCAAACGTGAGGGGTTTGGCTCTATTAATGAAATAGGTAATTTGGAATCGACAGCCTACAGTATAATTTTTGATTTAAAAGATATCATTTCTACTGTGCATTGTATAAGTCGTGCTCAGTTAATGCTGAATCTTGAAAACCAGAAATTAACTTTTGGTTTTTCTTCAGAAAGTAACGATTTTGAGGCAGTAAAAGAATTTCGCCTACTGCCTTATATAGATGATGATATGATCGAACTCTTTAAACGTTCTCAACTTCCAAAAAATTATAGCTTCTGTTTGACTCAGAAAGCAACTGATTTGAAACTCACTAACTGGGATTTTGATTCCAGAATGGAACCCGCAAAAAATGTTTATGAACTATTAGAAAACATTTTCACTGAGTCACCTGGTATTCTACCATATGAAGTTAATATAGAACTTACTAAAATTCAGGTTAAAATCTCACTTGAATCACAAAAAATATTAGGATCTTCTGCTAATGGCTTAATTAGGAAAATAGGACAAACATTTAAAAAACTATTTCCATTGTTTTTGATTTTCAATTTTTACGATGACAATAATTATTTTACTCCAATTATTCTCAGTGAATATTTGTCAGTATATGAAAAGGAATTTAATCCTGTGTATCAACTAGAAGAAATTTCACAAACTACTGGTTTTCAAACAACCCAACTAACCCAATGGATACACACCATTAACCGCAAAGGCCAAACCATCATTCAAGGCCCGCCCGGAACCGGAAAAACCTTCCTTGCCCAAAAACTCGCCCAACACTTAATCGGCGGGGGTGACGGTTTCTCAGACACGATCCAATTTCATCCAGCTTATACTTATGAAGACTTTATTCAAGGCATCCGCCCCCAAAGTCAAGACGGGCAATTAACTTATCCAATAGTTCCCGGTAGATTCCTAGAATTTTGCGAAAAAGCCGAAGCCTGTGAAGACATTTGTGTTCTGATTATTGATGAAATTAACCGTGCAAATTTATCTCAAGTCTTTGGCGAGTTAATGTACCTCCTAGATGACCGACCCGACACAGAGCGCTTTATTACATTAGCCAGCGGTAAACAGTTTAGAATCCCTATAAATGTCCGCATTATCGGCACAATGAACACCGCAGACCGTTCTATTGCCCTAGTCGATAACGCACTCCGCCGCCGCTTCGCATTCATCTCTCTTTCTCCTAATTATGAAGTCCTGCGACAGTATCACCACAGAGAGAAAAAAGGTTTCCCAGTTGATAAATTAATTGGTATTCTCGAAAATATCAATCGGACAATTAACAACAAACATTATGAACTCGGCATCTCATTCTTTTTGACAAAAACCTTAGCTGAAGATATCCAAGATATTTGGCAAATGGAAATTGAGCCATATCTCGAAGAATACTTCTTTGATGACCAGGCAAAAATGGATGAGTTTCTCTGGGATAAAATCAAAGACAAATTGAGCGATTGACAATCTAACGCTACCATTATCAAAAATACGGCGTTACAGCAGTAGCCGTAGGGTGTGTCGCTATAGACAATCCTCAATCAAGAGCGACAATCTAATAGCGACGCACCTGCTCCATCGCGCTCTGAGAAATCAACCCTCCGTTTCACATCGCCCAACATTTTTGTTTTAAGCAAGCTTTTTTTATAAATGATGTAAGGTGCGTCGCTGTGAGATGGTCGGTTTTTATTGAGATATTTTCCAGGGCGACACACCCTACTAATAATATTGTAAAAGTTAGTAAATTTAGGTGTAAGGTGCGTCGCTGTGAGATTGTCGGTTTTTATTGAGATATTTTCCAGGGCGACACACCCTACAAATAATGTTGTAAAAATTCGTAAATTTAGTATTATGGTATTTATGAAACGACAATCACCCCAAATTATCGAACTCACAGAATATCAATCAAAATTATTTGACCGAGATACAATCCCCGAATCAGTTGGGGATAAAATATGCGATAATTATGCCAAGGAAATAGAGATAGATTTTCCCACCCGTAAAACTCAATATAAATGGCAATTAAAATCTCAAGGCATTGTTGGCAATATTCCAATCACTCCACAATTTCACATTGTTATTCGCCCAAAAGTTCCGATCGCAAATTTATTCGGAATGCTTGAGTATGCCTACAAAATTAAGATAAATTTTCCTCAAGGACAGATTGAGTGCGAATCTTTGGAACAAGTATATGAACGATTAGCTAACATCCTTGCTCATAAAATTCTCGAACGCTGTCGCAAGGGATTATATCGCGATTACTTACCCAAAATAGAAAAACTTGCCTATATTCGCGGCCGCATTGATATCCGACAAGCTGTGCAAAAACCTTGGGATGTCAAACTAAAATGTCACTATAACGAACAAACAGGCGATATTGAAGATAATCAAATTCTGGCTTGGACACTCTTTATAATTGGCCGCAGCGGTTTGTGCGGCGAATCTGTCTCATCGACGGTGCGAAAAGCTTTTCACGCACTCCAAGGATTTGTTACTCTAACATCTTTTAAACCAGAAGCTTGTATCGATCGCACTTATCACCGTTTGAATCAAGATTATCAAATATTACACGCTCTCTGTCGCTTTTTTCTCGAAAATACTGGGCCAAGTCACGAAAAGGGCGATCGCGAAATGCTCCCTTTTTTGATAAATATGGCTAGTTTATATGAACAATTTGTCGCTGAATGGCTCAAAGCAAATACACCAAAAGGCTTTAATGTCGAACCAAAATACCCAGTTAAACATGACAAAGATTATTCCGATGAGATTGACTTAATTATACGCGATATTGAAACAAATGAAATCCTGTACGTCCTCGATACCAAATACAAAGCTCCTGATCGGGTAGACAGTCGTGACCGTCATCAAATAGTTGCCTACGCAACAGCAGTAAACTGTAAAAATGCAATTCTCATCTACCCGCAAGACCTCAAACAGCCACTAGATATAAAAAATGACGATATTCAAGTTCGCAGTCTAAAATTTTCCCTAGATAGCGACCTCCATGAAGCCGGAAAAACCTTCTTAACCTCTCTACTTCCAAACACCCTCCCCTAACTCTTCTCTGCGCCCTCTGCGCCCTCTGCGGTTCATTTCTCCACAAAAAAAGAGGCGCAATTGCGCCTCCCAAATCTTTCATGTCCGCGTTCTAAACACTAACAGCCACTTTCGATTCTTTCGCAGTCAACTTCTCGTAAGTCGCCCGCATCTTCAATCCCACTAACACTTGGAATAAACCTGTTCCATTGTTGGAACCGGGATATTCGCGGTGCTGGAGCAACAGGTGAGTTAACTCGCCTTCGTACTTCGCAGAAGTCTTGCTCAAATGGCTTTCGATGTAAATAACTTCTTCGAGATTCTCGAACTGACCGTCTACTTCCAAAATCGAGACTTCGTGGCCGTAGAAAGCATCTGGGCCGTAGTACATCTTAATTCCGGGATAGGAACAAGTCAGTTTGCGACCGCAAGGAACCCAGTTAATTGTTGAACCTTCGTCAAACAAATACGCAGGTTCAAAATTGGCGACTCCTTCGCGTTGGATCATTTGGACGCGCAGAACTTTCCGTTCTTTGTCATCTTTAATCAAGTTGGTCGGCAATACTTGAATTACCACATCAGCATATTGCTTTTGGGGGTCGATGTAAGCGGTGAAATCTGGTTTGCGAGCGTTGATCGCAAACAGCACGTCTTCGTAACGGTGGCCCCGTTCCGCCATGTCGCGCTGGATTTTCCAAGCAATTTTAACTTCGTCGCTGATGTCGAGGTAGACGCTGAAGTCGATGAGATTTCTCACTCGCTCGTCGTAAAGGGGGTGCAGCCCCTCAATCACGATGATGTGATTCGGCTCTACCCGCTCAGGAGGATCGAGCAGACCGGTTTCGTGGTTGTAAATCGGTTTGTCGATCGCCTTGCCTTCTTTGAGCGCTTTCATTTGCTCGGCCATCAGGTCAAAATTGTTAGCTCTGGGGTCTAGGGCGGTAATCCCTGTTTCCTTGCGCTGCTTGCGATCGAGACAATGATAGTCATCGAGGCAGATTACAGTCACGAAATCTTCCCCGAACAAATCTGTCAATCGGCGCAAAAAAGTAGATTTTCCGCACCCGGAGTCTCCGGCTACGCCAATTAAAACCACGCGATCCGGCTTACTTGTCATACTTTCCCTCTAAAAAAATCACTGTTTACTAACTCAAGTCTAGATTCCACAAAATTTAAGGCCGCAGGTAGCGTGCCAGCTTTGTGCGATTTTGTTGCTACCCCGATCGGATCGAGCACTCACCAGCATACAGGAGTCAGTTGACTGCCTGCGAGGGAAGACCCAAGCAATCTTCAAGGCAATTGACATACTCCCCAACCCTCAAGGCATGGGGATTGTGGATTCAAACAGCTTCTGGCAAGCACAGCTTGTCCGATCTTGCCTGGCCTCTAGGTTGATGCCCCAACCTATTTGAGATTTTTTGGACTATGGAGTTGAGACGGGATTTTTACATCTGGCGAATCAACAATATATAGTTCCATCACGATTCCCGTCCGATCGGGCTTGCCCGCTCGCCTGCCTTATAGGATGGGATCGTACCCCAATTTTTTGGCTATTAATGCTAACTTTAGTGATTAATCTTACCAGAATGCGTCCGCCCACTACAAGCTCAACGTCATTTAATCAAATCGTGCTTTAAGTTTTACTTCATTATAAATTGTATATTTCAATGCCGTATTCCCTTTGATAAGTTAAATCCTCTCCCGATATCGGCCTGGGCCTCTGCCGAATCCCTAAATCAGAAGGAGCGATCGGGGCCGATCCCGCGATCGGGTAAAATATTGGCAGTACGCAGACAACAATAGCTATAGGTCAACACCTGAACGCAGCCGGACTCGATAGCCGGCGTGATGTTCGGCTGATTGGGAACTGGAGGCGCGATCGACCAAAAATTGACACGCCCGCCCGCAACGGCGAAGCCCAAAGATTGGCGCGGCCAATTAGTCCAGATGGCCTTAAGAAAAAAGTAAATTGAGTCTAACGTCACATTCTCTATCTTTATAACTCTGTATCGTGAAGGACAAGCAACAAATGTACAGCCCAAGCATCTCTGGTGTAGCTGCCAACTCAGAATCAGGCAGCCGCATCTTTGTTTACGAAGTCGAGGGTATGCGTCAGAGCAAAGCAACTGACGAAACAAATCACCCAATTCGCCGTAGCGGTAGCGTGTTTATCTCCGTGCCCTACGATCGCATGAATCAGGAAATGCGGAGAATTGCTCGCATGGGTGGCAAAATCGTCAGCATCCGCCCATCAAACGGCGCTCCCGAAACTCATAGCAAAGTTGCACCAGAAGCAGGGCTACAGAGTCAGAAATCTGGAGAAAAAGCTAAGCCCATGACTCAAGCCAAGGAAAAAGTTCAGGTTCCTGTTAACCTCTACAAGCCAGCCAATCCCTATATTGGTAAGTGCATTTCTACAGAAGAAATGGTCAGAGAAGGCGGCGAAGGCACAGTCCGCCACGTCACCTTCGACATTTCTGGTGGCAAGTTGCACTATCTCGAAGGTCAAAGTATCGGGATTATTCCCGATGGGACGGATAAAAACGGCAAACCTCACAAAATTCGGCTTTACTCGATCGCCTCCACCCGTCACGGCGACAACCTCGACGACAAAACAGTCTCCCTGTGCGTCCGTCGGCTAGAGTACAAACACCCAGAAACAGGCGAACAAGTGTTGGGCGTTTGTTCGACTTTTCTGACCGGTTTGGAAGCAGGGGATGATGTCAAAATCACCGGCCCAGTAGGCAAGGAAATGCTCTTGCCCGAAGACGAAGATGCCACCGTAATTATGATGGCTACCGGTACGGGTATTGCTCCTTTCCGCGCTTATTTGTGGCGGATGTTTAAAGAAAACAATCCAGAGTACAAATTCAAAGGTTTAGCTTGGCTGTTCTTTGGAGTTGCTTACACTCCCAACATTCTTTATAAGGAAGAGTTGGAAGAATTGCAGCGCGAGTTCCCCGATAATTTCCGCTTGACTTATGCCATCAGCCGCGAGCAAAAAACTGCTGACGGCGGCAAGATGTACATTCAAAGCCGGATTAAGGAGAACGCAGACGAATTGTGGGAATTGGTTCAAAAGCCGAAAACTCACACTTACATCTGTGGTTTGAAGGGAATGGAAGGCGGAATTGACGAGGGAATGTCTGCTGCATCTAGCAAGCATGACGTTGACTGGACAAGCTATCAAAAACAGTTGAAAAAACAGCATCGCTGGCACGTTGAAACATATTAATGTGTGACCTGATTTAATTGGTTGATTTGTAGGGCGGGCTTCGGCTTGCCCTATATTTTTATTTGAAACAGTTTTAAGCTTTGAGTAATACCAATTTGAAGAAATATTGCAGAATCAGAAATTAGAGATTTTCACCTGTAGGGAAACGGCACTGCCGTGTCCGGTCGAGAGTTATGACGCGAGGACAGATAATTTATATACGGTTAATAACCGTAGCAGCAATTTTTCACGCATGGTATAACTTATTCACCAAAGACAAGTGTTAAAATATACAGTAAGCTCACCGAAAAAGGGAGATGACTGACATGGTACTAATTTCTACCCAAAAACTCACCTTTGAAGAATATCTGAACTATCAGGGAGAATCAGGTGTTTGTTATGAATTATATCGGGGTAATTTGATTGAAATGCCAACACCTACAGCAATACATATCAAAATTTGTGAATTTTTGGTTTACCAGTTCCGGCGCTTCTTTGCAACACACAATCTACCGCTAGTTGCAGTTGTCACTACCGCAGTCCGAACCGAGGAAAAATCTTCCCGCGTTCCTGATGTTGTGATTTGCACTCGGAGTCTGTGGGAACAAGTCTGCGCGCAACCCGGTTCCGCAGTGCTGGACTTTGAAGAAAAACCGCTGTTAGTTATCGAAGTTACCAGTCAAAATTGGCGGGATGACTACATCCGCAAGCGGGCAGAATATGATTTGATTGATATCCCTGAATATTGGATTGTAGACCCAAATCAACCAAAAATACGAGTATGCAGTCGTCCCGAAAATGAAGGCAGTTATTCTCATCAGGAATTTTTGCCTGGAGATCAAGTTCAGTCTGTGCAGTTCGCTGAATTTATTTTGTCGGTGAATGAAGTGCTATATCCGCCCCTAGTAGAAGATTTAATTCGAGAAGAAGAAGCACAGCTACAGCAACTAGGACAGCAAAATCAGCAACTAGGACAGCAAAATCAGCAACTAGGACAGCAAAATCAGCAACTAGGACAGCAAAATCAGCAACTAGGACAGCAAAATCAGCAACTAGAACAGCAAAATCAGCAACTAGAACAGCAAGTTAATTCAGAAAGGCAGCGGGCCGAAATATTGGCGCAGCGGCTTCGAGAAATGGGGGGAGATGTGGAGACAGAACTGTGATTTGTAATATTAAGTTCGGTTAATTAGTCAAGTAGAGCTCTAACTTCTTTAAGAGGTCGGGGCTCTGGTATTTGAGTTACTTAATGACAAATTGCTTGATTAGCATACAATGATTGTAGATTAGAGTTTTAACGGGTCAAAGTCGTGGCTTTCAAAATTGGTTTGCTAGGTTTGGGTACAGTTGGCGCGGGAACGGCAGAGATTTTGCTCTCTCCTGAAGGCCGCCATTCGCTGTTGCAGGAATTGGAAATCTATCGGGTGGGAGTGCGCGATATTTCTCGAACTCGGTCTTTACAATTGCCAGAAAATGTGCTGACAACTGACCTAGAGGCGATCGCCACTGACCCAGAAATTGATATTGTAGTAGAACTGATTGGCGGATTGGAACCGGCGCGATCGCTCATTCTGCAAGCGATCGCCAACGGGAAGCACGTAGTCACCGCCAACAAAGCAGTTATCGCCCGCTACGGTAGTGAAATCTTCGACGCAGCTAACGAAAAAGGCGTTTATGTGATGTTAGAAGCTGCTGTCGGCGGCGGCATTCCAGTCATTCAAACCCTCAAACAATCTTTAGGTGCAAACCGCATCAAAAGTGTGACCGGCATCGTTAACGGGACAACTAACTACATCCTGACGCGGATGCAGAGTGAAGGTGCAGACTTTGCTGAAGTGCTCGCGGACGCTCAGCAATTAGGTTATGCTGAAGCTGACCCGACAGCGGATGTGGATGGATTAGATGCGGCTGATAAAATTGCTATTTTAGCCTCGCTAGCTTTTGGCGGACGCATCAAATTAGCCGATGTTCACTGCGAAGGTATCAGACAAGTTAGTGCGGCGGATATTGACTATGCCGATAAGCTAGGATTTGTGATTAAGTTGTTGGCTATTGCTGAGGAAAAATCCCAAAGTTCCAAGCAAAATGGGGATGAAGAAGCGGAACTCCTCTCGATTCGAGTGCATCCTACTTTGGTGGCGAAGACTCATCCGCTGGCGAGTGTCAACGGTGTTTACAATGCAATTTTAATCGAGGGAGATGCGATCGGGCAATTGATGCTGTACGGGCGCGGTGCGGGGGCGGGGCCCACAGCTAGCGCGGTGGTATCCGATATTTTGAATGTGGCGGCAATCCTGAAAACCGAAACTGTTCCGATTCCCCATCCTTTGCTGAGTTGCACTCACCAACACTACTGCAAAATTGCAGAAATGCAGGAACTTGTGACTCGGTATTACGCCCGTTTTCTGACGCGCGACAATCCGGGGGTAATTGGTAAACTAGGGACTTGTTTTGGCCACCATCAAGTTAGTTTGGAGTCTATTGTGCAAACGGGAATTCACGGCAATTTAGCAGAAATTGTGGTGGTGACTCACGATGTGAACGAAGGTAATTTTCAGCAAGCGCTGGCTGAAATTCGGGCGATGGAAGCTGTCGATAGTATTGCGAGCACTTTGCGAGTTTTGTAAGCATTCCACAAGGTTGGTAGTGAGGACTTTAGTCCGCACCAAAGAAAGGACTAATACCAATTTCATAAAGTAGCGCTAGATATGACCCCCCCAACCCCCCCTTACTAAGGGGGGGCTAAGACTTCATCAGCACATCTTTATAAAAATGGTATACAGTCCGCATCCAAGAAAGGACTAAAGTCCTGACTACGAACCGTTTTTAGATTGTTTTTAATTTAGTATGGATCAATACAATTGGATTTTGTCGATCGCCCTACAGGAAGGCACTTGCTAGATTCTATCTACGAAAAGTTTGCCAAACCCCAACTACAGGATACTTTCAAGCCCAGCAATCCGTCAATTTACATTCGGCACGAATCTGGGCAAGTTGTTGATGGAAATTATACCATAGAAAAAGTCTTTGAAGACTCTGGTACTGGTTTTTATGCTGAAAGTCGTTTTCCCGTTTCTGGGAACAATCCGCCCGTGCTCGTGATTCGCGGCTACGGTTCTTGGTATCCTTTTGAGCGCGTTTTGGAAGATACGCCCGATGTATTTATGGCTAAAGTAGAACGCCAGTTAAAAGCGGCGGAAACGGAGGGCGCTGTTGATTGGATAAAGCAGCAATTTCACAACGGAAAGCCGCCGGATGTCATCGGAGAAAGTTTGGGCGGCAAAGTTGCTCAGCAAATTGCAGCAAAATACCCTAATTATCTGCGTTCTACTGTAAGTTTTAATTCTGTGGGTGTTTCGGAAAAGTTAGCTCAAACTTCCACCGCTAACAATGTTTTTCACTACTTTAGTTTAGGCGAAAGGTATGCTTTTTGGGCAAATGAAGGCGATTACATACCGGGAACAATTTTTGTGATTTCCCAGAAAGGGGAAAACTGTTGTTATAAGCTAGAAGAGGCGATCGTCCGAAGGGCTCATTTTGAACGCAAGTTTCGCAAAAAACGAGTCCTGATCGTAATATTGGCTCAGTGGCTGTTGTTAAATCGGCATAATGCGATCGTCCTCAACAAGAAAAAGCCAGTAGTCGTTCAGATCGATCGCGCTCAATTGCAAATTTTCCGAAAAAGTCGCTTTGTTTAAATTCAGACCAAATTGCTTCAGGTAGCAGAGGGCTGATTTTCCCGCGCTGCGACGGCGAGTACCAGACAAAGGGCTGCGATCGCTTTTTCCCACTCTTCCTTAACAGCGGCGGGTTCAACCTCATCAAAAGCGCTAACTAAGCGAGGGATCGATCTTTCTAATGCTTTGCTGGGAATCGATTTGTGCAATTCAACTAAACGAGTTAAACTTTCTTGATTTTTCAGAAAACCCACTACCCATTTAGTAGTATGATCGGGACTGTCCGGGACATTTTGAATTCCTAGTTCTGTTTGCAACCAGTCGTAAAAAGGCGGGAGCTTTTTGGCTAAAACAGCTCCAGCAGTGGGCAAAGTTTCTTTGAGCAAAGCAGTATCGAGACTCCCCAATAGTTGATCTATTTCCGGTGATTCCAGCAAGCTGTTTAATGGGAGTGAAAGCATGGCTTCAGAAGCTTCAGGGGATAAATTCAAAGTCCGAGAAAAGGTTTGCAGCATGGGAAAGTATTTGGTATGGATGACTTTTTCACTATAACAATAACACGCCTCCATGAATATGAGCTACCTCATGTTAGCTGAATAGGTTCGTAGTGAGGACTTTAGTCCGCATCCAAACTGAGGATTAAAGTCCTCACTACGAACCTATATTTGAATATTCTAAACAAATGCTCCTTTAGCCACCATCACCACCTTACCTCCGACCAAAACTTCTATTTCTTCCTGATTTTTTTGAGCTTTCAGCAACAACAAAGAAGGTCTGCCAATCTCATAACCTTGTTCGACTCTCACATCAATCTTGGCTTCCCCGCAATAACCATATTCTACCAAATATCCAGCCAAACAGCCATTGGCACTGCCCGTCGCTGGATCTTCGGGAATTCCTAATGAAGGGGCGAAAACTCGGACGCTTAAATCATTAATGTCGCTGTAGGTTTCCGGGCAGAAAATTAAAATTTCTTTGGCTTCTGTGGTATCGATCAGTTCAAAATATTTGTCTAAGTTGACTTGAGCTTTTTTGAGCGCTGCGAGGTTTTTTAACGGTACAATGATAAACGGAACTCCGGTGGAAACTTCTTGAATCGGGAATTTTAAATCAATTTCATCGACTTCTAAATTCAGAACGCTGGCGATAGTTTCGGCTGATAAAACTTTACCGAATGTTGGCGGGTTTTGTCGCATCCATAAAATATCTGCGGATTGATTATGATAATTAAAGGTGACAGGAATTTGACCGACGGCTAGATTTAGAATTACCCGATCGACCTTTTGGCCAATTATCTCTTGCTGCAACACAAACGCAGTGCCCAACGTCGGATGACCGGCAAAGGGCAATTCCTTCTTGGGCGTGAATATCCGCACGTCGTAGCCGTTATTTTGCCGATCGGGCGATCGCACAAATGTAGTTTCCGAATAATTGATTTCCCTCGCGATCAGCAGCATTTCGGCCTCTGAGAGCTCGGCAACTCCAGCGCCACAAAATACAGCTAGCTGATTGCCAGCATATTTTGACTCGGCAAATACATCAACTATATAAAAATTCATATTTACCTCTTTTAAGATTAGAATACCGGGCGATTGAAATCGCGTCTATAAAAACAAAACCCGCCTCCGCGGGTTGAATACCAGGCGGTTAAAATTACGTTATCTTCTCTTAGTCCGCGCACCATCCGGACATTGTTTGTGTAGACGCGATTTCAATCGCCGAGTCTTATCTTCAAACAGCGAATCGCCTGCAACATTCCCCTGGCTTTATTGAGAGTTTCTTCATACTCCATATCCGGGTTAGAATCTGCCACCAAACCAGCACCGGCTTGCACAGAAACTGAATGTTTATTTCCATCTAAAGAGCGAACAACCATAGTCCGAATTGCGATCGCACTATTCAACTGTCCCTCAAAATCATAATACCCGTAAACCCCAGAATAGGGGCCACGGCGGCAACCTTCCAACTCGTGCACAATTTCCATCGCCCGAATCTTCGGAGCACCGCTAACCGTACCAGCAGGAAAACCAGCTTTCAACAAATCCCAAGCTGTCTTATCCTCGGCCAATTCTCCTATCACATTGCTCACAATGTGCATCACATGAGAATAACGCTCAATTCCCATTAATTCATCAACTTTTACAGTACCGCTGCGGCAAACTCTGCCTAAATCATTCCTGCCCAAATCAACTAACATGACGTGTTCCGCAATTTCCTTCGGATCTTGCAGCAATTCCGCAGCCAAAGCATCATCTAGTTCAGGAGTTTTTCCCCGGCGGCGCGTGCCGGCAATCGGCCGCAAAGTTGCAATCTTTTTGCCGTCGGCAGTATTTTCTGCCTTCACCATAATTTCGGGACTCGAACCGATAATCTGCCAATCTCCGAAATTAAAATAAGCCATGTACGGAGAAGGATTAATCAATCGCAAAGAGCGGTAAAGTGCAAAAGGATCGCCGCTATATTCAGCTTCCAGCCGCTGCGAAATTACTACCTGAAAAATATCTCCGGCTGTGATATAATCCTTGGCTTTTAAGACATTTTCACAATACTTGTCGCGGGTGATGTTGCTGGTGTAAGCTAATTCTGTATTTTCCTTTGTGGAACCGACTTCTTGTTCGTCCCTCGGCGGAGTCCATTCTATGAGAGTAGATTGCTGGGAAAGCGGCGATTTGAGCTTATTTACTAGCTGAGAAACGCGATCGCACGCCGCCGCATAAGCCTCTGCCAAATCAACGCCAGTCTCCCGCAAATCCGCATAAGCAACCGCCCAAATCTTCCGTTTCACCTGGTCAAAAATCAGCAAATTATCCACCTGCATCCACAACCCATCCGGCAAATCATTCTCGCTGGCTGGATGCACGGGAACTCGCGGTTCTATCCACTTAATTAACTCGTAACCCCAAAAACCGAATAACCCGCCAATTCCCGGCGGTAATTGTGGCAATTTTACTGGTTTGTAAGGCTGCAAACACTCGTTTAATGCTGCAAACGGATCGCCGGCAAATACTTTTTGGGAACCGTCGCGGTAAACTTGAGTTGTGCGATCGCCCCTAGCCTCCAAAATCCACAAAGGATCGCACCCTAAGAAACTATAACGCCCAAGTTTTTCCCCACCTTCCACCGACTCCAGCAGAAAACTGTAAGGTTGACCGGCGCAAACCCGATACCACGCAGAAACAGGCGTATCTAAATCAGCAACCCATTCTTGATACAGGGGCACAAAATTGCCTTGTTTCGCCAGTTCCGAAAATTGTGAGAAATCGGGAAATATCATATACTAACTTCGCTATACAATCAATAAACAAAAGACGGAAACCAACATCCCTCCGGCGATTGGTACTCGCCAACTGCCATCACCGCCATCGGTTTGACGGCGCGCAGCCCTTCTTTCAAGCACCAGCGAAACAAACTTGCATATCTCAGCGGCAAGTGGAAAGCTAGCACATCTTCGGAACTATACGCAGCAGCCCCCAAGAGCAAAACCTGCATATCTGCCTCTGTTTCGGCGACGCTGTGACCCAAAGCAGACACCGCACAAGTATAAGCCACAATCCGACCTTGCTGGCAAGCAACGAAGGGAGAATAGTTATTTATGGCGTATTCTATCTCAGAAGTTCGATCGCACCCGCATACTTTTTCGCACAAAGCCTGACATTCGCCCACATCCTCACCAGTCAGTGGGCGCACCTCAAACCCATATTGCGGCTGGCTGCGAAACTCCCCCTCCATTAGCACGAAAGGTTCTTTCACCTCAAAACCCAGAGAAGCGTACAGCGACAGCGCAGCCATGTTGAAAGATTCTTGCACCAAACGGATGCCCAGAGCGTCTTTTCCCCTTTCTAGCAAGGCTTTCATGATTTCCCGTCCCGTCCCGCGTCCTTGAAAAGTGCGATCGACACTGACGGGCCCGATACCGCGAATTGGGTTGCGTTCGTCCATAAAACCGCAGCCGACAACCGCACCATCACTTTCGGCTACGATGCCAAAAAAAACCGGACTTTCGATAAAAAGGCTAATAATCTCAGTTGACAATTCCTGCGTCGGAAAATCTGTGTTAGGGAAGCAATGGCGATCGGAAATATCTTTAAAAGCTTCATAATTAATGCGAGCGCAAACATCGATATCATTTGGTGTTGCTCGCCTGATTGCGACATTCATTTTATAATTAATGATTAAGTTTTAATTGTATTTAAAATTTGCAGCAGTGGGGCGCGGCCCGTTGCTGTCAGCTCAACCCTAAAATTATTGATAAATCTCGCTTTTATCCGAGTCTCGATGGGAGCATCTCCTGCATTGGGAAAAGCATTTTTTTATTTATTATAGTCGGAGCGTCCCCGATCGCGAAATGTAGATACGCGAGGATCCCCGCTTGCTTGTAAAACCAAGCGAGCGAGGACAGCACTACAAAGCAAAACTGAGACTATCCCGTCTCGATCGCCCTCAATACCAAAAAAAATGGGTAGGAAAGAGAATACTCTTCCCCTTTTGTTTGGGGGGCCTGCGGGCGATCGGTCTTAACTGAGCTTTTGAGGCCTTATTACCTTTTCAAGCTCAGCGATTAGCTCAAAACCTAAACTTCGTAGGTTTTCTTACCGGTGAACTTCACCTTAATCGGATCGGGATTGCTGCCAATATTGCGGTCAATCTTACCGACGTAGGGACGACCTTCGTTCACCTTCTCAGGGAACACGCCATCCTTGGGATGCAGGTACTCATTAGAACCGTCGGGAAATACGCGGTAAACTTTGTAGTTCGTGATTTTGAATTTCGCCCGCAGTTGCTGGCCGCCCAAAGCGATGCACTGCTCCTTCCGGGGCAAATACAGCAAGTTGTCGCCTTGACGCATAATCGCAGCGCCACCTGTAGGCATTTCAAACACCTGCTCCTTGGGGCTAGTCCAAGTGATAGCATACTTCTCTTCAACTAGCGCCTTGGTCAGCAAGCCGCCGGTGCTGCCGCCGAAGATTGGGGGTTGTCCAGTCAGTTCTTCTGCCATAGATATATCCAAAGGATTTTACGGCATCCTATCATTCAGACTGCGCGCTGTTCTCAAAATTGTAAGGAAAGTTAACAGTTTGTGGGCGATCGATCTTTTCTGATAATTGCTAATTAGTATTTAATAATTGATATTTTGTAATTTCTACCAAAGTTAGAAAACATAATTATCAAATACAAATTCCGCAAAAGATAGCTCAATAAAAACGCAATGCTTCGGGTGTTTGTAGCGAACCAGAAGCATCGCACATTCCCCCAATTTCCTCTCTACGGGCGATCGCACCATTTACCGCACCCAGCCTAAGTCAAGAACCAATTAGGGTCATAGCCGCGCGGAATTTGACTCAAAGCAGTCCAAGTTTCTCGATCGACAATCCCATCAACTTCAATGCCAAAGCTTTTTTGAAATGCGCGAACAGCCTCCTCCGTCTGAGTAGAAAACTCGCCGTCAATTTCGCCACGATAGTGCTGGGAAAGCCTAAGAACTTCCTGAACAGTAGTGACTGCTTCCCCAGAACTGCCGAATTTAAGTACCGGCATATTAACCGGAGATTGAGTATCAAGCGCCTGCCAAGTAAGCGGCCCGACAATACCGTCCGGCGGCAAGAAAACCCGAAACTGAAATAGTTTCAAAGCAAATTCAACTGCTTTATCAAAAATTCCTTTTGCAGGCGGCCGGTAAACGCGCAGCTCGGTTAGCAGTTGTTCTAGTTCCAACACGACTTGACATTGAGAACCTAATTGCAGTTGCGGCTTGTTGGCGATACCTTCTTAGGTAGAATTCATCTGAGTTTTCAGTGACATAATCGATTTTGTAACATCTAGCTTTGAGTGTTTTTTGTGTAAAAAAGTTTTTCCTGTCGAAACATTTGCATCCTCAAGTTTTGGCGAATCAACACTGGCGATGGCAGTATTTCAACAGATTCGATCGACTTTTAGAGTATCTATTAGCTGATTTGCCCAAAACTGCGGGGTCAATGAAGATGGGAATCGATCGCATCCGCGACATTATGCAATCTCTACGCAACTATTCCCGCACCGACACTCTGCACAAAAGAGCAGTTGACATCGGGGAGTCATTGGTCATGGGTCATTGGTCATTGGTGTCAAAAATTGCCTGAAAACCTTTCTATTTCTCGTTCATAGCAAAGGCAAGATCCCCCTAAATCCCCCTTAAGAATGGGAACTTTGAGTAGACTCTTATCCCCCGCTTATTAAGGGGGGTTAGGGGGGATCGACGCTTGGATACACACCAGAGATACAAAGGTTTTTAGGCGATTGTTGACACTAATAAATAATGCCGTTTCCTTGCGGGGATTATGGACACGGCAATGCCATTTCCCTAGATTCTAAACAATTGGAATGGTAAAGTGAAATTCGCTTCCTCGGTCTTTTCCTGGGGAATCTGCCCAAATTTTACCGCCCCAGCCTGCGACAATCTGCTTGCAAATTGCCAATCCCAAACCGGTACCGCCGGCGCTGCGCCGCAATGCTCCTTCTTCTTGATAAAATCGATCGAACACTACTTTTAAACTATTCGCCTCGATTCCCCGCCCCGTATCGGATACGAGCACTTCCACCATCGCAGAACCGTTGCATTTGGCTCTGATGGTGACGCTTCCCTGCGGTGTGGTGAATTTGCAAGCGTTGTCTAGGAGTTTGGACAGCACCTCCACTAACCATTCGCCGTCTGCTAGCACTAATGGCAATTCTGCGGACACTTCGGCGATAATTTGCGGCAACTTGCGATCGAGTCCGCCGCGCGATCGCACGCTGCTGAGGGCCAAATCCACGCATTCTTGCAGCGTCAGCGATTCTACATTCCATTTAACTTGTCCGCTTTCTAGGTTAGAAAGAGTTAAGAAATCTTGGACAAGTTTACGCATTCGATCGGCATCTCCGAGGGCTGTTTCTAACATGATTGTTCGCAATTCTTGGGGCATATCTGGCTCGGAGTTCAAACTTTCCAGACATACTTGAATCGTCGATAGCGGAGTGCGGAGTTCGTGTCCGGTGATGGCTATGAGATTGCTGCGAGTGCGGTCTAATGCTTCTAATTGTTGGTTGAGTTCTTCTAAATTAGCGTAGGTTTCGGCTTGAATTAAGGCTGCTCCGAGTTGGGTGGCGATCGCCTCTACTAAAGCAATTTCGTCTTCTTCCCAAGGCGAAGTCGATCGGCACTGGTGCATTTCCACCATGCCCAAAACCCGCCCATGATAAAGCACCGGCACCATTAACCAAGAGACGATCTGCCAATTTTTGACAATTTTGCCCAAAGATTTTGTATCGACAATCAGCGGGTCTTGTGCTGTGTCTTGGATGTAAACTCGCTCTTGCCGCGCTACCGCGTCGCGGAATATGGGATTTTCCTGCAACGGCCAAGTCTGATTTAAGAGAGAACTAGCACCAGGGCGCAAAAACTCGCGATCGATTTTGACCGACACATCTGCGGCTTTGCAGCGATAAATCAAACAACGGCTGGCTGACAGGGCTGTTCCCAGTTCTTGCACTGCGACTTCGACGATTTCTTGCGGGTTGAGAGACTGCCGCATTGCCGTTGTAATTAAGTTTATGAGGCGTTCTTTGCGTTCTTGGGCGGCGATCGCGCTGTATGCTTTCAGCAGTTTGTGCTGGCCTGATTGCAAGTAGGTTACTAAGCGTTTGGTAAAAGCGTCGCTCAATTTGGGATTGGGAACTCTTGAGTTTTTGGGCGCGCTTTTTTCTGGTTTGGCGGCTGGGGAAGTCGCGGATTTCCTGATTTTTTTGGTTTTGTTTCCCAGCTTGTAAGTTGTGCGCGCTCGATCGATCTTTTCGGTCAATTCGGGGCGATATTTGACAATTCGATCGAGCAACAATTCGGCAGCTTTGCAGCTTACCTCGCGATCAAACGTCCAAACTCCCTCAAATCTGCGAGCTTGATCAATCAACAGCGGGCCGCGATCGTCCTGATTCTCGATCGGCACAATTTTTTCTTGACAAATCAGACAAGTTGAGTAGTGTTGCCCCAGCACCACTAAGTGCCACTCTTTACTTAATGCGTCCTCCGGTGCAAACGCCACAGTTTCGTGATGTTCGGAGGAATTTTTAAACTCAGTTTCCGGTACTGCTAGCACGTATACCTGAGAAGATAGAGCAGCAATTCGCCGATAGCGGTGAGCTTCCTGTAGGTAGAAGCGCTCTCGCTGAAAGCTAGCAATGACTAGCGGTTCGTCGTCGGAGCCAGCCAAAACCAAGTCTTCCATCGCGTGAGACAGCGCTGTCATGGAAGATTTGAAATAAATTTGTGCCCGCAGTGGGGGCAATGCTTGCAGAAGTTCTGCCAGTAGCGGAATTGGGACGATCATCTACCCTTAAGCGTGCATTTTTGCCGATGACAAAACTGGAGCGATCGACCGTAAGTTTAGATCGATCCCTTTCCAGTATCTCTCAAAAGTCGCTACAAATAGGCCGTTAGCCAGAAACTAACGGCCTATTATTTATTTCAGTACCAGTGACTCTGAGTATAAATGCTGCGACTGCGATTAAATTAGCGTCGTTCGCCCCCTTCGTCGCTGCCGCCGGGAGATGATTTGTATAGAGCATCTAATTGTTCGCGCGCGTCTTGGACAGTCAGCGAACGCATCACTAGCAGCGGCTCGTTGACAATATTGCCGTATTCGTCTAACAGTTCTGGATGGGGTACAGCTTGAGAGCGAGGATAGGATGCGGAGCCATGATTTGCCCTGAATTGTTGGGGGCGCTGGGACTCCATACCTACCGTGACGAGACTGCGGATTAAGTTACCGACAGCCAGAAAAGCCAGAACAGTGAAAGCTAAAATATAAAGCAGGTGTAACATGATATTTTCCTCCCGGCTAAACAGCCGCACAGCAGTTTACAAATGTGTTTCAGCAAGTAATAACTTATTAACTGGAAATTTGTTTGAACTTGTCAAGTCGGCTGCGACATTTCCTCTTGTTTGGGATTTAACAACAAGTTTAACTTGAACTCGCTTCCTTATTTTTCACGGGGAGCTGACTGCCATGAGCGAAAGCGAGCCGATACTTGCCAGCATTCGGCGAGCAATCTGTGCCACGGCATCAGTGCTGCGGTTTCAATTGCAACTTGACCTCCGGTTGCTTGAAATAGAGCTTTAGCAGCGCCTACTTCTTGCTGAGCCTGTTTGACTCGCGCCAGCAAGTCGGATTGATCCTCGCCGCTCAGAAAGGGAATTTCCTCAGTTTCTAAGAGAGTGGTCGATCGCTCGAACCAGTATCTAAAATCCTCTAACAGCGGTTCCAGTAGGGATTTGAGCAACTCTGATTCCGGCAAATTGGAATTAAGCATGAATAAAAATTGGGTTATCTACTTATTCTAACCTTAAACGTGCTTTACAATCTGTAACATATTATTAACAATAATTCAAGGATTTAAAAAAACTAGCAGGTGGGGGTGAATAAACTTAACCGTGCCAGGAGCAATTTTTGAGTCAAAATCCCAAAATTATGGGAAATATTGGCTCAGACAGCGTGTATATAGCTGAAGGCTCTGTTATACAGAAAACAACAAAAGCAACAGTTTCAAAATTAAGAAAGTCCACAGGTATCAACTTACGTCAAACGTAGTACAGGTATGCTGTCTGACGATTAGGCCGCAGATCCCCCCCTAGCCCCCCTTCTTAAGGCGGGAACCGGAAACGACGATCAAAGTCCCCCTTCTTAAGGGGGATTTAGGGGGATCTAGACTCAGCTAAAAGCGAGATTTTTGAAGTGTTCTAGCCTGAAGTTGACACCAATAGCCTCAGCCGGAAGTCGGCGGTTCCTGTCCCAATCTGAGTAAGATAGAAGCAACTGCAACTCTCATTAATTGCTAAATTCAGCCGATGTCTAGCTCAGAATCAATGAACGCTCCAGAAGAGTCCGTTAAAATTCAGTTGCCCCGCACCAGCGAGTCGGAGCCACTAAAAAAAATTCGCCACACCACATCTCACGTTATGGCGATGGCGGTACAGAAGTTATTTCCCAAGGCTCAAGTGACAATTGGCCCTTGGATTGAAAACGGTTTCTATTACGATTTTGATTGCCCCGAACCTTTTACTGAAAAGGATCTCAAGGCAATTAAAAAAGAAATGATCAAAATCATTAACCGCAAATTGCCTGTAATTCGGGAAGAAGTCAGCCGCGAGGAAGCGGAACGCAGAATTAAGGAGATTAATGAACCTTACAAATTAGAAATTTTGGCAGGTTTGATTGAACCGATTACTCTTTACCATTTGGGTGACGAATGGTGGGATTTGTGCGCCGGGCCCCATTTGGATAATACCAATGAAATCAACGGCAGGGCGATCGAGCTAGAAAGTCTAGCAGGAGCATACTGGCGCGGCGACGAAACCAAAGCCCAGCTACAGCGCATTTACGGCACAGCTTGGGAAACACCCGAACAGCTAGAAGCCTACAAACACCGCAAAGAAGAAGCCCTAAGACGAGATCACCGCAAATTAGGCAAAGAATTAGGCTTATTTATTTTTGCCGATGCGGTTGGCCCCGGTTTGCCTTTGTGGACACCGAAAGGCACGATTCTGAGAAGTATTCTAGAAGATTACTTGAAACAAGAACAAATCAAGCGCGGCTACTTGCAAGTTGTGACACCGCACATTGCCAGAGTTGATTTGTTCAAAATTTCGGGACACTGGCAGAAATACAAAGAAGATATGTTTCCGCTGATGGCTGAAGACGCAGAAGCGGCAGCAAATGAACAGGGTTTTGTGATGAAACCGATGAACTGCCCTTTTCACATTCAAATTTACAAAAGCGAGTTGCGATCCTATCGCGAATTGCCGATGCGCTTAGCCGAATTCGGCACAGTTTACCGCTACGAACAATCGGGAGAATTGGGTGGTTTAACCAGGGTGCGCGGCTTTACGGTGGATGATTCCCACTTGTTTGTCACGCCGGAACAATTGGATGCTGAATTTTTGAGTGTGGTGGATTTGATTCTGTCAGTGTTCAAGAGTTTGCAACTGAAGAATTTTAAGGCGCGTTTGAGTTTCCGCGATCCGAATAATTTAGAGAAATACATCGGTTCCGATGAAGCTTGGGAAAAGGCGCAAGGTGCAATCCGCCGCGCGGTGGAAACTTTGGGAATGAATTATTTTGAAGGAATTGGGGAAGCGGCTTTTTACGGGCCGAAACTCGATTTCATTTTCCAAGATGTGTTGGATAGAGAATGGCAATTAGGGACTGTTCAGGTAGATTACAATTTGCCAGAACGTTTTGATTTGGAATACGTTGCTGAAGATGGCACTCGCAAGCGTCCGGTAATGATTCACCGCGCTCCTTTCGGTTCTTTGGAGCGTTTGATAGGAATTTTGATCGAACAGTACGCGGGGGATTTCCCAATATGGTTAGCGCCGATTCAGGTGCGGTTGTTGCCTGTTAGCGAGGAGTTTTTGCCGTTTGCTAAGGAAGTCGAGGCGAGGATGAAGGCGCTGAATATTCGCGCGGAAGTTGAGAGTAGTGAGCGTTTGGGTAAGTTGATTCGCAATGCTGAGAAGGATAAAATTCCGGTGATGTGTGTTGTGGGTGCGAAGGAGGTTGAGGCGAATAGTTTGAATGTTCGGACTCGTGCTTCTGGGGAGTTGGGGGCGATTTCGGTTGATGAAGTTCTTGGGAGGTTGCAGGCTGCTATTAGTAGTTATGGCGATTTTTAGGGGAGTTTTTTAACCGCAGATACACGGGGATTAACGCAGATGATAGTTTGATATTGTCTGCGTTTTTCTAATCTGTTTGCTAAAATGATAGTAATCAACGGGAGGTACGATGATGCCTAATCCATTTCCGGGGATGAATCCCTATTTAGAACATCCTGACTTTTGGCCAGAAGTTCATCATTTACTGATTAGTGCGATTAAAGAGTCGCTAACTCCGCAATTACACCCAAAATACCGCGTCGCTATTGAAAAGCGAATTTATGAAATTCCAGGTGAAACTTCTCTATTAGTAGGGATTCCTGATGTATCTATCCAACAGAAACGCTATCCAACCAATCCAGTATCATCTAATGTTGCTGTCGCTGCCCGCACTGTGGAACCTGTAAAAGTGAGAATCCCAGTGTCGGAAGAATTTAGGGAAGGATATTTAGAGGTAATCGACATGGCGACAAAGGAAGTTGTTACAGTTATTGAAGTGCTTTCACCTCCAAATAAACGTCGGGGGGAAGGTCGGAAAAAATATAATAATAAGCGAAAGAAAATATTTGATACGAGTACGCATTTAGTAGAAATAGACTTGTTGCGGGATGGGGAACCTTTGCCAGTTTTTGGAGATTATAATGAAAGTGACTGCCGCATTTTAGTCAGTCGCAGCAATCAACGTCCGATCGCAGATTTGTACTTATTTAACATTCCCGATCCAATTCCTGCATTTCCCTTGCCTTTGCGTCCAGAAGATGTAGAGCCTGTTTTGGATTTACAGGCGCTGATTAATCAAGTATACGATCGCGCGGGATATGATTTTGAAATCGATTATACCGCCGAACCCGTTCCTGCGCTGTCGGAAGCCGATGCTGCTTGGGCTGATGGTTTGTTGCGGGAGACAGGGTTAAGGGGTTAATGTAGTGGAAAATTTCAACAATATATTACTATGCCTAATCCATTTCCGGGGATGAATCCCTATTTAGAAAGTCCTGATTTTTGGCGGGCGGTTCACAATCGGTTGATAGTGGCGATCGCAGATTTTTTGACTCCGCAACTGCTGCCTAAGTATTTAGTGGACATTGAACAAAGAATTTATCAAATCAGCGGGGAAGATGCTTTATTGGTCGGTATTCCCGATGTGGCCGTACAGCGATCGCCAATTCCAGCAACTTCTAGCACTGGAAATGTTGCTGTCATGTCGCCGTCTGTGACAGCTTTGAGAGTGAGAGTGCCTACAACGGTGGAAGTTAGAGAAAGTTATTTGCAGGTAATAGAACAGGAAACTAAGAAAGTAGTTACAGTAATAGAAGTGCTTTCGCCGACGAACAAGCGCGGCAAAGGGCGGGAGATGTATGAGGAAAAACGCTATAAAGTGTTCGCAGGGCGATCGCACTTAGTGGAAATTGACTTGCTGCGAAGTTACCAACCTTTGCCTGTTTTTGGGAATGATATTGAGGGAAGTTATCGGATTTTGGTGAGTCGGGGAGATTGTCGCCCCGCGGCTGATTTGTATTTGTTTAATCTACCAGATGCAATTCCGGCTTTTCCTTTGCCTTTGCGCCCAGGCGATGCGGAACCAATTGTCGATTTACAAGCGTTATTAAATGGGGTTTACGATCGCGCCGCCTATGACTTTAGAATAGATTACACCGCCGAACCGGTGCCTGCGCTGTCGGAACCGGATGCTGTTTGGGCTGATGCTTGGTTGCGGGAGATGGGATTGAGAGGTTGATGCTGTGGAAATTTTCAACAATATATTACTATGCCTAATCCATTTCCGGGGATGAATCCCTATTTAGAAAGTCCTGACTTTTGGCCCCAAGTACATCACTTGCTTATTAGTAGCATTTTTGAATCATTAGTGCCGCAGTTGCTGCCAAGATATATCGTTGATATTGAAAAAAGAGTTTATGAGATTAGCGGGGAAAATTCCCTATTAGTGGGGATTCCTGATGTCACCGTGCAGCGCTCTCCAATTCAAACAAAGCCTACTTCTTCTAATATCGCAGTTGCTGTACCACCTGTGACAGCTTTGAAAGTAAGACTGCCAGTACCTGTCGAATTTAGGGAAGCCTATCTAGAGGTGCGAGATACAGAAACTAGGGAAGTTGTGACAGTGATTGAAGTGCTGTCACCAGCCAACAAGCGTCCTGGGAAAGGGCGAGAAATGTATGAAGAAAAGCGAGAAAAGGTGTTTGCTAGTCGGACTCAGATGGTGGAAATTGACTTGCTGCGAAGTTACCAACCTCTGCCAGTTTTTGGTAATGAAATTGAGGGAAGTTATAGAATTTTGGTAACTCGGACAAATCAAAAGCCTTTGGCAGATTTGTACCTTTTCAATTTGCCCAATATGATTCCTCAATTTCCTTTGCCTTTGCGTAGCGGCGATGCGGAACCAATTGTCGATTTACAAGCGTTATTAAATGGGGTTTACGATCGCTCCGCCTATGATTTTAGAATCGATTATACGACAGAACCCGTTCCTGGGCTGTCGGAACCGGATGCTGTTTGGGCTGATGCTTGGTTGCGGGAGACGGGGTTAAGAGGGCGATCGCAAATAACAACGGATAGTTAAGCGCCTAACCGCTTTTTCAAAGCATCCAAAAAATGAACAGACCAATATTCAAGGAATCGGCTTTTCAGGGGTTTAATGAATTTATCCCAAGGATTGAGGTCAACAATATAATTACCGATTTTGATGCCAATCGGCTCTAAATGTTTGCCTTCTATTTCCTGGCTCAATAAAGGCAATTTTCTATTACTTAGCTGTTGTATGAGCCAAAGTACATCGCTGTTTTTTTGTTCTTCGGGACTTTTGTTGATATCCTTGATAGAACCAGCAATTTTATCTCGATCGAAAGAAATTATTGCTGTTAAATTAAACAGAGAACTATTAGCGATCAAGCATTGAGTTTGTTCTCTGGTTGGTAGCACTCCTAAACGGAATTTGTCTAACAGTTTTGCTAGCGATCGCACTGGAATAGCGCTCTCGGTATTGCTGATATCAGGAGCAATTAATAACGAGGGCTGGTCTTTAATTGAAGGTCTGTCGATGCCCAGATTTTCGATTAAGCTGTGAATCTGTTCGTAGTCAGGGCGATCGCAGAATTTATTCACAATATTTGGATACCGATCGTCGCTTAAAAATTCTAAAAGAGCAATGTACTTGCATCCCAGACTGTGACCTACCCAAAAATAACTCGATAGTTCTTGATAAATTTCGCTTTCATAGCCTAATTTTTGAGAAATTTTGGTCAGTTCTGTTCTCAGGATCTCCTGTTCTTTTAATAACCCAATAGCGATCGGCCAGTGACGAAAAGTAAATCTAAATGGCAAAGCAACTACGGTATAACCTTCTTCAAACAACTGCTGTAAAAAATATCGATAAAACAAAGTTGGCAAACTACCAAAAAGAGTTCCACCAATAAATTGAATAACACCTTTGGGCTGCGGATGAACAGCTACCCAACTAAAAGAAACAGGCTGAAATTTAAATGAGTTCGACATTTGAATAAAGCTCAGTGAGTAAGTGGGCGTAATTAAACGTAATTAAACGTAAGGTGGGCATTGCCCACCCTACAGTTAATTACCCTTTAACAGTTCTAGATGCTAGACATTCTGACAGGAATCTCTAATTTTTCCATCACTGTATTTAAGTCTTTCAAATTGACATCACTGGCATCGAGTTCGGCTAGCAGTTGCACTAGCATTCTAGCTTTTCCTGGATTGTCTGCTTCCAAACTAGCCAAGTCCAAAATACCGTTGCTTAACTCTTCCAAAAGCGGCTGAAGGATTGGCGTGATGATAATTGGTGGTTGGGTTGGTTCAGGAGGAATTTCGTTGAAGGCTTTTCCACTGGCGATCGCTAAACTGTAATTGATTTGATCGAAGTCTGGTGAAGGATTAGGTACTAATGGGAAACCATTCGGCAAGAAAGTACCGCGAATTTCGGGATTCAATAATACCTTGACTGGTCGGAGGGATCCAGGAAGTATTTTGCGCCGAAATAGTGAGACAAATCCGCGCACTTCCAACAACATACCTGTAGTCAGAACGTTTAGCACTTGAGGCAACAATTCAACAGATGCTGTTTGGCGAGCGGGTATTATGAAAGTTCCGCGATATACCTCCCCGTTCTGAGTCAGAGGTATGTCAATGTTATTGCCTGCAACATCAACCACTAAGCCAACGTTCTTGTTGGGGCCCAAGGTGATTATTCTATTAGGATCATTTTGCACGGGTTTGCTGATGGTAAACTGAATCCGATATTGCACGTTGAACGGTTCGAGATTGGAGATGGTGAGAAAGTATCCCTGAACGACTCGGCGAGCCACTGGGAGGACGTTTGCAGGAAGGTTCAGAGGTGCGATCGGCTTTGCGAGGAGTTCAAATGTGGAAATTTCCATCTTGTTTTCAGAGTAATTTAACTTTTTGGGCTAGTCTTTACCCGGAAAAATTTGTTTATGTTTTTCCGTGGCTATCTCTATGAATAACTGCCCGTCGCCATTGGTTAACAGTCCCTTTTTCTAGTGACACTCACTTGAGTTAACTCAAGTGAGTGTCACTAGATTGTGGGACTTGACAATTTAAAAATTTTTGTTTAACCCCTGAGAAACACGGATCGGGAATTTAATTTATCCTTGTGTATCTGAAGATGAAAAGAAAATATCGAATTGATAATCAGCCCGCACATTAATCTGTTGGTATAATCCCCCTTTAATGGGTCCGGGGCGATCGAAAAACTCAAAACAGCTACACAAAACGTTACATTTTTGTTACCATCGTGGCGAGTCTGTCCTCAGCATTCGCCCTTTTAACCTTCAAAACTAACCGTTATGGATCAATCTCCCTCCACAACTCCCGCCTCCGAAGAGCTCGCCGCCGAAACTCCGATCGCGCCGACAAACAATGCACCTCCACCGAGTTATGTCAAGCTGGCGATGCGGAATATGGTTCGCAAGCGCGCGACTTCTTTGTTTCATTTTGCTTTGACGGCGGCCGGACTTTTGGGCGTACTCGTCGGTTTGGCTTTTCTTGATCGATATTTCAACTCTTAGAATACCCGGCGCTTGAAACCGCGGCGGTTGAATACCGGACGGTTGAAACCGCTTCGATACAGACACTCACGCGCCTCCGCGGGTTAAATACCGCGCCGTTTGATGTGATCGCGCGATCGACCCATTGCAATCTTCAACAGATTCCTGTAATCTGCCTGCTTAAAGCAAAAAGTCCCCGCCGCCCGATCGCCCAATTTGAAATTGTAAAAAAATTGAATATATTGCTTGACAACAGATGCGAAAAATGCTAATTGAGGTGAACGTCGAAGACTGTTATGGACTCGCCCAACAATCCGCCGACACTTACAACCACCCGGAGAATCAACCCAGCGGGGAGATTGCAGCCGAAACCTGGGAAAATTGGTTTAGCGTTTGGCTGGAAAACCAGGAGGCGGATGTGCCAGTCGCCCCGGGCTACGAAGTCAGTCTGCGTCTCACCGCCGATGCCGAGATCCAAGCCCTCAACGCCCAATATCGTCAACAAGATCGATCGACCGATGTCCTAGCTTTCGCATCTTTAGAGGTAGACTGTCCTCAGTTAGAGGAAATGCAGTCATCGGAACCTCTATACTTGGGTGATATCATTATCTCGATCGACACAGCGCAGCGACAAGCCCAGCAGCAAGGACATCCCCTGAAGACCGAACTAGCTTGGCTGGCATCCCACGGTTTTCTACATCTTTTGGGCTGGGATCACCCGGATGAAGCAAGTCTGACTCAAATGCTCGATCGACAAGAAACATTGTTGCGCGCGATCGGTCTTGAGATCCAAACACCATAACTGACATTGATACTGATTTAACCAATCATGCCAAGCTCAACATAACTCTCTAAAATTACATCAAAACTTTACCAAAAGCTGAGGAAAGTTACCTAGACTTGATGAAGTGAATTTTACAAGTCTAGCTTGCATTCATTTTTGTAACTTAAAGTTGGTTGTTATGACAATAGATAGACCGTCAATTTCATCAAACATCCCACCGTTTGCGATCATGCCTCAAGACTCTTCGAGCCCGACAGTCCACGAGTCAAAAAAGCCCTTGAAATACAGACGAGAACTGTCCTGGAAAATCGCCTCTAGTTTAGCTACGAGTTTTAGATACGCTTGGGGTGGGCTGACTTATGCCTTTGAAACTCAGCGCAATTTTCGGATTCACACTATTATTGGCACTTTGGCGATCGGACTAGGACTATTTTTGCACCTGAAACCTGTAGAAATATCAGTAATCGGTGTCACAATTGGTATAGTTTTAGCAATGGAATTGTTGAATACGGCGATCGAATCGGTGGTAGACTTAACCGTTGGGCAATCTTACCACGAACTCGCCAAAATTGCCAAAGACTGCGCTGCCGGAGCCGTTCTGGTATCCGCAATGGCCGCGGCGATTGTCGCTGCTGCACTGCTGCTTCCTCCCTTGTGGGTAGTTGTTCAAATTGCGATCGTCCGTTAGTAACTTATAGGCCAGGCAAATTTTACATTTTAGATGACCAATTTGAGGCTTTTAGTTTTATTTGTACATATTGCAGCTATTTTAATCTTGGGCATCTATCTAAAATCTTCAAACTATTGCATTCAGGCAGCGACTCAATCTAAGATCTAAAATCTCAAACCTAAAATCTAACTTAACCCGTGATTATAGTCATCGATAACTACGACAGTTTTACATACAATTTGGTACAGTATCTAGGAGAACTCGGCGCTGAATTGCCCGTAGCAAAAGAAGTCCAAGTCTACCGCAACGACCAAATCTCCTTAGCAGAAATTCGCCGATTGCAGCCCGCAGCAGTGGTTATTTCTCCAGGCCCAGGGCGACCGGAAGATGCGGGAATTTCTCTGGAATTAATCAAAGAATTGGGGCCGACTTTACCAATTTTAGGCGTGTGTCTTGGACATCAAAGTATCGGTCAAGTATTCGGCGGCAAAATTGTTTCTGCACCCGTATTAATGCACGGCAAAACTTCTCAGGTAGAACACGCAGGAGTCGGAGTTTTTGTAGGAGTAGAATCACCGATGGTTGCAACTCGCTATCACAGTTTGGTAATAGAAAAGCAGAGTTGTCCTGAAGTTTTGGAAGTTACGGCTTGGGTTGAAGATGGCACGATTATGGGCGTGCGGCATCGAGAATATCCGCACATTGAAGGTGTGCAGTTTCACCCGGAAAGTATTTTGACGACTTCGGGAAAGCAATTATTGCGGAATTTCTTAGAACGGCTTTAAGTAGAAGGAAGAAGGAAGAAGGAAGAAGGAAGAAGGAAGAAGGAAGGAAGGAAGAAGGAAGAAAGAAAAAACATATACACCCAGCTTGAGCGCGAGCCGTATTTTACGTTTAATCAAGTGGATTTGCTTAGTTGAATTTCTCTCGATTTGTAGAGTACGCGGTGCGCACCTTACGGTAAGACTAGAGTACACATTTCGCACCGGACTGTGTTTTGTGGTATAACAACAAACGACCAACACCCGATAACCCAACCACAAGATGAAACGGCGACAATTAATACGTTACGCACAGACGGGTTTGCTAGCAGCTTTAGCAACTGGTTTGCCCTCTGGATGGGAAAGCTATCAAGCTCAAACTGCTGATTCTTTGTCGGTTCAGTGGTTGGGCCACACTTGCTTTTTGTTTACAGGTGGCGGTGCGAGGGTGCTGGTGAATCCTTTTCGCCCCCTAGGCTGTACGGCAGGCTATCGTTCTCCCAAAGTACCTACAGATTTGATTCTGATTAGCAGCAGATTGCTCGATGAAGGGGCGGTAGACGGATTTTCTGGCAATCCCGGCCTTTTGTACGAACCGGGCGCTTATCGATCGAACGGGCTCAGGATTCAAGGCATTCGGACGCAGAAAGACCGTGAGGGAGGAAAGCGATTTGGGGTGAATGTGGCTTGGCTTTGGCAGCAAGCTGGTGTTAAGATTTTACACTTGGGTGGACTTGCTGGGCCGATCGGCATTGAAGAACAAATCCTGATTGGGCGGCCGGATATTTTGCTAATTCCCGTGGGTGGAGGGCCGAAAGCTTACACTCCGGCGGAAGCCAAGCAAACTGTGCAACTTCTCAAACCGAAAATGGTGATTCCCACGCATTACAAAACCCAAGCCGCCGATGCAGCAGCGTGCGATTTAGTGCCGCTAGATGACTTCTTGGCGCTGATGGATGGTACGCCAGTGCGCCGATTGAATAGTGACACGATTTCGATCAAATCTGCTGATTTACCCCAAACAGGTTCGGTGATTGAGGTTTTGAGTTATAGATTTGGGAGTTGAGACTCTTTTTCCCTAAGCTTGCGTTATAGTTAGGGAGTTTTGGTCGATCGACAATTCCAGCTCATTTTATCTCTACCTTAGCCTTTCCCAACCTGATCTTTTGAGGAAATTTGGCTAACATAAGAATTCACGTTCACTGTTTTATTGTCATAAGGAAATACAAGCGTAATGAAAAATCAAAATGTACCTAGCTGGAGCAAAAAAATCACAGGTTTGGCAGGAGTAATCGGCGCTAGCGCGTTGATTGCTTTCCCGGCTTGGGCTCACATCAACTCCAACACCAATGTGAATAATGCAACTCCAACTCAACAAGTTGCAGAAAATATGAAACCAATGGCTTCACCGGCACCAATGGCCGCCACTAAGGATATTGTCGCTATTGCATCTGGCGACCCTCAATTCAAGACATTGACAAAGGCTTTGGGAGAAGCAGGTTTGGTGACAACTCTCAAAGGAAAAGGCCCTTTCACTGTTTTTGCACCGACAGACGCGGCTTTTGCTGCTTTGCCAAAAGGAACTTTGGAAAATTTGATGAAACCAGCTAACAAAGCCAAACTTGTTAAGATTTTGACTTACCACGTTGTTCCGGGTGCTGTTTACTCTACCAGCCTCAAATCGGGCGATGTTAAAAGTGTTGAAGGTACCTCGCTGAAAGTGGCAGTTGCCGCAGGCAAAGTTACTGTTAGCGGTGCTAATGTTGTGAAAGCTGATATCAAAGCTAGCAACGGCGTTATTCACGTAATTGACAAGGTTTTGATCCCTGCTGATGCGAAGTAAGACTAGCATTTTTGGTCTCAAATGATGTCAGATTTGGTTAAATGAACGCAAAGTAAGGAAACGGCAAAAGCCAGGACACGGCGCCGCGCCTTTCGGAGTGTCAACAACCAGGTCAAATGTATCACCTGTCTTCTGTCTGATAATTAAGACCATATCCCCCTAGCCCCCCTTAAAAAAGGGTGGAACCAGAAGTGGATCAAAGTCCCCCTTCCTAAGGGGGATTTAGGGGGATCTGCCCTCGGCGGTAAACGAGAGATTACAAAGCGTTCCAGGGTTGTGGAGACTTTCCGAAGGCAGTGCCGTTCCCTACTGGCAATTAGATGCCTGTATTTCCGATCAAATCGTGAGATCAAATTCGTTTGAGAGCGCTAATCTAAGCGTATTGGGCTAGATGACAATTTTGCCGGCAACATGAGAGTAAAAGTTGACCCCTTGCCCAACTCGCTATTCACCGTAATTTCTCCCCCCAGCATCTGAGAGTATTTCTGCGCTATTGCCAAACCCAAACCCGTACCTCCGTACTTGCGAGTAGTCGAAGCATCAGCTTGCGTAAAAGGTTGAAATAACTTTTGTAGCTGTTCCGGAGTCATCCCAATTCCCGTATCAGTACATTGAAAAATTAACTGTTCACCATCCCAACTATTTTCGTCATTTTTAATTCTTTCAACGCTGAGTGTAATTTTCCCTTGCCGAGTAAACTTAGCTGCATTGCTGAGCAAATTAAACAAAATTTGAGTAAGCTTAATTTTATCCGAATGCAATTCGCCAATATTCTGAGGACACTCAACATTCAGCCGATTGGCATTTCGGAAAAATAGCGGTTCAACAGTTCTCGCTACATCTTGAACTGCCTCGAACAAGTCAAAATTTTCTAATTCAAATTCCGCGTGACCTGCTTCAATCTTCGACAAGTCCAGAATATCATTAATCAATCCCAGTAAATGATTGCCTGCATTGTGAATTCTTGCCAAATCCTCCACAAAATTGTCTTCGCCAAAATCTAAAGCATCTTCTTGCAGAATCTCGCTGTAACCGATAATCGCATTCAGAGGAGTTCGCAGTTCGTGGCTCATGTTAGCCAAAAACTGACTTTTAGCCAAATTAGCTGCTTCTGCGGCTTCCTTTGCTTTGTACAGTTCTGCCTCGCCTTGCAAGCGGTCAGTCACGTCGTGAGCCAGCACTAATTCAGCATTTCTGCTATCAAATATCAGGGTATAAGAAGTAATTTCTACATCAATAATTGTGCCGTTTTTGGTCTGGTGCTGACACACACCGGCAAAATCAATACTGGTATCTACTTGGGATATATTTTCTAGCAATGTCGGTAGTTCTGGGCTCGGACGAATATCTGCAACGGTCATGTTGAGAAATTCGTCGCGAGTGTAGCCGTAGTGGTGGATAGCAGCCTGATTGACGGCTATAAATTCCAGAGTTTCTAAATCGTAAACCCACATCGGATGGGGATTATTTTTAAACAAAAGTCTGTAGCGTTCTTCCGAGGCTCGGAGTTCGACTTCGGCTTGCTTGCGCTCGGTAATGTCGCGGACAACAGTGCAAATAATCTCGCGGCCGCCGTAGGAAATCACGCTGGCACTTACTTCCACGTCTACGCAGGAACCGTCTCGGCGCAGGTAGAGAACTTCGCCAATTCTGAATTGTTTGTCCGCCAGCAGGGACTCGATATTGCTGTCAATTAGGTCTTTGGAGTAAGCGACGATATCGTAAATAGTCAGTTGCGAAATCGTATCAAGACTGTAATCGAGCAAGTTTCTAAAGGCTGTATTGGCTTCTAAAAGGTGTTTGGTTTGAGCGTCCCACAGGAAAATGCAGTCTGTAGCTTGCTCGACTACGGCTCGGTAGCGGGCTTTTTCTTCTAGTTGTTCGTTTTCGGCGCTGGCGATCGCCCCGAGCATTCCATTGATAGTATGGGCAAGGTCGGACAACTCGTCTTCGCCCGTGACCGGCAGTCGCACCGAGAGGTCTTGGCTACTACTGACGCGGTTCACTGATGAAGCCAAACTGCTCAACCGAGAAAGCACCAGACGCTCTATCAGCAGCAGAGTGCAGCCGATAAATCCGATTCCCGCTAAGCCTACAGACACCAGCAGGTACAGCAAACTGGTTTGACCTTGGCGGTAGATTTCTCTGGGCATATCCACCCGTAGAAGTAACGCTGGTCGATCGTAAATATCCCGGATCAAAGCATAACCCGCCATCAAATCTTCGGTGACAGGACGCACCAAAATCGATTTTTTTGCCGACAGTTTATCGCGCACATTCCGAAAGTCAGCCGGCAACTCAGCCTCATTAACGCTGTGTACAATCAGCGGCAAGCGAGTAATTTTAGAAAGCTTGGCAATGCCCGCAGCATCCAAATTGCGCCCGAATACCAGCGTGCCTCGAATCGGGCCAGTGCTTTTTGTAGTGACAATTGGCCGGGAAGTAATCAGTATCGGCCCTGACGGTAGCAGCAGAATACCGGCGAGGCTGCTGTTGACGTTGGGGTGCTGCAACAACGGGTCGCCCAGAGAAATGTGCTGTTTTAAGGCTTCTGGAACAGGCGTTAGTTTCACCTTTTGGCTGTCGAAACCCGTACCGTAAACTATTTTGCCCGAAGTATTGACAAATAGGGCTATGTTAACTCTCACATTAGCCAGTCCTTCGGGAATCAAATTTGAGGCGATGAATTCTTTGTTACCATTTTGGATGAAAGCGTAGGTGTCGTCCCAGGCTGACCAGTCGGCAAAGCGCGAGTTGAAGTCGTCTGCGGTTTGCCCGAACACGCTGAGCACTCCCTTAACAACCTGTGTGGCTTCTTGTTCCTCTGCTTTGACAAGGCTGCCCAAAAGGATACTGGAGGAGGCTGCATAGAGAATGCCAGTCAGTCCAGCGATGGTAATGCCAACTATTGATAGTGTTTTCCGACGCAGTTTCATCTTGCCGAGTGTGTGTTGTCCGTCCGAAATTATCAACTCAGGAGCAATTTTACTGCTGTTTCCTGAATCCTGGCTGCTGGCGCAGCGCCAGTCTGCAGGCAGGGAGTCGGGTAATTCGAGTTTTTGGTCTGACGCACCGTATCGCTGCCTAGTTAAAAAGTATACAGGTAACATCCAGTGACTTCAGGCATGGGGATGAGAGCTGGTTTTTTGTTAAACAAGATCTTCGCCAAACGGGAAAATCGCCTCATAAATTAGGTTGGGTTGAGGTACTCGTACCGAACAAATAGGTTTTGGTTTCGCTTTGCTATATCCAACAAACCAATAAAATTGTGCAAGTATTCGTTATATAGCCTTTCTTAGAAAGATGAGGGCATAGGGCATAGGGCATAGGGCATGAGGCTCTCCTCACCACGCTTGAGAACCGTTATACCAGTTTCAGAATTGACACTCAAGCGGGCTGAAGCCACGCTCGATTCTGCTGACAGAATAACTTTAGTTATTACTAAAGCCTGATTCTCGCTACGGTAGCCAAACACCGTCTACCCAGTCGGTCAAGTTTTACACCTAACTTACTAGCTACTTTTCTGAGAATATTAGCGGCACCGTGAAGATCCGCATTAACTAAACTTCCGTTCGCAGAGCGATACAATCCGCGTTTAATTCGCCGTCCAGATGCTTTCCACCCCAGCGGTTTTTCACCGTATCTGGGTAGGGAGTCTCCATCAAGAAAGCTAGCTTTGGAGCTGTATGCTTCTTCTGTTTCAGTGAATTGAATTCCGTGTAAATCACAAAGTTGATTTAAGCGCTCTTTCAACTTACCCAAAGGCATCTGAACAAATTTTTGATTGTTCAGACTGCCCATATCAACATTGGATTTAAACCCTTGGTTCCATCCAATTACCAGATTGCCGATACCGTGTTTCAAACAATGGTCAACAATTAGCTTCGCAGCTTTATTGATGCCATCGCGCATCTGGTGATTGCGCTTGCGGGTTACGCGGTCTAGCCAACTATCCCAGTAACCTGTGGGCTTCCCTTCTTTCCTGGTCGCTATTTTTTTGTTCCAAAGCTGATTCATCGCCTTCATAACGCGAGCGTCGAGCAAGAAAGAATTTCCCAACGTGTCAACACAAGCAGCTAAATTGTCGGCAGTTCCCAGATCAATTGATAATGCTTGACTGCGATCTAAATTATGCTGCTGGCATTCTACCTCGTAAGACACTTCCAAATAGAAAGCACCGTTTTTCGGGAGAATCGTGAACTCTTTAACCTTTGCACAGTCAATATTTGATGGCATCGGCAGAAAGAATTCAGAAATCCCAAACCAGCGTCGCACTGTTAAACCCAGGGAAAATCGCAATTGATTACCGACAAGGGCTGGCTTTAGTCCTCCCGAATTGGGGTAAGCTACTTTAAATAGTTTAGGCCTCGTTAGATAGTTGGGCGGTTTAGGTTTAAAGTGTAAATTACCTTGAAGATATAATTTTTTCAATTCCTTGAAGCTTTTAAATGCCTCAGTCACCGACATCAGAGTTTGCTGCATGGGTGTTGAAGGCAGTGACTTAGCAACCATCGATTTAGAAATTGACGGTTCAAAAGATAAGTCGAATTTTCCTGTCAGCAGTTTTCCCGTTTTAAAAAATGTCTGACGAGCGAAATAAACAGCGCTATTGTACAGCTTTCCCGATTGCCGGCAGAGATACTGCAACACTGCTTCAACTTCTTTGTTAGGAGCTAGAAATATTTGTTGTACTCCCATTGCTTTTTTGATTTTAGCCACCCCTTTTTCCTAAAAAATTAATTGATTTATTTAGTTTAAAGGAATATAGTAGACAAGTCAAGTTACGACAACACAATTTTATTTAGCATTGACACTCTCAGCTCTTTCATAGACTGAGATTCTTGAATAGACCGCCGAAGCAATCTTCAAAGGCATTGTCAAAGTGCCTCGCTTTCGCTCAGAACAACTGTCTTGCGACGCTGCTATTGCGCTTACTTTTCTACTTTTGGTTGTTTTCGGAGTTCAACGCAAAGCCAAAATTCGGTACGCTCCCCATCCTACTATTACTTGCTCTTTTTGTGTTGGGTATCTAGCCCCGTACTAAGTAGCCGGAATTTCGCCGTACTAGGAATGGTTCAACACGTAGTTGATTATTCTTACTCACTGCTCAATTATAACAGAAGATTCAAGGCGATTGAAATCGCCGAGTCGTTTCCCTCTCAGGACTAAAGTCGCGCTCGTTTCCCACTTACCGTATTTCTTCTTATGAAGTCGTTAAGAACTATAAAGAAGATCCACACCATTCTGCTAACCAAGAAAGACACGGGGACTGAAGTCCCCGCGTCGCTTTCCTCTCAGGACTAAAGTCGCGCTCGTTTCCCGCTTCCCGTATTATTTTTATGGATGCAACTGTAGGCAGACTGCAAACTCTTATGCAGTGAGTAATTTCCAATTCTTTAATCCCCAATCCCCAATCGAAAATGATATTAGTTTCCCCACACCTGCTGTTTGTGAGCTTCCTTGCAAATACTCAAAATTCGTCGATCGTTGTCGCTGACGACGGAAAGAGGGTAATACTGTTGCAGGTTTACGGAGTAGGGAGAGCGAGTGCCGTCGTAAGTGTCTACTACTGTTAAATTTAACTGATTTCGATCGCCAGTGCCGTAAAAACAGTAAAAAGCAGACCGAGGCAGGTAAAAAGCCCCGACTACCTTGCTCTGACGCATTTCAAATACAAAATATTCTTGTTTAATTTCATCGGGCTGGCTCGACTGGCCGTAGAGGTAAATACCCTCTGATAAACCTGTACTAGCGGTATCTGGCACAGCATTTGGGGGAGATTGCGAACTAAAAACGCCGGATTTGATCTCCGAGTGTCCAAGCGGGCGTGCCGTCCATGCGATGCTAAAGTTACCGGGCGAGAGACCAAGGGCGATCGCCTCTAAACTGCTTGTCAATATCAAATAAGTCAAAACCACTCGCTTGCCCCAAAATTCATAATAACTGCCTCGCAGCGCCTTTTATACCGGTTTCAAAAAGCTCGTCAAGAAACCGGGTATTTGGCTGAACGCAGGTTATTAATTTGAATTCTCGATCGCCCGCCCGGTTCCTGAATTCAAATCTCAGATTAGTTTTGATAAATTTTGCGATCACGCGATCGACTTTCAAATAAAAATATCCTTGCCAGCAGCACAAACACCAAAAAAGGAGTTGAGATTTGGGGGAAATCTCAACTCCTTTAGTGACTAACTAGCCAAGTATTCTCGTACTTGAGATTGGCGCCGCCGCAGGTGGGCGAGAGCTTGATGTTCTAGCTGTCGCACTCGTTCGCGGCTGAGATTCAGCCTTTCTCCGACTTTCGCCAGCGACATTTCGGTGCCGTCTTCTAAACCAAAGCGCAGAATAATCACATCTCGCTGCTGCGGGGTAAGTTCTGAGATCAAAGTATTCAGGTCTTGTCGCAGCAATTCTGAGGTAATATAGTTATCTGGAGATGCAGTTTCGTCCTCTAAGAGTTCTTGCAGTTCGGTATCTTGGTTGTCTCCTACCCGCAAGTCCAAAGAAACGGGATGTCTTGCCATCAGTAGGTATTCTCGAATTTGCGAAGGTTGCAGTTCCAGGGCGGTGGCAATTTCCGCAGGCGAGGGAGAACGGCCAAACTGCTGGGTGAGTTCCCGCTGCACTTTTTTGATTTTGTTGAGTTTTTCGGTGATGTGAATTGGTAATCGAATGGTGCGGGCGTGTTGGGCGATCGCGCGAGTGATTGCTTGGCGAATCCACCAGTACGCATAGGTAGAAAATTTGTATCCCCGCATCGGGTCAAATTTTTCTACTCCTCGTTCTAAACCGAGAGTTCCTTCTTGAATTAAATCCAAGAATTCCATATTGCGTTTTTGGTATTTTTTGGCGATCGCCACTACTAAGCGCAAATTCGCTTCAATCATCTTTTGCTTGGCGCGCCGCCCTATTTGCAATATCCGGTTCAGTTCGGCTTCCGCCAACTCCATTTCGGCAGCCCACTCTTCGTTCGTAAGATCCCGCTGCCATTCTTTAGCAAATGCTTGTTTTGCTTCGATTAATTTCATCATTTGCTGTACCTGCTTCCCGAAAACAATCTCTTCTTCTCGGGTTAGCAGGGGTACGCGACCGATTTCGTGCAGATAGGTACGAACCGTATCCGTTGAGGAGTATGGCCGACTGCTCGTGCGATCGGCTTTCACTGTTTTGGTTTTAGGGGTTGTAGTGGACATGGGTGAGTTTTGCACTCCTTGTAACAACAGATAAAAAGTTGGTGATACCCTGTCCCACTTTTACAAGTGGGATAAAGACTGCGACAGGGGGATGTTACCCATCCTGTTTCTCGGTGACGATCGGTAGAAGCTTGTGGTTTTGGATTACTTTTGTGCTGAATTTTCTAGTAATCCCCGTTGATTTTCCGTAGCTCACTAGCTTTAACGGCTAGTTCCCGGCGAAGTGAAGCAAGAGTTTACTTTTCTCAATACTATTCCAAATTTTCAGGATCGTAAAGGGTAAAAGCCTCTGTCTTAAGGTCAAGATTCTACATTTTTCCTTAAGGTTTTAAATTCCCTGCTAGTTTTAACTGCAACTCAACTTTACAATACTCATGCAAACAGACTCATGCAAACAAACTCATGCAATTCGAGGGCTTTTTTTGCTCTCTGTTCTATCATCGCTTGAATTTTTCTCCCTGCCTAGATGCTAAGATGCGAGATAACCGAACTCGATCGCCCTATTCGCTGCAACTTACGGTTTAAAATATTTATTGACATTTTTCTTAAAATGTGATAAGGAAATTCTGCGAGGAGTAAGTAAAAGTCTATAAAAGCTGGCTGTGAACGCGCCAGCCTAATTTTTTTGCCTCAATGGAATTTCAACGCAAAACTCCGCTCCCGAACCCGGTGCACAAATGCCACGAATCAACCCCTGATGTTTCAAAACAACAATCTGGTAACTGATTGAGAGCCCCAACCCCGTACCCTGACCTACAGGTTTTGTGGTAAAAAACGGGTCAAACATTCGATCGCTCACAAGAGTGTCAAATCCCGGTCCGTTATCGGCAATTAGCACTTGGGCGCGATCGCCCGCCTGCAAAAGTTCCGTGCGAATCCGAATCCTACCGCCCTCACTGGCACCCATTTCTATAGCATCTATGGCATTGCCGAGCAGATTGACAAACACCTGATTGAGCTGTCCTGGATAACATTCTATAAGTGGCAAATCGCCATATTCTTTAATCACTTCAATTTCCGGCCTGCCATTATTTTCTTTGAGCAGGTGTTGCAGTATTAGCAGCGTATTATCTAGCCCTTCGTGGATATTAACAAACTTCATTTCCGCTTCGTCTAGGCGAGAAAAATTACGCAGCGACAGCACGATCTTGCCAATCCGGTCAGCGCCCACCCGCATGGAAGAGCAAAGTTTAGGCAAGTCTTCATTTAAAAATTCAAATTCAATTTCATCTCTATAAGCTAGAATTTCCGGTGCCGGAGCGGGATTGTATTTTTGATAGAGTTCTATCAGTTTCAGCAACTGTTGAATGTTGTCGCGGGCGCAGTCGAGATTGCCTAGAATAAAATTGACAGGATTGTTGATTTCATGAGCTACACCCGCGACAAGTTCACCGAGGCTCGACATTTTGGCGCTTTGGATCAGTTGCGCTTGGGTTTGCTGCAATTCTTGCAGAGTTTTCTTGAGTTGTTGGTTTTGGGCCACAGCATTCGCCGCCTGTTCTGCTTCCTGTAGTGCCGATCGCAATTGAGCTCGCTGTGTGGTTAATTTCTCATTCAATTTTTTAGCATCCGCTAAGGCAGTTTTCTGTGCTTGCAACAAGAAAAGCAAGTCAACTACCCGATCGTGAAGGGCGAAATCGTTAATCGTCAGCCCCAGCGGGGCGAGATCCGCTAAGTCTGCGATCCAAGGGGAACCGAGGAAAAAGATTACTTCTTGATTTTCCGCCGCAACCATCTGCCCTTTGAGCAGCATTTTGTTGTGGAGGGATTCGAGAAGGAAGATCGAGCGAGACTGCTCTCGAATGGCGTCAAATTCTAGAGGAACGTTCGGCCGTTCGATCCGAAAGTGTTCCTTGAGCGAACTTCCTAAAGATAATTCGGGGCAGATCCGAGCTAAAACATCTCCCAAATGCACAATTTCAGTCTCCCATCTCCGGAATGCTAAATGAAATGGAAAAGCTTTTGCAAATATCAGAGGAGAAGAACTGAATGCAGGGGAAACCATAATAGTTTTAGCTAGATTTGCAGTGGATGGAGAACACGTCGCGATCTGCTCCCTGAGTGCGATCGCTTGTTTGCTCGATCTCTACCTCTGTTTGGAATCGGCACGCCAAACCTTTCAACAGCCCCTTCACCATTGGGGCAAACCCTTGCCTGTGAGAGTAATAGTGCAGTTCCATGCTATTTTCTGAGTTTTCAGTACACTGAAACGAAGGCGGTTGAAGCTGGGGAAAATTCAACCCTACGCGGGCGTGGAGGTTGTCGAGGTTTGCCAGAAACTCCCGCAGGTTATCTCCCGCCAGATCGAGGATTTGGGCGTAGCCTTCAGAGGCGGTATAGATTACCCAGTATTCGCCGAAAGCCTGTAAAATATCATCGGCGCTCATTCCTAGCACTTCGCTTGCCGAATGTACCAGGCGGTGAGTGAGATCGTCTGGATAAGCATCCATTGTCATGAAAACGTCAATGTCTACATCTGCTTTCTCTTTGATGGTTTCCCAAGTCTCTTCCCCGAAGCGAGAACAGACCATTTCTTCGATCGCTTTGTTAACTAAACCGTACATAGATTACTCCTGCTTATCGAGGCGAGTGTTTTTTTGATACTTGCACTTCATCGGGCTTGAATTATATTGTAGACCGCCTGCCTCACTGAGAATTTTCAAACTGCGAATTTGAACGGGAATTTCCAACTTGCGATCGCCACGAAGCAACCGTTCTTTGTCTCAAAAAATACATAGTAAATTGGTAAAATTCCTTTAAAACCGATTATGACAGTCGAGAGTGCCGCCAGCGATTAATATAACTTAAACTCAAATTTTGGGTTTCCATAAAGTTAGAGACGATCGGGCTTTCCGACTCCTAGCTAGCTGCTAAAAAATCCTCAAACCCTTAAAAATTGTGTTTAAATGCCTAAGTTTTATTTATCTTAAATTTTGTGAAATGAGGGCTGAGGGTATGAGGGGGAAAACTCCTGGGCTCCTAGATGAGGGCTAATTTTATTTTACTGTCGAGCCTCGCACTTTCTAATTTATAACTCAGGCAAAAACCAGGTATTTCCGTCATTGCCAGCGATCGCCAATTGTTCGCAACGATTAATTTACAGTAACATTTGCCTAAGTTCTGTAATGAATCTAGCCGTTGTCAATCTAAAATCCCAGATCCATTTTAGCAGATTCTGCCTCGGCAAATACTTGTTCATCGGGCATTTCTTGCCAGTCGATATCCCCGATTTCCCTGTAGAATTGCTCATCATAGGGACGAGTCTGTACAACTACCGGCATCGGTACAGCGTGCCCCAAAACTAATGCTTGCTGTTTCGAGTCTAGTTTGGCCAAAACCGATCGCAAACTCTGGCCTCCTGAAACGCCCGTAAAGATAGCATCGATGTCTTTATCGTCGTTTAGCAAAGCTGTAATCCGCGTGCCGACTTGCGACATCACCTCGCCGTCGATACCGGAGGGACGCTGGTCTACAATTAGCAGAGTTACGAAGTATTTTCGCATTTCGCGGGCAATTGTACCAAAAATAGTCGATCGCACGATCGCTGGATCGAGAAAGCGGTGGGCTTCCTCAATGGTAATCACCAATGGTTGCGGGCGATCGCACGGATTTTTACTCTGCAAAAACTTCTCAGCTTTCCGCACATAAGATGCGTGAATGCGGCGAGTAATCACATTGGCTGCTAACATATACGACAGCAAATCCGAGTGCGAACCAAACTCAATTACTACATTTTTACCGCTATCCAAACACTGCAAAACTTCAGTTACATAATTTTTTGGACAGCGTTTGCGAATATATTTCAAATCATTTAAACGCTCTAATTTGCGCTGCAAAGCCATAATCGAAGATTTATTTCCCCGCTTTTCTTCGCAAAACATTTGGATATCTTCGTTGGTCATTTCCAACAACTTGTTAATCCAACCCTTGCCCAACTCATTGCGCAAAATAATCGCATTCTCGATACTAGCTTCCGACAAATTCAACTCCCGCTGCACTAGCGAGATATCTTCCACTTCAATTTCCTCGAAACTCAAAAATAACTCTTGAGCGTCACGGACACCCCGGCGTTTTGTCGATTCTGGATCGAGGGTATAAATCTGAATTTTATCGGGAAATAACTGCCGCAAACCTTTAACAGTGCTGAACTGTTTTCCTTCCGAAACTGCTTCCCAGCCGTACTCCGAGTGCATATCAAAAATTAGATTAACAGCAGCTTGTTTGCGAATAATTCCCGACAGCAGCAAGCGCGTCAGAAAAGATTTTCCTGTTCCCGACTTACCAAAAACTCCGTTGCTGCGTTCCACAAATCGGTCTAAATCCAAGCATACAGCCACGTCCATGTCAATCGGTTTGCCGATCGCAAAATTGCGGCGATAGGGGTCATCTTCCCAGCCAAAAACCGCTCGAAAGTCGGTTTCTTTGGCATCAAACACCTGGGAAAAGTGGCTGGGAATAGTTTTGACCGGCAGCAGTTCCATATCCGCACCACTTTGTGCCTCAAAAGAACCCAAATTGCCTAATGCCAACTTTTTATCGGGGACTCCGTTACCTGTTGGATTGAAGATTGCTTGAGATTTTTCTTTTTCCGCAGTCAGCATCAACATGGGCGCAAGCTCGATCGTACCGTAGGTGCTGCTACCGGCGAGGACTGCGATCAGAAAATCGTCGTTGGGGTTGGGAGGGTTGGATAAAATGCGTCCGCTGGATGTTCCGAGAGACACGTCGGTGAGCATACAGAAAAAGTGCGATCGCACCCCCCGCACTACTAGAAATTTCCCCACCCTCATATCTTCCACCGAAACGTCGGCGTGCAATCGCACTTCTAATCCCTTGCTGAGGGAACCTTGAATAACAGAGCCTAACGGTTTGTCATTAGTCATTTGTCAGTTGATTAGTTGTCAGTTGTCAGTTGTCAGTTGTTATTCGTTTATTTGTTATTCGTTTATTTGTTATTCGGCAATTATTAGCAACTAGCAACTGCCAACTGTTAACTGTCAACTGTCAACTGCCAACTGTCAACTGTCAACTGCCAACTGTCAATTATAATTCCGATGCTAATGGCCATTCAAATAAACTCGGATGCAGGTCTACATCGGTCAAATCCGTTTCGCTCAAATAAGCATCGGTCAAAGATACTCCTTTCAAACTTGCGCCTTTGAGGTTTGCACCTTTAAGGTTAGCACCTCTGAGATTAACTCGGAATAAATGAGCATCGCTCAAGTCTACCTCAGTTAAATCTGCTCCCTCCAAATTTACTCTCATCAAATCTGCTTTTCTGAGGTCAGCTTCGTTTAACTTCGCGCCGCTGAGGTCAGCTTTTGTCAAGTCTACACCTCTCAAATCGGCCCCACTCAAGTTAGCGAACAGCAAAGTAGCTCCGGTGAAATCTGTCTCCCTCAAATCGGCATCGCTTAAATTAGCGCCGCTGAGGTCGGCTCTGGTTAGGTCTACACCCCGGAGGTCAGAAGAACACAAGTTTACTTGGTGCAAAATTGCGCCGCTTAAATCGGCTCCTCTTAAGTCTGTTCCCTCCAAGTTTGCACCTTTGAGGTAAGCTTTTTTTAAGCTGGCTCTGCTGAGATCTACATTTTTGAGATTGACCGAACTTAAGTTAGAACCGCTCAAATTAGCTCCGCTTAAATCTGACCCGTTTAAGTCGGCTCCGGTTAAGTTTACCCCTTGCAGCGATACATTGGGAGCAATTAAATAAGCTCCGGCTTGACGGGGGTCAATGCCTTCTGAAAACAATGTTTTGTTGCTGTAAACAGCTTTTTCTAAAATGGTGCCGCTCAAACTGGCTTCCCTCAAGTCCGCTCCGCTGATGTTGGCTCCTGCTAAGTTTGCCCGATCGAGTTTTGCTCCGAATAAAATAGCTTTGTATAAGTTTGTCCGCCGCAAATCGGCTCCTTTTAAGTCGGCTTCGGTCAAATCTACCATAGCCAGATTTAAGCCGGGGAGCGAGGCATTGGGAGCTAGCAAAATTGCTCCCATTGCGCGTGGGTCAATATCGTCAGGAAAGATAGTCCGGTTGTTGTAGACTGTTTTGTCTAAAATGACGCCAGTCATCTGAGAACCGCGCAAATCTGCTCCGCTGAGGTTGGCTCTCGTTAAGTTGGCTTCCTGGAGATTTGCTCCAACTAAATTGGCCTTGATCAAACTTGCTTGTTTGAGGTTGGCTTGACTGAGTTCGGCTCCTACGAGAGTAGCTTCTCGGAGGACAGCACCGGTCAAATCGGCTCTGGTGAGGTTGGCTAAATTGAGCAATGACTCAGCTAAATCCGCCCCGCTGAGATTGGCGCCGGTGAGGTCGGCTTCGATCAGGTCTGCATACCTGAGACTAGCGTCGCTGAGGTTGGTTTCTCGGAGGTCTGTTCCCCTGAGGTTTGCTCCCCGGAGTTCTGCACCGCCGAGGTTGGTGCCTTTAAGTGCTTGTCCCCTGAGGTCGAGCCGGTGCAGAAAGTCACCAACGTTCATTTCCATGTCGATTTGCCCTTTCTATTCTTGACCCTAGCTTGACATTCCGAGGGCTGAATCGGGAATAGGGGAAAAACTATAGATTTTTTGAGGTTGAAGCCTCGCGCACGCGGACGCGACTTGTCCGAGGGGGAGGTTTTCGCGATCGAGCTGGACTTGCAGGGTTTTGAGCGGATCGCCACCGGAGGAAACAATGAATTCTAGTGTTTTCAAGTCGGATTCTGTGCTGATTTCTGCGAAAATTTGCCCGATCGCCTTGACGTAAGGATGATTTGTGTCCGAGTACCAGTCGGGGGCCGCGAGTCCGGCTTGATCGAAGCCTAGGTGAACGATGAGCGAGCCTTCTCCAAACAAAGCTATGCCCACCGGCCGCGCTTCTTCTTGCAGTAACAAGTCGTGGCTTGCAGCCAAATGCCGCAGTTGTTCTAAGTGTTCGTACCGATTTTGGATGGCAGAATCTTCCTCTTTTCCTTCTTCCCTCTTCCTGAATTTCCCCCCTTGGGGGGGGCAGGGGGGGGTTGACTTCTTCCCTCTTCCTGCTTCCTTCGCTGCGTTCCACTGAATCGCCACTGTGACTAAATAAGTTTGCAGCAGCAGATGACCGAGTTTTTCGGCTTTTGTTGCCAGATAGATCGAGTTGTAATCTGTGGCTTCTATCAGTAAGGGGACGCGATCGGCAACTTCAATGCCGTAACCTTTCAAACCAGCAATTTTGCGCGGATTGTTGGTAATCAACCGAATTTTTTGCACTCCCAAATCGTTGAGCATTTGTGCTCCGACACCGTAGTTCCGCAAATCAGCGGGAAAGCCCAACCGCTCGTTAGCTTCCACGGTATCGTATCCCAAATCTTGCAGCGAGTAAGCTTTTAGCTTATTTACCAATCCAATGCCCCGACCTTCTTGGCGCAAGTAAACTATGATGCCAGAACCGGCACTTTCGATCATTTTCAGTGCCGCTTGCAGTTGCATCCGACAGTCGCAGCGCAGCGAACCCAAAGCATCGCCGGTCAGACATTCCGAATGCACTCGCACCATCACGGGTTTGTCCTTAAATTCTGCGGGGTCGCCCTTGACAATAGCAACGTGTTCTGAATTGTCTTGAGTGTCGCGGTAGGCGTAAATCATAAAATCGCCGAATTCCGTGGGCAATTTGGCGACGGTTTCGCGGCGGACGAAGCGATCGTGCTTGAGTCGGTAGCTAATTAAATCAGCAATGCTGATGATTTTGAGATTGTGCGTTTTGGCATACTCGATTAATTCCGGCAACCTCGCCATCGAACCGTCAGGGTTTTGAATTTCGCAGATCACGCCACTGGGATACAATCCGGCGAGTCTGGACAGGTCAACGGAGGCTTCGGTGTGGCCGGCGCGTTTGAGGACACCACCGTCGATCGCCCGCAGCGGGAAAATGTGACCGGGACGGCGCAAGTCTTGAGGTTTGGTGTCCGGGTGGATGGATACTTGGATGGTGCGGGCCCGGTCTTCGGCGGAGATGCCGGTACTGACACCGTTGACTGCATCGATGCTGACGGTGAAGGCTGTTTGATTGTTGTCGGTGTTTTTGCTAACCATCAGGGGTAGTTCGAGCCGATCGAGTCGATCGCCGCTCAAGGCCAGACAAATCAAACCCCGGGCGTTCACTGCCATAAAATTGATATTGTCGGGAGTGGCGAATTGGGCGGCACAAATCACGTCGCCTTCGTTTTCGCGGTTTTCGTCATCTACTACTACCAGCATCCGACCTGCTTTCATGTCTGCGAGGGCGCTGTCGATTGAGTCAAATTGAAAGGATTGAGTTGGGGTGTTGTTATTTGGCACTGAGGACTTCAAGCTATAAACTGTATTGTTATCGAAATAGAATCTATTTTTGATTGTAACCTTTTGTTTCCGGCAGGGGATTGCCCTGTCCAGATAAGTTTGAAACCATTTTCGAGCTTTTATACTATAGATATTGCTTTTTGTCAATCAAAAAATGCCTGAGTATTTCGTGAGTTCGATCGAGATTGCGAGGCTTTTAGGGAAAGATCAGCACAATTATGTTTACTCTAAATCCGAATTTTTCCGATATTAATATGATTGTTATAGCGCGGTTGAGTTGTTGATTTAGCAATTATTACTCTAAGCAAAGCAGCGATAAGCGATCGGTTTTGAATTTCTTAGGCACGGTTTTGCGGCGATCAGCCTGCCCGGATGTAGCGCTATTCTTAAAACATGGATCTGTCTAAGAGAGGTGGCGTAATGAGCCAATGCTTTGTCTGAACACTAAAGCAATTGCCAGAACTCAAGTGTAGTGGGACAATAATTGAGATCCCTCCAATTGCCCCAATCATGAATAACTGGCCAAAGTTCCTCCCCTTTCCTGCATCATGGGGAAAAGGTTTTGCATTAAGCAGCGGTTTTTGGCTGATTGTTTCCTTTCTGCTGCCTGGATATTACTACTACTACTACAGATTTAGCACAGCGTACTGGTACATCATCAGAAATTCTGACTCTAAAGGCGCGATCGCATTTGCTTGGTTGTGCCAGATACCGTTATTTGCTTTCTACCATTGGGGCTTAACTAAAGTTGCCGAGTGGGTGGAAATCCGCCGCCACAACCAGCAGCCCACAGTAACAGTATCGGCTTGGCTGCACTGGAGGGAAGGGATTATCGCATTTCTGATGCTGCCGGCTGCAATCGTGATGGGAATTCCAGCGATCGCCTTTTTGATGCTGCCACTCAGGGACTCTTCGAGCAGGATTGTGGCTTTAATTATAGGAACTGCGATCGCATCTGCTTACTTATATCACTTCCGCTTTGCCAAGCTGCTTAAAATTATTCTCAAATTCCTATGGATTTTCTATGCAAACCTACTAAAAATATTTGAACTCCTGTTAGTTCCAACACTAACCGGTACTCCGTTTTTTCTGCTAACTGTTGCCACGACCGAAATCGTGCCACAAAAGCTACTGCCGCTAACAACCTTTCTGTTAGTTATTTCTGTGTTTCTAAGCGGCATCGTCGGATATGCAGCTTTGCAATATTGGTCAGCGCATTTAGTTAATTGGGCAGCGAAGTGGTGGCCAACTGACTTTCCTGGTAACAGTCGGATTCAAGCTCGAAAAGCTTGGAAACACAACAAAACAGCAGCCAGCCAATCTTTTGTGCGGCATACAACCAGTTGGCATTTAGCGGCTAATGATACTACGTACCTAATTTATTTCAATTTGAGCGCGATCGTACTCGGTGCGATCGCCATCAGGTTGTTTGGAGATCCGTCAAAATGGTCAGAAACAGGAAAAGAGATGTTAGGATGTGTCGTGGCGCTAGTTTGGGTGGCGCAGTGGCATTTCTGGGGTTGGCGTCGTGAAGTAGAAATTGCCAGCGGCGAGCCCTCAGCCAAAAAGCGATCGCCCAATCGTAATTTACCTGCTCCCGATCCAGTTGCAGTCGAACTCAACCAGCTTGCAGCGGAGTTAGGCGATGTTCGGATGAAGCCTGTCAGAAAACCGCCTTCAGCAACGAAAAAGCCTAAGTCACAGCAGGCTCAGTGGTACGTATTCCGCAGCGGTAAAGCCGAGGGGCCTTATACTAAGCGACAGTTGCGAGATGTGCAGCAGATTACCGATCGTACCAAAGTACGCGCGGGTGAAGCCGAATGGCAGCGCGCTGGTGAAATTCCCGAATTAGCACAATTTCTAACTCAAAAAAAATAAGGGGCGATCGCTTCATGTTGACCCGCATTTTACTTAAAAAAAAACCCTCAACATTGTGAGGGTTTTGCGATGCCAAGACGGAGATTTGAACTCCGGACACGTGGATTTTCAGTCCACTGCTCTACCAACTGAGCTATCTCGGCTTGTTTTTTCGCGCTTTACTATCTTAGCAGACACATACGGAATTTAGCAAGCACTTTTTCAAACTATTTTTTAGATCGCCGGGAACCGCCCACCTGTAAGCTAAAGCTGCAACCTAAAATCCAACAATCGCAATGGCAGTGCAACATCGAGACAGCCGGGGCAAGAGTATGCTGATCTTAGGCATAATTTGGCTGCTGGGGGCAATTAGCGATCGCCTCTGGTTTGCCCTCGATCGCTCGGTACCCGCCTGGGATCAAGCAGAATACCTCACTAGCACCCTGAATTACTTCCAAGCGTTGCAGCATCCTCTGTGGTTGTCTGGGGAGTGGTGGACAAATTTCTGGCTGCTGTCAACGAAGATTCCGCCCTTGGTGTACATTTTAACGGTGCCGTTTTTGCATATTTTTGGCGCTGGGGGCGATCGGGCAACCCTCGTTCATTTATTATTTAGTGCTATTCTGCTCGCCTCAGTCTACAATTTGGGCACCAAATTATTTAATCGGCAAGTTGGTTTGTGGGCTGCTGCAATTTGCGTTTTGTTACCGGGGCTTTATCGGTTTCGCCTGCAATTTTTACTTGATTTCCCCCTAACTGCTGCCATTACTTTTTGTTTTTATTGTCTGACAATGTGGAAGGAAGAAGGTTCGGCAGCGGATTTTGTAGCGGATGTAACGGATAGACTGAAGTTGGAAGAAGGAACTAAAAAGAAGCATAAATTCTCTCCCTCTTCTCCCCCTCTCCCCCTCTCCCAATCTCCCAATCTCCCAATCTCCCAATCTCCCCCTCTCCCCCTCTCCCCCTCTTCTTTCTTTTGGGCGATCGCCTTTGGGATTTCTCTGGGTTTATCAATATTAGTTAAACACACTACAGTATTATTTTTGTTTACGCCGATTCTGTGGTTGGCGGTTGGTGCAGTGCGGCAAAAAGCTTGGGGGAGATTAGCTCAATTAGCTGGTGCTTTGTTGCTGTCGGCGGCGGTGTTTGGCCCGTGGGCGAAAACCAATTGGCTGTTAATTTTGACCGGGGGAAAACGGGCAACGCTGGATTCTGCGATCGCCGAAGGAGATCCGGGCTTGAATACCATCGGTGCTTGGATTTACTATATTCAGCACTTACCCGAACAGGTTTCCTGGCCTCTGTTACTGATTCCCTTAGTTGGATTTATACTGTATTATTGGCTAAACAAAGCCGATAGTCAATCAATATTGTACCTTAACTCCTGTCGGTGGCTGGCGGTATTTTGGGTAGGAGCTTATTTAATTAATTCCCTAAATATCAACAAAGATGACAGATATGTGATACCTTATTTACCAATAGTCGCAATCTTTTTAGCCTACTGTTTAACCCTGTGGCCTCAACGTTGGGGAAAGCAAATTCGTTGGGGAACAATTGGCTTGGCAATTCTGGCGATGCTGTTTCATATCTGGCCGCTGGGAGGTGGTTTTGGAAATAGCTTAGTCCAAGTTTTTAGTCCCGGCAATTCCAGCTATCCTTACTTAGGGAAAGAGTGGTCACACCAAGAAGTAATTGCGGAAATTATCGAGACGGAACCTTATTTGCAATCGACTTTGGGCGTGTTGCCTTCGACGCCGGAAATTAACCAGCATAATTTGAATTATTATGGTGCTTTAGCTAATTTTCAGGTTTACGGGCGGCAGGTGGGAACTAATTTAAAAGAAGTGCCGCAGGATGTGCGATCGCTTTCTTGGTTTGTAACTAAAACTGGCCCGCAAGGTTCGATTCGGGAACGGATTAAAAAAGCTCAAAATGCAGCAGTGGCGACGATTGAAACTGGCGGCAAGTTTCAGTTGCAAAAAAGTTGGGTTTTGCCTGACAATACTAATTTGAATCTTTATCGCAAGCGATCGCACGCGGTGGAAGTACAGCCGTTGCCTGAAGCGCGATCGCAAGTACAATTAGAGCAAGTGACTGTCCTGGCAAAACCTGTTCCCGGTGTAGCGTTGCCGGTTACTTATATTTGGTCAGGGCCTTGGCAGCAGTTGCAGTCTGGTTTAGTGTTGTTAACGTGGCAAAATCAGCAGTCTGGTGATATTCCACCGGGACAGACTTTCAGGATTTTACACGATCGCGCGATCGCCCAGGGGACTTTGCATCCGGGGATGCTGGAAGCGGATAAATTTGCTGTGGGATTCCGAGTTGTCGATCGCACCGCGATGCTGACTCCTGCTAATATTGCACCGGGAAGTTACAGTCTGCAAGCTACTTATCTGAATCGCAAAACCGGCGAAACTTATCCGATGAAAGTGCCGCAGGTAACGCTTAAAATTGACGCTGAGCCTGCGGTTATTGCTTCCCAGACTCGAAGGGGGAGCGAAAATGAGAAAAACTTGAAAATCACCAAACAAGTCCCAGCAAACGAAGATATGCCGGAGTTAGATTTGGTGACTCAATTGCGGGAAATGGCAGTTAATTTACCGAAAGGATTGCCCGGTTTAGAACCCGTGTTTGAGGAAATTGGGCGCATCAATCAGTACGATCCAACTCAGGATTATACAGTGCAAGCGCAACAAGCGTTAGCATATCGGCTGAAGCAGGAACCGAATAATCTAGAATGGGCTTATGCTTTGGCATTTTCTACAGTATTGCAGCAGAATGTCGAAAGTGCGATCGCAGCTTTAGAAAAAGTCACCCAACTCGACTCTCAAAACCCCTATGCTTATGCTTATCTCGCCTTCGTCCAGATTTACGGTTGGCATCCCAAAGCCGCTGAAACTGCCTTAAAACCAGCCCTAGCCCTCAACCCCAACCTGCCAGAAATTAGAGTTTTAAACGGTTTAGCAGCCTTGATGCAAGGCAATCTCATCCAAGCGTGGCAAGATTTGCAATTCCTAAAACAGTTGAAAATCTAACAAGTAAGATTAATACTCAATACCTGCTTGAGCTTTAATGCCTTGTTCTCGAAATGGATGCTTAACCAAAGTCATTTCCGTCACCAAGTCGGCGCGTTCAATCAATTCTGGTGGCGCGCCTCGGCCTGTTAGAATCACATGAGAGTCTACTGGTTTTTGGTCTAAGCCTGCGAGCACTTGCTCGACTTGCAAATAACCAAGCTTTAATGCTATATTGACTTCATCTAGTAAGACTAATTTAAATTCGGGATTACAGATAAAAGTTAGAGCTTTATCCCAGGCTTTTTGAGCTGTTTCGATATCTCGATTGCGGTCTTGCGTATCCCAGGTAAAACCTTCACCCATTGCATGGAATTCTAGCTGATTTTCCCAGAGTTCAAAAACGGCTTTCTCTGCCGGTTCCCAAGCTCCTTTGATAAATTGTACTATGGCGACGCGGTAGCCGTGACCGAGCGATCGCAAAACCATACCCAAAGCAGCCGTAGTTTTGCCTTTACCGTTACCCGTATTGACAATAATTAAGCCTTTGTCTTCCGCAGCATTAGCAATTCGCTGCGCCTGGACTTCTTGTCGGCGCTGCATTTTTTGTTTATGCTGTTCGGCAGTTAAGCCAGTCGTCGTAGTTGTTTCTGTATTGGTTTCCATGAGATTTATTTTAACCGCAGATCAACGCAAATAAACGCTGATATATTTAGGATGTCTAGTTAAGCCCAGAGTGTTTGCAAGTTTAGCACGAAACCGGGCAAAATGTCTTCTCCTGAAAGTTCTGTCGGATATTCCAGAATTTCTGTTTCTTGTCCTTGGCGGTAGATTTCAACTCGGCGCGTTTTACGATTGATTAACCAGCCTAATTTTACTTGGTTGTCCATGTATTCTTGCATTTTGTCTTGAGTATCTTTTAAACTGTCAGTTGGTGACATTAACTCTAGGACAAAATCTGGGGCGATGGGAGGGAATTTTTGTTTTTGTTCGGGGGTGAGTGCATCCCATCTGTCTTGTTTAATCCAAGAGACATCGGGAGAACGATTTGCACCGCTGGGTAGTTTGAAACAAGTTGAAGAATCGAAACAAACTCCCAGTTTAGCTTGTCGGTTCCAAATTCCAAAATCAGTAGCTATTTCAAAATTGCTGTTTCCGGTTTCTCCTCCTGTGGGTGACATGACGGTGATTTCTCCTTTGGCGTTGCGTTCAAATTTGACATCGGGGTTTTGGCGACACAGTTGATAAAATTGGTCGTCGGTGATTTGGGCGATCGCATTAAAGTTAATGGTGACTGCTAGCATGGTATTTTAGAGGCTGCATTTGGATTATTTTAAGTGCAGATGAACGTCGATCGATGCAGGTTGTCTGTTCGCCAAAAAATCTTGTAAAACCTAATTTTGCATTACAGGCCAGACTGCTTGCAAGTTTAGCACGAAACCGGGCAAAATGTCTTCTCCTGAAAGTTCTGTCGGATATTCCAGAATTTCTGTTTCTTGTCCTTGGCGGTAGATTTCAACTCGGCGCGTTTTACGATTGATTAACCAGCCTAATTTTACTTGGTTGTCCATGTATTCTTGCATTTTGTTTTGAGTATCTTTGAGACTGTCAGTCGGCGACATTAACTCCAAGACAAAATCTGGGGCGATGGGAGGAAATTTTTGTTTTTGTTCGGGGGTGAGTGCATCCCATCTGTCTTGTTTAATCCAAGAGACATCGGGAGAACGATTTGCACCGCTGGGTAGTTTGAAACAAGTTGAAGAATCGAAACAAACTCCCAGTTTAGCTTGTCGGTTCCAAATCACAAAATCTGCATTAATTTCGGAATTGTAATTGCCGGTTTCTCCTCCTGTGGGTGACATGACGGTGATTTCTCCTTTGGCGTTGCGTTCAAATTTGACATCGGGGTTTTGGCGACACAGTTGATAAAATTGGTCGTCGGTGATTTGGGCGATCGCATTAAAGTTAATGGTGACTGCTAACATGGTATTTTAGAGGCTGCACTTGGAGTATTTTAATCGCAGATAAACCTCGATCGATGCAGGTTGTATAAATCGTAAAGTCGAAATGCTATTTTTGAAGCGGGAAGATTTTGGGAGATCCTTGTGCTAGCATTATATCACAAAGTTATTAAAACCTGTTTATCTGGTCGTAAAAAGCTTTTTCGAGGAAAGATTTGCAGACATACCAATAATAAAATGCAATATTGATTTCACTCAACAACTTAGGAACTCCTTCTAACATACTAGCTAATATTTTACTTTTTAAATGCAGCGCGTCCATGCCGATCGCAAAAAACAACAAGCCCAATCCAGCTAACAAGATTTTGTAGGGAGTAGACTTTAGTTCTCGCCGAAAAAACCATCCGTAGGAGAAGACAAAAATAGCGTACAGCAAACTAACTCCTAACTTGCGAATTCCCAAAGCGCCAATGTATAGATGAATCCTGTAAATTTCATTGATCAGAAATGCGCCTGTCAACAAAGCAGAGAACAGAATAAATCGATGTTTTGAAGGGCGCGGCTGCATAGTGTTAGCCAATCCATAGCTAAAGCTACAAACAATGACTGGTACAGCACATAATACTTGAAATGTGCGAGTTAATAAGGCGACATTGGGATTGGGGGAGAAAAAAGGGTGAAAAAATAAATCGCTGACTTGCAAGCCTGACAACTGAGTCAAGACAACCAGAAATCCCACCAGCAAGAGAGACAAACAATTGAGTCGAAAAGCTGAGCGAAAAATAGTCATAAGCGAGGGACAACGAAAGGAAAGTTTACCGCAGCCGAATAAAAAAATACTTTTCCACTATAGCTGCTGATTTGCTAAACTAAGAAGAGTCTTGTCAAACAGGGTGACACTGATGCTGTCAGTAAAAGAAGCAGAATCGATCGTTCTAAATTTAGCGCAACCCCTCGACAGTCAGCGGGATGTAGAAATTGTAGACTTGTTGGCAGCATCGGGGCGCATTTTGGCTGCATCCGTCACCGGTTCCCTCGATTTTCCCTATTGGGACAATTCGGCAATGGATGGGTACGCGGTGCGGTTTGCTGATGTGGAAAATTGCAGCGCCGAAAAACCAGCGGTACTTGAAGTAGTTGAGGATATTCCAGCGGGATATCTGCCTCAAAGTACGGTACAATCGGGCCAAGCAGCACGGATTTTTACGGGTGCGATGATGCCGGATGGTGCTGATACGGTGATAATGCAGGAAGAAACAAGGCGTGAGGGCGATCGTATTTTTATCCTAGTTTGTCCTGAAAAGCCGCAAGCATTTGTCAGGCACAAAGGCGCTTTTTATCAAGCAGGAACAACTTTGCTAACTCCTGGTACAATTATCAACGCCCCAGAAATAGCGGTATTAGCAACTGCACAGTGCATTCAAGTTCCAGTTTATCGGCGTTTGCGAGTAGCAATTTTTTCGACTGGTGATGAATTGGTATCGCCAGACGAACCTTTAGCACCGGGAAAACTGGTTGACTCGAATCAATATGCTTTGACTGTTTTGTTGGCGCAAATGGGATTTGAGCCGATTCGCTTGGGGATTGTTCCTGACAGTAAAGATGCGCTAACCAAGGCAATCGCTAAGGCTGTTTCTACCGCAGATGTGGTACTTTCGACTGGCGGTGTATCGGTAGGAGATTACGATTATATTGATCAAATATTGGCTAATTTGGGAGGTCAGATTCACATAAGCTCTGTGGCGATCAAGCCGGGAAAACCTTTAACGTTTGCTCAGTTTAAACGAGATGAAAAAAAATCCGATTCGCCGATTTCGAGTTCGGATTGTCTCTATTTTGGTTTGCCGGGAAATCCGGTTTCAGCTTTAGTTTGTTGTTGGCGCTTTGTTGTGCCTGCTTTGCGAAAGATGTCTGGGCTGGGCGCGGATGCTTGGGGCCCGGAGTTTGTGCGGGCTCGATGTGATGTTGAATTGCGATCACACGGCAAGCGCGAAACTTACATTTGGGGTAAACTACATTTAGTTGCCGGAGTCTGGGAATTTGAACCTGCTAGTGGCAGCCAAAATTCAGCCAATTTAATTAACCTCGCCAATACAACTGGTTTAGCAGTTTTGCCACCAACGGAAACCTGGGTTTGGCCCGGCGAATTCGTTGAAGTTTTAAAAGTTAGTCAGTAGTCAGTAGTCATTAGTCATTAGTCATTAGTTTCATAATCGGTACTCTTTTTTTATTCTTTCCTCCCTCTTCCTTCTTCCCTCTTCCTTCTTCCCTCTTCCTTCTTCCCTCTTCCCTCTTCCTTCTTCCCTCTTCCTTCTTCCTTCTTCCCTCTTCCTTCATATTATGAGAATTTTAATTGTTGAAGATGATCCGATGATGCAACTGGGATTAGAGCAAGTTTTAGCCGATTCCCCAGAAATAGAAATAGTAGGACAAGCAGAAGACGGTTATTTAGGTGTAGCAGCCGCACTGAAACTAAAACCTGATATTATTGTGATGGATATCGGTTTGCCGCGACTGGACGGTATAGCAGCGACGCAGCAAATTAAAGCACAACTGCCGGAAGTTCGAGTGGTAATGTTAACTTCTCATACGGCTGAAACTGAAATTATTGCTGCCCTTTCTAGCGGGGCTGATGCTTATTGTATTAAAGGTGCTTCCGTAGATAGGCTGTTAGCCGCGATTGCAGCGGCAGCAGAGGGGGCTACATATCTTGATCCTCAAATTGCTCGGACTGTCATCGAACACCTCAAACCGCCGATGCCTGCCTCTACAACTACTTTTGGTCAGTTGTCACAGCGGGAATTGGAAGTGTTAAGATTAATGGTGGAAGGTAACAGCAATCCAGAAATTGCCGCGGCGCTTTATTTGAGCCCAAATACTATTAAAACTCATGTTCGCGGTATTATGAATAAGTTGGCTGTGGATGACCGCGTGCAAGCAGCCGTTGTAGCGCTGAGGACGGGGTTGGTGTAAAAAAGAAGGAAGAAGGAAGAAGGAAGAAGGAAGAAGGAAGAAGGAAGAAGGAAGAGGGAAGAGGGAAGAGGGAAGAAAGAAGAAAAATAATTCAACGTTTTTCAGTTACCAATTCGCAATTCGTAATTCCCAATTCCCAATTCGCAATTCGTAATTCCAAATTTTCACGATCAATTAGTAGCAATTTGAGTAATAGAATCTATGTCTGAGTGGATAGAAATCGGTACAATTGTAGCAGCTCAAGGTTTGAATGGGGAATTGCGAGTCTATCCCGATTCGGATTTCCCGGAAAGGTTTATTGAACCGGGAAAGCGGTGGCTTTGGCGCCCGAAGAAAACTGAACCGGAACCGATCGAGTTTTTGGGTGGTCGCTACATTCCGGGCAAAGGGTTGTATGCTGTAGAGGTGGAGGGTATTGAAGACCGCGATGGTGCTGAAGCGCTGCGGGGCTGTAAGTTATTCATCGAAAAGGGCGATCGACCTTACCTCGAATCTGATGAGTTTTACGTGCAAGATTTGATCGGTATGGAAGTTTTTAACCAGTTAACCGGGGAAATCTTAGGTAAGGTAAGTGATATTATTCCCGCAGGTAACGACCTTTTAGAAGTAGAAACAGATTTAACAGCGCCGGAACCTGTCGCCCCAGGATTAGAAAAGCCAAAACGCCCTGAAACTCCCAAAGCAAACGCTGACCCCAGAAATACCCGCAAACCAAGGAAAATCCGCGTTAAAGAACCTAAATCAACGAAAATTTTGATTCCTTTTGTGGAAGAGATTGTGCCAATTGTTGACTTGGAAAAAGGCAGAATTGAAATTGTTCCTCCTCCTGGTTTGTTGGAAGACATTTAGACAAGACGGCGGTTGAAACCGCCCAGTCTTCTACAAAATAAAGGAAAGGATTATTCAGGCTAAGCCGGATTGGGTATTAATTATTAACAATGCCCAATGCCCAATCCCTCCGCTTCGCTTCGCCCAATGCCCAATGCCCCAATGCCCAATGCCCAATTTCCAATATTAATCATTTGATTTATTTGCGTATCGCACTATCAAGTAACTGATGGAAAGGGCGAAAATTGCCGCCGCCAAACCAATCAAGTCGGCTGCGGTTTTTTTTTCCAGGTCAAGAATGATGATTTTTCGAGATACTGCTATCAATGAAGTTACAATAACCAGCTCTACTTGAATTACGTGCTTTTTGAGATAAGCTGTAATATTTTCTAATATTTCCAGAGCAATTAAAACATTTAAAAACAACCCAAATATGACAAACAACGTATCTTTTAACAAAAAAGTCTCATGGTCATTAAACAATTCTTTTGCTAAAAAAAGCAGCAAATCGCAAACGCTGACCATAATTACCAAAATCATCGCCAGCGATAAAATTTTCGATATTATGACTTCTACACTTTCCGCAAAATGAAGAAAGTCTTCATCGCTACCTAGCTTAGAAATTTGCCTAAATAGTTTTTTCAGCATACCCGTGATTTAGTAATCATTCATTCATTGATGATTCTGTCATCGTTTGGTGCACTTGGCAATCCTGAAACTCTATGATTGCTTGTTTCGTTGTGCCACCAGGGCTGTGGGGAAGCGGGTTCTCTCTACCCGTTATATTTCAATACAGTTCATTTAAGAACAATTTGGCTGCCAAGAGAGACTTGTATCTCCCACACAATCGTGAAATTTAATTCGTTCGTAAAAAAGCGCTAACTAAACCGTATTGCGTTATATTTTACAGTTTTTCGCATCAGCTAGGAATCGATCGCACACCGTCGAACTCCTGATTAATAAATTTTTTCCATAAAAAATCCTCAAACTATTGTCTAGCAATATTTTGAGGACTTTAAGACGCGGTACGATCGCAGAACTAACTATCTATTCTCAACAAAGAATGATTGTTGACTGCATTTTCGCCCTGTCGAACACACGGTTAAGCTAAATTTTTAGCTTGGGTGGGTTTAGTAACGGCGAGAAGAGCGGTCGTTGTTGCCCCAGTTACCGCTGTTGGACGAACCACGTTCTTCACGGGGTTTTGCCTTATTGACCTTGAGGTCGCGACCCATCCACTCAGCACCGTCAAGAGCCTCAATGGCTGCGGTTTCTTCTGCTTCAGTAGACATTTCTACGAAAGCGAAGCCACGCATCCGACCTGTTTCGCGGTCAGCAGGCAATTGAATGCGCTTTACTGTTCCGTACTCTGAAAAAGTTTGGCTGAGGTGCTCCTGCGTTACTTCGTAGGATAAATTGCCGACATAGATTGACATTGAACATTCTCCAGAATCGAGGTTGTAGAGATTTAAATCCGGAGGAACGCCGATCGAACGAACTGTACTGCCGAAAATAAAGCCTTATAAAAATATCATAGCACCTATAGGTGCAAACTGCAATTTTTTGATCCGCTCGATCGACTAAAAAAAAGGAAGAAGGAACCAGGAAGAAGGAACAAGGAACAAGGAACAAGGAAAAACCCCGAATAAAGCAGGAAAAACCAGAAAAAATAAATTTAATTTTCTTGATTCGCGAGCTCTGCCGCAGAACGCAGCTTGTCGGGTGCTTCATTCAGTTGACAGTTGACAGTTGACAGCGACCTCTACCTCTACCTAGAAGGAAAAGGATTGGAGTAATGAATAGTCTGATTTTAATTTCTCGCCTTTAAGGATTCCGGCTTTAAACCAATTCTTTCTGGTAAAGGCTCACAATTCCTTGATGACCGTAGAGCACCCCGCGATTGTGCCGTACTCTAGGGCCCAGAAACCGGGTTTCTTGACAAAAAACTACGATTTTACGTAATTCTGTGGCAAGAAACCCAGGTGATGAGATTGGTGCCACTATGTGAGTTTTAAGATACCAAATTTGGACAGTAGCTCAAGAATTGACGGTGACGGTGGATTTTGCCCAATTAAACTCCCCAACTTCTGTAGCAACTTCTTCGACAACTTCCGCCCCAGTTTCTGCCCCAACCAACACTAACTGCACCGCACAAGCTTTTAACTCGGGCTGTTTAGAATCTGGACAGCTTGCAGCATGAGTCATGGCATTGGCTTCAGCACTTTCTGCCCACAGAGAACCCCAGTGCATCGGTACAAATAGGGTACCAGGGGCGATCGCCTTTGTGACTTTTGCGGGAAACTGCCCCTTGCCGCGGCGCGATCGAACTTCTAGCAAATCACCCTCCTTAATTTGCAATTTAGCAGCATCGCGGGGGTGAATTTCCAAAAATGGAGCGGGGTGCAATTGATTAATTTTGTCAGTTCTCCCCGTGCGCGTCATCGTGTGCCAGTGTCCGTAAACTCTGCCTGTCGTCAACACAAACGGATAGTCTGGATCGGGAGGTTCTGCCAGTCCCCGCGAGTGATAGGCCGAAAATCTCGCCCGCCCGTCAGGAGTGTGAAAACGCCTGTCAGTATACAGGCGTTTCGCTTCGTTGGCTGGATGCACAGGCTCATTTTCGGGACAAGGCCACTGCTGCGGGCCTTGGAGGCGCAAATACTCGTGGCTGAGGCCTGTCATGTCGCAAGGTCTGCCCCCTGTCAACTGCACGTACTCTTTGTATACGTCAGCGCTGCTGTCGAAAGCAAAGTGTTCGGCAAAACCCAAGCGGCGGCCGACTTCTGCGAAAATCCGCCAGTCATCGCGCGCTTCCCCGGATGGTGAATCGAAACCGGGACAAAGCGTGACGCGGCGTTCGGAATTCGTCATCACTCCAGTTTTTTCGCTCCACTGCGTTGCTGGTAGTAAGATGTGGGCGTAGGCTGAGGTTTCCGTGGGATAGTAGGCTTCTTGATAAATGGTAAAGGGCGATCGCAACAAAGCAGCTTTTGTCCGTTCCAAATCCGGCATACTTACTACCGGATTGGTGGCTGCAATCCACAGTAACTCGACATCGCCAGTTTCCAAACCGGTGATCATATCCCAAGCAGTGCGGCCGGGATTTGGGGAAATACTTCCCGGTGCGATTCCCCAAAACTCCTCGACTTGGGTTCTGTGTTCGGCATTTTTCACAAATCGGTATCCAGGCAATAAGTGAGAGAGTCCTCCCGCTTCCCTACCTCCCATCGCGTTTGGCTGGCCGGTCAGGGAAAACGGGCCGCATCCCGGTTTGCCAATTTGACCGGTCATCAAGTGCAAATTAATTAGCGATCGCACCTTTGCCGTGCCTTCCGACGACTGATTGATGCCCATCGACCACAGCGACAAAACCCGCTGCGACTGTTCCCAGTAGTTAGCCGCCGTTTCTAATTCGCTGACAGTAATGCCGCAGCGCGAGGCTACAAACTCCGGCGTGTAGCTGCTAATAACTTCAGCAAAAGCTGAAAAATTCGCCGTGCATTCTTGAATAAAATCAGGATCTATTGCTTTCCTGCGCAACAGCAAATATGCAATTCCGTTAAGTAAATCTATATCCGTACCCGGTTTAATTGCTAAGTGCAAATCCGCCGCTTCAGCAGTCGGAGTCCGCCTGGGATCTACCACAACCATCTTGACATTTGGATGCTTTTTATGGTACTTTGCTAACCGGTTAAATACAATTGGATGGCATTCCGCTGTATTGCTGCCAATAATAAAAGCGCAATCTGTTAATTCTAAATCGTCGTAACAGCAAGGTGGCCCGTCTGAACCAAAACTTTGAACGTATCCCGAAACTGCTGAAGACATACACAAGCGAGAATTCGCATCAAAATTATTAGTGCCCAGACAACCTTTCATCAGTTTCTGGGCAACATAATAATCTTCTGTAGCAAATTGACCCGAACCGTAAACGCATATAGCATCGGGGCCGGTGGTGCAGCGAATTGTTTGGATGCGGTTAACAATGGCATCGAGAGCTTCGTCCCAGCTAGCGCGGCGAAACGGTTGGTCGAGAGAATCTCGGATCATTGGATAAAGTAGCCGATCGCTCCTAATGGACTCTGCTACCGTTGCTCCCTTAATACAAACCATACCCTGACTCGATGGGTGATTGCGATCGCCCCGAACTTTCCAAGTTTGTTTTTTGTCGGGAACAACTTCTAGACCACAACCTACACCGCAATAAGGGCAAAGAGTTTTTATAGTTTCCATCTGGTGATTTTAGATGCTAATTTTTGAAAGCTAATGCATAATTCGTAACTCGTCATTATAGTCGGAACTGAGGGCTCCGGCAAACAATGTATCAATAATTACGAAGTTACCGCAAAAATGCTTCACACAAGCGGAAAATACCCTGATTTTAAAGTAACCGCTATCTTACTGAAACTCGCTAGCGATCTCGATTGTCGCTAGCTTTTCCCCGCTCCTGAATCCCCTCAAACAGGCTCAATTGATACCTAACCAAAGCACAGGGGATTTAAGCCCCCACCTTTAGGTGGATTATTTTTAGGCAGGGGCTTAAATCCCCTGCCTAAAAACTTCGCTGTCAACTGTCAACTGTCAACTGTCAACTGTTAAGGTTGTTCCCCCAAGGGATGGAGGGCTAGCAGGATTTTTTGCAGGACTCAGACAGCGGGCTGGTCATACTTTTGAGTTAGTTGTTGATACCAATCTGAGATTGAGTACGGGAAGATGTTGTCTATTTCGCTGCTTTAACTTCTAGTACGCCATTGTTGGTGGGGCTAAAAGTTACTTGGAATTCAGCCGTTTTTTGAGCGTCTGCTGTGGCACCGGTAGGAATTTGCAAAACTGGCAGAGGAGTTTCTTTCACGAAATCTTTAGCTGCTTTATTTGTGGGATCGAATTGTAGGATATCGCCGTTTTGTTTCACTTTGACCCGATAAGTCAAACTTTCGGTAAATGTCGGAGTTGTCTTCCAATTATCGTTAATTTGTGCATACAACTGCTGTCCGATCGCATCGAGTTCGGCTTGGTCAGAAATCCCTGATGTGGCACTGGTTGCTGCCTTGGGATCTGCGACAGCAGTTGCTGCAATCGGTGCAGGGCTTTCAGTAGCAATCGGTGCAGGACTTACTGCAACAGGTGCAGGGCTTCCAGTAGCAATCGGTGCAGGGCTTCCAGTAGCAATCGGTGCAGGACTTACTGGAACAGGTGCAGGACTTACTGGAACAGGTGCAGGAATTGCTGCAATCGGTGCAGGGCTGGGGGGAGAACTCACAACCGCCACCGGTGGTGCAGTTTCTGCTAGTTTCGCTTGCTTGAGTTGGCTGGAAACAGCAGATACATTGACGGCAGCTAAAGTCGCCATTGCTACCAACCACGAAACTGCCAGGATACCGCCTTTGATCGGCGAGGCTTCTAGGGGCTGTGCAGCATGAGGCACAAAGGATACAGGTGGCATCTGTCTGTCAGCAACCGCACGCTTTTTGCTAGCAGGTAATGGTAGCATGACTGCTGATGTGTCTGACTCCGTTGTATCCTCTTCGTGGTGGGCGTAGCGAGAGAATAGGAACTCTAAAGCAAAGTTGCGCAGTTCGTAGTATTTCGGGTCTTCCATAATCCGCGTGCGGTTGCGGGGACGGCTGAAGGGAATGTGCACATCTTCGCCGATCGAAGCAGCCGGGCCGTTGGTCATCATCACGATACGATCGGCTAAAAACAAAGCTTCATCAATATCGTGAGTAATCATTACGATCGTAATTTTGTACTCGCGCCAAATTTTCAGCAATTCTTCCTGCAACTCTTCCCGCGTAATCGGGTCTAGAGCTCCGAAAGGTTCGTCCAAAATCAACAGTTTGGGGCGAGTTGCTAGGGCGCGGGCGATCGCAACTCTTTGTTTCATCCCCCCGGACAATTGGCCTGGTCTTTTGTTGCAAGCTTCGGTGAGCCCCACTAATTCCAAGTGATCCTGGACGATCTTATTCTGTTCGTCTGCGGACTTGTCTGCGTAGACAGTTTCAACGCCGAGGTGGATGTTTTCAGTAGCAGTCAGCCACGGTAGCAGCGAGTAGTTTTGAAACACCACCATGCGATCGGGGCCTGGTTCAGTAATCCGTGCACCTGCGAGAGCAACTTCTCCGCTTGTCGGCCCGTTGAATCCGGCGATCATGTTCAGCAAAGTTGATTTGCCGCAGCCGGAGTGACCGATCAAACAAATAAATTCGCCTTCATTAATCGTCAGGTTTACACCGTCGAGAATCACGAAAGGGTTTTCGGGTTCTTTAAGGTTTGGGTAGACTTTCGATACATCTTTAATAGTCAAAAAGCCTGGTTTGTCCGTTTGAATTTTCGTTGTTTGGGGCGTTTTGAGAGTTTGCATATTTTCAGGAGTGAGATTTTGGCTTGGGGGATTAGACATGAGAAATTAGGATTGAGAATTTTGAATTATGGTGTTAGAAAGTAGGAAATGTGGAGTAGTGCTTCCTGATTAATTGCTCCTCATTCCCTCTTCCTATTTTCTGGTTATGCAGGTGTTTTAATGGAACACTGACTGCCTATTTGTTCAATTAAAATTTCTTCAATGCGGACGTTACGCTTGATTTTGACATTCTGAAGATAGTCGATCGGGTCATCGGCATTAAAGACAGTGCCGTCAAATAGCTCGATCGTCCGACGAACTCTGGAAATATCCGGTAAACCCAACTCGCGCACTGCTTGACCGAAGACATCGGGCCGCAAAACTCGATCGACCACTTCCACCCAGTTTTTTGGGAACGGAATCAGTCCCCAGCGGGCCATCTGCGCCATCACCCACACCATTTCTAGGCGGTCTGGACAATTGGTTTGGTCAACGTAAAACTGGTTGAAATTGTAGAGCATTTCAGGTTCTGCCTCCGTACCGGAGTTGTAGGGGTCGAGGAACCCCGGACGGATGTCTTTCGGATCTGCGCCGATGTATTGTTCTTGGCAAATCAATTGTAGAATTTCTTCGCGGTTACGGCGATCGTCGCAGTAGTCGCAGGCTTCCAAAAGCGCTTTGACGAGGGCGAGGTGGGTTTGAGGATATTTCTGAGCCCAATCTTCGCTAACGCCGAGAACTTTTTCGATGTGTCCGGGCAGAATATCGAGGGAACGGGCCATGACAAAACCGGTACCGTCATTGACTGCTTTGGAGTTCCAGGGGTCGCCCGCGCAGTAGCCGTCAATGTTGCCTGCTTTTAAATTCGATACCATCTGCGGGGGCGGAATCATGGTCAAGGCCACATCTATGTCGGGGTCAATACCGCCGGAGGCCAGCCAGTAGCGGAACAGCAGATTGTGCATGGAGGCGGAGTGTACCATGCCCAAGGTATGTACCGTGTCGGGGGTGTTGGCGATCGCAGCTTTGAAATCCTCTAATGTCCGAATGCCTTGTTTGTAAAGGTTTTTGCCGAAGATAATCGAGTTGCCGTTGCGGGACAGGGTTAAGGCGCTGTTGACTGGCACCGGTTCCTCTCCGTCCATACCTAACAGCATGGCGATCGGCATTCCTGCGACCATTTGCGCGGCGTCCAGCCGTCCTTGGGCGATGCCTTTGGCAATTTCTTTCCAACTAGGTTCGCGGCTCAGAGTGACTTCTTCTAAACCGTGGGCTTTGAAGAATCCTTTTTCTTTGGCTACGACTAAGGGCGCGCAGTCGGTGAGGGGAATAAAGCCGATGTCGAGGTTGACTTTTTCTAGGCCGTTGCGGGCGATCACCACGGCTGGGGCTTGTTGTTTGGCCCGGCGCTGTTTCACCCGTTTTTGCTGGTTGAGGAAGTAAACCATTTCGTTACGCAGCGCGTAGTAACTCGGATGGTTGACAACTTCCATCCGCTTGCGAGGGCGGGGAATATTCACTTCGAGAATTTGCCCGATTTGTGCTTCCGGGCCGTTGGTGAGCATGACAATGCGATCGCTCAACAACAAAGCTTCATCCACGTCGTGAGTTACCATCACGCTGGTGACTTTGCTTTCCTCGCAAATGTTCATCAACTGGTCTTGCAAACCGCCGCGAGTTAAAGCATCAAGAGCACCGAAGGGTTCGTCTAGCAGCAGCAATTTTGGGCGAATTGCCAACGCGCGGGCGATCGCAACTCGTTGTTTCATCCCCCCAGAAATTTCGCCCGGACGTTTATTGGCTGCTGCCCCAAGTCCGACCAATTTAATATGGTATTCGATTACCAACTCGCGATCTTCTTGAGAGTTACCACTGTAAATTTCATCTACTGCTAGAGCAATATTTTCGCGGACTGTCAGCCAAGGTAGCAGCGAGTAATTTTGAAACACCACCATTCTGTCCGGGCCTGGATCGCGAACTTCACGCCCTTCTAAAGTAATCCCGCCCTGACTTGCTGTGTCGAGTCCAGCGATGATATTTAGCAGTGTGGATTTGCCGCAGCCAGAGTGTCCGATTAAGGTGATGAATTCTCCCTTTTTAATTTTAAGTTCGATATTTTTTAGAGCGATGTACTGCTCGCCATTGGGCAAGTTAAATACGCGATCGACGTGATCTACTTCAACAAGTATTGACATGGCTATTTTAGGTTAGTTTGTAATTTGTAAATTAAGTCACTGTAGGCTGTAGGGTGCGCACTGCGCACCTTACCTTGTATTGTCAACCAAATCCTATTTCTGTTCTTCAGGAACAACTTTGGAAGCGATGAAACCAACGATTCTGTCTAAAATCAAACCTACAATTCCTACATAAAGCACTGCCAGAATCACGTGGCTGAGTCGAGAACTGTTGTAAGCGTCCCAGATGAAGAAGCCGATGCCAACGCCGCCGACTAACATTTCCGCAGCTATGATCGCCAGCCAAGACAAACCGATACCAATTCTCAAGCCTGTGAAGATGTAAGGAACTGAAGACGGTAGCAGGATTTTCCAGAAATATTTTTGGTTGGGGAGGCGCAAGACGCGGGCGACGTTTCGGTAGTCTTGAGGTATTTGTTGAACGCCTACTGTGGTATTGATGATTATCGGCCAAATTGCTGTAATCAAGATTACGAAAAGCGCCGAAACTTCGTTAGCTTTCATCCCCATATTTTCAAAGGGATTGAACTGTTGAAATACGGCCAGGGCGATCGGCAGCCAAGCCAGGGGCGGGATAGTTCTGAATACTTGAAACAGCGGGTCTAAAGCATTGTACATTAAAGAGTTTGTGCCGATCAATATCCCTAAACTTATGCCGAGAATTGCTGATAAAGTAAAGCCAATCGCCACCCGCTGCAAGCTGGCCGCCAGTTGCCAAAATAAGCCTTTGTCAATCCCACCATTGTCGAAGAATGGATTGGTAATTAAAGTCCAGCTTTCTTGGACAACTTTAATCGGGCCGGGCAAGGAGGAACCATCACCGTGGCAAAGGATTTGCCAGATTGTGAGCAAAATTGCGATCGCGACTAAAGGTGGAATGATTTTTTTGCGATTTTTTTGCACCAAATCCAGAACGAAATTTACCGGATTTTTGCTTTTAGAAACAGAGAGGTTGGTTGCCATTTTTCTATTTACTGTGAGGAATTAGCAGTGAATTGATAATTGCTTGTAGATGCTTTTACCTAGTGAGTTGAAATTTAAGATTTGATATCTTCACTCCTGGACGCATTTAGTATCAAAGCAACCGGGCTTTTACCTATTTTCCGGGCTATAACAAACAATATTCGTAAAAAACCCAGTTTCTGACCCAGTGCGTAACTCCTGAGTTTAGAACACTTTTCTAGTTTCAAGGATAGTTATAAATCCGAAATTTTCCACCTTAAATCTCAATCAATTTACTAGCTAATGGTTGATTTTATGCTATCAACCATTAGCACCGAGTCTGCTGCTTATGCTTTTTTGATTGCCAGACTCTTCAGATATTCTTCTGGTTTGTCTGGGTCAAATTTTATGCCATCAAAGAAGGTTTCGATACCGCGAGAAGTCGTAGCTGGAATTTGGGCTGCGGGAACACCAATTGCTGTGGCTGCTGCTTTCCAAATATCCTCGCGGTTAACTTTATCGACGGTTGCTTTGATGTCGGTATTAGCCGGGATATAACCCCAGCGAATATTTTCAGTGATGAACCAAGCATCGTGGCTCTTGTAGGGATAGGAAGCATTGTCAGCCCAGAATTTCATTGCCACTGGACTAGCAGCTTCAACGCGACCCGTACCGTAGTCAATTTCACCTTTAGAACGAGCGACAATATCGGCTACTGGAACTTTTAACCATCTATCTTTACCGATGATTTCACACATTTCTTGTTTGTTTTCTGGCTTGTCGCACCACTGCTGGGATTCCAGTACGGCCATTGTAATTGCTTTAGCAGCTTTGGGATTTTTGGCTACCCAATCTGCTCTTAAAGTTAAAGCTTTTTCTGGGTGATCTTTCCAAAGTTCTCCAGTGATTAAGGCGCTGTATCCTACTTTTTGAGCAATTAGTTGAGCATTCCAAGGTTCGCCTACGCAAAAGGCTTCCATGCTGCCGGATTTCATGTTAGCTACCATTTGGGGCGGCGGTACGGGAATCACGGAAACATCTGTATCTGGATTGATGCCGCCGGCTGCTAGCCAATACCGTATCCACAAATCGTGGGTGCCTCCGGGAAATGTCATAGCAATCGGAACTTTCTGATTGGCGAGGGCTGCTTTAAAAGGTTTGCTGTCTGTACCTATTTTTAAGTCTAGGTATTTTTTGCCGAGGGAAATACCTTGACCGTTAGTATTTAACCGCGCCAGAATGTTCATCGGCACTGGCTGATTGCCTTTGGTAATTGTGCCTAATGTCATCTGGTGAGCCATCGGGGATAAAAGGTGCGCGCCGTCAATGCCGCCTTTGTCGGAACCGAGTTCTAAGTTGTCGCGCGTTACTGGCCAAGATGCTTGTTTGCTGATTTGCACGTCTTTCATGCCGTATTTGGCAAAGTAGCCTTTTTCTAGGGCGATGATTAAGGGTGCTGCGTCGGTGAGGGCGATGAATCCGAGTTTGGCTGCGGTAACTTCGGGGGCGTCGGCGGGGTTGATGTTGACTGCTGGGGCGGCGGTGGGTGAGGTTCCGCTGGGAGTTGCGTTAGATGTGGTGGAACCGGAACTGCAACCGTGGACGAGAAGGGTGCCGGCGGCTGTGGCTCCGGCGGTGATGATGAATTTTCTTCTAGAAAGGTTGCTCATTTGTCTTGAATTATTGTTGTTGTACTTTGAGATGAAATTCTGAGATTAGGCGTCGATCGACACTTTGCCGATCGCCCGCCCGCTGCAAGCTAAGATAAACCCTGGTTCTATGTCGCTCAGCGCGTCCAGTTTGCCATCGTAGGTGACATTGCCTTCTAGGAGTTGCTGCTTGCAAGTGCCACAACTTCCCGATCGACAATTGCTGTCGAGTTCGATTCCGGCCCGTTCGGCAACGTCGAGAATAAACTCATCTTCGCTACAAGCAACTGTTTTGCCCGATCGAGCGAAAATGACAGTAGATGTCTGAGGTTTGGTCGCGAAAGCCGTTTCATCCCTCTCAACCGTCAGTTGCAGTTGCCGATTCAGGGAAGCGACATCGCTTGGAGATTGATTGGGAACAGCCCCAAACTTATCGATTAACAGTTGATGCAGCACCGGTTTCAGGTCTTCGCAAGGAATGCTTTTTTGGACGCAAGTACCCAAATGAGCGTCTTTGCCAACTGTGCCTCCCATGTAGATGTCCACACCTTCGAGGGTTTTACCGTTCTTGCGAACTTTTGTACCCATCAAACCGATGTCAGCTACCTGGGGTTGAGCGCAGGAATTGGGGCAACCCGTCCAGTGAATTCTGACCGGTTTGGGAACGGAGAGCTCGGCTTCCAGTTCCCGAATCATTGCCACGGCGCGGGTTTTGGTTTCGATGAGGGCGAAGTTGCAAAAATTCGATCCGGTGCAGGAAACTAAGGCTCTCGTCAGGGGTGCGGGGTCGATCGAGAAACGCTGTAATAACGGTTCTTTGAGTAGCGACTCAATCCGCGAGTCGGGAACATTGGGAACAATCACGTTTTCTTCGACGGTGAGCCTGAGTTCGCCGCTGCCGTAAACTTCAGCGATTCTGGCCAAATCGTACAAATCCGCTGCTTGCAGGCGTCCGACGGGAACGTGCAAACCTACATAGTTGAGCCCTGATTGTTTTTGGGGGTAGACACCGATGTGATCGCGTTTGTCCCAGATGATTTCATCTTTGAGGGCGGCGACGGACAAACTGCGGCCTACTTCTTTTTCGACTTCGGCGCGGAATTGTTCAATACCGAGTTCGTCAATCAGCCACATCAAGCGGGATTTTTGGCGGTTTGCTCTTGGGCCTCGATCGCGAAATACAGTTAATATAGCTCTGCACAAATCCACAACATCGCTGGGACTAGCCCAGACGTTGAGAGGAATTGCTGCTGCGCAGCGTTTGGCGGAGAAGAAACCACCGACTAAAACGTTAAAGCCGATGTTGCCGTCTTGGTAAGCGGGTACGAAGGCGATGTCGTTGATTTCCGCGTGCACTGAGTTATCGCGGCAACCTGCGATCGCAATATTAAACTTTCTCGGCAAATTAGAAAACTCTGGGTTGCCTTCGCCGCTGTTGGTAATCATGTCTTGGACTTGGTTCGCCAATTCCCACGTATCTATTAGTTCGTCGGCGTCCAAGCCTGCGACTGGGGAACCAGTAATATTACGTACATTGTCCATGCCAGACTGAATGCTGGTCATGCCAGCTTCTTTGAGGCGGCGAAAGATGTCGGGCACATCTTCGATGCGAATGCCGCGCAGTTGCAGGTTTTGTCTGGTGGTGATGTCGGCGCTGCCGTCGGAGCCGTAGCGTTGTAAGATGTCTGCTAGGGTTCTAGTTTGATTGCTGGTGATGACGCCGTTGGGCAAGCGCAGCCGCATCATGAATTTGCCCGGAGTTACTGGCCGAAAGAAGATGCCGAGCCATTTGAGGCGGTGCTCGCGATCAATCTCGTCCATTGCTTCCCAGCCGATTTGGGCGAAGTGGTCGAGTTCGGCTTTGACTGCTAAGCCATCTTTTTCGGCTTTGAGTTTTTCAAATTTGTTCTGGCTGGTTTTGGGTTCTACTGTTTGGGTCATTGGTTTACCCTCGCTGCTGGCTTGTTCGGGGGAGGTATTGACTTGGAGCATAAAGTGTGTTTCCTGCTAACCTTAGTGAGTGTATTGATTTAAAACTGTATATTTAGTTACTTGATGGAATTTCTTTTAAGCATGGTTGGTCTTCTGTATACTTGAGCTTTTCTGGGCGCTGCCTCGATTGCGGCCAAACTATGTATGGTTATAGTTGCTACCGATGGTTCGATCGCTGCGTTTCGATTCACCTTTGTTATGAACGAATGTAAAGCGCACCACAGTAAATATTCGTAGCTATTTTTACAAAATATTGAATTTTATGAAGTTTTTGCATAGACGCTATGCGTTTTATACATCTGTCATGGGGCATGGGGCATGGGGAATAGGGCATCGGGCATGGGGCATGGGGCATGGGGCATTTTTGACTATTGACAACTGACAACTGACAACTGACTTCCATCCGTTACATCCGTTACATAATCCGTTGCCGAACTTCCTTTGGCTGCTATAAAATTATTTTTGTGACGACGATCGCAGACTTGAAACGAAACTCGTCACACAATTAGAGTGGCGGCTGTCACACAGTTTGGCTCAAAACATCACCTTTTCTGCATATCCAGCGTCACTCTTGATTTTTGGAGAACGAGAGATGATATAAGTATCGAATTCAGAGAACGTCTCATGTTTTTAGTTCAACTTATCCCCGGCGCTATCTCCGAAATACTTGCCTCTGTTACCGATACAGGCAGTTTGACTTTAGCCGATCGCTACGGTTTGATGGCCGCTGTTTTGGACGACTCTCTCGACGAGCAAGACAGGCATTCGCTCAACCGCCTGCTGCGCTCCGTGCTCAAGGGAAAAGTCAAGATCGTCAACGAACTGTCGGCGATATATTAAGAGCATTGAAAAATTTGATTGATTTTTGCAGCGCTTCAATTGCAAAAACTACCGCCTGAGTTAGAATTAACCCGCGATGCCTGCTGTGATATATTGCAGAAATTTGCTTGACTGTTTTCAAAACCTGATCTATCCTCGTCGTCTGGACTTTTTGTGATTTTCCAATTATTTAATTTTGCGAGATTGTTTCACTTCCTTTTACCGTGAATTAATTTTAATTTACTATTTGTTTACTGATTAGTTTTTTTTTACAGAGCTAGTTGAAATTACGTAATTGCCAGAAAAAATCTTTACCAAAACTTTAACAAATTCTGCCGGAATCTATGATTTACTAAAAATTAAAAATAGTCGATCGACAGACTTGATTTTTTAACACTCATTCATTCATCAGGGAACTTTCTATGAATTCCACTACTAAAAAGAGCATTCACTGGACTTGCTCAGCGGCTGTTTTCTGTGCAATTATGGCACTACACCCACAACAGGCTACAGCAGCAACCCTATCTAACGGCTGGAATTATGCGATCGACTCCTTCACCGACGGCGTGTCAGGGCCCCAAATCGGAGGCGGCGAGTTTGAATTTTACGGCATCGCCGTCAAAGAAACATCAGATACAGCTTTCATCGCCATCAACTCCAATCTAAGTTTAGCGGGATATGCAGACAGCGCCGCTCTCCGAGGCAACATCAACTACGGCGATTTATTCTTCAATTTTTCCGGTCAAAACTTCAACACAGCAAATGCCAATGGCAGCTTATTTGCCGTGCGCTTTGCCGACGGAAATGACTCAGGCGTGGCGACAACAGGTGTTTACAGCAATGTTACCGCTAAAAACGTCACCCAAACCAACTCCGGCTTTACCAATTTAAATCAATACAACACCGTAGTTGCCTCTAACGGCGGAACCCCATCAATGGGTGATTTAGCTGCGACTGACCCCTATTTTCAACAAACAGGAAATTGGACAGTTCTCAACTCAATTGGTTCTGGAACAAAAGTAGGAGAAATTTCTGCTTTAACTTCAGCAACTTTGAGCGCAATGGGTCTAAATTTTGGGCAGTTCAATGCAGTAGGTTCTCAAACAATCGGATTCAGTTTTAATAAATCCTCAATGCCTTCTGGTAGCTATATTGCTAATTTTTTTGCTGAGTGCGCTAACGATGCGATCGCCATTAAAGGAGAATTTGAGCCTGTACCCGAACCTTCTACTTGGTTTGGTACTTTAGTAGGATTGGGCTTTTTAGGTATGGGTGCGGCGAAACGTAAAATTAAGCCCAAGATTGCTTGAGGCGATTACAACATTCTGAAGAACCGGCAAGATGCCGGTTCCACAAAAACTAAATCTTCTGGTGGAATGGGCATCTTGCCCGTTCCTAAACACAAAAACTAAATCTTCTGGTGGAATGGGCATCTTGCCCGTTCCTAAACACAATAACTAAATCTTCTAAATGTTCTGGTGGAACTGGCATCTTGCCAGTTCCTAAAAACCCTTAGCGCACCTAACAACCTTATCGTGAGATAAAATGCGCCCAAACATTCCCATCCGGCCCAGCAACTTGATTAACGTAACTGTAGGGATACATCAACTTTCTCCCCTCAGTATCGCTGTAGCCGGTGAGTGCATCTCCCCAAGGATCTTGCACTATATAACCATCAGAATTGTAACCAATTAAAGTGATAATGTGACCGGCAGCAGTAAAATCTCCCGCTAAAACTATCGGCCGCCGATTCAACAATTCCGATCGCACATCCGCCCATTTGCGAGTCGTACTAAAACTCGTCTTAAACCCGTAAGCTTGAATCAGCGCCGTCAGCACGTTGTGATCGGTTTGAGAACCAACGCCTGCATAGTCGAAACACCACTGCAATAACTCATCCTCCAACTGTCCGCCCCACTTAGAACGAACGCCATAATAATACAGCACCATCGCGATCGCAGTTACGTTGCAAGTAGACCAGTCAAAACGCGGATTGTCCCGCTGCGAAAAATACGGCACGTTCAATTCCACATTATTCGGAACCGGATCGAAAATTTTATCTCCCCGCTTGAACTGAACAAAACTCGGAAAAACATAACCTGTATTGCCAAAATTTTGCAGTTCTTCAGTCAGGGAAATTTTTAGGTGATTTTGTTCCAAACCGTAGCTTTCCACGCCGTAAACTCGACCTAAAGGCAGTGTAGTTCTCTCGGTAGCGGTCAGCTTAGCAGCATCTACCGGGCGTTTTTTAAACACAGTTGGTTGCAGCATTGTCATCGTCAAAGCATCGGGGTCAAAGGGAACTTCTTTGCCGTTTTTCTTGATTTTAACGTGCTGCCAATAGATAAATCCGATGTTGCCAAAACCGGGAATAGATTCGGCGAGAGTTACTCGGAAATGCCCCAAAATGCAGGCATAACCAGTAATGGCATAGGTACTGCCTAAAATGAGCTCAGCAACTTGATTCGCAGGGAGTTTCGATGAATCTTGTGGTTTACCTTTAATCAGAGTTGTTTGAGTTACCAATAGTTGAGCGTTCCCGTTGCTATTCGGTACGTCTGCCAGGTCAAATTTCAGGACTTTTGTACCTTTGGCAAGCTGAACGTCTGGTTCGTAAAAATAGCCAAAAGTGCCCACTGGAGAAATTTCCGAATCCAGAACCACCTTGAGATGCCCGTCAATAAATCCGTATTTGCTAATCGTCAAAGTCTTACCTGCTTTGACAAGAACTTTTTGCTGATTGTTGAGCCGGGAAGAATCAACCGGAGCTACCTTAAACAAAGTGTCAGAAACTATCTTTAAGCTCAAACCTTTTCCGACAGTCAGCGGATCGGAACTTACGGTAATATAAATTATTTGGCTGCCGGTAACGTTGCCTTTGCTGTCAGTTGCCCGCAATCTCAGCCAGCGAGCTCCCGGTACGCTAAATCCTTTAGGCAAATTCACTTGCCAAGTGCCTGCTTTTTGGTTTAGTGTTACGGTTAACGGCAGTTTATCCTCAGCTATTACCTCAATTTTTGCTGCTTCTTGTTTGTCAAAAGTACCTGAAAGTGCGATCGCCTGATTGACCAAAACTTCCGTCGGGCCTTGATAAGTTAAATTGGGCGCTGGATTGAAAGATTTGCCACCGCGACTGAATTGTACGAAATCGGGAAAAACAAAACCCGTATTCCCAAAGGGTGGTAAATTTTCAGTAAGTGAGACTTTAACGTGACCTTGTTCTATAGAGAATCCCGAAACTCCGTAAATCATTCCCGCCGGCAAAGTAACCTTTTCTGGAGGTTGCAGACTTGCCGCAGCCACAGGTCGCTTTTTAAACACAGTAGTTTTGACAACAGTCATGGTAACTGCATTTTTGTCAAACGAAATTCCCCTGCCGTCTTGCAATATTTGGACGTGTTGCGAGTACAGAAATCCCGAATTTCCGAAGTTGGGAATCGGGCGATCTAATGTGACTCTAAAATGATTTTCTACGCAAGCGTATCCGAGAATATTGAAAGTTTCTCCCTGGTTAAACCGTACTTTCTGAGTTGGGGCTAAAGTAGCAGAATCTGCGGGGTTACGCTTTAACCAGGTTTTTTTGTTTACCCACAGCAACTGCATTCCAGGTGCTGGGGCCGGTAGTTGAGTGCGATCGAAGATCAGGATTTTTGCACCTTTCGTGACGACTACGTGCTTTTCGTAGAAAAAACCAGATTTTCCCACCGGAGAAATTGGATTATTTAGTTGAACTTCTAGGTGTCCGTCTTCTAACTCGTAGTCGGTAATTTGATAAGTTGTTCCGGCTGGTATGTCCGCTTTTTGCGTATCGTTAAGATTGCTAGTCGGCACTGTTCCGGCTTTAAATCTGGTAAATTGGAGAGTAATTAACGTAAAAGATTCATCGGGTGTATTAGAAGCAGGATTAACTTTGATGTTAATTGTTTGTTCGCCGATAACTTTGCCTGTTTTGTCAGTTGCTTTTACCTGTACTGTGCGAGTTCCGGCGCGATCGAATCCTTTCTCTAAACTGATGTTCCAAATACCTGTCGATAAATTTATCCCTGTTTTCAGGGCATTTGAGCCTTCTGCTGCTGAAATCGCCGCCACTTGATTTTTGTCAAAACTGCCAACTAAGACAGCGCCTCGATTGGCCTCAACTTCTTGTGGGCCTAAGTAACTCAAAATAATTTTACTGCTTGTCATTATCTATTCGCCTACCTACTTAATTATTCAGCTACAGCAAGGATAACTTCTCATTTTATCAAACACAATGACTTGATCCCGGACAAAACCGCTCCGAGACTGAATTTAGGGGCGATTAATGCCTTTTAAAGCATGAATTTTTAATTGTTGGCGGGATTATTCCAGAAATCTAATTGTAGGGGGCGCATTGCGCATCTTACCCGAATATACCGCTGATCGAGCAGATTTGTGGCGCAAGTCTTGAGGGAAAAAATTTGGTTTGAGCAGGGTATTACCCCCTGTACCTTTGACCCATCACTAGGTTGGGACTTAGGAAAAAAACCCGGTTTCTACGAGAATATTGCGTGTAGCAACAAGGTATCTTGGCAGAAACCGGGTTTTTAGCCGTTTGGTGCGTTTAGGGGTGTTAGTGCGATCGGCTAAACTTCGGCTAAACTATGGTGACAAGAATATCTTGAGCGTGAGAGTCAACTTTCAGATTATCTCCTTCATAAACCTGAATAATTTTGCCAGTACCATCGATCGCAAAAGTAACGCGCTTAGAGTAATCACCTTTCTCAACATCGTAAGCTTTGGTAATTGCGCCATCAACATCTGCTAATAGCTGGAAAGGCAAACCGTACTTCTCCGTGAACTTTTGGTGCGATTCTTCATTATCGCGGCTGACACCGAGAACTACGATATCTTTGCCCTTGTAATCTTCATAGGCTGCTTTGAAGCTTTGGGCTTCTCGGGTGCAGCCGGGGGTATCATCTTTGGGGTAGAAATACAAGATTACGGTTTTACCGGTGAAGTCGGAGAGGGAGACTGTTTTGCCGTTTGTGTCTTTGGCGGTGAATTGAGGAGCCGCGCACCCTACTGGTAATGTCATAGTTTTGTTTCTCTTGCGATGGATAAAGATATTTTAGTTGATTTTGGGCTGTTGTTGTCAATTTCTTAAATACGAGATTCGGGATTGAGTGCAGAAAATGAAAAATCTGCCTTGGGGAATAGTTTTTATTGGTGATTCTATGCCTTAATTTCGGGAAGATTGTGTGTTAAATTATGGGTGTAATCCGAGTTTTTTGGCGCAATTAAAACTTAATAAATAAAGTAAAATATGAGAGCTTTTTACACTGTTGTTATCCGCAAAAGTGCCGATGATTGGGTGACGCTGTGTTTGGAGAATGAATTAGTGGGACAAGGAAATACTCCCGAACAATCCATCGATAAGCTCAAACAGGCGATCGAGTCATTTTCCGAAGTTTATGAAGCTGAATTAGATATTCATCTAAGCCCACTTGCTCTTAATGAATTGCACGAATTTCTGACTTTAGAAGATGCGGAAGCTTCAAACACTTATGAACTAAGAAAAGTTTATGCCTAAAATTATTCCTGTGCAACTTACTATAAATACTTGTTGGCAATGCAGAAAAAGGCTAGCGTAAAATGCCTTTTACAAGCAAAATCGTCTCATTTGTCCTAAAATAGAATAGACATCCTACATTAATTCTCTACCATGTCGATCGCAGTAATTCAAGAACACATCGAAATCACCCCTGGAGTCTGTGGGGGAAAACCCCGTATCGCCGGACATCGCATCCGAGTTCAGGATATTGTTGTTTGGCACGAACAAATGGGAATGTCACCAGACGAAATTTTGTATCACTATCCCAGCATTACTTTATCTGATATCTATGCAGCTTTAGCTTATTATCACGATCGTCGAGATGAAATCCGCTCTGCAATCGAAGCAGATGCAGAATTTGCCCGCCAATTAAAAGCTCAAACCCCATCGCTATTGCAACAAAAATTAAAAAATCGTCAGCATGGCTAAGATAAAATTTCATCTCGACGAAAATATAACTCTTGCCATAGCGAATGGATTGCGAAGACGTGGAATTGATATCACCACGACACCAGAAGAAGGAATGATCGGGCAATCCGACGAACAACAATTAGCATTTTCCCTGTCTCAAGAGCGAGTAATTTTCACCCAAGATACGGATTTTTTAAGACTGCATCATGCAGGTTTGTCTCACGCGGGTATTGTTTATTGTCCGCAAACCAGTAAATCGATTGGGGAAATTTTGCAAGGGTTAGTATTAATTTGGGAGATACTGAATGCTGAAGAAATGAACAATTATTTGGAGTATTTGTAAAAACAGGCGATCGGCACTTGCAGCATGAGTATTAATCTGACCGTAGTTGCGAATCTGTTGAACTGCTGTGAAAATATTGGTAGGTTTTTTTCCAGTTCAATTTGACTATAAATCTGTAAGAATAAAAAATATACTACCTATTCAGAGCCAAATCAATGACTTTTATCCCATCCGAAGCGTTTAAATCTATTAGTTATCCCAGCCGCACGGTAAAAAGAGCCGATCGCGCGATCCGGTGTGCCCCATTTCAATTACACTTCTTCCAGACCATCCGCGATAACAGTGTTTTCTTGACAACTATCGCCTCAAATAGCGGTGTCGAAAGCGGTTACACCCGATCGCCCGTATCCGAACTCGTAGCCGAAAACTCCCTGCTGTGGCTGATCCAAGTCGGCGTTTTGCGGCGCGAAGTAGACGGACAAGGGATTACCGACAGTTTTCGCCTCACGCCGCTTGGCCGCCAACTTGTGGAAAAATGGGAACAGCAAGGAAATAGCTTACCAACTGCATCATTGTGCGATCGCATGGGAAATACCATTAGCCGGGGGTTCGGACTATTTTCATAACGAAATACAGTTCAGATCAGAGCGTTAAGGCGGTAAGGTGCGCACTGCGCACCTACATAATTAGATTTTAATAAGGGTTGAAGTCCTCACTACTAACGTCAATTTCTCTCCCCGAATTTTCACGCAATTAGCGCTGATTCAAAAAGCGCGTCGCCATCGACATGGCGTCAGTAATATCTACGTCGCCGTCTCCATCTCCATCTAAAAACGCATTCAAAACGGGATTTCCGCCCTGGGCTGGATTTTGGGCGTTGCCGCCGGTTTGCAGCAAATTGAGCACGATCGGCACTAAAACAGGTATCATCGCTTGCACTGTAGCGTTATTCAAACCGGTTCTTTGGGCGATATCAGCCACTATTTGCGTCAGTTGGCCACCTCCGAACAAACTCTGTACCGCTTGTGGATTGGGATTTGTGCCGCTAAATTGGTTGACAACTTCTTGGGCTTGTGCCTCTCCAGATTGCGATCGCACGTCTTGTAAGGCCGATCGCACGTATCCACCCAAAACCGACATCGCTAGCTGAGTCGTACCCGCATCGACGCCCTGGTTGCCGCTCAACTGCTCTACCGCACCCAGAATGTTGCCCAACTGATTGGGACTTGCTTGTTGGTTCGGATTGTCGATCGCGCTTAAGATTTGGTCAAATAGTCCCATAATTTTCGATCCTTGCTGTAATTGCTCCAGTCTAGATTAACCGATTACCCATTACCAATTACCAATTCTCAAGCTCAAATTTCAAATCCCCATAATATATTCTAATGTTTGATCGGCAGGGCGATCGCAAATTCCGTCCCCATTCCCATCTCTGACCAACAGTTAATCGTCCCGCCGTGTTTTTTGACGATAATTTCGCGGCCGATTGCCAATCCCAAACCAGTACCTACACCTCTCGGTTTAGTCGTAAAGAATGTTTCAAACATTTTTTCTTGACTGGCCACAGGTATTCCCGTACCGTTATCGGAAATTCGCACTACCACTGAGTCATCGTCCAAGTATTCTGTAGTAATCACAATCTTCCGCGAAAAACTCGGCACTTCCTGTTTGCTCGACTCCAAATCGGATTGTTTTTTGTCCTCCTCAGAGCGGATTTTTTCAATTTTCGCTTGTTCTTCCACAGCATCTATTGCATTGTTCAAAACGTTCACAAATACCTGGTAAAGCAAACCCATATAGCCTTCAACAGTCGGAATATCCCCGTAATTACGCACCACTTCAATGCCCTGTTTGATTCGGCTGTTGAGAATCAGCAAACTGCTGTCTATGCAGGCGTGCAAATCGACCGGATGAGGCGCTGCGTCGTCGAGTCTAGAAAAATCTTTCAAACTTAAGATAATAGCTTTGGCTCTTTCAGCGCCAACTTGCATTGAGTCGAATATTTTCATCAAATCTTCTTTGAGAAAATCGATGTCTATTTCTTCGGCTTTTTCGTTGACGGTGGGAGGCGGATTTGGGATTTCTGTTTCGTAAGTTTTGAGCAAATCTAAAATATCTTCCACGTAATTTTTCGCGGGGTCGATGTTGGCATAGATAAAATTGATTGGGTTGTTAACTTCGTGAGCCACACCGGCTAACATCCGCCCCAAACTTGCCATTTTTTCATTTTGAAATATTTGGCTTTCTTGTTCAGATTTTAATTGTTTTAGCAAGTGATTTACTTTCAGAATCAGTTGATTTAGCGAAGTTGCTAATACTCCCACTTCATCGGTGCTGGTCACTGGTGCTTGCAACTGAAAATTAGACTCTTGGGTCACTCGCTGAGCGATTTTAGTTACAGCGGTGAGGGGTTTGGCGATCGCCCGACTGGTGAAGCTCGCCAGTAGTGCTGCAACGACGATCGACAGTGCCATGCTACCAAAAATGATTTGCACCCGCAGCGTCTGCGCTCGCAGCAGGGCCTCCCGCGCTGCATCCTCTTGCTCTTGGGCGCGATCGATAATTGCTCCTAAATCATTAGTCGTCTTCTCTAATTTTAATCCAATTTTATCTCGCTCGAAATTCAACAACAACTTGCTTTTAACACTTTTTTGAGCTAGCGAATGTGGCAGTTTACTGATTTGAGCGTTAACTGTTTCTAGCTGCTGAATGTAATTTAACAGAAGCCGATCGTAACTTTTTATGAAAGCCTGTAAACCTGCTGCCTGTTCCATCTTTTTCTGATTTTTAACTTCAGATAGCGACAACTTCAAACTGTAGATATTCTTTTGTAGCTGTTGGTATTTGCTGTCAAAAATTTCGGGCTGTTCTATCCCGTAAATCAATCGCTGTTGGCTGTTTTGCGTCCGCAGTAAAGCCACCTGCAACTTATTTAAAAGCTGACTTTCTCGATCGATGTCTACTTGATTGTTAGTTCTGCGATAGTAATGATTCCCCGCCAGCATTCCGACAGTCGTGCCCCCAATCGCCACACAAAGAGCCAGTGCGTAGCCACGGCAGATTTTGTCGCTAATACTCAGGTTGCCGAAGGAGCGGGCTATTTGAGCAAAATAATTGGGATTTGGGGGCTGGATCTCTTTGATGTTATACTCGAAAGAGGTAGGGAGTTCTTGTGAAGCCTGATTATTATGATGTTTGAGCTGCATAGATGCGAACCTGTGAATAATTCACGCACTGAAAATTAAGCTTAACTTAACTCGCGGCTGATTAGAAAGTACCGCATCGATAATTAATGTGATAATTTTTGTTAATGATGACGCTGTTACCCTGCCTGAGAAACTGGGATAATTTCAGTTTTGCATTTATAGTGCGAGCTGTCGCGAGCGGGGACGCTCGCACTATAATAAAAAAATGCTTTTTGCAAAACCCAGATGCTCCCGATAAACCTGGTTTCGGGTTTCCGTTGTCGGAGCTTCTAGGACGCACTTATACTGTTTTAGATTTTAGAATAATTGGGAATGACCAGCGCTAAAAACGGAGACAAGCCCCAGACATGAATCGTGGAGTTCCCAAAGTTAAAGCTCCCAGACTCATCTGTGGATTAAATCTCAAATCTACAATTTAAAATCGATTGACTGATTCGGTAAGGGTTTGGATCGCGGACTCGATCAGTTGCATTCTTTGAATGAAACTGGTATTGCGTTAAGAAACCGTGTTTCTACATAACTCAATGCGATATTTATTTTTTTTATAAAGAAGTGTGGCTTGAGGGGCGATCGCATAAATCACCGATTAAATACGTAGGTGTCAAGAAATCGGCTTTCGGCGATCGGGCGGGTGTACGCACCAATAAACAGCCTGCACCCGCTACAATTGCAGCTTTGGGCGCGCACTTGTCCGCCTGCACTCGCTACCACTCAAACCCGCTTGCATTCTGCTGACAGCACAAGCAGAATCGGGATTGGCAGACTAAGCAGTGCGATCGGGCACTTCGCCATTTTATATTTTAGATTTGCAATAACTAATTACTATCGCGGTAATGTAAAAATCAAAGCATAACCCTTTTATTTGCCGCTGCCCTCATGCCTTTGCCGCGCCTGTTAACCTTAATTGCCGCTTTCTGCCTCACCCTGGGGCTGATTATTGGGCTGGTGAGTTCCTTAACAGGGCTTTACAGTCAAGTTGCGTGGTCTGCTTCTCCGCTGCTGGCTAATTTGCTAATTTTCCTGATTATTGTACTTTTGGCAACGCTAATTTTTGCGCTATTTTACTATTTTCGGCTGCTACAACGACCGGGAAAAGTTAAGGGAAAACGGGCGATTAATCCCAAGATTCCTGTTGTCAAAAGTGAAGCTGCTTCGGAAAATCTTAAAGCAATTAGGCAGCAAGTCGATCGCATTCAAGATGAAGTAGCGCGCCAAGCTTTGCTGTTGAGAGCCCGCGAAATTGAAGCTAACATGGCTCGCGGCAATGTTCGGATCGTGGTTTTCGGCACCGGTTCTGCGGGCAAAACTTCCGCTGTAAATTCCCTCGTGGGGCGGATGGCGGGACAGGTGGGCGCGCCGATGGGAACTACCGAAGTTGGAGAAACTTACACTCTGAAATTGAAAGGAGTCGATCGCGAATTAGCAATTACAGATACCCCAGGCATCTTGGAAGCGGGAGTAGCGGGGACTTACAGAGAGGAATTGGCGCGGCAGTTGGCGGCCAGGGCTGATTTGATCTTATTTGTGTTGGACGGCGATTTGCGCAAATCTGAGTATGAACCGCTGCGGACTTTGGCGGAAATTGGCAAAAGGTCGATCGTGGTTTTTAATAAAGTTGACCTTTATCCCGACAGTGACAGAGACGAAATTCTCGATCGACTGCGGCAGCGAGTCAAAGGTTTTGTATCAGCAATGGATGTAGTTGCAATTAGCGCCAACCCGCAAAAATTTGTACTAGAAAGCGGCACAATATTTCAACCAGACCCGGATATGATGCCATTAATTCGGCGCATCGCAGCAATTTTGCGAGCCGAAGGCGAAGACTTAATTGCGGACAATATTTTGTTGCAATCTCAGCATTTGGGAGACCAAGCCCGCAAATTAATTGACGCTCAAAGGAGGCGCGCCGCTGATAAAGTAGTAGAGCGCTTTCAGTGGATCGGAGCCGGAGTAATTGCTGTAACGCCTTTACCAGTTGTAGATTTATTGGCGACAGCAGCAGTTAACGCTCAAATGGTAGTAGAAATTGCCAAGATTTACGGCTGCGAATTAAATATCGATCGCGCCAAAGAATTAGCATTATCTCTCGCCAAAACCCTAGCCAGCTTGGGAATAGTAGAAGGCGTAATTCAAGTAGTGTCAAGGGCGTTGCAATTAAGTGTAGCCGGATTTGTACTTGGCAAAGCAATTCAAGCAGTCAGCGCCGCTTATTTAACCAGAATTGCCGGGAAAAGTTTTATTGAATATTTCCGTCATGACCAAGATTGGGGCGACGGTGGCATTGCCGAAGTCGTGCAAAGGCAGTTTCAGTTAAATCGGAAAGACGAGTTTGTCAAAGCTTTTGTCAAAGATGCGATCGCCCGCGTTGTCGAACCTCTGAACATCTATCAGCAAGAAGCATCGGAACTAGAATTAGAAATGCCAACAGAATTGGAACCAGAACCCTTGTATCAGCGGCAATCCGACGATTGGGAAAATTACAGTAATAAGCGCAACGATGAATGGTAGTTAGTCATGAGTCATTAGTCATGAGTCATTAGTCATGAGTCATTAGTCATTCTGCTAAGACCAGTCCTCCTAGCGGTTAAGATTGTCCGAAGAGAGGCACGAAGCAAACGAGCGTGTCTATTTTTCATAGAGTTTGATCGACTGGACTCTCTTCTTCCAAGCGTATTGGGTTAAAACCCAATACGGTTCACTTAACACTATTTATTGCCCGGAGATCCCCCTAAATCCCCCTTAAGAAGGGGGACTTTGAAGAAATTCTTGTTCCCCCCTTTTTAAGGGGGGTTAGGGGGGATCTGTCTTAAGTGAACCGTATTGGGTTAAAACCGACTAGCATAATAATATGCAGTCAGACAGGGGCTAAAACCCCTGTCTGACTGCTGCTGTGAGATCGATAAACAGCGTTATTTGAAATTAGTCGATCGCATCTGCCGCTCTTTCTGCTGCTCGTTGAGTTTTGTCAATATCTCGATTCACTTTCGCGCGCACCTTGTCCGAGGCATCTTCAGCGTTGTATTTTACATTTCGCGCTGCATCTTTGACATTTTCTTTGCCTTGGTTGACATTATATCTCAGCGACTCAGTACCTTCACTAGCTCTTTCTTTTGCTCCTTCAGTGGCTTCTTTAACAATCTCTTTTGCTCCCTTCAAGCCTTCGCGAGTATTTTCCTTGAGATTAGCAAAGCCTTCTTTTGTTTTGTCACCAAACTCATCAGCTTTCCGCTGAGCGGTGCGAGCATTGTCATTCATCTTGTCGCCAATTTGGTCAAGTTTGTTCGGCGCGTCATCTGCTACCCGCCGCACGTTTTCGCGCACATTGCTGCTAGATTTGGTGTCGATGCGGCGCTGGGCTTCCTCTTTGAGAAGCTTAGCTTTTGCTTCTGCTGCTGTAACGTTTGGGTTTCTGGGATCTGTATCGCTGTATTGATTCTGGCCGCCTTTGTATACGGAAGTTACAGCCTCTGAAGGCACTTCTTCTCTAATTTGGTCGGACGTTTTTGCTGTTGGCTCGGGCGTTTTTCCTGCTATCACATCAGCGCGAGTACAGGCAGTGCTCACTAATACTAAAATCCCGGCGAGAAACACTGTTAAAATTTGTACAGCTCGAATTTTTTTCAGAAACGCAGTTAGTCGGTTCATAAAAATGCTCCTTTCTATTGTGAGATGCTCAAATGCTTGCTGGTTCTGTAGATGGCTAGCATTACAGAATTAGGCGTTTAAACACTTTTTTTAGTATACGAATAGAAACAGGAGTTTTTTATCTATCTCAAGTTAGATTCCTCAAGTTATAGCAGTGTTTAATCGGATGAAATACAGCGCAGGACACGCGAGCATCTCTGTTTTGCATTTATAGTGCTGTCCCCGCTCGCGAGTTGTACAATACGCGAGCGGGGACAGCACTATGATAAAAAAAATGCTTTTTGCATTTGCAAAACTGAGATGCTCCCCAGGACAGCAGGACACGGCACTGCCCTGTCCTGCGCCCGATATCTGTACTTCACTCATGCGACAATCCTCAATCTTATACCAATTATTAAAAGTCGCAGTTTCCGGTAACGAAACGGCAATGCCGTTTCCCTACTTGGCTGAGCGTTTGCTACTGGGCGCGTGCACTGCGTTAAAATATTTTGCGTTTTGGGAGCTAAAAAAAACCCTCCGGTCAGGAACCAGAAGGAAGGCGGTATATGATCTCAAGTACAACAAGGTCTTTAATGCCAATTTTCGCCGTAAGTGGCGATCGCCCACATCTGTCTAATGGCTGAAAATATCTGCACAGTTACTAATCATTTTGAATCGCTGTTTTGAGACTCTTGCAGAATTCGCCGATCGCCTCTAAACCCTCTTCGGGAGTGCCTTGGGCCAAGCGTTTAACAAAAGCACTGCCAACAATCACAGCGTCTGCACCCCATTCTTTGACTTGGCGAGCGTGTTCCGGTGTCGAGATACCAAAGCCAACGCCGATGGGTTTGTCGGTGATGCTGCGGATTTCTTGCAGCAACTCTTTTGCTCGCGTATCTAAGCCTTCGCGCACTCCTGTAACCCCCGTCACGCTGACTAAGTAAATAAATCCTTGAGACTGGCGGGCGATCGCTTCTATGCGACTTTTGGGACTTGTGGGAGCAACTAATAATGTTAGTTCAATCCCTAATTTGTTGGCAGGTTGGATGAGGCTGTCGGCTTCTTCCAAGGGTAAATCTGGTACAACCAATCCCTGAACTCCAGCACTTTTGATTTGTTGCAAAAAGGTTTCTATACCTCGGTACAAAATCGGGTTGTAGTAGGTGAAGAGAATTATGGGCGATCGCAAATTCGGACTAACTTTAGCTACCATTTCCAGCACCGGATCTAACCGCGTTCCCCGCTGCAAAGCCCTAGTAGCGGCGGCTTGAATCACCGGCCCGTCAGCCAGCGGGTCAGAATAGGGAACACCAAGCTCGATCGCATCTGCACCGTTATCATCCAAAACTTGTAGTGCTTTAGCCGTTGTCTCCAAGTCTGGATCGCCAGCAGTAATAAAAGGAATTAATGCACATTGGTTGCTTTTACGCAACGTTTCAAAACAATTAGAAATACTCATTAGTTATGATAGAAGGAAGAAGGAAGAGGGAAGAAGGAAGAGGGAAGAGGGAAGAAGGAAGAAGATCGTGCTTATTTTCTGGGACGTGATATCTGCAATCAATCATCAGTCCCCAGTCATTTGAGAGAGAGTTTGTTACTAACGACTAATCGCTAATAACTCATCAATAACTAATGACTAATGACTGAGGACTAATGACTAATGACTAATTATCTTTTTCCTGTTCAATTTCGGCTTGAAGTTTGGCTAACTCTTCAGGAGTGAGTGCATCTAGCTGCTTCTGCAAGACAGCATCTTTGTACTCTTTAAGTTGCTCGCTATAAGTCATCTTTTGAGTAAGTGCACGAAATAAATAAGTCACCAGCCAGCCAATCAAGCCGGCGACTAAAAATAACTGACTCCAAATGCCTGCATTCATGCTGTCGAGTCCGGCGAATTGTAGTACCAAGTAGGCCAACCCACCTGCTACAAAAAAGCCGAGACTGATTCCAATTACATCAATACGTCGCATTTAGGCTTCTATCTGCCGCCGTTTGGGGCGAAAATTCAAAAAGGGAGCTAGGAGAAACATACCTGGGAAAAAGAAGAACATCAAGAAGTACATAAAGCCACGCTCAAAAGAGGTGGCCACGTACCAGCGGCTGTTCAGGTAGGCGTAGGTGGCTGCGGGTACTACCAGGAGGTAGGCTCCGGCCAAGACGGCATAAAGCAGTAAAGTAATATACATAGATTTGATTTAGGGGGAAAATCACACGGGTAAGTGCGTTGACACGCTCCGCTAGCTGGTTAACTATTGTACCGCTTGGGGAGATCCAGCGCGACTTTTGAGAATTTTTCGATTAGGGGTTGCGTAAATTGGGGTTTGGTTGTAGAATAAAAGGCTGTTGTTGTCACTGGCTCAAACCCACAGCAGCAGCTTGACGAAAGGGGGGTGTGGCGGAATGGTAGACGCTACGGACTTAAAATCCGTTGACCCGAAACGGTCGTGTGGGTTCAAGTCCCTCCACCCCCATACAATTCTATGTTTTGTGAGTTAACAAGCTGTTGCGGCATTTAACTTTGTTTTTCTGGGCGGGCTCTTCCGCCCACCCCACAAGAGTTTTAAGAAAGAAGATTTTTCAAATTAGATGCGCGCCAGCTTTTAGTAATTCTTGCAAGATTTGTGGGATGGGCTTGGAGCCATTAGTGTCAACTTAACATCAAACGTAGTTACAGACTGCTGTTTACCGCTGAGGCTCGATCCCCCCTAGCCCCCCGAAAGCAAGGGAGGGACAAGAATCTTCTCAAAGTCCCCCTCTTCTTAAGGGGGATTTAGGGGGATCTGGTCTCGGATAAAAGCGAGATTTATCAACGGTTTTAGGCGATTGTTGACACCAATGGCTTTGAGCAGCGTCCCGAATCGCCTGCTATACTACGCAGCAACTGGCAAATTAATTACAAATTCCGTGCCCTGTCCTATTTGAGAATTCACCTCGATTTTGCCTTGATGCTTGGCAACGATTTGATAGGAAATAGCTAATCCCAATCCAGTGCCTTTGCCGATCGACTTTGTAGTAAAAAATGGGTCAAATATCTGCTGGGCACTGGCTGCTGCAATTCCCGGCCCATTATCCCGAATCTTGACAGTGACAGCGTTGTCTGCCATAACTTCCGTGCTAATCCAAATCGTTGGTGAAAACCCTTTGTCTGTCTTTTTCACCTCCTCCAGCGCATCTATTGCATTACTAATAATATTCATAAATACTTGATTCAGTTGCGATCCAAAGCACTCAACCGGAGGCAAATTGCCGTATTTTTTAATAACTTCAATACCTTGTTTGAGTCGATGATTGAGAATTACCAGGGTGCTGTCTATTCCTTCGTGAATGTCGGCAGGTTTCATTTTGCCGTCATCTAAGCGCGAAAAGTTACGCATGGATACGACAATTTCATGAATGCGATCAGCTCCCATTTTCATCGAAGAAAGTGTTTTTGGCAAATCTTCTCTGAGAAATTCCAATTCAATATCTTCGATGCGCTCTTGAATTGCATCTGGTGGGTTGGGATAGTATTCTTGATAGAGAGTTACCAAACCTGCCAAATCTTCGATGTATTGGTTGGCATAGTCAATGTTGCCCCCGATGAAGTTGACGGGATTGTTGATTTCGTGGGCTATACCTGCTACCATGTGACCGAGAGACGACATTTTTTCGGTCTGAATTAATTGGGATTGAGTTTGTTTGAGTTCTTCTGTATACTCGCTAACTCGCTGAATTAATTGATTGAAAGAAGCTGCTAAAACTCCGATTTCGTCTTCGGTTGTGACTGGTACTTGCAGGTTAAAATTAGATTCGCGGGCGACTTGCTGAGCGACGTTAGTGACGGTTTCGAGGGGTTGGGCGATCGCACGGCTGGTTTTGTCCGCCAGTAACACGGCGATCAGTGCTGAAATTAGCATCCCCCCCCAAATAATTCGGTTTCCCAAACCTTCTGCTTCTTCTAATGCTTCCGCTCCTTGCAGTTTTTGAATTTCTACTGTAGAAATTAGCTCGGTTAAACTGTGAGCAAGGTTATCTAGTACCATCGCCTCTTGACCGCTGCTCGTCCTCAACATTTGTAGCTGTGCGGACTCGATGCTGTTGGGTGGCAAGTTCCAAACATCCGCTTCTTTTAACTGCAATTTAATTAGCTGATCGTAGTAATCAATGACGATGGCATATCTCTGCAATATAGCGTGCAATGCTGCCTCTTCTGTTGCTAGTTTATCGGGATTTTCTCGTGCGAAAGATTCAATTTCTGAAATCAGGATTTTCGCCTGATTGATTTGCCCGACAAAGCGATCGTGTTCGTATTGCAGCCACACCGTGTCTCCCAAAACGGCCGGCAATTTCGCCGCGTGCGATCGGGCTTCAAATACGGTATTTTGCAAATTTTGCAGCAGTTGCTGCTGTTGCCCAGCAACATTTACCTGAATTAAAGCTTGCTTGCGAAAGTAGTCTCCGGCTTTCAGTCCCGCACCCGTACCCAAAATCGCTATGCCGATCGCTAAAGCATAGCCGTAGCTAATTTTTTGGCCGATCCGCAAATGATTGAATCGTTCCCTCACCCAATTGAGATTAATAGATGAATGCTGGAACAAGTTTTTTTTAACATAGCAATTTGACTCTAGTTTACTATCTTGGCGCTGATTTTGAGTAAATAATAACATTTAAAGTTCCTCCCAAAACAATCAGGAGTTGTTGACATCCTGCACAATTTTTTGTAAGTTTGAGGAACAGCCAAAACCTGAATTTATCGGTCAATCGTTTAACTTAGGTTAAAACCTATAATATTTCGGCTCTTACTCCTGAAAAAATGCGATCGGGAGATCCGACAGTTTTTTTGGCTTTTAACTTTTGGCGTTATTTTGGGGTGGACAGTCGGTTGCGTACAAAATATTGAAACTATTTTTTGTCTTAAGTCCACCAGATAAATGCTGTTTTCGCTGCTAGCAGACGCAATTTAGCCGATCCCTTCTGAATTATCTCTGTTATTATGCGAGAATGTTTGTGATCTGTATCAACAATCTATGTGATTTTACGCTGATTTACAAAACTTATGATAACTGCGAGCAATATTTTCAATCAGTTGGGGACAGAAGGCCCAACTACGGGTTCTCCCCGTTTTTCTTTTTCTGCCAGTTCTAGGTTCAATTCCAGCAGTTTTGCTAAAATATCGTCGCTTTCAGTAAATCCGTAAGCTGCATTACATTGGCGATCGAGCGCTTCGTGGAGTTGATAAAGTTGGCTGGTTGGTTCTGCAAAAAACTTGTTGTAAAGTTGAGTAATTCCCCACTGTTTTGTTGACATCTGTTGAGTGCGATATTGGTGCAGTTCGACAGCAGTTGCGCGAATTTGCTCTACTAATTTGCGGTTGGCTGTCTGGGGAAATGGGAAAGTTTCAAAGCAGGTATTGTGGGTGTAAGCGATATCTGCTTTGAGAGTTGATTTTTGAGCGTGCATCCAAGTCCGGTGTACTTGAGATGTCAGGATGCCAAATACATAAAAATCATCAGAGGCAACAACTACTGATTTGTCTCCAGGGAGCCAGCTAACGGGCGCGGGAATGAATACAGCCCATTTCGAGACTCTGGGCACAGTAAAGTAGTGAGATAATAGTGCGATCGCCTGTCTCATCTCTGAACGCGATCGCAGGAATTTCCACCAGTAAGTTCGGGCTCGCGCATCTCGATTACCATCCCGTTCTGGCTTAACATTAGCTTTCACGTATTCAAAAGGCTGCACGTATTCACTCGCGTCTTCAATGTTCATATCATTAAAGTCAATAATCCAGCGTTCCGGCGTACCGTTAGGATTCTGTGCTAGATTTGCACCCATAGAAAAAAGTTTAAGAACCTCTTGATTTTTAGCATCTACTTTAATCCAATCATTAACCTGTTGTTCAGTAATAATAAATCCCATTCCCACCGGAATTACACCTTGAAAGCATCTGTTTGAATTCGCTAACAATTTCGCCGCGTGAGAAACATCAATCGTAGCTTGCAGCGAAGAATTAATACTTAAAACTGGGCGACCATCTAAATTGTAACGTTTCGGCTCTTCCTTACTCCAGTTAACAATACTCACATGAACTTTAGCTTCACCAGACCAAGGTTGAGTAGAAATAGCATCATAAATATAACCGCCATTTTGAGCAATATAATCTAAACCAGCAGCGCGGCTTTTCCCTTGACTAATTGAATTAGTAGCCACCAAACCAGCCCGACCATTAGTGCCTAAATTCTTATGAGCAATCCGAAACCAATAAGAGCAAAAATCTACAGAATCTTTGACATCTGAAAACCGTTCAAATACGCGGTCAATATATTTATCATTCAGTGTCATTCTCATATGCTTTCCTCCTAAAAAGGGCGGATTTCCGATAATCGCGTCCGCCTTCACCCACTCAGTAAACAAAGCATCAGCACAGACAATATTTTGATCCAAAGTATCCAAAGGCAGAGAAGGTTCTTGCAATCCCAAATTATCAATCGCCACCTTGCGGCCAATCATCAGCGTCACCCGCGCCAACTCCACCGCAAACGAGTTAAGATCCATACCATAAAATTGCTGCGGCGTAACTACTGAAAGGTGAACTTTTGAACCTTCACAGTCATTTAACTTATCTAACAATAACTTTTCAATCTGCTTGAGTTCCTGATAAGCCACATAGAGAAAATTTCCCGAACCGCAGGCAGGATCTAGTACCCGATAGCTACCTATTTCCTGGTGCAGATTTTGCAGTTGCTTAACTGTAGTTGCAGCTTGAATCCGTTCCTCCCAGTAATAAGTAATCGTTGGCAAAACAATCCGCCGAATGTCTCCCTCTGAAGTGAAGTGAATGCCATGTGCGTGCCGCTGTTTTTTATCATTCTTCAACGCCCCCTCAAAGATATTACCAAAAATAGAAGGGCGTACTTTACTCCAATTTTGCTCGGCACAAACTTCTAATATTTTTAACTCACCTTGTTGCAATTCTATGGGGTGAATTTCTGAAAATAAGCCGCCGTTAAAATATTCCACACCTTCATAACGTCCCCCAGGCGTGACTCCATCCTGGTTCATTGCTTGAAATAAGCCGCCTAAAACATCGTAGGTACTTGCCCCTTCTAAGCAATCTTTAACGCAGCGAGTAAAAAGTCCTAGCGGCAAAAGTCCCCTATCTTCCGCAAACATTGCTAACACGCACTGCAACACAAATCGCTGGGCTTGAAGCTCATTAAATTTAGGAGATTTGCGCTCTTTTTCGCGCTCAATTAGCATTTCCAGCAACATCCCCATTCTGCTAGCAGCTTTTTCTGTAATCTCGACTTGATTATTTTTAAATATCGGGCGGCGGGCGACAGATTCCATAAAAGCAAAAGCGGGCGAACGCGCTGGCAATTGCTTTAATGCTATAATGTCTAAAGGTTCATCAGGCTGAAGGTCAAAATCGTAAATGTGAAATTCATCAAAATTGCACATTATCACGTAGCGAGGGCGATCGTCTTTTTTTAGGCGCAGATAATACCGCTCAGTTTGGGCGCGATACTCCCTTTTAGTTAAGTCTTCTCCCCGCTTTTTCATTTCAATCAAAACGTGCTTTTTCCACACCAAATCAGCAAATCCCATGTGACCTTTCTTGCTGGCTTTTTCGATGCGTTGTTCATAGGTTGCGCCAGCTTCCAATGTCCCTTCGTGACCGAATGCCTGAAAAAAGCGGTCTAAAAATACCTGTGCTTGTCCTTTTTCATCGCCTGTAATGTTTTGTTGGCAGTAGGCGACGAATTTGTGGAGGCTTTCGGGGGTTGCTGGCATGGGAGGATAGTTTTAAAGGCCTGATTAATTAGTATATAACAGTTTTCAATCCGATGAAATAAAGTAAGGACTATCCGGGGTGTGCCAGGGATATCTAGATGATTTAAAAAGTTCATTGACGGCGCAGCAATCGTGGTATATTTTTGATAGTGGCTGTTTTTAGCAAAAATTTGTGACTGAACCTTCTACCAAACAAGCTGCAAATAAGATAAATGGATGGCACGGCAAGCTCAATTTAGTCTACGCCAACCGTGACGGCGCAACTCAAATCATCCACAACCAAATGCAAGCACCACTCAAGGTGCAGCGTCCGTTTTATCCTGAAGGTAAAGAGGTTTGTCACAGCGTAGTTTTGCACACGGCTGGGGGAGTTGTCGGGGGCGATCGCCTTTCCAGCAATTTTCACCTCCAAGCAAACGCCAAAGCCTTAATCACCACCGCAGCCGCTGCAAAAATTTATCGCAGCAGCGGACAGTCAGCGCAACAAAATATTGATATTCAAGTAGATTCCGCTGCGAATTTGGAATTGCTACCGCAGGAAACCATCGTTTTCGATGGCGCAATTTATCGACAAAATTTGCGGGTAGAATTAGCCCCGCAAGCCAGTATTTTACTGTGGGAAATTACCAGATTTGGACGCAGTGCTAGGGGCGAAAAATTCTTGTCGGGAGAATGGCGATCGCACACCGAAATCTGGCAGCAGAACAGCCCTCTGTGGATTGACAGACAATGGCTCCAAGGTGGATCAGAAATGCTAGAAAGTTCTCACGGTTTAGCAGGAAAACCCGTAGTCGCTACCCTCGCTTGGGTTGGTGAATCCGTCACCACAGAACTCGTGGGACAAGTGCGAGCTTTGCCATCTGAAGCAACAATTTATCCTGGTAATTGTACCATCGGCGTGACTCGCATTCCCAACGGTTTGCTGTGCCGATATCGCGGTTCGTCCACCGCCGCAGCTAGAGACTGGTTTGTGAGCATTTGGCACTTGCTGCGTTTATCTTTTTCCGAACGCCCTTGCTGTTTGCCGAGAGTTTGGGTAAAATAGAATCATATTTTATTTTCAATAGATTTACCGCGACTGATAGTTAAACTTGATCCAATAATGCGATCGCCCTTACCAGAATAAAAATGCAACTCACCCCCCAAGAAAAAGACAAGCTACTGATTTTCACGGCCGCCCTGGTAGCCGAGCGCCGGAAACAAAGAGGTTTAAAATTAAACTATCCAGAAGCACTAGCCTACATTTCCGCCGCGATTTTAGAAGGGGCAAGAGATGGCCTCACCGTCGCAGATTTAATGAGTTACGGGACAACTCTCCTGACGCGGGAAGATGTGATGGAAGGCATACCGGAAATGGTGCATGAAGTGCAAGTTGAGGCGACTTTTCCCGACGGAACTAAGTTGGTGACAGTTCACGATCCGATTCGTTAAATATTTAACCGCAAAAAATCACAGGAGACAGACATGATTCCGGGAGAAATGATTGTTGTAGAGGGCGAAATTGAATTAAATGGCGATCGCCCAACAGTGCGCTTGCTGGTCGGAAATACGGGCGACAGGCCCATTCAAGTCGGTTCCCACTATCACTTTTATGAGGTGAATGAAGCCTTAGAATTCAATCGAGAACAATCAAGAGGAATGCGGTTGGATATCCCCGCAGGTACAGCAGTCAGGTTTGAACCCGGAGATGAAAGGGAAATTCAATTAGTGCCGTTTGTTGGTAGCCGTGAAGTTTACGGCTTTAATGGTAAGATTAATGGTGAGTTAGATGGATGAAACTTCAGCTATTATCAACAATCTTGCTAAATAGTATAATTTAAGTTAGCCTCAACTACCAACTAAAAAAATATTAATATTAGGAGAAAGCATGAGTTACAGAATGAATCGCCGCGCTTACGCAGAAACATTCGGGCCGACAACGGGCGATCGCGTGCGGTTAGCTGATACTGAGTTATTCATAGAAGTTGAAAAAGACTTCACAACCTACGGGGATGAAGTGAAATTTGGCGGTGGGAAAGTCATTCGCGACGGCATGGGACAGTCGCCTATTTCTAATGCTGATGGTGCTGTTGACACGGTAATTACTAATGCTTTAATATTGGATTGGTGGGGAATTGTTAAGGCGGATATTGGACTTAAAAACGGAAAAATTTACAAAATTGGTAAAGCTGGAAATCCTTACATTCAAGATAGGGTAGATATTATTATCGGGCCGGGTACAGAAGTAATTGCTGGTGAAGGAATGATTCTCACGGCGGGGGGAGTTGATACTCACATTCATTTTATTTGCCCGCAACAAATCGAAGTGGCGATCGCCTCTGGAGTCACTACCATGATCGGCGGCGGTACTGGCCCAGCAACCGGTACAAACGCCACAACTTGCACTCCGGGGCCTTGGCATATGTACAGAATGCTGCAAGCAGCCGACGCTTTCCCCGTAAATATCGGTTTTTCAGGTAAAGGAAATAGCAGTCAACCCCAAGGATTAATTGAACAAATATTTGCCGGTGCAATGGGTTTGAAACTCCACGAAGATTGGGGAACTACGCCAGCAACGATCGACAATTGTTTGAGTGTAGCTGACGAGTACGACGTGCAAGTTGCAATTCACACCGATACTCTCAATGAAGCGGGATTTGTGGAAGCTACAATTGCGGCATTTAAAAATCGCGCTATTCACACTTACCACACAGAAGGTGCTGGCGGCGGACACGCACCGGATATTATTAAAGTCTGCGGCCAGGCTAATGTTTTGCCTTCGTCTACTAACCCGACTCGCCCTTATACTGTCAATACTTTGGAAGAACATTTAGATATGTTGATGGTTTGCCACCATTTGGATCGGGGGATTCCTGAAGATGTGGCTTTTGCTGAGTCAAGAATTAGAAGGGAAACTATTGCTGCTGAGGATATTTTGCACGATTTGGGTGCGTTTAGTATGATTTCTTCTGACTCGCAGGCGATGGGTAGGGTTGGAGAGGTGATTATTCGGACTTGGCAAACGGCACATAAAATGAAGGTGCAAAGAGGTCATTTGGATGGGCAAGATGCCCCTGCAACCAGTGGGGAAAATGATAATTTTCGGGCGAAGCGGTACATTGCGAAATATACAATTAATCCGGCGATTACTCACGGAATTAGTCAGTATGTGGGTTCGGTGGAAGAGGGGAAGTTGGCGGATTTGTGTTTGTGGCGGCCGGCGTTTTTTGGGGTGAAACCGGAGTTGGTGATTAAGGGTGGTGCGATCGCCTATGGGCAGATGGGAGACGCTAACGCCAGTATTCCTACGCCGCAACCGGTGCATATGCGGCCGATGTTTGGCAGTTTTGGGGGGGCTATTGGGGCGACTTGTTTGACGTTTGTTTCGCAGGCTGCGCGCGATCGAGATATTGCCGCACAGCTCGGTTTACAAAAGCCAACTGTAGCAGTTTCGGGGACGCGGCAGATTAGTAAAAGAGATATGAAACTGAACGATTATTTGCCGCAGATGGAAGTCGATCCAGAAACCTATGAAGTGAGGGCAGATGGGCAATTGTTAACTTGCGAACCGGCAACTGTTTTGCCAATGGCGCAGCGATATTTTCTGTTTTGATATAAGTTCGTAGTGAGGACTTCATTCCTTTTCCCGCAGGTTTTGAGGCAAGTAAGACTAAAGTCCTTACTACAAACTTATGGTTTTATTATATTTGGAATAATTGAGCGCTCGCACTATCAAACCCAGGCACAAAAACCAAAAATAAAGTGCAATATTAACACCGCTCAACAACTTCGGAATTCCCTCCAGCAAGCTCGAAACTATCTCATTTTTTAAAGGCAGCGCTTCTGCAAAAAAGGCAACAAATAACAAACCAACGCCGCTCAGCAGTAAAGGGTACGGAGTGAATTTTATTTGCCTCCTAAAAGCTAATCCGTATGCAACTGCCAGCACGGCGTAAAATATGACAATTGTCGCTTTCGGAAAACCCGCACGTCCCAGGTGAACGTGGGTGCGAAAAACTTCATTGAATAGAAAGCAACCTGTAAACAGTGCCGAATATAAAATAAATCGATTTTCCGGGCGATTTGGTTGCAGAATTCTCAGCAATCCAAAAGTAAAAGCGCACAGGATTACAGATAAATAAAATAACATTTGGAACGCCAAGAAAAAGAAACCTGCACCCGGATAGGTGGTAGAGCAAGGTGGCAAAAACAACCCTTTTACCGAAGAACCGAATAAACTCAGACACCCCGTCACTAGCGCAACCAGCACTAAAGTTAAACTGTTAAAAAAGAACACAGTTTTGTAACTTGCCATAATTAATCACTAAAAACTAACATCAGGAGATTCAATTACGAACAGTGGTAAGGTGCTTATACACCCTACGCAACTTCAATTCTCAAATCTAAAATCTCACATCTAAAATGGTATTACCCGTGCATTTCTCCACTTGGCATGATGGTACCGCGCAATTGAGCTCCCGCTAAATTAGCAGTGCTCAAATCTGCCCTAATTAAACTTGTGCGGTGCAAAATGGCATCCCGCAAATCTGTTTTAGCCAGGTAAGCATCAGTCAAGTCGGCTTCACTCAAATTCGCCTGATTAAAATTAGCACGACTCAAATCAGCCCGCACCAAATTAGCACGACTCAAATCAGCCATCACCAAATTAGCATTACTCAACTTAACATCAGGAAGAAATGCACCGCGCAAATTAGCACCAGCCAATTCAGCATCAATTAATATAGCTCTTTCCAACTTAGCATTAGTCATAACAGCCCAGCAAAGATTTGTTTCTACCAAAGTTGCTTCAGTTAAAAACGTGCCATCTAAAATAGCTTCGCTCAAATTCGCCTGAGTCAGATTTACTTCCCGCAGAGATGCTTCAGTCAAATTCGCTTTACTGAGATTAGCTTTAGTCAAATCTGCACCCAGCAAATTGACACCGCGCAAATCTGCACCTTGCAAATTCGCACCGCGCAAATTTGCACCCTCAAAAATTCGCTGCTCCTTGCGCAGATTTGCGCCGCGCAAGCAGGCACCGCGCAAATCTGCACCTTGCAAATTGACCCCTCGCATATCTGCATCGGTCAAATTTGCATCGATAAAAACTGCCAAAGAAATGTTAGCTCTGCGAAAGTCTGCACCTTGCAAAGTAGCTCCGTGGAAGTCGGCATCGGACAAATTTGCTGCGCTCAAGTTGGCCTGATTTAAGTTAGCACCACACAACTTTGCGTTAGTTAAATTTGCACGCTGAAGGTTGATTCTGCTCAGATACGACATCGCTAAGTTTGCACCCCAAAGGTCAGCACTGCTTAAATTGACGCCAATTAAATCGGCACCGATCAGGTGAACGCCTCTCAAATTCATACCTTGAAAATCTAGTTCGCCTGATGTATATCGCCTTAAAACTTCGCTGGCATTCATATTTTTTGGTTGTTAGTTATTGGGCAAGATTCACTTAAGTAGGTGGTACAAATAAACATTAGATGGAGGGCGGATTTTGCCTTCATAAACTGGTTTGCATCATAAATTTTCAACTAAACCCGCCCTACAAGATACTATTGTTTTTTGACAATGACCTACTTACTATTTAGAGATTTATGCGATTTCGCTGCCGTGCAGGCGGACGAAAATTTGTGTAGCCCCAGCCTTGAGTCTGGGTATTTAATGAGTTTAATTCACAAATTCTTGAGTCCAAGTGACTGTTTTGTTGCCTAACTGTCGCCCGTGAATTTTTACGTGAGTCAGAGATTGTGACTTTAAAGTACCCAGTTTTTTGTAAATGTATGTAGCTGTATCCTGTTGGTTTGGGACTTCGGCAGACTCCAGAATGACGTGGAGCCAACCTTCTTTAAATCCCGCTGTGGCAGTAATTCCCTTGGGTTTTAGCAATTGATTGATCAAAATGGCGATCGCCTTTGGTTTGCCTTGTTTTGCCATTTCCACAAGCTGATACTGAGTTGGTTTCTGGCTAGAGTTTTGCTGCTCTGTTGCTGAATTTTTGTTAGTGATATTCTCCTGAGTGTCAGCAGAAGGAATCCCGCTTTCTTTTGACTCAACTTCGCTCAGCATTTCCATTAATTTGTCGGTAAATCCATTAATTTGTGTTAGATAATTTTTGAGACTTTTATATTTCCAATACAAACGCTCTTCGGTACTTTCTGTAGAAAGTTTTCCGTTCATAGCAGATTCCAACTCGCTGAATATCTGTTCTATTTGCGCCGTTGCTGAGTTAGCACCTTGACTAACTAAGCCTTTCATTTCCTCTTCCAATCCCAACTTGCGTTTGATGGAATCGCTAATATTTGTAGTAACAAGAGCGGCTGGTTCTAAACTTTCGATAATTGTCGGCGTTTCAGAAATGGGGACTGTTTCTACCAATTCCTGTCTGAAATCAGCAGTATAATTATTGCTGTTGGTTTTTGAGTCTTTAAACTGTATATTTTTTGCCGTGTCCGGCACTAAGTAACTCTTCTGGGGGTCATAATGATAGTGAGCCGGAGCAGCTTGAATAATCTGAGTAATATCCCCCGGTTCAAAATATTCGTTGCGCCTGTCAACCGGCACAATATCTTCATAGAAAGTGTTATTTAAATGCGTCTGATCGTAATCTTCGGTAGCCGAATTTTCGCTAATCGAATCTTCGGCTATGTCGCGTTCTTCCTGTTGCAATTTTGCGTAACAAGGATTCATCGCTTTGATGATCACGCTAGCTGCTTGGTCGTATTCGTCGCTGTTGTCAAGTTTGCCCGCAGTTCCGTACAAATTAGATTCGAGTTCGGCTAGGCTGCCACAGACATTAAACAGTTGTCGCAGCAGCTTGTCAAGTTCTTGGGTTTTCAGCAGCAGCCAATCGCGCTCGCTAAATGTGAACTCGTGATAAAGAGTAGAAAAAATGAGGATTTTAGCCCTCAATGGATTGGTTTGCTGTAAAATTTTTTGTCGGACATCAAATAGATTTCCGGCGTCTCTTTCTAGCGACTCCCCTGCGGGAAGTTGCGAACTAAAGTGTTCATCAAATGCAGGTGCTTCATAACCGCCAAAATTAGATATGTTGGTTTCTAATTTTGTGAAATCTTGGTATTCGTAAAGCCTGCTCAGTTGGCAGACGATTTGATCTGCCACTAAAGCGTACTCGGTTTTTTTGTTAACCTTGGCAACGATACTGTTTAAAACTGTTTCAATATCTTCTAACCTGCTGTATTTACCACAGAGTTCTTCGATCAACTTTCTTAGATCTGCGCTGGCGAGTTTGGCCGGATCGTTTTCCCAACACTCTTTACAAGCAAAAAATATGATTCTTTTAATGCGCGAAAGATTGAGATCTTGTTCAAATTCGCGAAGAACTTCATCTAAAATAGATAAAGCTTGCATAGTTTTCCTCCCCAAAAGATACCCTGTCAGTCGATTTTAGATTTTAGATTTTAGATTTACTGTCACTTTGAATCAAAGGAACCCGAACAGGAGTCTAAAATTTTAGTGTCTCCACGATTTAAGTCGTGGACTTGTACCCGTTTTTGGGCGGGTCAACAGTCAGCAAGAAATAATACAATCATACCACATTTGATAAATGCAAGACTTTGATGCGATCGTAATTGGCAGCGGTATTGGTGGCTTAGTGGCGGGTTCGATGCTCGCTCGCTACGGGAAGGGGGTACTCGTCTGCGAGAGCCATACCATAGCGGGCGGGGCGGCTCACAGCTTTTCGCGCCGGGGATTTCACTTTGATTCGGGGCCTTCTTTTTATTGCGGTTTGACTGATCCGCAGTCGCTGAATCCTTTGCGGCAAGTCTTGAATATGTTGGAGGAATCGATCGCAGTAATTACCTACGATCCGCTGGGGCATTACCATTTTCCAGAGGGAAGTTTGCCAATCTATGCTGATGCGAGAAATTACTTAGATGCTGTGGCTAAATTCGCACCACAAGGTGCTGTAGAATTACAGCAATTTCAACAAAATTTATTAGTTGTGTATGAAGCTTTGCGTGGAATTCCGGCTTTAGCGTTGAGATCTGACTGGCAGTTAATACTTGTGTTGCTGTCTCGGTACTCGCCTGCTTTGCTGAAGCTGTTACCGTCATTAGGGGCGATCGCCAGTTCAGCAGGTTCCTTGATGGATCGCGACGTGCAAGACCCTTGGGTGCGACGTTTAATCGATTTGGAGTGCTTCTTACTGTCGGGCTTGAAAGCGCATGAAACCGTCGCGCCAGAAATCGCTTTTATGATTGGCGAACGATCGCGAGTGGCGATCGAGTATCCTGTAGGAGGCAGCGGTGCGATCGTCGATGCCTTAGTTCGAGGCTTACAGCGCTGGGGAGGAAAGTTGCGATTGGGAACACCAGTCGAGCAAATATTAGTTGAATCCGGCAAAACTACGGGAGTTAGGTTGCAAAACGGCGAAATTATCCGCGCCCCAATTGTGATTTCAAATGCCACAGTTTGGGATACCTATACAAAGTTACTGCGCCCTGAAGATTTGCCGCCCAGCTACCGAAAAACTGCTTTGTCGATGCCAGCAGTAGACAGTTTCATGCACCTGCATTTAGGAATTAAAGCCGAAGGACTCGAAGGGTTGACCGGCCACCACGTCGTCGTTCATGACAGCTTGGTTGACATTACAGTACCCGGAAATACCTGCATGATTTCGATTCCAACAGTGTGGGATCAAACTCTCGCACCGCCCGGACATCACGCGATTCACGCTTATACATTGGAACCCTACGCAGGTTGGGAGTATGGCGATAGTTATCAAGAAAGAAAGCAAGAGCGATCGCAATCTCTGTTTAAAGCTTTAGAAATAATTATACCGGATTTGCGATCGCGAATCGTCCTGGAGTCGATCGGCACACCGCTAACCCACGCCCGATTTTTGCGCCGATATCAAGGAACCTACGGGCCAGCAATCGCCGCCGGAAAAGGCACATTTCCAGGGCCGCAAACCCCGATCAAAGGCTTATATCGAGTGGGAGACAGCACCATGCCCGGAATCGGCGTTCCCGCCGTCGCAGCATCGGGTATTTTGTGCGCGAATACCCTGGTAAATTCCGATGTGACAGCACAATTTTTGTAAATTGGTAGATAAAAGGGGCGGGTTTTGCCAAAGAAGACGGGGCGGTTGAAACCGCGTCTATACAAACAAAACCCAGATGGTGCGTGGGTTGAAGAATGGGCGGTTTCAACCACCGTCTTATCTGAACTGTATTATGTTAAAAACCGATTATCCACCAGCGGCAAAAGCGCCCATAACTGCGATCGACAAAGCCAAACCGGGCAACAGCAGCAATCCTAACATCAAAGCATCGTGTGCACTCATCACTTTCTCCTGATACTGACGTTGGATAGCTTATCATACACACCCAGATTTCGCCACCGCCTTAACAATTAAAACCGACAGATTGATGCCGGAGTGACCGGGCAAACTTTATTCATAATCGAATTTCCGCGCAAGTCAAGCGTCGTTAGCTTTTGCAAAGATTGCAGTGCACTGATATCAGAAACTTGATTGTTGTACAAATCGAGCACAAATAAATTATTCAAAGCTTGCAGTGCGCTGCAATCGGCAATCGGATTGTTGAACAAATAAAGTTGAGTCAAATTAGTTAAAGATTTCAGCGGACTGATGTCTGAGATTTGATTGTTGCCGAGGTTGAGTTCAACTAAATTAGTTAGATCGGCCAAAGCACTAATATCCGATATTTTATTTTCAAATAAAACCAGTTTTTTTAAGTTAGTCAAGGCTTTCAGCGGAGTCAGGTCAGATATTTGATTCTCGAACAGAAACAGCGTAGTAAGATTTTTTAAAGAAGCCAGCGGGCTGATATCCGATATTTTGTTTTTGTAAAGGTAGAGTGTCTGGAGTTCAGTTAAATTTACCAGAGGAGCGAGATCATTAATTTGATTTTTATAAATAATTAACGCCTTTAACTTAGTCAAACTTTTCACTGCATTGATGTCATAAATTTTGTTATCAAACAAGACAAGTTCGGCAAGATTAGTTAGAGCAGTTAGGGGACTGATGTCTGATATTTGATTGGTATCGAGAACGAGTCTAGTCAGATTTGTCAGAGATGAAAGCGGGCTGATATCTGATATTTGATTGACATCTAAATACAGAGTTCTCAGCTTGGTTAAAGATTGCAGGGGAGCGAGGTCAGATATTTGATTGCTGTCGAGGCTGAGTGCAGTAAGTTGAGTGAAAGATGAGAGAGGACTGATATCGGTAAGCTGAGTAAGTTTAAGATTGAGTTCTGTTATACTAGAAAGCAGTTCGTTGGCTCGATCGCACTCGGTAGTATCTGATATTTGCAACAGTGTTTCTACGGTATGTTTCGCGCCGGGAGAGAGATTATTTTTGTGCTTGCACCAATCGGAAAAGTTATTATAAGTTGTTGTCATGGGTTTTAGCTTTTAGATTTCAGTTATTGAGGTGCGTTGTTGCGCTTGGCTGCTCTTTCATATAATCAAAGAGCGCTCAAGCGCAAAAACATACCTGCACGTGTAAATCTTAAATCTCTGATAAATCTAGCAATTACGTCTAATTTGTAAATCGGATTTTTGCGGTTTTTGAGAAATATTAGCAAAAATTGTGTAAAATAATCTTAACATCGTTTATTGCATTCATTTACCAGAAAAAATTGGTTTAAAGCCTCTCCCTTTTAGGCAGAAGTTAAAAGAAGACGATTCATTACTCCAATCCTCTTCCTTCTTTTGTCAACTCTCAACTCTCAACTCTCAACTCTCAACTCTCAACTCTCAACTGAATCAAAGGAGCCAACAGCCAACTATGACGCCAGAACTAATTTTCGATGCAGGTAATCTGTTCGTTTTGCCTTTCTGGGCAATTATGATTTTATTGCCCAACTGGGGAATTACCAGAAAAGTGATGAATTCCTTTATTCCGTTTGCAGTGCTCGCCATCTTGTACATATATTTGTTTGGTAGCAGTCTGACTCCAGAAAATGCGGCTGCTTTGTCCAATCCCAAGTTGGCAGATATTGCTAAGTTTCTGGGGCAGGAAACGGCGGCTGCTACGGGATGGATTCATTTTTTAGTGATGGATTTGTTTGTGGGACGCTGGATTTATTTGGAAGGACAGCGGACAGGTGTTTGGACTGTTCATTCTTTGACTTTGTGTTTGTTTGCTGGGCCGATGGGATTGCTTTCTCATATTGTAACTGCTTGGATTACTGAAAGGTTTTTTCCGAGTTCTGAGGTGGTGGAAACTGTTACTCCTTCTGTTTAGCTTTTTCGCCGGAAGCCCTCGCGCGATACTTTCAGGTTGCTGTCGAGATGGATAGTATTTTGTAGGGTGTGCACGGCGCACCCTACAAAAGACAAGATTGCATTCATTCGATCGCACTTCTTGACAAGCATCTGCGTTAATCTGTGTTAATCTGCCTTACATCTGCGGTTTCCCGATCGATCCAAAATTTATGCAATTCAAGTCTAGTCAATCGGTGCGCTGTGCGCTACAAAGTTAACAGAATTTTTAAGAGGTGGCTAGGGGCAGCACTAAGCGGGCGACAATTAAGTTATTTTCTAATATTTCTAAGGAAAAGTCTCCCCCCATTAAGCGTACCGCCCGCTGACAAATTAAGAGATTTTGCACGATCGACCTATTTGACGTAACAGCCAATATATCGCCGTGGAAACCGCCGTTGAACACAGCAATTAACTGTCGATCGCACGCGCCACTATCAATCACAGATAATTCTAGCCAATCTTCCCCCAAAAGTTGAGAGCGAATCTCAACCTTGTCGCCAACTCCAGAGCGTCTGCAAGCCATCGCCAGCAATTCGCACAGGATCAAATCCAGCTTAATGCTGTCGGCGCGAACGCCCAAAGTCTGACCCGCAGGCAGCGACACAGCAGTCTCTCTGTTCACTTCCAGCAAGATTCCCGACTGTTTGACCAGGGGGGCCGTGCGATCGAGCGATCGCCTCAACCAAGCGCTCACAGGCACCGCATCTTGTGCAAATAGCGGCCGCCACTGCTCCTGTTTCAGCACCAAATGAATTGACCCCAAACCATTGCCAATTTGTCGCAAAACCTGTTGGTAGCGCAAAGTTTTCAGAGCATCCTTTTGTTCCTTCGCCGACTGCAAAATCGACTGGCTCAACTCTCCCAACTCCTTAACGCCCGCTGCCACAGTGCGGTAAAAATCCTCGAAACGGCGCTGCTTGTACCAGTTGAGCATCTCCAGATCCAATCGCTGCGACTCCTGCGCCGATTGCACCGCCAAATACCTCCGCCACCAAGCCAACTGAGACGCCATCGAAGTCAGTAAATTCATGGACAATTCTGACCACTGGCGGCCCGTAGCATCCGCAACCACCACAATGCCCAGGGGAGCGTGTTCTGGGGCTGTCCGCAGCGCCACTGTCATAATTTCGCCAATTCCCGGACTGCGTAGCCACCGCTTCGTCGCCAGCGGCACTTGGCTCATGCTCTGTTGCAGCACGCCTCCTTCCGCTAGGGTTTTTTGGATCAAAGCGTCTGTTTGGACATGAATCAGCGCATCGGGATTCAAGGCAAATACGGGGTTGGCAGCTACCGCCGCCGAGATTGAACCTGCATCCTGGCCGGGATTCCAAGTAATTACGGCGACTAAAGGACAGGCAATTGTCTGGGAAACGTGTTCGGCAAAGTGACGATCGAGCTTTTGCAGCGGCAACTCGGGCAACATCTGCGGTGAAGCAGCAGATATCTGTCGCCCAGATTGCTCCTCGCCAGAATGCTGCAAAACCGCCAAACCCGATTTGATCGATCGCTCAAATTGCTGATATTTGTCAATTTCCGAACTCTGCTGCCAGGAGTGCAGGATTAATCCTAACTGTTGGCTAACTACCCGAACTAATTCTCGCTCCGAGCCTCTCCAAGTGCGAGTTGCGCTGTGCCCGACAACCAGCAAACCCTCGATCGATTTGCGATTTGCGATTTGCGATTTGCGATTGGGGTTTTCTCCCTCGGACTGTTTTCCGCGAGTGCTCGATGCCAAAAGCGATCGCACCCCAGCTTCTCCCAGCACTTCCCGCCAAGCGCCCAACCGCCCGTCTTCCTCCCAATTTTCGATCGCCAGAGGTTCCTCGCTGGCTTGCACCAGCCCCACGTCACCGGCATCAAGGGCGTTGAGCGGCGACGGTACTTGTCTGCGGTTGCGGGGCAGATTTTGGCAGACAATTTCAAAGCGATTTTGTTCTTCCCTGTACAGCAACAGCAAAAAGTATTCGCACTTGAGCCGAGAGCACAACTGCTCAGCCGTATTTTTCAAAGTCGCCTCCCAGTCAGCATCGCTGTAGATGGCGCGGGCTATTCCGGCAGTTAAATCTCGATCGAGCTCAGTTTGCTCAATCCTCTCCTCCATCTCCGACAGAGGAGCCGTCAGAGCCACTAAATGCGCCGCTCCCCGCAGGTAATGTTTTTCATTATCTTGCCAAATCCGGGCCTCGCCGGCTTCCACCGCCAAAAATCCCAACAATTCCCCTTCCAAAACAATCGGCGCAGCCAACAGAGAGCGAGCACGAATTTGCTGCATCAACCGCCCCGTCAGCTCAGTTTTCAGAGAACTATGAGATTCACCGATCCAAACTATTTGTTCCGCGGCCAAAGCCTGATAAAATTCTCCCAAGTCTTGCACAGTGATGCCCGAAGCCGGTCGGATCAAGCCCAAACCCGGAGCAACTTGGCGGTTGCTGACTCGACGCCAAAAATAGCGCCGCTCTCGCTCAAACCAATAAACATTAGTCCGCGTCGGCTCGATAAATTCATGGGCTTGTTCGACTACCGCTTGCAAATATTGGTCGAGCGATCGCAATTCCCGCAACTGCGAAATCAGCGCTAACAGAGACTCATCCGGGCGTTTGACTTGTTGTCGCTGCCAATCTTTTTCTATTTGGTAAAGAGCAGTTGCTAGCGCTCCAAATACGATCGCCAACTGCGTTTTTTCCGCCGACTTTGGCGACGATCCCGACACATCAGTCCCCAGCAAAATCACGCCGTAGCAGCGGTCTTGGTAGCGCAGCGGAAACAGAGTCGTGCCTTGAATATTGTAAATTTGAGCTGCTTTGCGCCATTCTCCAGCTTTGTTTTCCGATCGCAAATCCGAGACTCCCACCGGCTGAAGCTGAATCACCACCTGTTCCAGCAAATCCCCAGCGCTGAGGGAAAATCGCTGTTTGAGAAAAGACAAATCGCCGTTAGGAGTCATGCCACCTTTGCCTAACAATCGGTGCGCCTGTCGATCGTACAACCCAATCCAAATCAACCGCCAATCAAATTCCGCTTGCAAGTAACCGAGAGTGGTTTCCAGCAGCACTTCCACATTCTCCTCTTCTCGGAGAATCTGGAGAACGCGATCCAGGCCCGCGATTTGTTCGTCTAAATCCTTCAATCTTTGCTCCTGCCCCATTTCCCAGATTCCCCACACCTTTGTTTAATTTCAAATTACCAACTTAAAATTTAAAAATATTAAAATTAAAAAGAATCAACCTATAATATAGTCGTCTAATTTATGCTTAAATCTAAAAGATTAGATCAAGTCGATCGAAGTCCAAGTAAAAATCTCACCTTTCCAGTCTCCTGCTGAATATTTTTATCTCCCTTCTCATTTCTCATTGGTCAACTGCCCCAGGACAAGTCATTGGATATTTATCAATCAAGCGTGCGCCCGCTGTTGTTTTCCGTATTGAAAACCGATGCCGAGTGGTTGCACAACCGCACTCTTCAAATTCTCGAACTAGCAGCCAGAACCCAGTCTAATCCTGCCACCAGCCAAATGCTCTCCCGATTGCAGAAATCTTTGGGAGTACAAGACGATCGCCTCGAACAATCGAAGTGGGGACTGAGCTTTAAAAATCCTGTCGGCTTAGCCGCGGGATTTGATAAAAACGGCGTAGCTGCGGACATTTGGGCAAATTTTGGCTTTGGCTTTGCCGAACTCGGTACAGTCACGTCGCAAGCGCAGCCGGGAAACCCCCAACCTCGCTTGTTTCGCTTGACGGACGACAGTGCAGCCCTCAACCGCATGGGATTTAACAATCAAGGAGCCGCGGCAATGGCAGCCCGGTTTCAGGCAGCACAGAAACAGTCAAAATTCGACGCCTCGCGCCCTATGCCTGAGTCGCCATTCCCGATCGGCATCAATCTCGGTAAATCTAAGGTAACACCGTTAGAGCTGGCAGCAGCCGATTATTTGGAGAGTTTTAAGCTGCTCAAAGATTGGGGCGACTATTTTGTTGTCAACGTTTCCTCTCCCAATACGCCTGGGTTGCGATCGCTCCAAGATGCTGCTGGGCTTAGCACAATTTTGGAAATTTTGCAACAAGAAAATCAAGGAATCAAGCCAATTTTAGTCAAAATTGCGCCGGATTTGGAGTCGGAGGCGATCGCATCCATCCTCGACTTAGCAAAAACCTACCAACTAGCAGGAATTATCGCCACCAACACCACCATCCGCCGCGACGGATTGAAAACCCAAATATTGCGAGAAACAGGCAAACCCATCGCCGAAGAAGCGGGCGGAATTAGCGGAATGCCAGTCAAAGAGCGATCGACAGAAGTAATCCGATTTATCTGGCAATATACAAAAGGGGAATTACCAATAATTGGAGTAGGCGGCATTTTCACCGCCCAAGATGCTTGGGAAAAAATCGCCGCCGGTGCAAGTTTAATTCAAGTTTATACTGGTTGGGTTTACGAAGGGCCTTGGATGGTGCGGCGGATTTTGGAAGGTTTGCTACAAAAGTTAGAAGAAAAAGGATTTAATTCAATTTCTGAGGCGGTTGGTTCAGAAAATATTCAATAGTCGGAAGAGAGAGGATGGAAGTCCTCACTACAAACGGATTTTATGAGAAGTAACCGGAAATTATTTAAGTCCAAGAGTTGTGTGTTTTGAGTTCCAGAAAATTCCCAACCCAACTCACAACTCCTAACTCGCCAGTTGCGGTAGCTATCCATAACTTATACCAAGAAAGTCAAATTAATGCAACAGTAATCGTAGCGTGTGTCGCCATCAACAATCCCTGAAAAATATCGACGATTTAACAGCGACGCACCTTCTGAGCAGGATCATTGTAAACAAACACAACATTTATTGTGTAGCAATCTTTTGTCAAAATGGTATTACTTGGGTTTAGAAAGCCCAGCCAGCGACCAAGTTAGGCTCACCATCATCAAACGGCCTAGAGCCTTTAAACCATCTTGGGCGCTATTTTCCACCGCTTCAGATACAGTTTCAGACTTAACATTTACCGATAATTCTTCAGCCGTTGCTGCGATTTTTTCCGATTCGACTTGTTCAGAAGATATCTCAAGGCTGACTTGTTGCTGCTGATTTTGTTCTTTGGTCATTTTCTGAGTCACCTCCTTGAGTGATTGCGTACATAACCATTACTACAAATGTAACTTATGTGTATCCGGGATTTAGGAAGTCATTTTTTCTAGACCCGATAATCACAGTTACCAAATGACTTCAAAGTTTTGATTTCAGTTATAAGCTATCTTCAAGAGCACTTACGCAATTTCCCTAATCAACGCGGCTTCTTTACCAGAAAGAATTTGTTGAAAGCCTCTCCCTGATCAGGGAGAAATTAAAATCAGACTATTCATTACTCCAATCCTATTCCTTCCAGGTAGAGGTCGCACTCATCTGTCAACGGTCAACTGTCAATTGAATGAAGGAAGTCCTGTTGAATTCAAAACTCACTAATTTTAAAATTGCCCTAAGTAGATAGGTGCAAATAAACTTGGATCTGTCACGAAATGTAAAGCGATCGGAAGCCTTGCAGTTGCTTATTTTGACTGCGTTTGCATCGCAACTACATACTTATATATTTTCCTACTAATCTACTTACTGTCGGTGATGCACATCACTGAATTGTTATATTTACTTAACAGTAATATTTCCGAGATTCTGATATAGTAAAAGCTTAACAATTAATTTGGCTCCGATCGCTCTCAAGCAGAAAGCAGGCGTCTGAAAAATATTAAGAAACTGAAGGTGTAGAGCCGATGGCGATTTATGTTGATACTGCAATTGTAGCGGAAGCCGCACGGGCGAGCAAGTTCGGATGGATAGCGGGAATTACTACTAATCCGACACTTTTGGCAAAAAGTGAGCTATCTGCTGAAGAGACACTCAAACAACTGGCACAAATGATTCCTGGGGAACTGTACTATCAGTTAACAGCATCCGATTTGGATGGCATGGTAGCAGAAGGAAAAGCCGCTTTTGAATTAATTGGACAGCAAACAGTTTTGAAAGTTCCAGCAACCGCGGCTGGTTTTCAAGCAGTAGCCCAATTATCGCCGAAAATTCCTTGTGCAGTGACGGCGATTTACAGTGCCGCCCAGGCGGTTGTTGCCGCAGAAGCAGGGGCGAAATATGCGATCGCCTACGTGAATCGCGCCACCAGACTCCTCGGAGACGGTTTTGCCTTAGTGCGAGATATGGCTAACGTATTGCAGAGAACTAATACAGAGATTTTGGCAGCAAGCATTAAATCACCAGAAGAAGCAGTAAATACTTTATTAGCCGGCGCCCATCATTTGACATTGCCTTTGGACGTATTGCAAGCAATGGCAGTTCACGAATTGTCCCAGCAAACAGTTGATGAATTTGCCAAAAACGGGCGAGGAATTTTGGGATAATATCATGTCCCTTTGCACAACTTCTTGATTATTTTAAAATTAGTCATTGGTCATTGGTCATTGGTCATTGGTAATACAGTCTCTCTTTTCTTCCTTCGCGAAGGACGCGGTTCGTAAAAAAAAGTAATTCTGTACAATGTATGCTGCACACCTTACACTACTGCCAACTGCCAACGACCAACTGCCAACTGCCAACTGACAACTATCAACTGCCAACTGCCAACTGACAACTATCAACTGTCAACTGTCAACTGTCAACTGACTATGGCATTCGCCAAATCTTAATAGTGTGATCGGGACTGCCGCTCACCAAAGTCTTGCTATCTTTGGTAATAGCCACAGAATTCACAAACTGGCCGTGACCAGAAAGAGTGGTTCTTTCTTTGCCCGTCTTCAAATCCCAAACTATAATATCTCCGCCCCCGCTGATCAAAGTGCGGTTGTCCGGGCTAAAGGCGATCGTCCTCACCCAGCTCGAATGCCCTTTAAAAGTGCGAGTGCGCTTCCCGTCTTGCACGTTCGACAAACGGATCGTATTGTCACTGCTAGCACTAGCCAAAACTTGCCCGTTTGGGCTAAAAGCCACAGCATTAACCGCGCCCCCGTGACCCGTGATAATTCTTCTGACTTCTCCGGTGTCGAGATTCCACAAACGCACAGTCTTGTCATCGCTGCCGCTAGCCAGAGTTTTACCGTCGCGGCTCAACGCGATCGCGTTTACTCCTCCGGCGTGGCCACTCAAAGTCCGCAACCTGCTGCCGGTTTTGACATTCCACAAGCGAACAGTTTTGTCATCGCTGCCGCTAGCCAGAATTTTACCGTCGCTGCTAAAAGCGATCGCGTTGACGGCGGCTTTGTGAGCGGCAATCGTCCGCACCCGCCGCCCCGTCTTCAAATCCCACAAAATCACATTATTGTCGTCGCCACCACTGGCCAACATCGAGCCATCCGGGCTCACCGCCAGCGTGTTGACCGATTTCTTAGAATGCACCGGATTTAGAGTCCGCACCACGCGTCCCGTCTTCACATTCCAAATTCTCATCGTCCCAAAGCTGGCGCTGACCAAAGTTTGACCGTCCGGCGACAGGGCGATCGCATTTACACTTCCGACATTATCCAAACTTCTTTGCAAAAACTGACTGCTAGGCAAACTAGAAAGCAGCCACACCGGGTTTGCCGGAAACACTCCGTAACGCATCGAACCATAAATTTGAGACGCGCCAATACCCAGCATCAAAACAGCAGCGCCCGCCAGCAACTTCTTTTTCCAACCTAAAACTTCTTTCTCAGACTGGTTCAAGCCAGCAGAATTTAGAGGCCTGAGGCGGTTGATGGAAGTGTGTTTCGTCGCCCCAGCCGCCCCGGAAGTTCCGCGAATTTTAGTTTGCCCCGTCGTCGGCAACTGAGTCGGCAACTGAGTTTCCGCGCCGTCGAGATGAATTTCCTCCAAGCACTGCAAAACCATCTGCGGACTTTGAGGTCGATTTCCGGGAAAAGGCGCCATCAAATAATCGATGACATTAGCCAAGGGGTCGGAAACCTGAGGAGCTCCTTTGCGCCACATTAATTTGCCCGTGCGCGGGTTCTCTGGAAACGCAGTCGGCGGCTTTCCAGTCAGCAAATAAACAAAAGTGCGCCCCAGAGCAAAAAAATCTGACTGCGGAACCGCCTTGCCATTAGTTTGTTCCGGCGGCGTATAGCCAGGGGAAACAATACCAGTCACATTTCCTCCCTGACCCACCTTAGCGAAATAAGTCCCTGACACTTCCCGAGCAGTCCCGAAGTCAATCAGCACTAACTGCCCGTTCGGCTTGCACATAATATTGTGCGGCTTGATATCCCGATGAAAATAGTTGAGTCGGTGAACTTGATCTAAAATTTCCGACAGTTGTTTGAGCCAGTTCAGAGCTTGTTCTTGACTGATCGGGCGGCCCCGATGTTTCAGCCAGTCTTGCAAATTTGCCCCAGCAATTTTCTCCATCACCAGACAGTGAAAAAACTCTGTGCCGTGAGCTGGCGTAAATATAAAATAACCGTCGCGATCGACTTTTGGAATACCTGGATGTCTCAGCCTGACCAATACGTCGGCTTCTTGCTTAAAAAGTTCTACAGCTTTGGGATGTTCTTTGAGTAGGACTTTGAGCACTCTTCGAGCGCCGTTGTCGTCCACTTCAAATGTTCTGCCAAAGCCACCACCTCCGAGAGGCGCGACTAGCCGATATCTACCTTGCAACAAAAGTTCAGACCCGCAGTGGATACACGCGGATCTACCAGAGTTGGCTGGATCGGAGGGATTCGGGCATTTGGGATTGAGGCAATAACTCACGAAGCCACATAACCCTGATTGAGGTTGCTCTATCAAGTTTTACTTTGGCACTCTCAGCACTCTTGGTGACTGAGATTCTTGGTTCAGCGAAGTCACTTGCTTGGGACTGGATTACTCCAGATCAAGTAAAAGTGTCTTCTCCTCAAGCGTTAATTCCGGTATGCCCTACCGTACTTAATTAGTCCTCTTGATCTATTGAGGTTTTCGTTCAAATGCGAGTTCTCCTAGACGGCAACACCTATCGGTGTGACTACGTACTCAACAATCCAGTTAAGTTTTTACGTTGTCTAGTGATACTCAATTTTCAACTTATGACGATCGTATCACACCTAGTACAAGACTGATGAGCACTCTTGATTTAAATCCTTCGCGTCGCACAAGTCAAGCGGAGTGAACTCTAGCTCGTTTTCCCCTTTCCATTATACGATCGCCACGACCACTCTCAAAGGAAGAAAGAAAAGAGAGGGAGAGAGGGGGAGATAGGGAGATGGGAAGAGGGGGAGATAGGGAGAGTGGGAGAGGGGGAGAGCGGGAGAGTGGGAGAGGGGGAGAGTAAGGGACAAAAATCTGCCTAATGCCTTTTGCCTCTTCCTTCCTTGTTTCTTCCCTCTGCCCGATGGCGGCAGAACTGATGGTAATCGGTAATCAATGATGGGTAATCGGGAATTCTATCCGTTACATCCGTTAAATCCGCTACACAATCCGTTGCCGAACTTCCTTGTTTCTTCCCTCTGCCCGATGACAGCAGAACTGATGGTAATCGGTAATCAATGATGGGTAATCGGGAATTCTATCCGTTACATCCGTTAAATCCGCTACACAATCCGTTGCCGAACTTCCCTCTGCCCGATGACGGCAGAACTGATGGTAATCGGTAATCAATGATCGGTAATCGGGAATTCTATCCGTTAAATCCGTTAAATCCGCTACACAATCCGTTGCCGAACTTCCTTGTTTCTTCCCTCTGCCCGATGACGGCAGAACTGATGGTAATCGGTAATCAATGATGGGTAATCGGGAATTCTATCCGTTAAATCCGTTAAATCCGTTAAATCCGCTGCCGAACTTCCCTCTCTAGCCTTTTAAGCGAGTCCCTCGATTACCGGATGGAAGTAGAATGCCAGCGCCAAAACAGCATAGGCCGCCAACAGCAAAGTACCTTCGAGCCAGTTAGACTTGCCATCAGAACTGATAGAATTCGCGATCAGCACCGCCACCGCTACCGCTACGAGTTCAAACGGGTTGAAGTCCAAGTCCATCGGTTTGCCCAGGATAAAACCCACCAAAACCAACACTGGGGCAACAAACAAAGCAATTTGCAAACTTGAACCCACGGCCACAGAAACCGACAAATCCATTTTATTTTTCATCGCCACCGTCACCGCCGTCGTGTGTTCGGCCGCATTGCCAATAATCGGCACTAAAATCACCCCGGTAAACAGTGATGTCAGCCCCAAAGTGGCGGTAGCTTCTTCTAGGGTACTCACGAGCAATTCTGACTCGATCGCCACCATCAGCGTACAGCTCAACAGCACCCCAATCCACAATGGCAGATTCACTTTGTGATCGGGACTGTCTGGTGCTAAGTTACTTTCGGCTAATTCTTCGAGCATTTCAACTTCTGCCACTCCAGCATCGTACAGATAACTGTGGGTTTTCATCGAAAACAGCAGCGTCAGCACGTAGACGAGAATCAGGACTACAGAAACAGCGCTGGAGAGTTGCTGCATAGTTTCCGGGGCGATGCCCATAGAGGTGACATCAACAGCAGTCGGCACCAAAATGGCAATTACGGCTAAGTTCATCGCCGAAGCGTTCAACCGCGCGACTGTCGGCTGAAATTCTTGTTCTTTGTAGCGCAAGCCGCCTAGCAGCATCGCAAATCCCATCACCAGCAGTAAGTTGCTGATAATTGAACCGGTGATGCTGGCCTTGACAACATCTATTAGTCCGGCGTTGAGGGCGACGATGCCGATAATTAATTCTGTGGCATTTCCGAAGGTAGCGTTGAGCAAACCCCCCAAGTTTGAGCCGAGTACGACGGCGATTTCTTCGGTAGCTGTGCCCATCCAGGCCGCTAGGGGGATAATGGCTAGGGCTGAGGTGATGAAGATTGTGGAGGGTTCCCAGCCGAGAAAGTGTCCGGCGATGGAAACTGGGATAAATAACAGCAGGCTGGAAATTATTGTAGTTGTGTTTGGCATTTAGATTCTGAAAAGCTCGCAACTGTCAATCATAGCGTGCCACAAAGTTGCAAGAAGGGGGAGGGTTCGATATTTGGGTGTTGGCTTAAAACTGGGGGCGGAGGCTCCTCTTCGAGGGCTTCGTTAACGGGCGATCGCTGCATTGCCGCTTTCACGGATGTGACAAACTAAGAGAGCGATTTGTTTAGCCGATCGGTTCAATGAATTTCTGTATTCGATTAGATCGATCGGATCAGGTTCCCCATTGTCTTGAGAGCAAAGTTGACTATTTCTGGGCGATCGCTTTTTCAGATGTTCGTAAGCGTGATATAATCTTTAAATATTGCCATTCTGCAAGAAGAGCTATACATATACTTAGGACTGCTTCAGCCATGCCTCTACAAGAAGAGATTGACAAAACAAGGCAAGAAATTCGGACAGATAGCTACTCAATGTCTATTGGCGAGTGGATCAGTCTTTATGAGAAGAATGAAATCGATATTCACCCAGATTTTCAAAGGTTTTTTCGGTGGTCGGATTATCAAAAATCAACTTTCATAGAATCAATTCTTTTAGGCATACCGATTCCCCCAATTTTTGTTAGTCAAAGAGATGATGGAATTTGGGATGTGATAGATGGTTTACAGAGACTCTCAACCATCTATGAATTTGTAGGGCTTTTGAAGCCCGACAATCAAGAGCAAGACACATCTTTTTTCGCCTTACAAGAAACTACATATTTACCTTCCTTGAAAGGTAAAAAGTGGGACGATCCAGACGACAAAGATAACTCTTTTAGTCAGGTACAGCGTTTATTGATCAAGCGAGCCAAAATATCGGTCAATATTGTTGAAAAAGAAAGCGATGAAATGATTAAATATGAACTATTTCAGCGACTAAATACAGGAGGTTCAATTGCTACACCACAAGAAGTAAGAAATTGTATTCTTTTAATGTTGAATAAAAATTTGTATGATTTGATGCGTTCACTGGCAGATCGCGAGTCATTTAAAAGCTGCATTGCTTTGAGCGATCGACTCTATGAAGAACAGTATGATATGGAATTAGTATTGCGTTTTATTCTTCTCTTCGACCAAGATAATGCAAGTCTTAAAAAGTTGGGTGGTGATGTGAGCGAGTTCCTAACTGCTAGAATGCGTGAAATGGCTGTTAAAAAAGATTTGGATTTCAGCCATATAGAGAGAGCGTTCGATGTAACATTCAATATTCTCGATCGAGCTATGGGAGATGATAGCTTCAAGCGATATAAATCGGATCAGGATAAATTCCTGGGAGGCTTTCTATTATCTTTATATGAGGTGGTAGCACTAGGAATTGGATACAACTATCAAAATCCAATTGAAATAGACCAAATATCTAATCGTATAAAAACTATTTGGTCAAATAAAATTTATAAACAATGGTCGGGAGCTGGAATGAATGCAGCAAGACGCTTACCCTATCTAATTCCGCTTGGTAGAAAGGTATTTTCACGTTTATGAGTATCCGAACAGCGGAACAATTAAGTGATAAATTGGCAACCGATCTTGCTTGGCGAAAAAAGGAACTTTCAGAAATGAAATCTTTGATAGAAGCGAAAAATGTTTCTGAGCAAAGACATAAAGCATTAGTTCGGAGTGGAGTATGTATTCTCTATTCCCATTGGGAAGGTTTTGTCAAGTTAGCAGCCAACTCTTATCTAGAATATGTAATTTCAAAAAAGCTTACCTATCAGCAGCTTTCTAGTAATTTTTTGGCTTTGGCAATGAAAGAAAAACTTAAGGATGCAAAAGAGACAAATAAGCCCTCATTGTATATACCTGTTTGTAAGTTCTTTATTTCCGAATTAAATCAGAGATGTATCCTACCTGAAAATCCAATATCTACGGCATCGAATCTATCTTCCGAAATTTTAAAAGAAATAACTTATATTCTGGGAATAGATTTTTCGATATACTCTACTAAATCGGTTTTGATTGACACCAAGCTTTTAAAGACAAGAAACGGAATTGCCCACGGTAATTATTTGGTATTCGATAGGGATGAATATCTAGAGTTACACCGAGAAGTTATCGGAATGCTCGATCTATTTCGGAACCAGATAGAAAATGCTGCTATTCAACAAAGTTTCAGGCGCAATTCACCTTAAATTTATGATATTAGAAGTTGCAATTCTTGATGTTAAACCTAATATGGCTGCTGAATTTGAAACTGCTTTCAAAACAGCTTCAGCTATTATTTCTTCTATGCCGGGGTATATCACGCACGAGCTGCAACGCTGTATAGAAAGCACGAATCGCTATATTCTGCTGGTGCGATGGCAGAATTTGGAAGACCATACTGTGGGATTTCGAGAATCGCCAGATTAGGAATGAAAATTTAATAACTTTAGCGTTGGTTAAATAGTCGGCACTGCACGATAATTCCATTTTGGTAGATATTCATCAAAAATAATTTTCATTGTTTCTTTAAATCCATTAGCTACTTTTCGACC
>NZ_JAIGNI010000039.1 GCF_026130175.1 Lyngbya sp. CCAP 1446/10 | reverse complement strand
TATGATCCTGGCGATGGTTGTTCGATCGCCGATCGATATTTACAAGCGTTCACAGAAGTTGATATCTGTTTACCACAAAACTTACCCACTTAGCCGATCGACCCAGTTTCTGCCTAAATTTCTCGTTACCACGCCCCCTATTTTGCCCGCAACCCGCGCTCCTGAGAGTTTCTGAGCGTCAATCCGGGCGATCGGCTCAAAAACCTCCCCAGCCGCGACGCACCCTTTATTCCCGTAAAATACGCCATACTACTTAACTTTTATCAAATAACCGCAGTTAATTTTATCTCAAAAATTAACAAAAAATTATTTGCTGCAAAACCCCTAAATTATTGTATACTCCTGTAAATCGATCAGGTATTCGGAGTTAACATCCTCAACTTCTAAAATAGGTACACAAAATCATGAGCATTACAGTTCAGAACGTATCAAAACACTTTGGCTCCTTTCACGCCATTGACAACGTGAATTTGGAAATCAAAAGCGGCTCTCTAGTCGCGCTGTTGGGGCCTTCCGGTTCCGGGAAATCGACTCTGCTGAGGATGATTGCGGGACTCGAACCGCCCGACAGCGGTCACATTTACCTGATCGGCGAGGATGCTACTCAGCAGTCGGTGCAGGAACGGCATATCGGTTTTGTGTTTCAGCACTATGCTTTGTTCAAACACATGACTATTCGGAAAAATATTGCTTTTGCGATGGAAATTCGCAAAGCTCCTAAAGACTCAATTAGCAAACGGGTTGATGAACTGTTGGATTTAGTGCAGTTGAAAGGTTTGGGCGATCGCTATCCTTCGCAACTTTCCGGCGGCCAGCGTCAGCGGGTTGCTTTAGCAAGGGCTCTGGCAGTCCAACCGAAAGTGCTGCTGCTAGATGAACCTTTTGGAGCATTAGATGCTAAAGTTCGCAAAGAATTGCGATCGTGGCTGCACAACCTTCACAAAGAAGTTAATATCACTACAGTTTTTGTGACTCACGACCAAGAAGAAGCGATGGAAGTTGCCGATGAAATTGTGGTGATGAACAAAGGTAGAGTCGAACAAGTCGGCACTCCGGCAGAAATTTACGACAAACCAGCAACAGCATTTGTGATGAGTTTTATTGGGCCGGTCAATGTGCTGCCGAATACTGCGGGTTTGTTCGCGAGCAACGGTACAACGGCTAAAAATAATGGAGCTGCTCATTCTGAAGTAGTGTTTTTGCGCCCCCACGACGTGGAAATTAAAACTAAGCCGGAGTCAGGTTTTGCATTAGCAAAAGTCAGCCGCATCATTCATTTAGGGCGAGAAATTCAAACCGAGTTATTGTTAGAATCGGGTCAGACGGTGACTGCTTACGTCAGTCGCGATCGTTTTGACAATCTACAGCTAAAGCGAGAGCAGGAGGTTTACGTCAAGCCCAAACACGCGATGACTTTCCCTGCTTATTCAATTTAAATCAGCATTTAAACGGAGAAAAATTAAACCATGAAAATTGCTAGAGATGTTACGGAAATAATTGGTAGAACTCCTTTGGTTCAACTCAATAAAATTCCTCAATCTGAGGGAGTGGTTGCTACAATTTTAGTGAAATTGGAAGGGATGAATCCGGCGGCTTCGGTGAAAGATCGGATTGCGGCGAGCATGATTCAGGAGGCAGAAGATGCGGGGTTAATTCAACCGGGAAAAACTATTTTAGTTGAACCGACTTCGGGAAATACTGGAATTGCTTTGGCAATGATTGCGGCGGCGAAGGGCTACAGTTTGATTTTAACTATGCCGGATACGATGAGTTTAGAACGCCGATTGATGCTGAAAGCTTACGGTGCTGAGTTGGAGTTGACGCCTGGACATGAAGGGATGTTAAGTGCGATCGCCCGTGCCCAAGAAATTGCCGAAGAAACCCCCGATGCTTTCATGCTGCAACAGTTCGAGAACCCCGCTAATCCCAAAATTCACCGGGAAACCACAGCGGAGGAAATTTGGGCCGATACTGACGGTAAAGTAGATTTTTTAGTGGCTGGAGTTGGCACCGGCGGCACAATTACGGGAATTGCTGAGGCAATTAAACAGCGGAAACCGAGTTTTAGGGCGATCGCAGTTGAACCCGCCAGCAGCCCGGTGCTTTCTGGAGGTAGGTCTGGCGCTCACAAAATTCAAGGGATTGGTGCAGGATTTATCCCGGAAGTGCTGCGAGTGGAGTTAATTGATGAGGTGATTGGAGTTAGCGACGAAGATGCGATCGGCTACAGCCGCCGCCTAGCCAGAGAAGAAGGATTGTTGTCAGGAATTTCTGCCGGTGCAGCATTGTTTGGTGCAATTCAAGTTGGCAAGCGTCCCGAAAATGCTGGGAAATTGATAGTTTTTGTGCAGCCTTCTTTTGGCGAACGCTACCTCAGTACAGTTTTGTTCAAAGACTTGGAATTACCGGCGATCGACCAACTCGAAGCATTAGTTACAAATTATTAATCCGTTGTAGGGGCAGTCCCAATACGGTTCACTTAAGACAGATATCCCTGGCACACCCCGAACCAAGGGGGGGACAAGAAAGCTCTTAAAGTCCCCCTTGCTTTTGGGGGATGCGAGGGGGATATCCGGGGAATAAAAATTGTTAAGTGAACTGTATTGGGATATAATAGCTAAAAACACTATTATTAGAGTTAATTGAACAGCTATGTAAACATCCTTATTTTTTTTATTGCTTGATTTTAGTGAGTCAACTTTACTGCTGGAGTATAAAACCATATTCCACCCCGCTCGCACTTGATTGTCGGACAAATATTGCCTTCACCCATCCTCTATTTGCCGGCCTCCAGCAACTTTTCAAAATCCGCAGCAGGCACAGGAGGACTGAACAAATATCCTTGCATCGCATCACATTCGTAGCGCCAAAGAAAATCTTTTTCTGCTTCAGTTTCAACTCCTTCGGCAATTACCTCAAGACAGAGACTGTGCGCCATTTCAATAATAGCTTTGACAATCGCTGCATTTGTCGAACCGTCGGTAATGTTGCTGATAAAACAGCGATCGATCTTTAAAACATCAAAGGGATATTGCGTCAGATAGCTTAAAGAAGAATAGCCCGTGCCGAAATCGTCAATAGAGATAGAAACTCCCAAATCTTTCAATTGTTGCAAAGTCGCGATCGCACTTTCGGCATCCTCCACCATCAAACTTTCGGTTAGCTCTAATTCCAAACTGCTCGGTGCCAAACCAATATCTGCTAAAATTTCAGCAACTCTGCTGCTGAGTTCCGGTTGGTGAAATTGGCGAGGCGACAGATTCACCGCTACCTGCTGCAAGGAAAAACCCGCATTTTGCCAAACCTGTATTTGTCTGCAAGCTGTCTGCAAAACCCACTCGCCCAATTGTATAATGAAGCCAGTTTCTTCGGCATCTGGAATAAATTCGGCGGGCGAAATCAGCCCTTTTTCTGGATGCAGCCAGCGCACCAAAGCTTCTGCACTCATGATTTTTCCAGTCTGGACATTGACCTGCGGCTGATAGTAAACTTGGAATTCTTCTCGTTCCAGAGCATCGCACAAACTTGTTTTGATCTGATCTAATTTATCGGCGGCTTCTTGCAGCAATTCGTTGCTTTGCGATCGAAAATTATGCTGCTGTTCGACAAAAGCGGCTTGTTTTTTCAAGCGGCTGGATATCGCGCCCACAAGCTCAGCTTTAGTAAAAGGTTTAGTTAGGTAATCATCTGCTCCCAATTCCATGCCTTGCCGCACTTCAGAGCGATCGGCTTTACCGGTCAGAAAAACAAAAGGTACTGTAGCAGTAACAGGATGCGATCGCAAGGCCACCAGCACCCCGTACCCGTCAAGTTCCGGCATCATCACATCGCAAAGAATCACGTCGGGAAGACTTGACACCGCGGCGTTTAAACCCAGCGCCCCATTTTCTGCACCCGTCACGTCGAAACCTTCGGCTTTGAGGAGTTTGAGAATATTCTCCCGAATTACTCGATCGTCTTCAATCACTAGAATCTTTTTCATGTGTCATTCCCTGAAAGCGATATAATTGAACGGCGTTGCTGAGCGCGATCGCCGTGGCTATAACTGAAAATGCACAGCTCGATCGATCGGCACAGCCGAATATTTTCCGACATAAATAGCAGACACCCCTAAAAAACGCTAATTTTTTAAGGACAACTAGATTGATGTTTCTCTGCTTACTTAGCGCCGTCCGTATTATTACGAGGTTAAGTCAGAAATCTCTCAACTAATTCTAGGCGATCGCCAGTTAGCAGCGCCCTGAATAACTGCTAAAATGGTTGTGCCACTAGAGCGATCGGCTGCAAACAATCTCAGCCTATTTATAGCAGTTGCCCAAACAAACGCAACGGCAAGTAACTAGCAAACCCTTGCAGAGTAAGTATTGCCTCATTATTTAGTTTCAAATCTAAAATCTCAAACTTGTACTGAGCAAAGCCTAAGTATCTAAAATCTAAAATCTAAATGACATTACCTAGTGGATTCCCTGAGCCGGCACAGATTGGCGTCATAGAAGTTAAGCAATATCCTCAGTACCGCGCTGTCACCTACACCCACGCAGGCGATTTGCGACAAGCTACAGGAATCGCCTTCAATCCCTTATTTGAACACATCAGCAACAATCAAATTGCGATGACAACGCCAGTAGAAGCGCGCTACACAGAAACTTCCGAGCAAATCGATAAAGTTCCGGTTGCAGAAGTTTCCTTCCTGTATCCCGCACCAAACATCGCCCCCAGCAGCGTTAACTCTGCTGTGGAAGTCACGGATACTTCACCGATGACAGTTGTCAGTATTGGCGCGCGCGGGGCCTACACTTGGGAAAGTTACGAAAATAACCTCCAGAAACTCAAAGATTGGCTTCAAGAACATCCCGAATACGAAATAGTCGGGCCGCCGCGCCGCTTTTTTTACAATTCCCCGATGACGGCTGAAGCCACTAAAATCAGCGAGGTGCAAATTCCGATCAAACGCCGCTGACGTGAACGACTAATTCGCGAATGTGGCCGCGCTGGCGGTGTTCCCAGAGATAAATTCCTTGCCAAGTTCCTAACAATAATCTACCGCGCGCGATCGGGATTTGTTCGGAAGTATGAGTTAGCGCAGTGCGAATGTGCGCCGGCATATCGTCTGGGCCTTCCGCATCGTGAATGTAACTCGCGCCCTCCGGTACAAGTTTAGCCAAAAAGTTAGCCAAATCCTTAAGTACATCCGGGTCAGCATTTTCTTGAATCACCAAGCTAGCAGAAGTATGGCGCAAAAACAAGCTACAAAGTCCTGTTTCAATACCCGAATTCGCCACCGCATCTTCTATCTTAGGAGTGATGTTGCACAGAGACTTCCCTGTAGTTTGAATTCTGAGTATTTGTTGGTGATGAAGCATTCGATTTTAGATTTTAGATTTTAGACAAAATTAGACTTGCATTGCATTCAATCGCTTTCCGCTCAGGAAAATATCTGCGTTAATCTGCGTTAATCTGCGGTGGAATCAATCAAAGATTTATCCATTGGGATTTGAGATCATAAATCAGCATCATCCTAATCCCGATCTTTAAAATAGTCTACAACAGCTTGGGCGATCGCCTCAGTACCATTTTTATCCAACTTATCCGACAAACGCGGCGGATGCAGCGGCTGTCGCAAAAACTCCCAATCCCCCTCAAAAAACTCCGCCGCCGTCACCACTTGATGTTCCGCATAATTTTTCAGCCACTCCAACAACACCTCAGCTTCCGCAAAACCTTCTCTCATAATAGAAACAACAGGTATTTCCAAGCGCAAAGCTTCCGAAAAAGTGCTGTATCCCGGTTTAGAAACCAAGCGCCCGCAGACAGGCATCAGATCCACCGGGCGCGGTAAAATTGGGAAAGATTCTGCAAACTCCTGATTTTTTACTCTAATCAAATTCGGCAAATCGGGAGCTCCCCCATCAAAAGTGATAAATTGCCAATCGCTAAATAACTGTAAATTTTGATAAGGAATTGCTTCTAAACCCAAGCCGCCAAAAGTCAGCAATACAGTTTTTTCCAGCGGTGATTTAATGCCGAATACTTCCCGAATTTCATCGTTACTGTAGCGAGGATTGCCGCCTGTCAAGCCGACATCTTGAATATTCGGGAAAGCTGGCATCGGTTCGTGCAAAGGCAGGCGAAAAAGCCGATCGCACTTTCCGAAACATTCGCCAATCCAATCTGCCATTTCTACAAACTCTCCGCCCCAATCTCGATAGATAAAATCCCAGCCAAAATTGCTCATCATCCAGCAAGGAACCCCAGCAGATGCCGCCATTCGCGCAGCCAAAGGAGGAATATCTGCCAACACCAAACCCACCCGATTTTGCTTGATAAAATTAACTTCGCCCGCAATTATCGAATTTTGGTTGTTCCGAATTTCCCGCAACTTTTCCAGTGTCGCTTCTTTGTCCATATGCAAACTATCAGCTTGCACGACTCCCACATCAAAAGCGCGGGGACGAAGGATAAAGTCGCCAGTAATGTAAGATTCTAGCAGCCAGCGAGGTGCTGTTGTGGTGATAATTAGTAAAATATCTGGATTTAATTCTTGAATTTTTGCAGCTACAGAGGAAGTTCGGACAGCGTGGCCGAATCCGTGATTGGTGATGGCAATATATAATGTTGGTCGAGACATTGTTAATAGGGAATTGGGAATGGGGAATGGGGCATTGGGCATTGGGCATTGGGCATTGGGCATTGGGCATTGGGCGAAGCGAAGCGGAGGGATTGGGCATTGGGCATTCATTGCTGGTTGTTTGTTATCAGTTATTGGTAGACTAATAACTAATAACTAATAACTAATAACTAATGACTAATGACTAATAACTCGATCGATAATTTCGGCTGCTATGTCTTGTAAGGATACCACTCGATCGGCAAAACCAGAATTAACCACACTTCCCGGCATCCCCCAGACAACGCTGCTAGCCTCATCTTGAACAATAATCTTACCCCCAGCCTCCCGAATATTTTGACAACCGTGCAGCCCGTCTGCCGCATTCCAGTCAACACCACACCCAAAACCCCAGCACCATAAATCTTAGCAGTCGATCGAAACAACACATCAACCCCCTGGCGACAAGAGTTTTCCCGCGCCTCTTGATGCGTGCAAATTCGCACTTCAAAACCCTGTTTTTCCAGTACCATAGGGTAATCTCCCGGCGCAATCCCAACCACTCCCGCTTCCAGAATACCTCCCGTCACAGCTTCCTCCACTCTAATCTTGCACTTTTCGGTCAGGCGATCGGTCAAACGCTTCGTAAAAACTGGCGGCATATGCTGCACAATTACGATTGGTAAAGAGAAATTAGCCAGCAAATCCTGCAAAATACAGCGTATTCCAGGTTTATGAGGTACAGTAGCAGCACTTTTTCAAAAAGTTTTTGAAGTGTTTTATATTGACAAAATCAATGGAACCTGCGCCAGCCATGCCAATCAAAAAAAAATGATTTGAACCCATACAAATCAGAGTGATCGAGTACACAATTGAAAACTTAAACGACCAAATAGCAGAAATTAGATATCGTTTGATTACAAGTTTATTGGATAGTGAACAATTGCCAGCCAACTTACTAGCTGCCGAATATCATCAACGGTAAGTAAACCGTATTGGGCTATAAACTAGAAATACAAAAGATTTCAAACTTAAGTTTACACCAATGGACACTGCCGTTTCCCTAAGCTGTTGAGCATTTAAATTGCATATTCGGGACGGGCAAGATGCCCATCCCACAAGCATTTTATTGATTTTTGACACACAATTTAAATGTAGAACAGCTTACGAAGCTCGCGTTTATCAACCTAATTTGACATCAATTAGAAACATACCGACTTTGCACGTAGTGTCTCAACACGGGATTCAAACTAAACAAAGTTATCTTTTCCTCTTCCACTGCATCCAATAAAAACCGACTTCTGAGCGATCGCACTGCATTGACTAACTCAGCCGGCGACAACGCTATTTTATTGAAAAAATACGACACAGCAACGGGTTCAGCTAGATTAGCAAAGTGAGTCACCACAGCCAACTCCGGCTGAGTCAAGCGCTGAAATTGTTGAGATAACTGAGATTGCAGCCCTTCATCTAAAATCGGCATCTCGCACTGCAAAAACTCAGAAACTCTCCCCCCAAACAATTCTTGAATCAGCGTTGCAGTCAACTCCAACCACAGGGGATTTCCTTGATAAATATCAATCAATGTTTCCCATGTTTCCCGATCGGATAACTTTTGTGAGTTCAAAATTTCTTTAGCTGCTATTCCTAAACTTCCCAATTCAAAGGAGCGAACGGGATGATATTCTTTTTCTAATCGGACAATTTCTCTAGGTTTTTCGGAACTATTTAACATCAAACAACTCTGATGACAAACTTCGGCAATTAGTTTAAATAATAACTGATAATCTTCACAGTCAGATTTGTATTCTCCTGGGGGTTGTCCGCTGCAAAAAAGCATTTGCACGTCATCGAGGACTATCAGACACCTATAGTTGCGTAGGTGGTTGAGGAGTTGGGAAATTTTGGTGTCTGTGTTTTGGGGAGTTTCTGTTGGTTGGGGAAAGATTTGCAGCAGGTTGGTGAGGGTTGCGTCTAGGGTTGGGGAAAAGCGGAGGCTGCGATAGATGATGTAATCGAAGCCGGTTTTGATTTGGTTGATGAGGCCGAGGGAGAGGGTTGTTTTGCCGATTCCGCTGATTCCGAGGAGTGCGATGAGGCGTGTGCGTTGCTGTGTTATCCAGTTTTCGAGGGTGGAAAGTTGATGGGTGCGATCGAAAAAGGTGAAGATTTCGGGTGCGTCACCTAAGTCGATGTGGGGTTGAGTTGGGGTTTGTTGGGGGTTTTGGGGAGGTGTGGGACTTCTCGCTTTTTCTTGACAAATATTGACGTTATTAATCGCTACATAATCTCTACCTACTCTACCGATAGCTGATGAAAAGTTATCAAATTTCGCTTTTTCTAAAATCGATCGAAAATTTCTTTTAGTAATCTCTTTTCCGAATCCCTCTGAAAGTATTTGCCATAATTCCGAACCGATATCCCTAGTATGACCTTCACTGGAATGAGTCGCGTCAGCAATTTGTGGGTATGTTCGACCTTGGAATGTCCCTTCGAGGATAGCCTTTTGCAGATAGTCTATATGTTCTCCCGTCTTGGCGAAGATTAGTTCGTCTGCGAGTTTCAAGACTTCGGCGATGTCCATAGGTCAGTCGTGTGCTGGGATTTGTCATATTATATCCGACATTTCCGACATTTCCGACATTTCCGACATAATTCCGACATAATTCCGACATAATTCCGACATTTGCGATCGGGTTGTCGGGGAAAGTCCCGACATTTCTGACTGATCGGGCTTATATTTAGTCATACAATATACTTTAATGACTGTAGTTACTCTACAGGAAAACAATTCTTAACTTTATTATTAAATTCAATAAGTATCATGACTGACGAAATCGGCAGAAATTTTGTTCAAGCTATTGAAAGAATGCTGGCTAATAATACAAAAAAACGGCTGGTATTCTTTGTAGTAGGTCGCACAGGATGGGGGAAATCTAGCACTGTCAACTCATTGGTAGGTAAAGAAGTATCTAAAGTTAATGATTATGAGTCAGAAACAGCAGATGTTGTTGGATTTAATTTTGAAATAAATGAAATTAAAGCTACTGTTTTTGACACTCCTGGTCTATGTGATGGAAGTGGAAACGAGCAAGCTTATATAAACCTCATCCGTTCTAAAGTTCCATATCCTGACTCTATGTTATATGTTAGCAGGCTTGATGAAACGAGACCGGAAAACGATAGGCGATCGATTAAGATTATTTCAGAGGCTTTGGGACCTATAGTTTGGCAATATGCTGTGATTGTTTTTACTTTTGCCAATAACGTTAAAGCCTCGGAATATCAAACAAAATTGACCAAAAAAACACAAATTATCCGAAAATTAATAGCAGAGGAGATAAATAATGGTAAGATGTCATACCGGATTCCAGTAGTTGCAATAGATAATACAAGTAAAACCACACCTGACGGGAAGCAATGGCTGGGAAATCTTTTTACAGCCATCGTAGATCGAGTATCTAGAGAAGCTACTATTGCGCTCCTAGGTATGTTAACTAAAAGTATAAAAAATCGAGCTATTCTTAATAAAAAACAAAAAGCAATTATTAGGAGAAAATTTGTAGATGCAGTTCTTCAGTCAGGAGGATCGGCTATGGGAATTGGAGTTGCTGTAGCCGGCTTTCTAAATGTTCCATTAACCATAGGTTTTTCTGCCGGTGGAATAGCAGGAATTCTCATCGCAATGTGGTTGTCTAAGTATGATGATGAGTAAATAAATCGCCCTTATATCCCAAAGTGCGATCGCCCTTATCTTTCCAAAGTGCGCCCTTTTCTTCCCAAAGCGCGATCGCCCTTTTCTACTCCAACAATCATCCCTCAACTTCTCAAATTCTCCAACACTAACACTTGTAACCCCGGCAAAAATGGCAATCGCGCGTCATTTGTCAAGAAAAACGAAGCACCCTCATGGATCGCTGTAGCCATTTGAATAGCGTCTGGCGATCGCAAATTGTAAGTAGCTCGAAGTTGTGCCGCTATTTCAGCAATATCTGGAGTCACTTCAACAACAGTCAAACTTTCTTGATTAAGCAGGACTTCACGATATTCTTGAGCCAGGATTGTGTTTCTCTGTCGCAGCGGATAGACTAGAACTTCTACGAGTGTTACTGTTGATGTCACTATTCTAAACTCACCGCGATCGAAGGCTCTAAAGAAAAACCTCATCATTTCCAAATAGGTAGGATTTTGCTCAATGAAGTAAATCAGCGGCGCAGTATCCAATCCAACAACTTGTCCTTGTAGCTGAGCTATCCATTCCATGAATCTCGTTCCTGATTCACATATTCTTGAGCATCAATCCCATTCCAAATTTCCTTACCCAAACCTTCCAATTCTAAAATACTGCGCTTGGGTGATAGAATCATTCGTTGACGAATATGTGCAAACAATTCAGAGATGAGTCGCAGTTGCTCATCTGGTGCAAGTTTTAGAACCTGAGTCAGTACCGTGCTGTAAGTAGACATAGACTCTGCATTAAGATTTTTTGGCTGATTGTTATTATAGCAATTTAGGAGCTAGGGAAGCGCGATCGCCCGTTTCTTCCCAAAGTACGCCCTTTTCTTCCCAAAGTGCGATCGGCCCAAACCGCTCGCTCTATTTTGATTAGATAGAAAATCGCCCTCAAGACTTACTTGATATGCTACCATCCTTAATAAAGGTCGTTTAGCCCGCTATAAAATACCGCTATGAGTACCCTCACCCTCAACCTCAACCCTATCGTTAAGCTGACAGACGAACAGTTTTTTCAACTTTGTCAGGAAAATGAGAATATTAGACTGGAACGAACAGCGAAAGGAGAATTAATTATCATGTCACCAGCAGGAGGAGAGACTAGCAACAGCAATGCAGGATTAACTGCACAGGTTTGGATTTGGAACGAGCAAAATAAACTGGGTAAAGTGTTTGATTCATCGGGTGGTTTTAAACTTCCTAATGGTGCAAATAGAGCGCCTGACGCTGCATGGGTAACATTAGAACGCTGGAATGCTCTGACTTCCGAACAAAAAAAGAAATTTCCCCCCATTTGTCCTGATTTTGTAGTCGAGTTAATGTCTCCGAGCGATAGCTTGAAAGAAACTCAGGATAAGATGAAAGAGTACCGAGACAATGGTGCGCGTTTGGGTTGGTTAATTAACCGCAAGTCTCGACAAGTTGAAATTTATCGTCAGGGCGCAGAAGTTGAAGTGCTGTCGTCGCCTGCTACTTTATCAGGTGAAGATGTTCTTCCCGGATTTGTGCTGAGTCTTGAGTCGATTTGGTAAAGTGCGAGATCCCTGATCTTCCCAAAGTGCCCCCTAATACACTTCACGACGATGAGCGATAATAGTCACAACCACCCGTTTTTGCTCCTCATCAATGTCATAAACAACCCGATAATCTCCAACGCGATAGCGATAATATCCAGCTAATTCGCCTTTGAGTTGCTTAATATTTGGATGACTGCGAGGGTCAGTTTTCAACATTTCAAAACATCGATCTAGCTTGCGTTGTAAAGAAGCTGATGCTTCTTCAAAAAACTCCTGAGCATCAAAGCTAAGAACCACTGAATAAAAATTCAGATTTTCATCAATATTTTCGTTTGAGTTGCTCAACGGTCGTCACCTTACCTGCTGCTACATCTCTTCTGGCTTTATTAAAAGCTTCCACAAAACCTGGAATTTTCAATAATTCCACCGTAGCTTCATTGCTTTCACGTTCTGCTAAATAAGCTAAAAAATCAGCCACAACGAGCAGCCGTTCAGGAGATAAGCGATCTATCGATTGCTTAAGCTTCTGGCGAAGTTCTTGAGTTTTCATAGTTCATAGCTATTGAAAATTATTAGAGCTACCTGCCTGATTATACCAGATAGTCAGAAATTTCGCTCGTGCGATCGCCCGTTTCTTCCCAAAGTGCGATCGCCCTTAACTTAATCATAAATTTCTCTCCGGTGTCCAATCTGGTGAACACTAATAACCCTTAACTCCTCATTAAAAGTATAAATTACGCGATAATCACCCACTCTTAACTTAAAGAAACCTGCCAGATTAGCGGACAAAGGCATAGGAGTAATTTGTTCAAAATTTTCAGCCAACCAATTGATTTTATTACCTATACGTTCCCGCACCGCCGGAGTCAATCTTTCTTGGTTAACCTGAGCTTCTGCTGTCAAATCAACCGAATAGCTCATTACGATTTCATGCCAAGTTTTTGATAAACTTCCCCAGGTTCGATGCTACTTTCTCCGGCTTGTTTTACCTTGATTGAATCCAACAATTTCAGCTTGACTTCTTCCTTAACTTTTAAACCAGAATCAGGATCGCCAAAATATTCTTCTAAACACTGTTCAACGGTATGCCGAATTAAGTCCCGCAGTTGCTCAACTGTCATGTCTTTGACTTGCATCTTAATCTCCTAGTATCTGGGAGTTTTAATAAATTATACCGGGCTTGAGTGAATCTTGCTCAGGCGATCGCCCTTTTCTTCCCAAAGCGCGATCTGGTTATGCTATATTATAAGTAGATACGTTTTGTATATACACTATGCAGTTTGAATGGGATGAAAATAAAAACGCCCAAAATCTCAAAAAACATGGCATTAGCTTTGAAGAAGCTCAAGAAATCTTTGACGGAATCGTTTTTAATGCCATTGATGAGCGTTTCGACTACGGAGAAATCCGAGAAATCAGTATTGGTGCCATACAAGGTGTCGTTATCGTCACTGTAGCGCATACTGAAAGAAATGGAGTGTATCCGCATCATCTCTGCAAGAAAAGCCACTCATCAAGAAAAAAATACCTACTATGACTATCTCGCCCAAACGACTTGAAGAATTAGAAAATATTCCAGAATCTGCGATCGATACCTCTGATATTCCTGAGTTAGATGCGAGTTTTTGGGAACAAGCTAAACTGGTAAAACCCCTCACAAAACAAGCTATTTCTTTAAGAGTTGATAGCGATGTATTAGATTGGTTTAAAAGTCAAGGAAAAGGTTATCAATCTCTAATGAATGCCGTGCTGCGCTCTTATGTGGAACATCACGTAAAAAGCAGTCAATAAATATGCGATCGCCCTTATCTTCCCAAAGTGCGATCGGCCTTATTTATAGACATCACCACGAGAACCAATCTGAGTCACAACTTAAGTTCTTTTGAAGATATTCCCCGATCGCGCCCCGCGAAATAATCTGCCAATGCTGCTTGACTTTCCGCTATTTCTTGGACTGAAACCACCTCATCATCGCCTTCAACTTCAACCTCCTGATGAATGATCTTTCTCAATTCCTCTAATAATCGGAGTTGGTCAGACAGGGCGAGGCGTTGAACTTGAGTTAGTACCTCATTATAAGTCGGCATAGACTTTTTATTGGTATTTTTTAGCTCTAACTCTAATATATACTGATTTTGGCTGGAAGTGCGATGGTTTTTTCTTCCCAAAGTGCGATCGACCTTAACTGCCTAATTCAGCCTCAAACGGGTTAATCAGCGTCAGTTCAGCAATCCATTGAAAATCCTCTATATTTCGCGTCACTAAAGTCAAACCGTACAGCAAAGCGGTTGCTGCAATAATAGCATCGCCAAGTGTCATCCTCCTCATTTGTCGCAGTGTGACAGCGCGATCGAGTACAGCTTGGGAAATAGGTAAAACCTCAACCACCCCAAAAAATTCCTCAAAGTGTAGGCGAGACTCTTCAGTTAGTCTGTGGTAGCCAAGCACTTCAACATAACTAACTGCGGATACTGTTATTTCGATCTCGCTAATAAACTGCCGAATCTGGGCGTGTTCCGGTTGAGAAGCGTAGATAATAATGTTACTATCAAGTAGCATCATTCATCCCTACCAGGAAGCGGACGATCTTGACGCATCTCTCGCTGCCATGCAACCGGATTTGTGACTTCTTCAAAAGCCTGACTCGCCGCCAGCTTTTCCAAGATTTCAACTATTTTTTGACGGCGACATTCTGCACTTATACTAGATTTTTCCTCTAACAAAGTCACATAAACTTTCAGCGGGCGATCGCTCTGTTGCGGAGCATCGTTCGTCCACTCTAACAGCTTTCCTTTCAGTAGAGCCTCAAATGTGCGTAGCATAATCAATACCAGCTTCTCTCTGACTTTTATATCATAGCTCTCAGACGGAATTTTTCGCAAAACTCAGTCTATCGAGTGCGATCGCACTTCTGTTATCCTGCACGATTTACTAAATGCTGCTTTCCTTACCCCAAAGGCGATCGCAAATTCCACTCGCGGCAGCAATTTTTCAATAATTCGCAAATGTTCCTCAGCATTATTTTGGCGACGAAAACGCGCAACAGTCAAGCATTGCAAGTTCGGTAAAAAGCGGTAAATTACCCACGGGTAAAATTGTTGTTTGTAGTTCTCCCTAAGTTATACTGAGGATTGCAGTCATTTACTGTAGAGCTTGAATAAATGCAGGGCAAATTTTTTCGCAAGCCAGAATCAGACAATAGCGATCGCGTCCCCCCCGGTCAATACCTCGCCAACGGCTTTCCCGTTCTGACTTATGGCGATACACCCTCCGTCAGCATTGAGACTTGGGAATTTAAAGTCTGGGGATTGGCAAAACCAAAAACCTTCACTTGGTCAGACTTCCAGGCCATGCCCCAAACTAACTTTACTGCGGATTTTCACTGCGTCACCCACTGGTCAAAACTCGACGTGCAGTGGACGGGAGTCAAAGTCACGGATTTTATGAACTATGTAGAAGTCGATCCCAAAGCCCTGCACATCGTTGAACACTGCTACGGCGACTACACTACTAATATTGCGATCGCCGACTTCCTCCGATCAGAAAACTTTTTCGCCCACACCGTCTTCGGCGAACCGCTATCCCCCGACCACGGCGGCCCGATGCGACTGGTAGTTCCGCACCTGTACGCCTGGAAAAGCGCCAAATGGATTAACGGCCTGGAGTTTACAGAAACCGAACAACTCGGTTTTTGGGAACGCAACGGCTACCACCGGAGGGGCGAACCTTGGGCTGAGGAACGCTACAGCGGTCTTTTTTGATGCGATAGACGATCGATCGCGATTAGGGCTTGCCAAGAGTTTCTGTAATATGGTGATTTCTGATGACAATCTGCTGTTTGGCAATTTTGAAAGCAGAAAGCCACTATCGATCGCATCTTTGGGATCTGTCACGGCGCGGGTTCTCTGTAGTTCAACCGCAAGACCTAAACCCAAAGATCGCAGTTTGTACGTAATTTAACGGAGCGATCGACTAATTTAACTCCCACAGGCAAGTCCCCAAAAACAAATCTTCCCAGTTTTTGGTTAATAGAAAATTTTTATAACTGTCAGATTTCGCGGAACTGACAGTGTTTATACGTAAGTGTTGGTTGTGAAAAATTTAGACTTGGAATAAAATCAAAAATTAGGATCAACCAGACCCAAATCAGTTGGGCAGGTTCCTGCTCCAATGACCGCAAAATCAAGCTTTATAGCCACAATCTTGATAATTATTTTCTGTTTGTTTTTAGGGAGCAATCGCCCGCTTGCCGATGCGATCGACAGCATTTATAAAGGATTTGTAAAGGCTTAATAAAGAGTCTGTCAAAATCCACATCAAATGAAAAAACACAAATAAAGTATCAGATAATTAAATTATTAAAAGACCTTCGCACAAAAGAAAAAAATTATGAACGCCAAACTCTTATCCGCCCTAACCGCTACCGCAGCCGCCACCGCTTTATTAGGTGTCTCCGCTCCAGCCCAAGCCTTCTCCTTTGGTACCAACGGTATCACCTTCACCCAAAATACAGATGTCAGGTTTAACTTCAAAGAGTCTCACGGTGCCTACACTTCCTCTTTGGGAATTTACAGCGTGAAGGACTCGGCGACATCTCTAGTTAGCACACTGTTTTCGGAAACTAAATCCTCAGACAACCAGTGGGAAAACGAATGGAAAGGATCTCTGGGCAATACAGTCTTGGGCTCAGGCTCGGCAGTCTTCACATTCCTGGCAAATCAAGTTTATACTTTGGGACTCAACAGCGGCGGCAACGGCACTGTCTACTCGACCTCGGCCCTCAACACTGGCTTCGGCGGCAGCCAGCAAGCCGTGTTTGGTGGGGCTTCGTCACTGTGGAGCGCACTAGGCAAAGAAACAACGAACGTCTTCCAAGCGGCCGGAAGTTACACAGACGGAACAGCTTCTCTGTCTAACGAAGGCACGCTAATCTCTTTTGACGATCGCGGTAACCGTAACGACGCAGACTTCCAAGACTTCACCGTGAGCGCAGAAGCAGTTCCCGAACCGATTACAATGACTGGTTTGGCTCTCGGTTTGGGCGGATTGGTTGCAGCACGCCGCCGCCGCGCTAGCAAGACGGCTTCCTAATTTTTTCAATCAGAACGATCGGCTAAATTACGTTTGACAAAAAAGAATAGGATTTGCAGGCGCGCTGATGGGAAATCGGCTCGCCTTTTGCTTGATTTAAGAAGGAAGAAGGAAGAAGGAAGAAGGAAGAGGGAAGAAGGAAGAGGGAAGAAAGAGGATTTTTCGCATCTCCCACTCTCCTCATCTCCCACTCTCCCACTCTCCCACTCTCCCACTCTTTCTATCTCCCACTCTTTCTATCTCCCACTCTTTCTATCTCCCACTCTCCCCATCTCCCCCTCTCGCAGCTTAACTATGCGTCGCTAGCTGAATTAGATGCAGACTTGTTCGATGAGTGGAAGTCGTATAAATTCACCGGTACGGGTTGAGGAATTTTAATCTCCGCCCGATCGCACTCCGCTTGAATCCCCACCGCCGCCCTAGTTTTTGTCCGGCGCACCGGTGCTTCGAGGGGCTGCAATAGCGGATAACTATATCGAAAGAATCCATTATCTACCGTTTATATAATGTCCGATCGATTGACCGATCGCGCGTCAGGTTCGCCCGTCTTGGAGTCCGCTCTCACGCGGAGGACTTGCATGGGGCGCGCGCGATCGGTTTTTGTTAGGATAATCGAGCGGACATGATATTAGTTAATTTCCCGGAAAAGTAAAAAAATGAATTTTGATTTGCAGCAACTGATTAAAACCTTCGGTTATTTGGGAATTTGGGCTATTGTGTTCGCGGAATCGGGATTGCTGTTCGGTTTTTTTCTGCCGGGAGACAGCTTGCTGTTTGCTGCTGGAATTGTAGCATCTGGGCCCAACTCTCTGAATATTGGGACGCTAATTTTTGGGTGTTTTGTCTGCGCGGTGGCTGGCGATAATGTTGGCTATGCAACCGGACACCGTTGGGGCCGTCGCTTATTTAACAAGGAAGATTCGTGGCTGTTTAAAAAAGAATATTTAGAAAAAACCGAAAACTTCTACGAAAAACACGGTCAAAAAGCAGTTGTATTGGCGAGATTTATGCCAATTGTCCGCACTTTTGCGCCGATAGTGGCGGGAGTGGCGGCAATGAAATACAAAACTTTTATCTTTTACAACCTGATCGGCGGCTTTCTGTGGACGGTGGGGCTAACGCTGCTGGGTTATTATCTGGGAAAGATGATTCCTCCCGATCAAGTTGATAAATATTTACTGCCGATTGTTGGCGTAATAATTGTACTTTCTTTTGTGCCTTCGATTATTCATATAATTCAAGAACGCCGCGCCAATAAGTAGAAGGAAGAAGGAAGAAGGAAGAAGGAAGAAGACATACACAGCAAGCTTGATCGCGATCCGTATTTGACGTTTAGTTAGGTGGATTTACTTAATAAAAAAGATTCAGTCCGCCCGAAAGTAAGGTTTGAGACCAAAGTTGAAGATTCCAGATTCATCTGTGGAGTTAATCTCAAATCTAAAATCTCAAATCGACTGACTCTGGCTGTGTGGGTTACTCCCCGGTGCTGATATCGCAAATTGGTCGATCGCACACAATCAAAATTTAAGATTAGCACCGCCTTTTCGCGATCGACTAAAATCGCAGCACTTGCCCGCAGATAGGTAAATCTGCTAAAACTAACAAGGCTTGATAATTTCTGGGAAATAACATACATGGTAGCTACATCCGTCAAGATTAAACACGAAGTAAAAGACTTGTCCCTCGCCCCGTTGGGAAAGCAACGCATCGAGTGGGCCGGCCGCGAAATGCCAGTATTGCGCCAAATTCAAGAACGCTTCGCTAAAGAAAAGCCCTTCGCAGGCATCCGTATTTCAGCTTGCTGCCACGTAACCACAGAAACAGCCCATTTGGCGATCGCCCTGAAAATGGGCGGTGCAGACGCTGTACTCATCGCTAGCAACCCCTTGAGCACCCAAGATGACGTAGCAGCTTGCTTAGTTGAAGACTACGGCATTTCCGTCTTCGCCCTCAGAGGAGAAGACGCAGCTACCTACGAACGGCACGTTAACACAGCCCTCGACCACCGCCCCAACATTATCATCGACGACGGCAGCGACGTAGTAGCAGCCCTGATTCAGCACCGCCCGAACCAAATTGCCGACTTGATCGGAACCACCGAAGAAACCACCACCGGCATCGTGCGCTTGCGGGCGATGTTGAAAGACGGCGTGCTGACTTTCCCCGCCATGAACGTCAACGACGCAGACACCAAGCACTTCTTCGACAACCGCTACGGCACCGGTCAATCTACCCTAGACGGAATTATCCGCGCTACCAACATTTTGTTAGCCGGCAAAAATATTGTGGTTGCAGGTTACGGTTGGTGCGGCAAAGGCACGGCACTGCGCGCCCGCGGAATGGGCGCTAACGTAATTGTCACCGAAATCGATCCGATTCGGGCGATCGAAGCAGTGATGGACGGTTTCCGCGTCATGCCGATGGACGAAGCAGCCACAGTCGGTGATATCTTCATCACTGTTACCGGCAACAAACACGTCATTCGTGCCGAACATTTCGACACCATGAAAGACGGCGCAATGGTTTGCAATTCCGGTCACTTTGACATTGAAATCGACCTCAAATCCCTCGGCGCAAAAAGCACCGGTGTGAAAACAGTTCGCTCTTTCACCCAAGAATACCGCCTCAATAATGGCAAGTCGGTTATTGTCTTGGGCGAAGGCCGTTTGATCAACTTGGCAGCAGCCGAAGGACACCCCAGCGCCGTCATGGATATGAGCTTCGCCAACCAAGCTTTAGCCACTGAATATCTAGTCAAAAACAAAGGCAAGTTAGAAGCAGGAATTCATTCAATTCCTGTTGATGTTGACAAGGAAATTGCGCGTCTCAAATTGGAAGCAATGGGTATTTTCATTGATACCTTGACAGCCGAGCAAATTGAGTACACCAACTCCTGGACTTCGGGAACTTAATCATATCTTATCGTTCCTAGGCTCTGCCTAGGAATGAATAGACCGAGGCTCTGCCTCCCTGGTTCGCCCTGCGAGGCAGAGCCTCTATATATGCGTTCCCAAGCAAAGCCTTGGAACGAGCATTCCTTCCTTCTTCCTTCTTCTTCCTTCTTCTTCCTTCTTCCTTCTTCCTTCTTTTCACCCTGAGCGAAGCCGAAGGGCCTTCTTCCTTCTTCCTTCTTCCTTCTTCCTTCTTCCTTCTTCTGTACCTATTACCAATTATTAAATCAAAATGGTTGAATGGATAACTAACACAATGCAGTCAATGGGCTATCTGGGCATTGGACTGTTGATGTTCTTAGAAAACCTGTTCCCGCCCATCCCCTCAGAATTGATTATGCCCCTGGCAGGATTCACCGCATCCAAGGGCGATATGCAGTTGGCACCGGCGATCGCTGCTGGAGTAATTGGCACAGTTTTAGGAGCACTTCCCTGGTACTATGCGGGTAAATTATTGAGCGAAGAACGCTTGAGAGATTTAGCCGACAAATACGGCAAATGGATCGCAGTATCCGGCGCCGATATTGACAAAGCAAATAGATGGTTTACCAGACACGGCAACAAAGCCGTATTTTTGTGTCGCCTCGTACCGGGAGTCCGCACCCTGATTTCCCTGCCCGCAGGCATCAACAATATGCCTTTAATTCCCTTTCTGGCATACTCAACAGGCGGGACTATTCTATGGGTAAGTTTTCTAACCTTGGCCGGATATAAACTAGCGGAAAATTATGAACGTGTAGATGAATATCTTGCTCCTGTTTCCAAAATAGTTGTGGTGATTGTTGTCATCGGATTTATTTTGTGGGTTGTCAAGAAAAATATGCAGAAGGAAAAATATCGCAAATAAAGATATCCTCAAAATTATCTGCGTTTATCTGTGTTCATCTGCTGTCATCTGCGGTTAAAAAACAATCATCATTGTGACTTGCTTCAACGATGTCCCGAACAGTAGCGCTGAAAGATAGATGGGCATACTTGAGAGAAACTTCTGCTATCTTTGCTACTTTTTTTAAATTTAGTTTTAAATTTAGTTTTAAATTTGCGATCGCCAGATTAGCACAGTAATAGGCAGCCGATAGCTTATGCTTTTTTCTTCCCTCTTCCTTCTTCCCTCTTCCCTCTTCCCTCTTCCCTCTTCCTTCTTCCCTCTTCCTTCTTCCTTCTGGTATAATCGTGGCAAAATAGGGAACATTGGTATCCGCACTATTAAGATATGTACGAAAAGATTGTAGCCCCGACCACTGGTTCTAAAATTACCTTCAAAGACGGTTTGCCGATCGTCCCCAACGACCCAATTATCCCCTTCATACGCGGCGACGGTACGGGCGTAGACTTGTGGCCAGCATCGCAGAAAGTCATGGATGCCGCAGTAGAACAGGCTTACGGCGGCCAGCGAAAAATTAACTGGTTCAAGATTTATGTAGGTGACGAAGCCTGCGATGTCTACGGTACTTACCAATATTTGCCCCAAGATTCCCTAGACGCCATCAAAGAGTACGGAGTCGCCATCAAAGGGCCTCTGACAACCCCAATCGGTGGCGGAATTCGATCGCTCAACGTAGCATTGCGGCAAATCTTTGACCTCTACGCCTGCGTGCGGCCCTGCAAATATTACGATGGAACCCCATCATTGCACAAAACTCCCGAACTGCTAGACGTAATTATTTACCGGGAAAATACAGAAGATATTTACCTGGGAATTGAATGGAAGGAAGGCAGCGAAATCGGCCTCAAACTAATTGAATATCTCAATAATGAGTTAATTCCGGCCACACCAGAACACGGCAAAAAACAAATTCGCCTCGATTCAGGAATCGGAATTAAACCAATTAGCAAAAGCGGTTCTCAACGCTTAGTGCGGCGGGCAATGACCCACGCTTTGCGGTTGCCGAAAGAAAAGCAGCAAGTAACATTGGTGCACAAAGGCAACATCATGAAATACACCGAAGGAGCCTTCCGAGATTGGGGTTACGAGTTAGCAACCACCGAATATCGCACTGAGTGTGTGACAGAAAGAGAGTCTTGGATTCTCAGCAACAAAGAACGCAATCCCGACATTAGCTTAGAAGACAATGCCCGCCAAATAGATCCGGGCTACGATGCTTTGACTCCCGAAAAACAAGCCGTAATTTGTAAAGAAGTTGCCGATGTTCTGTCGGCAATTTGGGAAAGTCACGGCAGCGGGCAATGGAAGGAAAAAATCATGGTCAATGACCGCATTGCTGACAGTATTTTCCAACAAATTCAAACTCGACCGGGCGAATATTCGATTTTGGCGACGATGAATTTGAACGGCGATTATTTGTCCGATGCTGCTGCTGCCATTGTCGGCGGATTGGGCATGGGCCCCGGCGCGAATATTGGTGATGAATGTGCTGTTTTTGAGGCAACTCACGGCACTGCACCGAAACACGCTGGTTTGGATAAAGTCAATCCCGGTTCCCTGATTTTGTCGGGAGTGATGATGTTAGAATATATGGGATGGCAGGAAGCCGCAGATTTGATTAAGAAGGGTTTGGGCGCGGCAATTTCTAATGGTGAAGTTACCTACGATTTGGCGAGGTTGATGGAGCCGCCGGTGCCTGAGTTGAAGTGTTCTGAGTTTGCGGAGGCGATTATTCAGCACTTTGCTGATTAGGTTTTAAAGATTTTTTGAACGGGCTAGAAGCCCGTTCCACAAAGAGTGAATTTTATGGTTGGGTGGGTTCGCGTGCCCGCCCAAAAGCATAAAATTACTTGTGGGGTGGGCTCGCGTGCCCGCCACAAAAAAGTCCTATTTTTGTATAGATGGAACAGCCATGCCGCGCTCAACGGCGGGACGCTTCTGCAAGGTTTCTACCCAACGTTTGAGGTGCGGGTGGTTGTCGAGAGTTAATCCTTGAAATTCGTAAATAGCTACCCAGGGATAAGTCGCCATATCGGCGATTGAATATTCGCCGCAGATGTATTCGTGTTTTGCTAGTTGAGTGTCTAATACTCCGTAGATCCGCAAGGTTTCTTTTTCGTAGCGTTGAATTGCATAGGGAATTTGTTCGGGTGCATAGCGTTTGAAGTGGTTGAGTTGACCGAACATGGGCCCGACGCTGGCCATTTGAAACATCAGCCACTCCATAACTTGAAAGTATTTTTCTTTGTCGGTGGGTAGAAATTTGCCGCTTTTTTCTGCTAGATAGATCAGGATTGCACCGGACTCGAAGACGGTGATGCCGTTATCCCGATCGACTATTGCGGGTATTTTACTGTTGGGGTTGATGGCGATGAATTCTGGGCTAAATTGGTCGTTTTTGCTGATGTCTATGACGTGCACGTTGTAGGGTAAACCTATTTCTTCGAGCATGATCGAGACTTTGCGGCCGTTAGGTGTGGTAAAAGTGTAGAGGTCGATCATAGTTGTGCTGTTGAGAGTTGAGAGTTGACAGTTGAGGACAAGGTTTTTAAGACGGGAATTTATACCCTGTTCTAAAAACTTGGGGAATCCTGGGAGGCCCGGATGGGAAACCCTATTTTTTGGTATGATTATATTATAGTAATTTAAGGCCTATAATTAATAATAATGAATATTCTGGAAATTCTCAAAGATGACTACCGCAGATTTCCTGAAAATCAGAGTTACAACATTTACGCAAAAGATGTTTATTTTGAAGACCCAGTGAATCGATTTACTGGAGTCGAGCGCTACCGAAAAATGATCGGGTTTATGGGGACTTTTTTTCAACAGATTAAACTCGATTTGCACGATATTTCTCAGTCTGGAGATACTATCGAAACTCGCTGGACTCTGAGTTGGATTGCGCCGCTACCTTGGAAACCCAAAATGGCGATCGCCGGTAGGAGCGAACTGAAGGTTAACAGCGACGGTTTAATCGTTTCGCACATCGATTACTGGAACTGTTCGCGGTTGGATGTGCTCAAACAAGTGGTATTTGCGATCGACACATAACCGCCTTTAAGTAGTTTGTAGTGCGCTGTCGGTTGAGCTTGTAGAGTGCGCCGCGCCAGCACCTTAGCGATTACGGCTGATATTTCATGACTGAAGTCCGAACGATCGAACTTTCCGACTCTCAGCAACCGGGTTTCTTAACCCAGATTCAAGGTTTGAACTAAGTTTTTTGGTGAAAAATGCCGTTTCTGGCGATCGGGCTATTGACGTTAGCCGATACTTGTGTTACAAATATACTACATACACGGATAGAGCCAAATAAATTTAAACAAAAATGCCCTACGAAAAATTAGAAATATCCACCCCAAAACCAGTATTATCCTGGGCAAATCACGCCCTGGGCGAAAAAGAAACCAAGATGGCCGCCAACGTAGCATCTTTGCCCTTTGTATTCAAACACGTCGCCCTAATGCCCGACGTACACTTAGGAAAAGGAGCTTTAGTCGGTTCAGTAATTGCCACAAAAGAAGCAATTATTCCGGCCGCTGTGGGCGTTGATATTGGTTGCGGGATCATGGCTGTAAAAATGCCATTTAATGCCAACAAATTAGAAGGTAAACTCAAACAAATTCGCCTCGACATCGAAGCCGCAATCCCCGTCGGATTTGCTGAAAACAAAGAAGTCGAAAAATCTGTCACTAACTGGCAAAAATGGAGCGATTTCAAGGAACTGCATCAAGGAGTGCAGCACCAAGATAATAAAGCTTTAAAACAGTTAGGTTCCCTCGGCGGCGGCAATCATTTTATTGAGGTTTGCGTTGACACGGAAAACTCCGTTTGGCTGATGCTGCACTCTGGTTCTCGTGGTATCGGTAATCTGCTGGCCCAACAACACATCGAGACTGCAAAAGATTTAGCTAAACTGGCAGAAATTAGTTTGGCTGACAAAGATTTAGCTTATTTTGTGGCAGGTACGCCGGAGTTTGCGGCTTATTGGCACGATTTGCAGTGGGCGCAGGATTATGCGAGTTTTAACCGCGATATTATGATGAATCGGTTTAAGAAAATTGTGGAAAAGCATCTCGCCGGTGGCAAAGTTACTAAGCCGCTATTACAGGTGAATTGTCACCACAATTATGCGGAAAAAGAGGTGCATTTTGGTGAGGATGTGTATGTTACTCGCAAGGGTGCTGTGCGCGCGCAAGTTGAGGATTACGGCATTATTCCAGGTTCGATGGGGGCGAAGTCTTTTATTGTTAAAGGCAAGGGAAATGTTGAAAGTTACTGTAGTTGCAGTCACGGCGCGGGGCGGTTGATGTCTCGCACTAAAGCGAAGAATGTATTCACTCTCGATGATTTTGTGCGGCAGACTGAGGGGGTTGAGTGTCGGAAAGATGAGGGATTTTTAGATGAAATTCCGGGGGCTTATAAGTCGATTGAGGAGGTAATGAGTCAGCAGTCGGATTTGGTGGAAGTGGTGGCGACTTTGAAGCAGGTGGTTTGCGTTAAGGGTTGATGGGGGGAGTTTGGCCGCCCGTTAGCGAAGCCCGCCCTACGGGGGCTACGCCAACGCAGAGGATTTAATTTCGGATGATACACTCAGAGGCAGGAGTCGAGATAAATTCAGGTTTGAGGAAAATAGGCATGATAAATATTGAATATCTTACCAACCAAGACGGCGAGGCGATCGGAGTAGTGATTCCGATTGATTTATGGCGACAACTGTTACCTACTGGAGAAGTTTCTGAGGAAATTTTGGCTGAAGCGGTAGAAGATTATTGCCTGAACAAAGCGATGGATGAAGCTGTGAATACAACATTGCTAAATAGAGCGGAAGCATTAGCTTATCTTGAGGAGTAATTATCTTGGAAGTTCAATACCGTGAGGCTTTTCTAAAAGACCTGAAGCAATTGAAGAGTTCGACATCATACCAACGAATCTACGAACTTGCCTTTACAACTCTAGAAGCCATGAACACTTTGGAGGAGATTCCTAATATTAAAGCCATGCGAGGTTACAATGGTCGCTATCGCATTCGTATCGGCGATTACCGTATGGGAATAGAGGTTAACGGAGATGTTATAGAAGTGATGCGCGTTCTACATCGCCGGGAATTTTATCGTTACTTTCCGTAAATACTTTGCAATTCAACATTCATTCTTTTCGTCCTAGAATCTTGAAAATTGCTTCGCGGCTGACTGGCTCGGTATTTTCACATTCTTGGATTGCTTTTTCTAAGCCAATATCTTCAATTATTTCTGCTAATAAGTCGTAAACAATTTCTTTTCTTTCTTGGATCAGTTCAACAATGGCACTTTTTAGCAGTTGTTTAAGTTTGATATCGTCTATGGTAATGTCAGACATAAAGCCTTCAGATATGCGAGTTTAGTTTAATCCTAACATACTCTTTATTATTCCATCATCTAGTTAATGCTTTATTCACAGAGGTTATTAACGATCGCTATAGTGATATCGAGCCTGTAAAAACTCAATTCTATCTTGACTAACAAGGTAAACAATACGATCAGTTTGAGTTAGTCGGCGCGACCATACGTTTGCATCTTGATACTTCAATCGTTCTGGTTTTCCAGTTCCTTCAAAAGGATTGCGCCTAATTTCTTCGATAATAGATAATAAGCGTAGAGCAGTTTTTCTATTTGTGTCTACCCAGAATGTAAGGTCTTCCAGAAATCTAAGATCGAAAACCAGATCCCGTTTTGAATTTTCCTCTTGAGTCGATTCTGATTGAGGAATATTTTCTGATTCTGTATTCTCAGACATAAATTTTTTATACTTCCTCAATTAGTCCAAAATTTTTACGTAACTCATCTAGAGTTTGAGGTTTATTCGTCCGTTTTTTGGCACGTTGTAGAGCATCTAGGAGACGTATGGCATTCTCATGGGACTGGAACAAATAAATGGTTTCAATCATTCTATTTAGCTCATCTGTAGGAATAACGGATACGCTTTCGGAGCCTTCCCGACTAACAACTACAGGTTCGCGGGTGGAGATAACTTCATCGTAAATTTGCTCAAAGTTTTTACAGGCTTGATTGTAGGTTATTTGACTTAGCATTTTTAGTTCCTCAGTCTATTAGTTTAATCATATCGCATTTTACAACTAAGAGGCAATCGACCCTACATATTTTCCATCATTTTCTGTCTCATCCACGCGACAATCTCTGCAATTAAGTTCGGTTGACTGGGTGAAAAAGTTTGTAGCGGAATATGCTCTGTTTCGCATACTATGCAAATCGCGCGATCGAATTTGCTTAAAGCTTTCAGAAATAAAGCGCTAAATCCTGTGGGTGTGGGTGAGAGTGCTGTGGAATCGTAGCAGATGAAAAATAGGGGAATTTCGCTTTGGCGGCCCAGGAAATTCCAATACAGTTTGAGTTTTTGCATGGTATCTGGATACCCATTCTGCCACTCTGGACAATTTTGATTTTGCATCTCATCGTAAATTTCTGGGGCGGGGTTTTCGGGTTCGATGAATTGGTGAGTGTCGATGCAAATTAGTTTTACTTTGCTGCATAAATCGGGTTGATTATTAATGGCTTCGGTAAGGATTTGGGGTAAGTTTGCTAAGTTGAGGCTTGCTGTTGCGGAGTTGGGAATGGTGTCTGGGTGCCAAGCTTGATAGAAGTCGGGGTAGGGCAGATTTTGGGCGCAGTACCAGAGAAATTCACAGCAAATTTGGTGAAGCTTAAAACCTTTATCATCGTTAACTTGAATATGTAGGTTTTGTTTTAAAGCTGATACTGCGGGCTTTGATGGGTGCAATTTAATTATATGCCTTAAACTTTGAACAACCTCAAAATTGATTGATTCATCAGAACTGGTGCGAATATTACTAATTAATAATTTGATTGTATCTTCGTGGTTCGTTTCAATTTCTTTGGATTCCGAAGACTCTTCAAAAGAATTAGGTTCAATAGTAACCGTGAAAAGAATTGCATCGGGATGGTTGGGATCGCTTTTCCCCAAACTCTGAGCGGCAATACTATGGACAAGCGGATCGCAACTGGTATGTATGAGCTTAACCATATGCGTAATTCTCTCCTGATTATCCTTGCCAATATTTGCCAAAACCATAACCGCTTTCATACGGACACCTGGAATATAACTGGTTTGGATTAAGTTAATTAAACATTCAACTGCTGCTGGGTGTCCAGGAATAAATTGCCCCAAAATATCAGCTACTTCGATACGAATATACTCATTGGGACTATTAAGCAAGTCGGTTAAGTGCGAAATTACAGAGGAACGATTAGTTTCGCGCAGTATTTTTTTTGCGGCATCTACAATATGAGCAGGAACATCTGTGAGCCATTCATTCAGTTCTCCACTCAAATAACCAAAACTCCAATGAACAATTTTTTTGACAATCTCTAATCTTGAGGCATATTGTTCAACCTCTGCTATTCCTTTGGCTGCTGTAAAAAATGCTCGATACCCATAAAAAACTCCACACCCATCATTAAACTCTACCAATGCCGTGATAAACTCTTCTTTCTGCTTATTTATTATTTCCTCATCACGCCCCAACCACAGCAAAATCACCTCTTCCCACTTGGGTTCAAAAATGCGGTATTTATCTGCAAGGGGTTTATCTTGATGTTGGCGGGGTAAAAAAAAGCTCCAATCATCAATCGCAGTCGCGGCGAAATATTCCTCAAACGTGGGATGGTAGAAAGCGTAGACAGGTTTAAGGGGATTTTTTGCATCTACTCCCACTGGATTCAGCCAGCAGACTTTGAGCGCCAATTGGAACAAAGAATCATTGTTAAATACACTTTCAATGAACTTATGTTGCAAACAAAATCGGTTCCCTTCATATTTAATTGCTTGTAATGCCAATTCTTTCAACTTGATGTTTAGTTGCTTTTTCTCTTCAGGTGTTATACGAAATTCCTCTTCTTTCCACCTGTAAACTTCCTCCACATACTGCTGGTAAAGTTCTGCCTTGGTATCGGGTAACTTGCCATCTAGCAAATACCAAATCGAACACAACAGCATTAACCGCAGGGGATTTCTCACCAAATCTTTGATTCGTTCTTTTCCGGGTTGGTTTAATGCCTCTTGCAACTGAATCCCTAGTGCGGGATCACTTTTTTTAAAACCATCATCAATAAACTGCTTGACTTTCTCTTCGCTAAACCACAACGTGCGATAGGTTTGAAAGCCATTGAGAGCATAAGGATTTGCTTCCCAAACATTCAGCCTACAAATCAGTATCACAGGCAAATGCTGACTCCAATCTGGTATCCATTCATCAACAAATGTGAGAGGATTACCCGACGCAGCCATCTCATCCACGCCATCCAGCAGCAGCCATACCTTCCCAGCCGTTAACTGTTTTTCAAAATTAGCTTTGATTTCTGGCGTGACACTAAATATCGCATCTTCCAGCCAACGATTTAGGAGATATTCTTTTAGCTGTGGCGCTGGGGTTGGCAAATTTCCCAAAGGTATCCAAATCGGCAAATAATCTGTCTTTTCCAATATCCAGAAAGCAATCTTTTGCAGGAGTGTGGTTTTACCTGCACCCGCTTCTCCAATTACTGCAATTTTATTGGTTTGATTGGATTTCAGGACTTTGGCAAGAAATTCTTGGTATTCCAGTTTCTCGGTTTCTTCGTAGTCTGGCTGATAAAACCGGGATTTTTCAGGACGATCGTCCTCACTCCGTTTGTCTGGCTTTTTGCGTTCGACTAATGCCAAATCTACATCAATATCGTCGAGATTAAATACCATCGCCTTAGCAAGCATCAGCCGATTGGTTGTCAGTTGCTTTTGCTTTTCTAAGCGATCGTGGCAGATATCGCGCCAGTCAAACTTATCCGATTTTTGAGAATTAGCTGCTAAAGCTTTAGATTTCTCTGGCCTGCTATCTTCCCACGCCTTATCAAACTGCTTGAGGTTCTTTTCCCGATCTTTTGACCATAGCGTCAACGTGAAATGCCAGGTATCAACTCCCTTGGTTTGAGTGCGGTTGTCCTCCAGAATCTTCAAAAATTTTTTCAGTAAATTTAGCGCTTCTCGAATCTGAGTTTTAGTTAACTTGCCAGGATGTTTGTCTTTCGCTGTCAGTTGTTCCAAAGCTACCAGCGTTGTTTTGAAAATTAGCTTGGGGTTGGTACTGTCTTCTGCTTCCCACTTGAATTCAATTTTAAAACTGCCCTCAACTTCCCAATTGACAAAAGCAAGCAACGCCTCCAACAGGCGCTGCACTCGCATTTTCACCTCTGAACCATAAGTATATTTAGCCATAGCAGTCCAAAAAATTACCACAAAGTTTGGGGCTACCCCAAATTGTCGCTACCACCCCAAACCCCTACTATCCATATTTTACAAGACTTTTCGTTGCGATCGCTACGACTTGATTAAGCTTACAACCCCAAAGAGATCCTGTTGATGTAGTTAATCAAACAAGGTTCCGAACATGAAAAACAACAGCCAAAGCAATCAAGACAAGTTCATCCGCAAAGCGATCGCAAGTGCATTTATCCTGCAAGCAGTCATCATTGATGTGCAGGGCAATCTCGATGTAGTATCTGGGAAACCCGCCCTCAATGTGATTCAGGGAATGATAGTTCAGGGCATTGAGTTAATCGTCAAAGCTAATCGTAGCCGAAAGAGTGTTGAGGAGATCGATCGCCCTTCTCAACTTCGCATCACCCCAAATCCCGACAATTAATCTCGCTTCCAGGGTTGAAAAAGATCGCCCAAACAACACCAAAAAGGGGAAATTGAGCTTAACTCAACTTTCCCCTCTTAACAAACGCTGTATTTTCTGAAGCTATTTCCTAACAAGCCATTTGCTTCCACTCTTTTTCTAGCAAGCGCAGCAATCTTTCATCGCCCTTGGCTTTCGCTACTTGCTGCCTACGATCGAGAATATTACAAATATGCACCCGGTGAACTTGCGCCAAGTCCGCAAATGTCGGCGAAGATTCAACCGCCGAGTAAGGTGCGCTAGCTGCTACGACATCCTTCTGGGCTTGAAAATCTTGCTTTGTGCTAGAGTTGACGCCCCCGTATTTTTTGGGGACTGCAAGGTGTCTCGGATACCGATAGTTCCAGTCTTGACCCCGATATTTGCCCGCGACTTCGCCTTCTAGTATATCGACTGTCGGAATATCGTACTCGTAGTTTGCGCCGCGATAAGTCAGTTGCATATTTTTCGATCCTTATATTCAGATAAAAACGGTCGTTAGGTCAGGTTTGCTTTTGCTAGCTACAACTATTTTAGTTTCTGTATTCAATTATACTGTTTTTGGACTAAAATGCGTTTTTTTACAAGAATTAATATTTTGAGGGGGAGAAGGCAGGAAAAAACCCGCCGTAGCGGGTTTAATCGAGCTTTGACTAATTCGATCGTACTCAGAGCGAAACAGATTGAGATCCGAAGAACTACCCGACTGTCACTTGATCGGTTTGTACGTTTGTTGCGCCCTCTTCAGCAGAGGCGATCGCCACTAACTTGTCGAGAATTTCCTGACTGGGAACTTGACCTTTGAGAACAACCGTGCTGCTGAGCTGAGCCACATAAACAGTCTCGATATCAGCAACTGCTGAATCGCCGTCAAAAGCCAAAGCCACCCGCTTCGCCAGGCCACTTTCGTCAAAATTTCCGTCTGGGCCGACTTTAGCAGGAGCGATGGATTGCGCTTGTGCTGCTTGCTGTACTACTTGTGCCATCGGTTCAGCCGGGGCTTCAGGCTTTTCGAGTCCGAACAGTCTTTTAAACCAACCCATAGTAGTCTCCTGAAAATACACTTTTTACACGATAGCTCTAGAATGCCAAAAGACTCCTAATTGTTGCAAAACTAAGCGAAATTTCTCAAAATGTTTTCCCGGCAGACTTTCAGAATCTCAAATCTCCAATGGTATCCCTATGTTGATGTTGCTATTTTATGTAGGGGACGATCGCTATGCCGCAGATAGCAGGCGCGTAGTCGAAGTAGTTCCCACTGTCACGTTGCAAAAACTCCACAACGCGCCCGAATACATTCCCGGTTTGTTTAACTACCGGGGACATCTCGTCCCAGTCATCGATTTGTGCTAAATGATACAGGGTAGGGCAGCCCGCGCTTACTTGAACACGCGCATCGTCTTAGTCTAGACTTTCAGATAATATTGTTCTGCTTCCGACCAATTTAGTTTAAGTAACGAATCATCTCCAATCAGAAACTTGAAACTCGGCTTGGTTACTTTCACGCCCAAAGCGCTAATAATCTGCGCTGCTACAGCTTTCGCCAATAGTGGCGGTACAGAATTTCCGACTTGGCGAAAACCGTGCCATTTTGTGACGTGAAATCTAAACCAGTCAGGATAGGAATGCAATCGCGCTGCTTCTCTGACTGTAATGCACCGAGGCGCGATCGGGTGAATTGGCCTTGGCGAAGTATAAGCGCCCCTCGCCCTGTCGGTTCCCGCCCTGAGAGTGTTGCAAACTCCGTCAGGGTGCAGCTTGTAAAAACGGCTGATCGGCTCTTTTTCGCCGTAGGCTGCGGCTGCAAACCTTTCCATACATTCGGGAGAATGTTTGGTGCGCCGACTGCATGAGAGGATTTGTCGATCGTACTGGCGATCGTAAGCATAATCATTTTCAAAATCATCGAATCCACGCAACAAACTCGCGTAATCGCTGCTGCACTTTCCGTACTCCGCTATTACCCAATCTCGGTGCAGTAACTCGCTGTACTTTTCTACTTCCGGCAAATCTCCAATCGCATCCCAAACTGTCGGTACAGCAGGTAAATTAACTTTTTTATAGCGTTTAGGAAGTTTCTTTTTAGGCAAAAAAGTAGTTGGCTGAGGATATTTTGGCAGATCGTAGTCTTTTTTGCAACCAATCAGAAACAATCGTTTGCGAGCTTGTGGTACTCCGTAATGAGCGGCGTTGAGAACTTGATATTTTTCTTCTACTTGATAGCCTGCTTCCAGAAAAGAGCTAATTAAAATATTCAGGAGTTCTTTGTGTTCGCCCGCCACAATTCCCGGCACATTTTCCATAACAAAAAACTTGGGTTTTAGCTCCAAAACTAAGCGTTGAAAGTGGAAAATCAGAGAATTTCGCGGATCGTCTACATCGCGCTTGCCCATCAGCGAGAATCCTTGACAGGGCGAACCGCTGATTACTACGTCGATTTCGCGCCTGCCGATCGCAGATTGTTTCCTAATTTCCGATCCTGTCAGCTTTGAGACATCTTTGCACAATACAGAACACATCGGGAAATTGAATTCGTGGGTGGCGCAGTGGATGGGGTCAATATCGACTGATGCAAGTACATCAAAACCTGCTTGTTCAAAGCCCAGCGTCATGCCGCCTGCGCCGGCAAATAAATCAACAGCGATCGGTCGCTTTTTCCGATAGCTAGGCATAACATTTCAATAGTAAAATTGTTTTAAGAAGCTGTATTTATTTTAACATTTTTGATTATTTCGGCAGCCGCGCGATCGCACACACCGACATCTCCGAGACTTTCCCGCATTTCCCGATAATCCGCCAAGGTTTGCTGGCGTTGATCGGCATTTTGCAGCAATTCCAGGGCATGGAAAACTATATTTTCCACAGTAGCCTCGTCTTGCAGCAACTCTGGGACGATCGGCTTCATTTGCACCAAATTGGGCGGAGAGATAAAAGGAATCGACAATTTCAGAACGTGGCGAGCAATAATCGCCGTAATCCGACTGACGCGGTAGGCTACAACTTGCGGAACGTCGAGCAAAGCTAATTCCAAATTAACAGTACCAGATTTGGCGATCGCAAAGTCGGCAGCAGCCAAGATTTCCAGATTTTGATTTTCCAACAAAGTAGCCCGCAAACCATAATTCCCAATAGCTTGTTCGATTTTGCTGCGAAAAGCTGCTTGAGAAACCGGAATCCAGAAATGAACCTCCGGCAATTTATCTTGAATAATTCGAGCAGCCTCAAATATCACCGGCATCAGGTACTTGAGTTCTTGCTTTCTAGAAGCGGGAATTAGAGCGACTGACACCTGTTCCGGCTCAATTCCCAAAGTTTTGCGGGCAATTTCCCGGCTGGGCGCAGATTGCATTCTATCCACCAAAGGATGGCCAACCCAACTGACTTGAGAGCCTTTTGCGCGATAGTAACGAGCTTCTTCGGGGAAAATCGCCAAAATGCGATCGGCAATATTGACAATCAATTCAGTATTGCGAGGAGAAATCGAGCAAACCCATTCTTGAGGTGCGATGTACCAAACCACAGGCAAATCCGGCAAATAGCGGCGAATGTAGCTACCAATACCGAGATTTGGAGTCAAATAATCAATCAATACAACAACATCGGGGGGTGATTTTTTTAGATATTGTTTAGCTATTTGCTGAACTGCGATCGTTGGCCAAATATAGGGTATAGATTCTATAATACCCATAGAACCAATGCCCACAGTATCGCCTAAAATAGTAGCCCCAGCTTCCGCCATTTGCGGCCCGCCCAATGCAGTTATTTCCAACTCCAAACCAGCGGCGACAGCATGACGTTTTAAGGCAGCAACTAACAAAGCTCCTTGCAAATCGCCCGAAACCTCACCAGTGCTGATAAAAATTTTCATATTTGTTAATTTAACTCTGGCTTTAAACAGGTGAGATTTGTTCTAGCAATTCAGTCACAGCATCATATTGATCTGGCATATTAGCACAGCGCAGCAGTAATTCTAAATCGAGTTCAGGGGAAAATTTACTGCGGGTAATTTTCTCGTAATTTTCACATCTCAAGTAGTAGATAGATAACTGGTGGTTTTGCCTAAACCAAACTTCCCGAACTCCCAATCGTTTGTAAAATTCTAGAGTGTCTATTCCACTGCTAGTAATTACCATTTCAATAGCAATATCTGGGACTATTTTTGGGGTTCCTATGTCATAGGAATCGTCCGGCTCTTTTCTACCTCCCAAATCTCTGTTACCCAGAGTCGGCCCGCCCTTGCCATAAAATCGAATCCCGCTTGCTCTCATGTATGCCTCTAACAGCATACAGAGAGTTTTTTTGATGATTTCGTGTTCCGGCGAGACAGTCATAAGTTGCAGGATGCGATCGAGATAGAAAAATTTTACATTGCCAATATCTTTAAACGCTGATTCTATCGCTTCAAATTGCTCCCAGCTAACATCTGAAAATCTGATGCAGGCATCTTGTTCTGTTTCAGGAGATGTATATTTGACTGAAGTATATACATTCATAACTTAACAATCGTTTAGTTAATAGCTTCATTCTACCTCATAACCAATTTGGCTTTAATACCTCTTAATTCTTGAGTCCCCCTCTGCTGCGGACTTTGTTTGTATAGTCGCGGTTTCAACCGCCGAGTCTTAATTCTTGAGTCCCCCTCTGCTGCGGACTTTGTTTGTATAGTCGCGGTTTCAACCGCCGAGTCTTATTTAACCCAGATTTAGGATGATTCACTTCTTGCTAGGAATCAAACCGCGCCGCCCTTTGCTGATAGACTGCTGTATAAATCTCCGCAGGTGCAGCAAGTGGGGGTTTTCCGGTAACAAATCAAACTGTTCTAAAGCTTGATTGAGAGTGTAGCCAGAATGGTATAAAATCCGAAAAGTTTTCTTTAAAACTAGCAAATCTTCTGGGGTTAAACCGGCGCGTTCGAGGCCTATTTTGTTGATAGCTCGCACTCTCGAAGGATTCCCCTCGACTAGCATATAAGGGGGCACGTCTCGATCGATCCTGCTCAAGCCACCGATCATGGATAAGCGGCCGATGTGGACAAACTGGTGCACGCCCAAAACCCCGCTGAGTCGGGCTTGGGACTCAATTTTAACGTGTCCGGCGAGGGCTACGGCGTTGGCGATGATTACTCGATCGGCAATATCGCAATTATGACCAACATGAACATAGGCCATCAATAGATTATGATTGCCAATTGTGGTGCTTTCCCCCGCTCCAGTAGCGCGGTTAATTGTCACATATTCCCGAATCACATTGTTGTCGCCAATTGTCACCCTAGTCAGAGAACCCTCATATTTCAAATCTTGAGGTTCCAAACCAATCGCCGCACCAGGGAAAATTTGATTATGAGCACCTATTTCTGTTAGTCCGTCGATAATTGCATGGGCACCAATCTTAGTCTCCGGCCCGATTTTCACTCTTTCCCCAATTACAGCATAAGCGCCCACTTCTACAGTCGGGTGCAGGTCGGCGCGGGGATGAATCACAGCAGTTGGGTGAATCAAAGTAAGCATTTGTCAGTTTTTAAGTAGAAGGAAGAAGGAAGAAGGAAGAAGGAAGAAGGAAGAAGAAGGAAGAAGGAAGAAGGAAGAAGGAAGAAGGAAGAAGGAAGAAGGAAGAAGATATACACAGCAAGCTTTTTAGCGACCAGTATTTTACGTTATTTAATTAGGTGGATTTACTTAGATGGTAATTAGTAATTAGTAATTGATAATTGATAATTTGCATTTTTGCTTAGCCAAACCGTTATTAGTTGTTAGCTATTACCCATTACCCATTCCCCATTACCCATTACCAATTTCCATTACCAATTTCCATTGCCAATTCCTCATTAGCAAATTTAATCTACCATCGAAAACGTCAATTCTCCTTCACAGACTTTTTGTCCATCTACTTCAGCAATCGCCTGCATTTTTCCGAAGCGACGGCGTTTTACCCACAGCAATTCTAGAGTCATCAGCAACTGATCGCCCGGTACTACTTGACGGCGGAACTTGACTTTATCAATCCCGGTAAACATCCACAATCCTTGCTCGATGTCCGGTAACTGAGCGAGAACAATACCGCCAACTTGAGCCATCGCTTCGACAATCAAGACCCCAGGCATAATCGGTCTTCCGGGGAAATGCCCTTGAAAATGTGGTTCGTTGAAAGTCACATTTTTAATTCCTACAGCCCGCACTCCCGGCACATAATCAACAATCTTGTCTACCAGTGCAAAGGGATAGCGGTGAGGTAATATTTTCTGAATTTCTTCGAGAGTAAAAGTAGATTTAACCGCTGGAGAATCTTCGCCGTTTTCGGTGGGAACGGATTCAGAATTGGCAGTATTGAGGGTGTTAACTTCAGTCAGCGTGGACATTGCTTGAAGACTTTTGAGTGTGGTATGGAAGAAAGAAGAAGGAAGAAGGAAGAAGGAAGAAGGAAGAAGGAAGAAGGAAGGAAGAAGGAAGAAGGAAGAAGGAAGAAGGAAGAAGGAAGGCTTTAGTTGTCGTCGCCAGAGAAGAAATTCACTGCAATGGTTTCAGCAATTAAGAACGTCCTAAGCGCCTTCGCCGTTGCTATATAAAGGCAAGGGATCGCGTCTTGGGTTGTGAATTGTAACTGCAAACTATAACTGTAAAGAAAGCTCGAACCTGTTCTAACTTGGTTGTAGCACGGCTGAAGCTTGGGAGTTCAGGGCTTTGGCGAGTTGGACGTGGAGGTTGTGACTGGCTTTGTAAGCCAAGTAATGAGCTTTTGGCAAAGTTCCCAACAGACTGAGGTCGCCTACTAAGTCTAAGATTTTATGGCGCACCGGTTCGTTGGGAAATCTCAAGGGCGGGTTGAGCCAGCCGGATCGATCGCAAACAAGGGCGTTATCTAGGGTACCACCTTTGATCAAACCTGCTTGTCGCAATTGTTCAACTTGCCGAGCAAGTCCAAAAGTGCGGGCTGGGGCGATCGCCGTCGCAAAACTTTCTACCTCTGGCGACCAACTGTACCATTGATTGCCGATCGCCTGTTCCTCAAAATCAATTCCGTAGCTAAACCGAGTTTGATCCGACGGTAGGGCTGCAACAAAAGCATCCCCGTGACGCACCCAAATCGGCTCAGTCAGGACGAATGAGGAAATTTGATCTTCCTGGGATGCTTGAGCAATTAGGCCGGTATGGGCGATCGCCTCTACCCAAACCTGAGCCGAACCGTCCAGCAGAGGCACTTCCGGCCCATCCACCTCAATTCGAGCATTATCCGCTCCCATCCCCGCCAAAGCGCCTAATAGATGCTCTACAGTGCGAATTTGAGCACCTGCGGCACCTACCAGTTCAGTAGAAAGCGCAGTCTGACCAACCGCCTCAATTTTTGCCAGAATTATCGGAGCACCGGGCAAGTCAATTCTGACAAAATAGCGGCCTTCTCCAGCCGCAGCGGGCAAGACTCGGACGCGAGTTTGTGCGCCGCTGTGCAAACCAATTCCTGACAATTCAAATTCAGATTTTAAGGTACTTTGAGTCATGGAAGAAGGAAGAAGCAAGAAGGAAGAAGGAAGAGGGAAGAGGGAAGAGGGAAGAGGGAAGAAGGAAGAGGGAAGAGGGGAAGAATTAGTAATTACCAATCACCCATTACCAATTACTTATTACTTATTACTCGTAACTAATAACAACTGACCACTGCCAACTGCCAACTGACCACTGCCAACTGCCAACTGCCAACTGCCAACTGCCAACTGCCAACTGCCAACTGCCAACTGCCAACTGACCACTGTCAACTGTCAACTGTCAACTGTCAACTGTCAACTGTCAACTGTAATTAGAATCTTTCACCAATCCCAAAGTGAATTTGATTGTCGCCGCTGTCGTTGATACCGTAATCGATCCGGATCGGCCCTAACGGAGATTGAATCCGCACGCCGACGCCGTAACCGTAACCGCTACCGGGCTTTCTGCGGACACCTGCCGGGTCGCCGGGGACATCTTTGCCCGTGCCCAAGTCGGTGCCAGCATCCAAAAATAGCGCTCCGCCGATAAACGAAATAATCGGGAAACGATACTCCACGCTGCCTTCTAGGAAGCTGCGGCCTGCTCCCATGTCGCCTTCGTTGTATCCGCGTACCGAGTTGGCGCCACCCAAGGCAAAGGCTTCGTAGGGAGGCAAATCTCCGAATACGGTGCCGGCTTTTAAACTAAATGCCAGGGTTTGGGGGCCTGCGGTAAAGTTAGTGTACTTGACTGGTAGGTAAAAGCTGTAACTGGCGCGCAGACGGTTGAGCAGGATGCTGCCGGAACCTATAGGAATCGATTGTTCCATGCCAAATCTGAGCAGGGAACCGCTGGTGGGGCGGAGGGGATCGTTACGCCGATCGCGCACAGCACCTGCTTGGATTGTTGTCAAGTCGTCGGAACCGGAATTGCTAAAACTTAGCTGGTTGCCGAGTTCGTCTTTGGATTCTCGTCTGCCTTTACTATCGGTAATTGAGACTCGCTGGTACTGCAAACCGAGTGAAGCTATCCACTCAGAATCTGCAAAAGGATCGCGCGAGAGGGGACGGGTAAAATTGATGCCGCCGCCGGTGCGGACGATGCGGGGTCGATCGTCATTTGCCAATCTGACTTCTCTCTCGCCACCGTCAAAAATCACGCTGATCGATCGTCTTCTAAAAACATTAGCCGTGAACGAAGTCCGGTAAGGATCGCCCGCAATCCAGGGGTCAGTAAAACTCAAGTCAAACAGGGTTTGGCGTTCCCCGATTTGTACTTCAGCCCCCAATTTTTGGTTCCTACCGTTCAAGTTTTGCTGCTGGTAACTCACCGTACCGAACAAACCCGTCGCGGAACTCAAACCCGCACCCGCAGCCAGAGAACCAGTATTTTTTTCAATGACGTTGACAATTACCCTTGCCTTGCGGGGGTCAGTAGTTCCCGGTTCCAAGGCCAGCCGCACGTCTTCAAAAATCCCCAAACCAAACACTCGCCTCAAATCTCTTTCCGCCTTGGTGCGGTTAAAGATGTCTCCGGGCTTGAGTTGTACTTCGCGGGTAATGACATAACGGCGGGTGTTACCTCCGATCGGCTGACCGGTCGCATCCGTTGCCTCTCCCTCCTTGCTCAGGAAGCGGACATCAACGGATTCGATCTGGCCTTCTGCCACTACCAGGGTGACAGTACCGTCATCTGCGACTTGCGGCGCATCAGTGATTTGGCCCAAAACATAGCCGTTTTCTTGATACCAAGCATTAATTTTTTTCACTCCCTCCTCAAAGCGGCGGAGGTTGAGAATTTTGCCGTACTGATCGCGGAAGCTGTCGTCAATTATGGTTTGGGGCAGCACTTGCTGACCGGTGATTTTGACTCCCCGCAGCACCGGATTTGGCTGCACGATAAAAGTCACCCGCACGCCCAATGGGGTGTCTTGGGGTTCTGCCCGCACGTTTCTGAAAAAGCCTGTGGCAAAAATGGCGTTGATGTCTTGTTGCAGTTGGCTGCGGTTGGTCGTGCGTCCCGGTTGGGTGCTGATGACTCGGTAAATCTCGCTTTGCAGGTCTCCCGTTGCCCCGGTAATGGTAACTTCGGCAACTAGCACTTGCGGTTCTGCTGCCCCGGCTGGTGCGGGGGCTGGTCTGGGCTGCGGTGCTGCTGGGCCCGATGGCAATGTCGGAACGGTGTTAGCTGGTGGCCTGGTCGGGGCTGGTATGGGGGGAATTTGGGCGTTTTGAGCGATCGCCCCTGATACTTCTGGGGCCTGTCTGGGAGAAACTTGGATGTCTTGAGCGATCGCCCTTGATTCATCCTGTTTCCGAGGCTCTACCGCAACCCAGGCGGGCAAAACTGCGGTCTCCGAGGGGGGGAGCGGGCTAGCCATTTGTGCCTCTGGCAGAGCGTTTTGGCTGCTAGAGGCGAGGGGATTGGATGCTATCTCAGGTTTGAGTTGCAGGTCAACGGGCGAAACCGGGGTTGCCGGGTCTGTGACTCGGTTTGGGGGTTCGCGATCGTTCTCTCCTCTACCAGGGGCCGCCACTATTTTTAGGGCTTCCGCTTTGCTGCTTTTAGCTGCTTTGCGGTTTTGAGGAAGATTTTGGGTTAATTCTGGAACGGGGCGATCGGATAATTCGATCGACGGGGCGGGGGTAACGGCAGTCAAAGCTTCCTCTGTTGATTCAGAGTAGGATGTTTGACCGCTTGCCGAATTTGATAGTCCGAATGTTGCTGAGACAGTAAGAACTGCCACCAATACAGCAGATAAGCGCATTTTTGTTCACTCTTTTGGGCAATCGACACACACCACATTATTCGTCATTAGTCATTAGTCATTAGCCATTAGTCATTAGTGATTAAGTCGGTTGAATTTCGCGCTGACCGCTAATTGATGACTGTTGACCGCTGATTGCTGACATCGAAGGTATAACGGTTACAAACTGCGCAATTGTAGCGCATTTCAAGCCTCTAGACTTTCTGAGCTAGAACCCGCTGGAGAACTTGCTGGTAAGCGGTTTCTACCGATCCCAAGTCGCGGCGGAATCGGTCTTTGTCCATCACACGGGCGTCGGGGTCGGTTTCTGCGTTGTCCCACAGGCGGCAGGTGTCGGGACTGATTTCGTCGGCGAGAATCAAATTTTGATGTTGGTCGATACCAAATTCCAGTTTGAAGTCTACCAGGGTAATGCCGCACTGGGTGAAAAATTCTTTGAGTATTTCGTTAATTTCGCGGGCGGCGATTTCTAGTTGGTCTACTTGTTCCGGGGTGGCTAGCTGCATTAACTGCAATCGGCCGCGGGTCAACAGCGGGTCTCCCAAATCGTCGTTTTTGTAATAAAACTCGACCAGCGACGGATTGACAATTGTACCGAGGGCGATTCCGGTTTGTTTGCACAGACTACCGGCGGCAATGTTTCTGACGACGACTTCTAAGGGCAAGATGCGGACGCGGCAGACTCGCATTTGATTGGGGGCGGGCGTGTCGATGAAGTGGGTGGGTATGCCTTTGGCTTCTAGCATCCGAAACAGGTGGGCGGATATGGCATTGTTGATTTCGCCTTTGCCGGTGATGCTGCCCCGTTTCTGGGCGTTAAAGGCGGTGGCGTCGTCTTTGAAGTGGGTCAGCAAAATTTCGCTGTCTTCGGTGGAGTAGAGGATTTTGGCTTTGCCTTCGTAGAGTTTGCGTCCGGCTGACATGGCGATTAATAATGTAGTTGAGTTTTAGATTTTACCGTAGCTCGATCGGGCATAATTGGCGAGTTTTTGCCGATCGACCAAAACTCATGCCCCCAGCAGTGGCGACTACGCCTGCGGATAGATACTGCGATCGGTTGAGGCATAATGATTCTTGACAAAGCACAATAGAGATTAGACCTGCTGGGTTCGCGATCGTGCTGACTGAACCCCGCCAAGGATACTGTCGCTTAAAAAACATCTATAAAATGGCTAATTTATGGAAGGAAAAAAAATTCATATCCTCTTAGTGGAAGATGATGAGGTAGATGTGATGAACGTCCGGCGAGCGTTCAAAAAAAATAACATCGTCAACCCCCTGTACATGGCGGAAAACGGATTAGAAGCTCTGGCTATATTGCGCCAAGAAAGCAAAATAGAGCCGGCAATGCCTCAAGCGCGCCGACTGATTTTGCTCGACTTGAATATGCCGAGAATGAACGGCATTGAATTTTTGCGAGAATTGCGGCTGGATGAAACTTTGAGGTCGATTCCCGTGATCGTCCTCACCACTTCTAATGAAGATAGAGATAAGGTAGAAGCTTATAATTTGAATGTAGCTGGCTATATTCTTAAGCCTGTCACTTTTTCTAACTTTGTGGAAGTTATGGCTACTCTCAACAAATACTGGATGCTGAGTGAAATTCCCTAAATTTTCTAAAATTTAACCAAAATTTTTCCAGGTGGCTGTTGTGACTTTTTTGGGCGGTACATTTGTATTAATTAGTTGGGATAATCACAGTTTTCTTGTATTAGTGCAAGCGTCCCCGATTGCTAGATATAAGCTCGCACTTCCAATAAACGCTTTTAAATCTCCGCACAGATGCTTCACATTCATCTTTGCTATGCCGGAGCTTTTTCAGCTCAATCCACAATTCGGTTGTTATGGACAAACTTCTTAAAATTCTGATAGTTGATGACGATGAAGTCGATCGGATGACGGTCAAACGCTCGCTCAAGTCTGCTGGGGTTTCGGTAGAAGTTACTGAAGCAGAAGACTGCGCCGATGCTCTGGCAAAACTATCGGTCAGCAAAAGTTCTAGTAGAGCAGCGGCGAAACTCTCGCATCCAGATAAATCTCAACAGTTAAGCGAGGTTGAGGAAACAGAAAATTCGCTATTAAATCAGATATTTGACTGCAAATTTGACTGCGTATTCCTCGACTACCGCTTGCCGGACGGAGACGGACTGAGTTTGGTAAAAAATGTACGGGAATCTGGGCTGAAAGTTCCCTTAATTGTGCTCACCGGGCAAGGTGATGAACAAATTGCTGTGGAATTGATGAAGGCTGGAGCTTCTGATTATATCGCTAAAGGCAAGATGTCTGCTGATAGTTTGTCCCGCAGTTTGCAGAATGCCATTCGCGTTTACCGCGCCGAATCAGAGGCGTTTTATACCAGTCAAAAATTTAAGGAAAGCGAGGAACGATACAGGTTAGTTTTAGAGGGAGTGAACGACGGAATTTGGGATTGGGATTTAAGTAAAAATGAGGTTTATTGGAACGATCGCCTTTTGGAAATTATCGGTTTGGCGCGATCGCAATTTGGCAGCACTATGGATGCTCTCTACCACCGCCTGCACCCAGAGGACAAGGACGGCATCATCCGGGCGATCGGCGCTCACTTAGAACAACAAATAGACTACAATGTAGAATTCCGACTGCTGCACTCCTCTGGTGCTTACCGCTACTGCACTTCTCAGGGAAAAGCTCAGCGAAATTCCCAAGGAAAAGCGCTGCGGATGGCAGGCATGATTAGCGACATTAGCGATCGCAAACAAGCCGAATACGCTCTAGAAAGAGAACGGCAGCAACTGAAACAAATTATTGCCTGCGTGCCCGTAGCAATGGCGATGTTCGACACAGAAATGCGCTATTTAGCTAACTCTCACCAATGGCTGACTCAATTTAATTTCGAGTGGCAGTCCCTGACTAATCTCAATCATTACGAATTGTTTCCAGATACGCCAAATCGGTGGAAAATGATGTATCAACAAGTGTTAAAGGGTGAGGTAGTTTCTGTGAGCGAAGATGCTTGGGAACGAGCAGACGGCTCTGTGATGTACCTGCGCTGGGCAGCTCACCCTTGGTACAATCCCGACGGGAAAGTGGGGGGAATGGTGATGGTAGCCGACAAGATTAATGAGTTGGTGGAAGCGCGGGAAACAGCCCTGAAAGCGAGCCGGGTTAAGTCGCAATTTTTGGCGAATATGAGTCACGAAATTCGCACTCCGATGAATGGGGTTTTGGGCATGGCTCAATTGCTGCTGCGCGCTCCTCTGGAACCGAAACCACGGGAGTGCGCTCAGACTATTTACCACAGTGCTGAACATTTGCTGAGCGTAATTAATGATATCCTCGATTTCTCTAAGATAGAAGCTGGAGAATTCCGGCTAGAAAAGGCTGATTTTGATTTGGATATCTGCCTGGAATCGGTGATAGAAATGGTAGCGCCTTTGGCAGAAAAAAAAGGTATTGAATTAAATATTTTAGTTGACAGTTCGGTGCCGAAAAAGTTAGTTGGCGACTCTGGTAGGTTGAAGCAAATCTTGCTAAATTTGACGGGAAATGCGATAAAATTTACCGATAGCGGTCAAGTTTTTGTTCACATAAATGTCAAGCGGGATCGGCAACTGGCAGACTGCAAACAAGGGGGGAAATTGCTATTTTCGGTGCGGGATACAGGGATGGGAATTTCGCCGGAAGGCCAGACAAAACTGTTCCAATCTTTTTCTCAGGTAGACGCTTCTCCAACTAGGCTGTACGGCGGCACGGGTTTGGGTTTGGCGATTTGCAAGCAGTTAGTAGAGATGATGGAAGGTTCGATTGGGGTGCGCAGTTTTCTCGGCAACGGTTCGACTTTTTGGTTCGCTGTACCTTTGGAAAAACAGTTGCAAGTTGAGCCTCAGACTCCCAAACTTGCGGGCAAGAAGCTATTAGTAGTCTCTGCAAGCGCTTTGAGGCGGGCGGCGGTGCGATCGCTCGCTCAAAGTTGGGGTGCTCGCTGCGACGAGGCAGAAACTGCTGCTGCTGCTTTGACTTGGTTGCAAAATTCTCAGGGCGGGATCGATCGGCATTCGGCGACAGGGGAAAAATGCTGCGATGCGGTGCTGGTGGATTTGCAATTGCCGGATTTGGATGCTGAGGAATTTGGTTTGAAAGTGCGATCGCTCTCAACAGTTGGCTCGTTAATCGCCATGACTGCTTTGCGGGAACAGGCGAAAGCTGAAGCACTTTGTAGTGTGGGGTTCAGCGGCTATTTAATCGAACCAGTGCGGCCTTCTCGCCTGCTTGAAGCTTTGCTGGCGTCGGTTAAGGAAAGGGGAGAGTTTGGGAGCTTAGAGGCTGCTAATACTTGCAATTTCCCAGCAGTTGATTCTCAATATATAACTCCTAATTCGCCGTCATCGCTGAGAATTTTGCTCGCAGAAGACCACCCGATCAATCAACAAGTTATTGTCGAACAATTGGCAGCTTTAGGCTATCAGGCTGACTGCGCCGCTAACGGTCAAGCAGCGCTGGATTTGCTGGCAGAAAAAGCCTATAATTTGGTGTTAATGGATTGTCAAATGCCAATACTTGACGGTTATGCAACGACAAAAAAGTTGAGGGAACGAGAAAAAGGCGATCGGCATACTTTTGTGATTGCTTTAACTGCTCACGCAATGCCGGGGGAACGAGAAAAGTGTCTGGCGGCTGGGATGGACGATTATCTCAGCAAACCTGTAGATTTAGATGCTTTGGCGACGGCGCTGAAAAAATATGAATCCCAAAATGTTGAGTTTAAAAATAAGTATGGAGTTAAAAGTATTAATTTGGCAGAAAATCCTCAATTAGTAATAAAGCATACAGAAATTTTGGAAGAAACGGAAGTTGTGGCTGTGCCGGCACCAAGGGCGATCGCACCTCAAGCTTGGGAACACGCAGACTGCGACGGACTGTTCGACAGGAACCGATTGCAGCAACTCGGACGGGTTAATGTTAAATTGCCCGATCGACTTTTGCAAGCATTTGTCGGCAACGCACAGGCTGATATAGCTGCTGCCAAAATTGCCGTAGAAGCTAGAGATTGGCAAGCTGTGGAATATCAAGCACACCGTCTAAAGGGAACTGCTGCTAATGTGGGAGTTGCTCTAATGTCGGATTTAGCGGCACAATTGGAGCATCAAGCGCGAGGCTTTCAATCTGAACCGCTAGCTTCGGGATTGTTAACTATTGAGGGCGTTGAAAACATATTAGTGAGTTTGTCGAGTCATTTAGCACGGGTTAAAAAATTTGTAGAAACTCGAATGTTTGGTTGATATTTAAGTCTGTTTTTTAGTTATTGTAGGGTGCGTCAGGGCGGATTTTTTGACAAAAAACGAAGAATGTTCTCCCTGACGCACCGGCTCAGTTTCCTCTGTGTTATCTGCGGTTAATGTAAAAAATCGATGAGTTTATCTATGACTTACGATACCGATACAAACCCTATTTTATATACCGATTCATTAGAAAACAATGGAGAAATTCTAACGCCTTTGAGGGCTTTTGCTCAGGAAGTTTTATTGTATGAAAACAATGCTATTTGTGGGGAAACTTCTGTAAATGCTGTGCCGTGTCCGTCCGACAAAATTGATATTTTTTATGTTGAAAATCTGGTAGAAAAAGTAGCTCGCTGCTGTCGAGAAAGCAAAATCGGTAAAAAATTACCAACAGCTTTTTATATTCACATTTCCGCTTTATCCGCACTCAACCCTGTACTTAGAATTTACGAAAATTGCGCCAGACAGCATCTCGAAAATATTGATGAAGCAAATTTAGTTAAATTCTCACTCCAGCAACCTAAAATCTCTTATCTTTTTTACCCCGATTTCGATACAGATGCTCACCCTGCTTTGCAAGCCAGCATCCAAATTAATCTGGAAACTGGGGAAGTTAAATATTTCGATTACAGCAACAGCGAAAATCCCCCGGTTTTGCACCGAAAGGAAACTTTTGTAACTGCGGATTATCCCAATTACGAAAAATTTGCTCGACTGACTCGCAGCGAGCAAAAGTGGGGACTCTTGGACAATACTAGCGTGATCGGCACTCGCGATGGTTGGCTCAAATATTTGGGATATTGCGGTGTAGAAATTCAAGATCATGCTGTTGTCGAATGTTTGAAACAGGAAAATAGCGAGTTATCAAATCCTAAAATTGAGCGGCACAAAGCTGCGATGGTGCGAAACTCTATTTCTAAACCTGTGCGCCTGGTTTTGGAATCTGATTTGTTTTTTGATGGGATGACTTTCTTTGATTACGGTTGTGGTTACGGTGGCGATATTAAATGTATTGCGGAAGAGGGTTATGCTGCTACGGGTTGGGACCCATATTATCAGCCGGATACTCCGCGAATTTCTGCGGATATTGTGAATATTGGTTATATAATTAATGTGATTGAATCTTTGGCGGAACGCCGAGAAGCTTTGCTGAATGCTTGGGAATTAACTAAGAGTTTATTGGTGGTGGCGGCTCAGGTTTTGATTGACGATCCGGCTCGCGGTCAAATTGCTTACGGCGATGGGGTGATTACTTCTCGCAATACTTTTCAGAAGTATTACGAACAGGAAGAGTTGAAGGTTTATATAGACCAAGTGTTGGGTGTTGATGCGATTCCTGTGGCTTTGGGAATCTATTTTGTGTTTCGGGATGCGGCGGAGGCTGAGGGTTTTCGGGCTTCTCGGTTTCGATCGCGCTTATCGACTCCCAGAGTGCGATCGCAAGTCAAGCGCTTTGAGGATTATGAGGAAATGCTGGCTCCTTTGATGGCTTTTGTGAGCGATCGGGGCCGTCTTCCGGTTAAAGGTGAATTAGCGGAAGAATCGCCAATTAAGCAGGAATTTCACAGTTTTAACCGCGCTTGGAGGGTAATTTTGCAAGCAACGGATGCGGATGATTGGGAGACAATCGCCGACAAGCGCCGCCAGGATTTGCTAGTATATCTCGCTCTTAACCGTTTGGGCTATTCCCTACAGGATGGCGACGCCGCGCGTCCTTCGATGCGCCGGCTTCCCGCTCAAATCCGCAATGACATCAAGGGTTTGTTTGACAGTTATCAAAGAGCTTGCACTTTAGCCGATTTAATGCTATACAGCCTGAGTAAACCGGATATTGTGGCGGATTGTTGCGAGGATAGTGCGATCGGCTACAAACAGCACGGTTCCCTTTCAGTCCACGTCTCATTTTTAGAAGAACTCGACCCTTTGCTACGCCTCTATGAAGGCTGCGCCAACCGCACGATTGGCAGGCTTGACGGCGCTACAATTATCAAATTTCACGCTCGCAAACCTCAGATTTCCTATTTATTTTATCCCGATTTTGACACTAACCCGCATCCAGCCCTTCACACTGCTATGCACATAGATTTGCGCGATCTTTCTGTCAGCTATCAAGATTATTCTGATGTATACAATCCACCGCTTTTAGTTAGAAAAGAAGCTTTTGTTAGTCCTACTTATCCCCATTATGAAAAATTTGCTAAACTCACCCGCCAAGAGGAAAAATTGGGTATTCTCGATGATGGCGCAGTTAGGAAGTATCGGGAATGGGTGCAGTGTTTGGAGGACAATTGCGTTAAGATTAAGGGTCATAAGTTGTTTTGGCGATCGGATGTCGATCCGGAACGGGTGAAAAACCTGCAAAAAGCTGCTTCGGAACGCCAGCAGAAAAAGATTGAGTTGAATGCAGGAAAGATTGAAGGAACCGCAGAGGCCGCAGAGGCCGCAGAGGAAGGGAAAGAGGAGGGAGAGGAAGAGGAAAAATAGACCTATTGCATTCCCAAGCTTTCAATTCCTTAAATTATCTGCGTTGCATCTGTGTTTATTTGCCTTACATCTGCGGTTTCTGTTATTTGTGGGACACGGGATTTCCGTTTCCTGTTTTTTATCATCAAGCAAACTTAATCTTCAAATAATCATCCTCCATCTTCGCCCCCGAAGGTTGCAGCGCCGCTAAAGCTTGCGGCAAAACCATATTGCGGCGGTGATTCCCAATCCGAACATTCAACTCATCTCCCGTTTTCGTCAACTGAATCTGATCCTTCGCAATTCCCGGCAAATAGAGTTCTAGAACGTATTGATTATTGTCCTGCACAATTCTAATCGTATTTTCTGTGTAATAAACTTTGCTTGGGTCTTCATCTGCATAAAGCGTTTCTTTCAATCGTTCCAATGCTGGCAAACCGCACATTTCCTCGGAATAAAGTGGCACTTCTTTTACAGGAAGCGGCCGAAAATTTTCGTGAATTTCCTGACGGTACTTCTCCTGGCTCTCTTTCCAGCGCTTGAAAAATGGATCGGTTACTTCTTCGGGAATAATTCGATTAGCTACGATTAAATCTGTGGCAACATTGTACAAACTCAAATAAGCGTGAGCGCGCAAAGACTCTTTAATTACCATTTTTTCGGGATTTGTAACTAACCTGACCGAAGTCACAGTATTGTCAGTTAAAATCTTTTCCAAAGCTTCGATTTGCTCATAAAATTCATAAGGTGCATCCATCACCTCTTTGTCTGGCAAAGAAAAGCCCGCAAGTGGTCGAAAAAACGGTTCAACTAAAGGTCTGAGGGCAACAGATATGCCTTGCAATGGCTTGTAAAACTTCCTCATATACCAGCCGCCAACTTCTGGCAAACTTAGCAGTCGCAATGCTGTGCCTGTGGGTGCAGAATCGATAATTAAAACATCATATATTCCCTCATCGTAATGCCGCTTCATCCGCACCAAACCAAAGATTTCGTCCATTCCTGGCAAAATGGCTAATTCTTCTGCTTGTACACCCTCAAGTCCCTGCGCTTTCAAAACTTGAGTAATGTATCGTTTGACTGCTCCCCAGTTGCCTTCTAATTCCCTGAGAGCGTCCAATTCTGCTCCCCACAAGTTGGGTTTTACGAGTCGAGCGTCGTGTCCGAGTTCCATGTCGAAGCTGTCGGCTAGGGAGTGGGCGGGATCTGTGCTCAGCACTAGGGTTTTGTATCCCAATTCGGCGCATCGCAGCCCTGTAGCAGCGGCTACGGAGGTTTTGCCGACGCCGCCTTTTCCGGTCATTAAGATTAAGCGCATTGATTGTTTAGCTCGCCTGCAAGTTCTGTTTACTTTTTCTATTGTAACGGAATGTAACTTTATGAGACTGAGACAAGAAAATATCAGGCCGTGGGGTGCTGGTGGGGCGTCGGCTGGCGTGGCTGGGGTGTCGCTTAAACGCTTGAAATATGGTAGAGGCGATGATAAATCTTGTGAGTTTCCTCGTCCGACAGGGGTTTAAACCCCCGCCAGACTCCAGGAAACCGCCCGTAAATCAACGAGGCTATGATCAATCAATTCGTAGTCTTTCCCCCCGCCTTGTGCACGGGAATAGCCACTGTCTGCGACTTCTTCGCTGAAAACATCCCAAAGAAATCGTGCAGCAAAATATAAAAACACGGAATGATAAACAGCGTCAGCAGCGTCGCTAGGGACAAACCGGAAAACACCACAACCCCCAAAGGTTGCAAAAACTCTGAGCCCTCTCCAATTCCCAAAGCTAGCGGAAATAAACCCAAAACTGTGGTGATAGTTGTCATCAAAATTGGCCGCAAACGTTGAGGTGCAGCCCTGAGAATTGCCGTCGCGCGATCGACCTTTTCATCTTCCAGAATTTGGTTGGCCAATTCTACCATAATAATCGCATTATTCACCACAATCCCCACCAGCAAAATCGCGCCCACAATCACCGTCGCGCCGATCGCAGTTTTAGTCACATACAGCCCCAAAATCCCGCCAGCCAAAGCCAGAGGAACCGTCAACATAATCACCAGCGGATCGACAAGCGAATTGTACTGCACCGCCATCACCACAAATACCAAAAACGCCGCCAAAGAGCCTAAAATAATCAGCGAACTTTGCAATTCCCGGTTAGTTTCCGCCGCCGAGCTCGGAATCACTCGCACTCCCGGCGGCAATTTGATGTCCGCCAAAACAGCATTTACTTGTTTCAAAGCATCCCCCAAACTCGCACCCTTATTAATATTCCCAGCAATCAAGAAAACTTGGCGCTGGTTGAGTCTTTGAATTTCTCCCGGTGCTTTTCCCACCTCAATACTCGCCACGTCGCCCAAGCGAATGCGAGCGTTATTCCTCGCAGTTAAAGGGATAAATTTTAGTTCAGAAATTGACTGGATAGAAGCGCGATCGAACTGTACCCGCACATCAACCAAACGGTTTCCCCGCTGCAACTGCGTGGGAACAGCACCTTGAATTGCTGTCTGAATAGTTTCTCCAATTTCCCTCGCACTCAACCCGTAGATTTCCGCTTGTTCCCAATTCGGGCGAATTTGCACTTCCGGTTGCGGCGGATCGGTATCCGGGCGAAAGCTGGCTAACTTTACCTTCTTTTCCAAAGTCTCCAAAATGTCGCGGCCAGCTTGCAGCAATACCTGCTCGTTTTCGCCCTGAAGCATAACATCAACCTCCGCACCGCGCACCGGAGAATTAGTCAAAACCAAACCGCGCACATTTTCAGGAATCAGTCGCAACCGAGTTCCTTTAGGTATATTAACTTTCTTCAATTCTTGATTAACTTTTTCCACAAAAGCTAAAGTATCGCTGCCTGCTTTTAGTGTAATATTGCTGCCACCGCGCAGCAAATTCTCGCTCGTAGTAGTGCCGAACAACAGCCCGCCCACCGTAGTCAAAGAGTATTCAGTTTCCGGCTGACTGAGTAGAATTTTATCGACTTCCGCCATCACTCTTTGATTGGTTGCCAAATTAGTACCTGCCGGAAACAAAGCAAATAATCTCGCTTGACCGGTACTAATTTGAGGTAAGATTTCCTGGGGAATTTGACCAGCCATCTGCCAACTGCCGCCGCCCAATATAACAATCGCCAGTACAACTACAATTAACCGCCACCGCACTATTCCTGATAAAAATTTCCCGTAGCCGGCGGTAGCATTGGTAAAAGATCGGTTGAATGCTTGCAGCGGCCAAAAGTTGCTCAAACCGCTGGATACGGGCAATGCTAGCAGTCGAGAAGCCATCATCGGTACAACAGTTAATCCGACAATCAAAGACGCGGCGACTGAAAAAGTGATGGTGAGAATTAGCTCGTTAAACAGCAGGGAAACTAAGCCGCCGATCAGCAAAAATGGCAGTACGGCAACTAAGTTAGTAATAGTGGAGGCAAATAAAGCTGATTCTAATTCTTGGCTGCTATTTTCTGCTTGCTGGATCAACTGTTTGTTACTTAATCCCTGGTTTTTATGATTGCTAGTTCCTTCGACAATATTTTCCAACATAACGATCGAGTTATCGACCACAATGCCCACACCGAGCGCCAAACCTCCTAAACTAAAGATATTCAGAGACAGATGAAAAAGCCCCATCAGGATAATCGCCATTAAAGTTGCGAGGGGAATTGCCAAGACAATAATAAAAGTCTGGCGCAGGGAAGCGAGGAACAACAAAACTGATGCACCAGCTAAAGCAGCCCCAGTCAAACCTGAAAATACGACGTTGCTGATAGAATCTCGGATGAATTTAGACTCATCTGAGGTAGTGACTATTGTGGTGCTTTCGGTGATTAATCCTGATTCTTTTAATTCTTCGAGTTTCTTTTTTATGCCATCTACAACTGTAATCGTGTTTGCGTCCGGCTGTTTTTGAATGCTGATTTTCACAGCGGGTTTTTGATTGAGAAATACTTTAACTCGTTCTTCTTCTGTCCCGTCAATTACTTTGGCGAAATCTCGTAAAAAAACTCGTTTTGGCGGAGTGGAACCAGATACTTGAAAGGAAATTTCTTGGATTTCTTTGGCACTCCGAAATCGTCCGACTGTACGGGTTAAAGGTTCTGCCGATTCTTGTCGCAGCCGCCCGCCGGAAGTATCGATATTGCGGGCTTCGAGGGCGTTTAAAACATCGGAAATACTAACGCCTAAAGATTGCAAGCGATTTAAATCAATATTTACTTGAATTTCTTCTTGTACGCCGCCGGCAACGTCAACTGATGCTACTCCGGGAATTACGTTTAATTCTCGGGATAATTCTTCGTCGGCAAATACGCGCAAATCAACTCCTTGCAGGGAGTTGGAAGTGAGGGCAAATTCGTAAACAGGCTGCTGGGAAGGGTCAGCTTTGAACAGCCGGGGGGCTTCAACATTGTCGGGAAGTCGGTTGCGGATGCGGTTGACGGCGGCGGTGGCATCGTTGAGGGCTTGGTCAATGTTGCCGCCGGGCTTGAAGAATAAATCGACGCTGACTTGTCCTTCGCGGGTGCGGGAAAATATTTGGATGACTCCTTCGGTGGCGGAAAGTCCTTGTTCGAGGGGGCGGGTAACTTCGTCAACTGCGACTTTTGGGGAGATTCCGGGGGCGTCTAGGCGCACGCCGATGCGGGGATAGGTGATGGAGGGTAGCAAGTCAACGGGCAGTTGGGTGATGTAGAAAAGACCTACGATGATAATTGCTAGCGTCAGCATGAGGGTGCCGATGTGGCGGCGGATTGAGATGCCGCTAATGCTGAATCCGGGTTTGTCGGCGGTCATTGGATTTTAGGTTTTAGATTTTAGATTTTAGATTTTAGATTACTGCGTCAGTCAGCCTGCGAAGGAATGAGTCGGGGGGATTCCAACCAAGTTATTTGAATCGAGCTTTATTTTTTATCGGGAGCGATCGAGTATTGAGACTTCGCATTTTGCCATTATAATAAATTTTAATAAATTTTCAATAAAGTTTGTTAAATATTTCTTGAGAGGTAGTCGATCGCCCGCAATCAAAATTTGCTAAAGTTGCGATCGACTGATAACTGACAACTGGTATCATGTCCTGTCAATTAACCGCGATATCTCGGTCGGGGCGGGTTTTTGAGATTGTCAATTTTTGGCAAATATTGTTGGTGAACCCGCCCTTACCAGATTCGGGGTAATCGACCGGACAGAATAGACAAGATTGCAGAAATCTTCGAGTCATAGAGCAACCGCAGATATCGAGCAGATCAACACCGATTGACGCAGATGGTTTCAGGGTATTTTCGGATTTTTGCAATCTTGTTTAATATGTCAACTGTCAACTGTCAACTGTCAACTGTCAACTGTCAACTGTCAACTGTCAACTGACTACTGTACTTGACTGCCGTGGGCGCGCGGGTCGGAGCTACTTGTTTTCACAGGCCCTGTGGCGGGAGTAAAATCAGAAACTTGACCGGAAGCTTGCGAGTGCGGTATTGGTTTTTCTGCAATTAAAGCATCTAAATTATCTTCCATAATACTGCGTGGCATTTCGCCGATCGTTTCTGCAACGCTGCTGCCTTTATTGTTCAAGTAGACAAAGTGTGGAATGCTATCAACTCGATATTTGGTGATTTCTGGCAGCCATTTGTCGTTATCTACATTCAGCATGACAAAATTCAGCGGTTCGACGTATTTCTGTTTGATGGCGCTCAGATCGTTAGCCATTGCTTGACAGCTACCGCACCAATCAGCATAAAATTCCATGAGTGTCGGCTTGCCGTTTACTAAAGCTGTTTCTAGCGGTGCGGAGGCTTTTGCCATTTCGGTGAGACTACTTGATGGCGTTTGAGTTCGTAGTCCCACAAAGATAGATACTGAAAGGGCGATCGCAGCTAATACGATCAATAAGTTTCTGACGCGCGCGGCGACGTTTATTTCGGAATTTTTGGGTGTGGGGGCAGCAGTTGAGTTCGGCGAATTTAGACTCATAAAATAAATGGTGATTTTATTTTTATGTTTTTATTTTTAATAACAGATACAGATTATACCACATTTTGAGATAATCAGACCAATCTTATAAAAAAATTGGCTAATACCAGTAATTAGACCAAGTGCGTTAAAACTTAAGATCAGAAAGATTGTTTGTAAATTACCGAGGTCAAAGTGAAAAAACGGGTAACGCTGACGTTTCCCCAACGATCGATCCAAATGCCTGTCACCTATCGACTGGCAAAGGATTTTAATGTTGCAGCCAACATTATCCGCGCTCAGGTGGCTCCAAATCAAGTGGGCAAACTGGTGCTAGAGTTATCAGGGGACATTGACCAACTAGAAGCGGCGATCGACTGGATGCGATCGCAAAGCATCGGTGTTTCCCTAGCCAGCCGGGAAATACTCATTGATGAAGACATCTGCGTTCACTGCGGCTTGTGCACCGGGGTTTGCCCGACAGAAGCCTTGACCCTTGACCCAGAAAGCTTTAAACTAACGTTTGCTCGATCGCGCTGTATCGTCTGCGAGCAGTGCATCCCTACTTGTCCGGTGCAAGCTATTTCTACTAACCTCTAAAACCACCCATAATTTATCGGGATCATCTTTTTTAACTGGTTTCCCTAATCTTTTCATCAGATGAGAAAAAATTCTTGGCTTTCGCTCACTCTACTTTTTACTACTTATTTCATTTTTGGCTGGAAATTATCAGAGTTTGATATTCCTCCGCACCTGACTTGGTTTTTAGCCGTAGGTGCTATTTTAGTGTTAGCTATCGCCTTGTCGTTCCCGCTGAAGGACACAAAAAGATGGATTATGCGGTGGATTTCCAGTGATGTCGGGGCTTTTATTTCGATCATTTTAGGAGCTTTTTTGGCAGTTATAGTTGTTACCTGGATGCACCTATTTGTGACGGGTTTAGTCTTGACTTCAGCCGGAGCTTTGGCCAGACTCGATATTCAAATATTTGGTCACCAAAGATGGCGGACTTTTGTGATATTAGCTGCTGTTTCTCTGACTGGTGCGGGGTTGGGTGGAGCGATCGAGTTTTGGTCAAAAACGGGCAGATTGGGAATATTCCAAGGGTAATCAGGAATTGGTAATCGGGAATTGGTAATTGGGAATTTCTTTCCTCTTCCCTTTTCTTGCTGACCGGAAAACGAGACGCAAGCCCCTGGCTTTAGACACGGGGAAAAGTCGGCAGCGGTTTCAACCGCCTTCATTTTTGAGTTAGCCGGAATTTTAACATATGTACATTTTTCAATGGTTGTTTTAC